>CAMSQM010000045.1 GCA_947062675.1 uncultured Roseburia sp.
GTCGGCGGTCATGGCGTCGTAGACATCCGCGATGGAAATGATCGAGGCGAAATCGTCGATCTCATCCTCTCTGAGCCCGTTCGGATAGCCGGAGCCGTCGCAGCGCTCATGGTGCATCAGCGCCGCGTTCAGTACGCGCTCATCGAGCGGCAGGGACTGTAAGAGATCGCGTCCGAGCTTCGGGTGAGTCTTGACAATCTCGAATTCATCGCGTGTGAGCTTTCCGGGCTTTCCGATGATGCGGTTCGGAATCGCGGCTTTTCCGACGTCGTGGAGCAGGCCGCAGAGAGTCAGGATGTCGAGCTCCGATTCCGGATACCCCATCCAGACGCCGATGGTGCGGGCGATCAGTGCGACGTTGACGCTGTGGGCGTAAGTGGAATCGTCAATCTGGCGCATATTGTGAAGCATGTCGAACATGGATATGGTCGTCTTCTGGGAAGAGAGCAGCGCCGCAGTCTCCGAGAGCAGCAGCTGCGTGTCCATCGCCTTTCCACGGAGGATAAAATCATTCAGGGAATTGTGCAAAAGATCCGTTTTCTGGTCAAAATTCTTCCGGAATACGCGGTATTCCCTGCTGCGCCTGATCTTCTGCGAGTGGGTGGCAGGTGCATCCGGCATATTTTCAATAAAATCATTCGGTCCTGTCGTGTGGAAGGGGTCATCCACAACTTTTGCAAATGGTACACCGTAAAAATTCATGTGCGAGATCATCTGCGCCGTCAGAGCGGTGTTTTTTTCGATCAGAAACTGTCCCGCCGGTGTATATACACGCGCCGCGGTTATCATTCCGGGCGTGAGATTTCTGGTAGCGAGTCTTTTCATGGATATTTCCTCAAAACTTTCCGAAAAATAAGTAATGATACTGTCTTCTCTATATATAATAGCACAGAAGCCGGCAATTGAACAGAAATTTGTAAAAGATTGAAAAGAAAACTATACAAAGTGTCGATTGGAAGGTATAATGGAAGAGGTTCTAATTTCGTGAGATTACAAAAGGTGGTTGACAGCATGGGTTATACGATGAAAGAAGGAAACTATGAAAAGTTTGGGGTACAAATGCGGCATGGAGCATTCGTTTTTACATTTGAGGGAGAGAAGGAGGACGACTGCTGCATCCTGCTGTACGACAGGAAGCATGAGCTTCTGGAAAGACTGAAAGTTCCGGCTGAGTACTGTATGGGCTCGGTGCGGTCGGTGAGTGTCTCAGGGCTGCCGGCAAAGCGCCTGATGTATAATTATGAGATCAACGGCAGTATTATGACAGATGCCTATGCGAGGCGTATCATCGGGCGGGAAAAATGGAACGACCAGGGGAGAGCGGCCCATGACTACGCCGTGTACGGAGGATATGAACCGGAGGAGTTTGACTGGCAGGGAGACCGCCCGCCGGAGGTGCCGCGTCATGCGATGTTTCTGTACAGGATGCATGTCCGGGGATTTTCGATGGATGCCGGCATCCGCGGTAAGACCAGGGGGACATTTCAGGCTGTGCGGGAGGCGATTCCGCGCTTAAAAAAGCTTGGCGTCACGACGCTGGAGCTTATGCCGGTTTACGAATTTGAGGAGGTAGTGCCTCCGGAACCGCTTCCGCCTTATCTGAAGTGGGAGAGCAGGGAGGAGGATCTGATCAAGCCCGGGGAGGTGAACGGAAAAGGGCAGGTCAACTTCTGGGGGTATGTCCCGGGCAACTATTTTGCGGTGAAGGCGTCCTACAGCAGTACGCCGGATGCGTCGCGGGAGTTTAAAGAGCTGATCCGTGCGCTCCACGCGGAGGGTATGGAGTGTGTGATGGAGATGTATTTCGAGGAGGGGATGAATCAGAATGTGATTCTGGACGCGCTGCGTTTCTGGGTCCGGGAATATCACATTGACGGTTTTCACCTGCTCGGGAACCGGCTTCCGGTGACCGCTGCAGCGCAGGATCTGCGGCTCAGGCGCACAAAGCTGTTTTACACCGGGTTTGATTCCGTTCTCATGGGAGCCCAGACGCGCTATCCGCATCTTTTCCAGTACTGCGACGAGTATGTCCGTCCCGTGCGGATGCTGCTCAACGATCTGGGAGGCAGTCTCGGGGAGTTTGTCTGCCAGCAGCGCAAGCAGCACCCAGTGCAGGGATTCGTGAACTATGTCGCCTCGACCAACGGTTTTACACTTCTGGACGTATTCAGCTATGACAACAAGCACAATGAGGACAACGGTGAGGATAACCGCGACGGAAGCGACTGGAATTACAGCAGCAACTGCGGGGCGGAGGGCAGGACGCGAAAGCGCAGCATCAATGAGCTGCGGGAACACCGGATGCGCAACGCGCTCGCAGCGCTGCTGCTGGCACAGGGGGTGCCGCTCCTCCTCGCCGGGGATGAGGCGGGCAATTCCCAGGAGGGGAACAACAATGCCTACTGTCAGGACAATCCCATCGGCTGGGTGAACTGGCAGAAAGCGGATAAGTACGGCTGGCTTGTGCGCTTTATCGGGCAGCTGGCCGAATTCCGGAGGGAGCATCCCGTCATCGCCAGGGAGGAGCCGATGGAGCTGAACGACCACCAGAGAAAAGGGTTTCCCGATCTCTCTTACCACGGGGAGAACGCGTGGGTATCCACCTTTCCCAGGGAGCGGACTGCGGTCGGAATGCTTTACTGCGGTGCGTATGCCCTGCGTGAAGATGGCACGGAGGATGATTTTGTCTATATCGGCTACAATTTTCACAGTGGCCTCGGAAGACTGGCCCTGCCAAAACTTCCGGAGAAAAAGCAGTGGTATCTCGTGATGGACACTTCGCGGGGGAGGGATGCTTTTCTTCCAGAGGAGCAGAAGATAGAAGTATCGCAGTTTTCCATGAAAGGCCAGTCCGTGATTATACTGCTTGGAAAATAGAGAGGACAGATGGTCCGCGGCAAAGAGGCGGGGAGGTAAAATGAAGATCCTTGAACATTTCTGTACAATTACACATCATAAACACCTTGTGATGAAGGGCTGTTTTAAGATCGGCCTGTACCGGCAGGGACTGCTGCACGATCTCTCGAAATATATGCCGGCGGAATTTCTGGTCGGCTGCAGGTATTACCAGGGAACGATGAGTCCGAACAACGCGGAGCGCAGGGCTGTCGGCTATTCTTCCGCCTGGCTTCATCATAAGGGCAGGAATAAACATCATCTGGAATACTGGATTGACTATGGTGTTCCCGATAAGAATGCGGGGGAGGAACATAAGGGAATCTGTGGAATGAAAATGCCTGTCCGCTATGTGGCTGAGATGTTTGTGGACCGCATGTCGGCCTCAAAAAATTATAACAAAGAAAAGTATACGGACAGCAGTCCCCTCGCCTATTACCGCAGAGGCCGGGATCACTATCTGATTCATGAGGACACGCGGGCTCTTCTGGAGCTGCTGCTGGTGATGCTTGCCGAAAAGGGGGAGGATACGACGAACCGTTTTATCCGCTGCCGTCTTCTGCGGGGGAAAGTGCCCTACGAAAAGGAAAAGCTTGACCGGATGCGCCGGAAACTGGAAATGAGGAGTCAGAAATTATGATTGGTGAGAAAAAAGTACTGTATAGCGGAATGCAGGCGACGGGGACGCTGACGCTTGGGAATTATCTCGGGGCGCTGAAAAACTGGGTCGGTCTCTCGGGGGAATATGAATGCTTTTACGGCGTTATGGATCTGCATTCCCTGACGCTGCGGCAGGACCCGCCGGCATTCCGCAAAAATGCCAGGAGTCTGTATGCGCTCTATGTCGCGGCTGGTCTGGATCCGGAAAAGAACTGTATCTATTATCAGTCGCATGTATCCGCGCACGCGGAGCTTGGCTGGCTTTTGTGCTGCTTTACCTATATGGGCGAGCTCAGCCGCATGACGCAGTTTAAGGACAAAGCCGCAAAACACGCGGACAATATCAACGCGGGACTCTATACCTATCCGGTACTTATGGCAGCAGACATCCTGCTCTATCAGGCCGATCTGGTTCCGGTCGGCGTGGATCAGAAACAGCATCTGGAAATCTGCAGGGATATTGCCACGCGTTTCAACAACATTTTCGGAGATGTGTTTACCATCCCGGAGCCGTATATCAGCGCGTCCGGCGCAAAGATTATGAGTCTTCAGGAGCCGGAGCACAAGATGTCCAAATCCGATGAGAATCCGAACGCGACGATCCTTCTGCTCGACGATACAGACACGATTATCCGCAAGTTTAAACGCGCGGTCACGGATTCGGAACATGAGATCCGCTATGATCAGGAGAAAAAGCCCGGAATCAGCAACCTGATCGATATTTACAGCGTGGTGACAGGGAAGAGCCGCGCGGAGATCGAGCGGGAATTTTCAGACGGCGGCTACGGCGCATTCAAGCTTGCCGTCGGCGAGGCCGTCGCGGCGGAGTTAAAGCCGCTGCAGGCGCGCTATCAGGAGCTTCTCGCAGATAAAGCGTATCTGGACGCCCGGATTAAGGAAAACGACGAAAAGGCGCAGTATACTGCGAACAGAACGCTGCGCAAAGTTCAGAAAAAGCTTGGTTTGACAGAGCGCATCCGGTAAACGGATTCCGGTCCCGGAGGGAAAATAAGAAGGAAAAGCACGCAGAACATGACCCGGACATAGAATGTATCAATGAAGATTTCAGGGTGCGTTTTGAAAACTTTTTTAACTCCCTTAAGTCCGGGGCAGGAAAGCGAATGCCTTAAGAAGATGAAAAAAGGCGACCTTGATGCCAGAAATGAACTGATACTCAGGAACATGCGCTTAGTGGCTCATGTAGCCAGAAAATACCAGAATTCCGACGAGGATATGGAGGATCTGATTTCCATCGGGACAATCGGTCTGATCAAAGCGATTTCTACTTATAAAGAAGAATACCAGAGCCGCCTTGCGACATATGCTGCGAGGTGTATTGACAACGAGCTTCTCATGCATTTCCGGGCCAGAAAAAAGGTCTCGCGGGAGGTTTCCATTTATGAGCCGATCGGAACGGACAAAGAGGGGAACCAGATCAACCTGCTGGACATTGTGGAGAGCGATGAGCCGGACGTGGTGGAACTGCTTGAGACGAGACGGCAGACGAAAAAGGTGGTGGGGCTCGTGCCAAAGCTGCTCAGCGAAAGGGAGTTCTTTATTATTGTGAACCGTTACGGGCTGTTCGGAAACGAGCCGATGACACAGCGGGAAATTGCGGCGGGGCTTGGGATCTCCCGCTCCTATGTGTCGAGGATTGAGAAAAAGGCCCTGTATAAACTGCGGGAGAAGTTTGAGCAGGGGTGAACTTAAAAAGGGATAGCGTGAAAAGAAGGATAAAGTGTAGAAAACTGGAAGACAGTTATTCTTACTTTATCCTTTTCTGGTATTCCTGTGACACGCAGCTGCCGGAAAGCGATCTTCGGTATATTATGGAAGCTGCAGCAGTTATTGAGCAAAAATTGCTGTGTATCCGGGATTGCTCCGGATGGCATCTGCACATTCTGACGGGAAAGACTGCATCTGCTCCTCAGACCATTCACGGTTCAGTAGAACAATATTTGCTGAAACAGTAGAAGGAGCCGGTTTTGTGGCGAAAGCAGAATGTACCCGGTCTCTAAATTGTCCTGTATGTTAAGCGGAGAGCATATATAATAAGGGCAGCTGAGGAGATCGGGAGAAATGGAAATGACCGGAAAGCCACAGGCTGTCAGATGAGGAGAAAAATATGATCAGTAAAATGAGTTTGTTGCAGTATCTTTCAGAAGAGACCTGTCAGACAATCTGCGATCGTCTGGATCTGGATGGCAGCAGCCGAAAAATAAAAGGTAATTTTCGGCAATTTCCGGAGGCTTTCGTCTGCCGCGTTCATCCTTACCATATCCAATATGAGCAGTTTGGGCAGGTATGGTTTTTGGCTGTGGACATTGACTGCGAAAAATACGAAAAAGGGTGTCAGGATTTTGAGAGGATATTGTATGAGGAGTATGCAGGCATATTTGGCCAGGAGGTCATGGGTCATTTTCCCGCCTATGAAAACATTTATTGCAGTTATATTGAGTATAGAAATCAGCTGCAGGTCACGAGTGCCGACGAGGTTATAAGGAATATGGCGTCGTCGGGTTGTCCGCCGGAACAGCTTGACGAAAGAAGATGGTCTGAATATAAAAAGCCGCATGGAACAATTGAATTTTGTGTTTCCAGGGCGGAGGATACCGTGATTAAATCAGTGGCGCGATGTCACGGAACCGCTTTGCAGAAGAGGATAAAGGATAAGTCTTTGCATCATATGGGGGCGGGCGTGTGTGTCGCAAAGATGGTCAGGGAAGAAACGGAAAAGGAGATTATGGACTGGCTGTGCTCCAGATACAAAATTGCCGGCGTATCGTATCTTTAAATGAAGAATACCAATTTATAGAAAATTTACAATAACACGCCTGTTGAGCGCAGGAAAAGACAGTACAGCCCATGTAATCGGGGCTATACTGCCTGATCTGAAATTACTTCCCTGTGACTGTAAACCTTTCGCGTCACATTTCTTTGTTTTTCAATATTTTAATAGATACCAGTATGGAAACAGTATACATTGCAGCGACAAAAATGACAGCTGATAACATCAGCAGAACAGGGGAATTGATAACAGTTAAAAGCAGCCTGCTTTCACTCACAGGAATTTTCGTAATAAGCAGCAGTGTTATCAGAAAACCTGCAACCGGGATATACATAAACACCCTGCCTTTGATAGAACCCAGCTTATAATACCCAGGCAGTTGAAAAACGGTATAAAGAGCAAAAAGGAATATTCCTATGGCAGCGGCATTTATAAAATCGAATTTGCTGATGGTTTCTCCCAGAATGGTTAATATGACAGGGTGAACAGCTAAAGAAAATATCAGTGCAGTTAGCCCCATGATAATGATAAAAATATATCGCCCGATCACCATGTCACTTTTCCGGATTGGTAAAATGCCGTAAAGCCGTTCCATAGAGTTCTTTTCTGTAATAGAAAATGTATATCCTGTTGTCATGGCAGTAAAGCACATTGCAAATGAAATTCCTGTCAGTAAAGAGCGATTGACGACGACAAATACAACAGGCAATATCATTGTGAAACATATTGTTTTCACATAGGGCTTTACTAAAGAAAAATCCAGTTTTACTGCTTTCCAGATATTATTCATATGTCCGCCTTTCCTGCCGGTAAATCCAGCAATAATTATTCATACTGTCCGCCTTTCCTGCCTGTAAATACAACAATATCGTCAATGGATGCCGGTTCCACATTTAAGTGTGCAAACTGTTTCAAATCCCCGGTTTTGACAAGAGCCTCAAATCCGGTCGAAAAAATTCTGATACCAGTCATTTTTTTCCTCAATTCCGCGGATAGTTCTTCACACCCACCTTTGACGATTCTGAAACTATCGACAAATTCATCTTTCCTGCCGCTGAAAAACAATTCCCCATAACTGATATAGGTAATGTAGTCAGCGGCACGTTCCAGATCTTCGGTAATGTGAGTAGAGAACAAAACACTGTGCCCGCCGTCTTCGATATATTCCGACAAAATGTGAAGAAGTTCGTCTCTTGAAACAGGGTCAAGCCCGCTTGTAGGTTCATCCAGTATCAATAGTTTTGCGTCATACGAAAAAGCGCAGGCAAGCATAAGCTTCATCTGCATACCTTTGGAGAGCTCTTTTACCTTTTTGGAGGGCTGAATATGAAACTTTTCCAGTATCTCTGAAAACTTTTGCGTATCCCAGTTTTCATAAAAAGCGGATACGGACTTTTCAACCTGTGAGATTTTCCACTCATCACTAAAATAACTGGAATCAAAAACAACGCCTGAATTTCTCTTTGCTTCCTGTTCGTCGGCAATATTATCGAATCCTAAAACTTTCACTTCTCCGCCCGTGCGTTTTAACATATTCAGTATGAGTTTGATTGTAGTGGTTTTCCCGGAGCCATTCGGACCGATCAGCCCCATAATGTACCCTTTTGGCAAAGTGAAGGTGATGTCGTGTAACCGGAATCCCTCAAAAGACTTTGACAGATTTCTCACTTCCAGATAATTATTCATCTATTTTTTCCTCCATTAGAATGCTCAGAAGATGATGTAATTCTTCTTCTGAGAGACTGGCAACCCGCGCCGCACTTATTGCTTCCGATAAGTTATTTTCTATTTTGCAAATCAGCTGTTCTCTCAAAAGTTCAGATCCCTGTCCTAAAACAAAACACCCCCGTCCCTGAATATTTTTTACAAATCCCTCCTGTTCCAATTCCGTATACGCCCTCGTTACAGTCAGAACACTGATTTTTAATTCTTTGGCAAGTGTCCGCAATGAGGGAAGCGTTTCGCCCGTCTGTAAATCACCGGACATAATAGCCGATTTCACCTGCTGCTTAATCTGCTCATATATCGGTACACCCGATATATTCGAAAGAATGAGTTTCACATTCCGCCTCCTGACTAACTATATTGTTATACTGTTATGCATGACAGTATAACATACAGAACAGAAGAAGGCAAGAGCTTACGGAAAAATTTATCCGCTGCCTGCAGCCACCCGCATCATTTCTGCGAACAGCTGCGTGACTGCCCCGGCCACAGAGGTTATCTTCTCCTTGCTGATTTCACCGGACGGGGCTATAATACCCTTATCTGAAAGTTCGTTTTTATGTCATCCTCCTTATATATCTGTTGGCTGAATGGTGCCTGCTTACAAAACCAGCGTATACGGAGATATGGCATATATCCTGCGGGATGTTATAAAAACCTGCGGGAGCTTAAAAGAAGATTTTTCGCAGGAAAATCAGTAATAATATTATTTTCCGGAGAAGATCAGATTTGCGCCGGAATTCAGATATATTAGAGTATATAATATATAAGGATGCCAGGCGTATGGAGATGCATATGGGACATGCCTGAGATCAGGAGGTATTGCAGGATGGAAGTTAAAATACAGGAGAAATCAGGGGGAGAAGTGGCGGAAGGATCCGGAAAAGCGGAAACAGGGGCCGCTCCGTGGATCTGCCCGCATTGCGGGCGCAGCTTTAAAAGACGGAATCAGAGTCACTATTGCGGGCAAAAACCGGAATCGATCGATGAATATATTGCCGCACAGCCCGGAGATCTGTGGCCGTATCTGAATGCGGTGAGGGATGCCATCCGCAGGGCGCTGCCGGAGGCGGAAGAAACGATTTCGTGGAGTATGCCGACATTCCGGAAAGGATTTAATATCATTCATTTTGCCGCGTTTAAAAATCATGTGGGTCTGTATCCGGGGACAGAGGCCATTGAGATGTTTTCAGAACGTCTCAAAGAGTATAAGACCGGAAAAGGAAGCATTCAGTTTTTGTACAGCAGACCAATTCCGCTGGAGCTGATCGCGGAGATTGCCAGATGGTGTCATGACACGGGAAAGCATCCATGACCGCCAGAGCTGAAATATAAAAAAGCAGTTGACGCATTGTTCCTGGTATGCTAAAATAACGGAGTATGCCGCGCAGTGAGGTTGGTAAGACTGTTTTCAGATGCGGAAGACAGCACCATAACTGGCGAGTAATGATAAATAGGAGGTGCCATAATGTACGCAATTATTGCGACAGGCGGGAAACAGTACAAAGTATCCGAGGGCGACGTCATTACCATTGAGAAGCTTGGGATTGAGGCCGGCGGAAAGGTGACGTTTGATGAGGTGTTAGCGGTATCTGACAACGGGCTTAAGGTCGGTGAGGATGTAGCGAATGCATCAGTGGAAGCATCTGTTGTGAAAGAAGGCAGAGGCAAAAAGATTATTGTCTACAAGTTCAAGAGAAAAACCGGCTATCACAAAAAGCAGGGCCACAGGCAGTCGTATACCCAGGTCAGGATCGAAAAAATCAACGCGTAAGCAGCGGGGATCATTATGACAGAGATCACAGTTTTCCGGAACCGCGACGGAGGTATCCTGGGATTTGAGAGTCTGGGACATGCCGGATATGCGGACAAAGGGGAAGACATTGTATGTGCTGGAATATCCGCACTGGTGATCAATACCGTCAACAGTCTTGGCAGATTTACAGAGGAACAGTTCACGGTGGATGCCAGCGAGGAGGAAGGCAGGATTGTGCTTCGCCTGAAAGAACCGGCGGGGCACGACGGCGGACTTCTCATAAAGTCACTGATTCTGGGCCTTGAGGAAATACAGCATACTTATGGAAACGATTATCTTGTATTAGATTTCAGGGAGGTGTAGGACATGTTAAATATGAACCTTCAGTTTTTTGCTCATAAAAAAGGAGTGGGTTCCACAAAGAACGGCCGGGACTCCGAGTCAAAGAGACTGGGAGCCAAGAGGGCAGACGGACAGTTTGTCAAAGCCGGTAACATTTTGTACAGACAGCGCGGAACGAAGATTCATCCGGGTGTAAATGTGGGAATCGGCAGCGATGACACCTTATTTGCATTAAAGGATGGTATCTTAAGGTTCGAGAGAAAAGGCAGAGACAAGAAGCAGGCTTCAGTCTATCCGGTAGCTGAATAAGATGCGTGGCAGACCCGACTATTTTATCATAGCCGGGTTTTGTTGTTGTTGAAAATCAGAGGTAAAAAATGTTTGCAGACAGAGCGACAGTGATTATAAAAGCAGGAAGGGGCGGTGACGGTCATGTCAGTTTCCGCCGCGAGAAATATGTGCCGGACGGCGGGCCGGACGGCGGCGACGGCGGAAAGGGCGGCGATATTATTTTTGAGGTGGACGAGGGACTAAACACCCTGACAGATTACCGCCACAGAAGAAAGTTTGCGGCCGGTCCGGGAGAAAATGGAGGCAAAAAGAACTGCCACGGAAAAAATGGAACGGATCTGGTGTTGAAAGTACCTGCCGGCACAGTGATCAAGGATGCGGCATCGGGAAAAGTTATCGCGGATATGTCCGGGGAAAATCACAGACAGGTCATTCTCCGCGGGGGCAGGGGTGGTCTTGGAAATCAGCACTTTGCCACTGCAACAATGCAGGTGCCGAAATATGCGCAGCCGGGAGGAGAGGCGGCGGAGCTGGAAATAAAGCTGGAACTGAAGGTGATTGCCGATGTGGGGCTGGTGGGTTTTCCGAATGTCGGTAAATCCACGTTGCTCTCGCGTGTCACCAACGCCAGGCCGAAAATCGCGAATTATCATTTTACCACGCTTCAGCCGAATCTTGGTGTCGTGGATCTGGAAGATGCAAAAGGGTTTGTGATTGCGGATATTCCGGGACTGATTGAGGGGGCTTCGGAAGGCGTTGGCCTTGGGCTGGAATTTCTGCGCCATATTGAGCGCACCAGAGTCATGATACATGTGGTTGATGCCGCGGGGACCGAGGGGCGCGATCCCGTCGCCGATATCCGGACGATCTGCAGGGAACTGGCGGAATATGATCCGTCGCTTCTCGACAAGCCGCAGGTGATCGCGGCCAATAAGATGGACGCCGTGTACGGGGATGAGAACGAGGTCACCAGAACTCTGACGGAAGCGTTTGAGAAAGACGGAATCCGTGTTTTTCCGATCTCCGCAGTCAGTGGAAAAGGGTTAAAGGAGCTCTTGTATCATGTCAGCCATCTGCTGGAAACCTGCAGTCAGGAGCCTGTCATATATGAACAGGAATACGATCCGTCGCTGCAGTTCTTCCGCGACGAACCCTATACCATTGTGAGGGCTGATGACGGCGCCTTTGTGGTGGAGGGGCCCAGAATAGACAAAATGCTCGGCTATACAAATCTGGATTCTGAAAAAGGATTTCTGTTTTTCCAGAAATTTTTAAAAGAGCAGGGTATCCTGGAAGAACTCGAGGAAATGGGGATCGTCGATGGGGATACGGTCCGCATGTACGGCAATGAGTTTGATTATTATAAGTAAAACCGTCGATATAGTTATGGAAAGGAATGAGTATGGCATTAACCAGTAAGCAGCGCGCATATTTAAACAGCCAGGCAAACTCCATGGAGGCCGTTTTCCAGATTGGAAAGACAGGCCTTACACCGGAGATGATTATGGCACTGGATGAGGCGCTGGAAAAAAGAGAAATGATAAAGGTGTCCGTATTGAAAAACTGTGACGGTGAACCGGCAGAGATTGCGGATATGGCGGCGGGGCGCACCCGCTCGGAGGTTGTAAAAGTGATCGGAAAAAAGATCATTCTATTCCGCCAGGCGAAGAAAAATTCAAAGTTTCATCTTCCCGGGTAGGAGCGGCAGAGCATGGCGGACGGAATAGTTTCAGGAAATGGCGATACGGACAAAAGCGGGAAAAGTGACCGCAGGTTCCGGAAAAAAACAGGGATACTGGGCGGCAGCTTTGATCCGGTTCACAGGGGACATCTGAATATCGCCGGATGTGCGCTCAGCGAATTCCGGCTGGATGAAGTGTGGTTTATTCCCGCGGGACATTCTCCCAATAAAATTGAGAAAGATATGACTCCCGCGGCAGACCGTGCCAGAATGGTGGAGCTTGCGATTGCGGAAAATCCTGCTTTCCGGCTGTCTACTGTGGAAATGGACAGCCCCGGGGTCAGTTACACATACAGGACCCTGACGCGTCTGACCGCAGAGAATCCCGATACGCAGTTTTATTTTATCATGGGGGCGGATTCCCTTGATTATTTTGAGAGCTGGCGTCACCCGGAGTTGATTGCCCGCATGGCGGTCCTGCTTGTGGCGGTCCGGGATACCCTGGATCTGAAACAGATCCAGGGTAAAATCAGATATCTGAGGTCCTTATTTCACGCGGAGATTTTTCCGGTCCGGGGAGGAAAGACAGATATATCATCCACGGAAATCCGGAGGGATGCGGCGCTTGGAATATTTGAGAGAGAGATGCTGTCACCGAAAGTTGCGCAATATATCAGGGAGCATGGTCTGTACCGGAAAACGGAGGATTCATAAAAATGGAGCAGAATGAAATTCGTAAACGACTGAAAAAAAAGCTGGATAAAGGGCGTTATGAGCACACCAGGGGGGTAATGTACACGGCAGGCTGTCTTGCCATGGCGCATGGGTTTCCGGTGGAGCGGGCCATGCTGGCAGGACTGCTTCATGACTGCGCCAAATGTATTCCAAACCACGAAAAAATCCGGATATGCAAAAAAAATGAGATACCTGTCACCGGAATTGAGATGGAGAGTCCGTATCTTCTGCACGCGAAACTTGGCGCGTATCTGGCGGAAACAGAGTACGGGGTTACCGATCCGGATATTCTTCACGCTGTGAAAGTGCACACAACCGGGGAGCCGGATATGAGCGTGCTGGACAAGATCATATATATTGCGGACTATATTGAGCCTTTGCGCGATAAAGCCCCGAATCTGGACTATGTGCGCAGACTTGCATTTGAAGATCTCAATGCCTGTATGGCGGAAATTCTGTGTGATACACTGCGATATCTGTCCGGAAGGGGCGGTTCCGTTGATCCGGTCACAAAAATGACATATGAATTTTACAGACAGTATCAGAAAGAGACAAAGGAGTGAATTATTATCTGTATCTGCCCGGACTACAGCACCGGAAACGCAGATCCTTTACAGCTCTTTCAGGGGATTGCCTGCACACGTGCGATCCTGATATGCAAAAAAGCGTGTGCGCATGGAGGTAACAATGACATCAGTGGAATATTGTAAAATAGCGGTCGCTGCCCTGGAGGAGCGCAAGGCAGAGGATATCCGGGTAATTGATATCCGGGAGCTGTCTCCGATTGCAGACTTTTTTGTGATTGCAGGCGGAACGAATCAGAACCAGCTGCAGGCAATGCGGGATGCGGCGGATGAGGCGCTGACGAAAGCCGGTCTGCATCCGGGGCAGGTGGAGGGAAACGCGAAATCCACATGGATACTGATGGACTATGGGGATATTATTGTCCACATTTTTTCCAGGGAAGACCGGCTGTTCTATGACCTTGAGAGGATCTGGCGTGACGGGAAAGTCCTGGATATCAAAGAATCCGGTGAAATACAGTAAGAGGCAGATCCGGCACACAGATTCCCGTATGTGTGCCGGTGGCTTCGGGAGCGGCGCACCGGACAGGGAAGGAACCGGATGTGGTCATATGTGTGCATGTCAGGGCACAAAGTCTGCCGGGATTTACCGGAGAAGCCGGAACACACCGAATACTTTTCCAAGAATCATGCATTCATCCACGATGATCGGTTCCATCGTGTCATTTTCGGGCTGCAGACGATAATGCCCGTCTTCTTTATAAAATGTCTTAACTGTGGCAGAATCGCCGACGAGCGCGACAACAATGTCACCGTTTTCAGCGTCGGACTGCTGTCGTACCAGTATCTGATCACCGTCCAGAATTCCGGCATTGATCATGCTTTCTCCTTTTACATGCAGCATAAAGGTGTCTGCATTCGGAACATATTCTGAGGGAATCGGAAAATAACTTTCGATATTTTCAATGGCCAGAAGCGGCTGTCCGGCGGCGACGCTTCCGATAACAGGCACATTGACGACCTCCCGTCTGGTGAGATTGAAATTGTCATCCATGATCTCGATGGCGCGGGGCTTGGTCGGATCTCTCCGGATATATCCGTTCTTTTCAAGCGTCTCCAGATGTGAATGTACGGAGGAAGTGGACTTTAAGCCGACCGCCTCACAGATCTCGCGGACTGCGGGAGGATAGCCCTTATTCAGAATCTCCTGTTTGATAAATTCCAGAATCTCTTTCTGCTTTGCGCTTATCTTGCCATATGCCATACTTCTGCCTCCTGTTTCAGATGATCTTATCAAATATCCTGCAATAATATAATTACTTTTTTATTATAACACACCTTGTCCGGAAATGCAAACATGTATTCCGAAAATTTGTTCGCCAGATTCCTTGACAAACATGCGTTCCTGTATTATTATCAGAGACAGAAACAAATGTTCGCAGAAGATGTCTGCAGTAATATGATGCCGCAATGTCACGGATACACAGAAAGACCGGGATCCGGATGTCAGGGGCATCGGAAAGGACTGGTGGATACTATGGAAGTGAGAATGGATTGCACAGCAGCATGCAGAACGACGGGCGGCAGGGTGTCAGAACGCAGGATAACGAAGCGGGGAGCCGGAACAAAAGTGGTTCGCCGCAGAAAGATCGCGCTGTACCTGATCGCTGTCGCAATTATAGTGGTGACAGTCAGCACACTGCTGCTCTGTTCCATGAATGCCGAAGCGGCGCCAGCGGAGACTTCCGTCAGGTATTACACCAGTGTCCGCGTTCAGGACGGGGATACGCTCTGGAAGATTGCTGACCGTTATTTTACGGATGAATGCGGGAGCATGAGGGCTTATATCCGGGAGATATGCCTTATCAATCATATTTCAGGGAATGATATCCATGCAGGGCAGTATCTTACAATCCCATATTATCATTGTGTGCATCCTGAATGAATATTATTTTTTAGGTTTCCAAAACAGGAATAGTCTGCTATAATAAACGCATAATATCACTTAGGAGGCAGTTAGCATGGGTGAAGACAGAAAAACTTTTAAGATAAAGGATGGGAATCTGGGAGAAGTGAAGATTGCAGATGAGGTTGTTGCCATCATTGCGGGGCTTGCCGCCACGGAAGTGGACGGGGTAGGCTCGATGGCCGGCAATATTACAAATGAACTGGTGAGTAAGCTTGGGATGAAGAATCTTTCCAAAGGAATCCGTGTGGATGTGGCCGACGGTATTGTCCGTGTGGACGTGGCGCTGAATATTTCTTACGGATATGCAATTCCGGATGTGTCCCTGAAGGTGCAGGAGCGCGTAAAGAACGCGATCGAGAATATGACCGGACTGGAAGTATCTAATGTTAATATCCGGATTGCGAGCGTGGACATGGGCGGCGGCAGATAGGACCGGCGCCGGAAAGAGTTCCAGGAAAGGATGTCCCTGTGACATCCTTTTTCCTGTATGGCTGTATAGTAACATAATAAGAGAAGGGACTGGATCATGACCAGAAGAGAGCAGAGGGAACAGGTCTTTCTGATGCTGTTCGGAGCGGAATTTCATGCCGCAGAGGAGTTTGAGGAACATCTGAAACGGTATGAGGAGACGGCGGCAGACTGGGACGCACGGGATGGCAGGTATCTGATGGACAAGTGCAGCAGGATTGTGGAGCAGCTTGACGATATTGATATGGCCATCAACGGGGCAGTACAGGGCTGGAAGACAAAAAGGATGGGGAAAGTGGATCTGGCACTGATTCGTCTGGCGGTCTATGAGATGAGATATGACGATACGATTCCGGTCGGGGTGGCGATCAATGAAGCCGTGGAGCTTGCAAAAAAATACGGGACGGAGGATTCGCCGTCGTTTGTGAATGGCGTTCTGGCGAGACTGGTATGATGAAAAACGTGTATTCGGTCGGACAGGTGAATACATATATCAAAAATATGTTTGCCCAGGATTTTATGATGAGCCGCATCCGTATCCGGGGAGAAGTATCGAACTGTAAATACCATACGTCGGGGCATATTTATTTTACAATGAAAGATGAGACGGGAACGATCAGTGCGGTTATGTTTGCGGGAAACAGGAGAGGCCTGACTTTTCGCATGAAAGAGGGCGACCGGATCGTTGCGACAGGTTCTGTGGAAGTATACGGGCGGGATGGCAGATATCAGCTCTACGCAAGGCAGATTGAGGCGGATGGAACGGGAAATCTTTATCTCAGATATGAAGCGCTCCGGAAGGAGCTTGAGGAGATGGGGATGTTTTCGGAGGAGTACAAAAAGCCGGTTCCGCGCTTTGCCAGAAGGGTTGGCATTGTGACGGCACCTGCCGGAGCGGCAATACAGGATATCATCAATATTGCATCGCGCCGGAATCCGTATGTTCAGCTGATTCTTTATCCGGCGCTGGTTCAGGGAGAAGGGGCGGTGCCTTCTGTTATTAACGGGATCCGGGCGCTCGATGCGCTGGGGGTGGATGTCATGATTGTCGGTCGCGGAGGAGGGTCGATTGAGGATCTCTGGGCATTCAATGAGGAAGAAGTAGCGCGTGCCATATTTGAATGCAGTACACCGGTGATTTCGGCAGTCGGACATGAGACGGATTTTACGATTGCGGATTTTGTCGCGGATTTGCGGGCTCCGACGCCGTCAGCCGCGGCAGAGCTGGCAGTGTATGAATATCATATCCTGGAAGAGCAGATGAGGGAGTACCGGTTCAGAATGACACGTGCGGTCAGCCGGAAGGTGGATCATGCGCGTCTGCGCCTGGATCACTGCCGCACAGGGCTGCGTTATCTGAGTCCCGGAAGCCGCCTGCGGGAGAGACGGAAATATGCTGCGGATCTTGAGGAGAAACTGGAACAGAGGATGCAGGACGTCCTGACCGGAAAGCGGCATCAGCTGGCATTGCTGTCCGGAGCGCTGGACGGAATGTCTCCGGTAAAGAAGTTGAGTCAGGGTTATGCTTTTGTGGCAGATGAAAGCGGACAGGCAGTGCGGGACGCCTCGCAGGTGACAAGGGGACAGACACTGGATATTCATCTTCTGAGAGGATGTCTGCGCGCGGCGGTGACCGGAATCTCCCTGGAGGAACCGGAACAGAGGGAGGGAGAAGCATGGATGTGACGGGACAGAAAGATGCGCCATCTCTTGAGGAGGTGCTTTTACAGATTGAGGAGATTATTGAAAGGATGGAAAGCAGGGAGATTACCCTGGATGAATCCTTTTCCCTGTATCAGGAAGGTGTGGAAAAGCTGAAAAGCTGTAATGAGATGCTCGATGCGGTCGAGAAGAAGATACAGATTCTGGACGCGGAAGGGGAACCGGAGGAGTGGGAATGATGGATATCAGGGAGGAAATAGAAAAGCGGACGAGAGAGACGGAAGCAATTATCCGTGCCAGACTGCCGGAAGCGGATGGATACCAGAGAACTGTTATCGAGGCGATGAATTACAGCATGCTGGCAGGGGGTAAGCGTCTGCGTCCGATACTTATGCTCGAGACGTACCGGATGTTCGGCGGCAGGTCGGAGGTGATCGAGCCGTTTATGGCGGCGATCGAAATGATACACACGTATTCCCTGGTGCACGATGACCTGCCAGCCATGGATAACGACGAATTTCGCAGAGGAAAAAAGACAACACATGTGGTTTATGGCGAAGCGATGGGGATTCTGGCGGGGGATGCGCTGCTCAACTATGCGTATGAGACGGCTCTGTGCGCATTTGATCTGGAACCGGAAAATTCCGGGATCCCAAAGGCTCTGCAGATTCTCGCGCGGAAAGCGGGAATTTATGGCATGGTGGGCGGTCAGGCCGTGGACATCGGCCCGGAGGGGGGCTGTGACATGACGCGGGAGAAGCTGAAACTTATGTACCGCCTGAAAACAGGAGCGCTGCTGGAGAGTGCCATGCTCATAGGTGCCGTACTTGCAGGAGCCACGAAAAGAGAGCAGAAGATTATTGAGGAGACAGCAGAGGCGGTCGGTCTCGCCTTTCAGATACAGGATGATATTCTCGATAAAACGGGCATTGCAGAGGTAACCGGCAAGCCGGTCGGAAGCGACGAAAAGAACCATAAAGTAACGTATGTGACGCTTGAGGGGGCTGAAAGGGCGCAGGAAGAAGTGGAGCGTATTTCCAGAGAGGCGGTTACACATATGGAATCACTGGTTGTCCGGAATGAATTTCTGACGGAGCTGCTGTGCTATCTGATTTCCAGGGAGAGGTAGTGCGGCTGTACATACAGAAGGGATAAAAGGGGCGGTCGGCATGGTATTGGAGAAGATAAAAAAGGAAAATGACATCAAAGAACTTTCCTGGGAAGAACTGAAAATTCTCTCCACGGAAATCCGGGAATTTCTGATTGAAAAGATATCGGAAAACGGTGGTCATCTGGCTTCCAATCTCGGGGTGGTGGAGCTGACGATGGCTCTGCATCTGTCTCTGGATTTTCCGAAAGACAGGCTGATCTGGGATGTGGGGCATCAGTCATATACACATAAGCTTCTGACCGGGCGTCGTGACGGTTTTGACGGAATGCGCAAATACGGCGGGATGAGCGGGTTTCCGAAACGGAGGGAGAGCGCGTGTGACTGTTTTGATACCGGACACAGTTCCACTTCGATCTCCGCAGGACTCGGTTATGCACATGCGCGGGAGATAACGGGCGAGGATTACCGGGTGGTTTCCGTGATCGGGGACGGCGCAATGACCGGCGGGATGGCGTTTGAGGCCCTCAATAATGCCGCGCTGCTGAACACGAACTTTATTATTGTTCTGAATGATAACAATATGTCTATTTCAGAAAACGTCGGAGGGCTTTCATCCTATCTGGCGGGTTTCCGCACGGCGGACGCATATCTTGATTTAAAGCTTGGTGTGATGAATTCCCTCAGCAGGATACCGGTGTACGGCGACAGGGTGGTTGAGCGCATCCGCAAAACCAAAAGCGGAATCAAGCAGCTGCTGATACCGGGCATGCTCTTTGAGGAAATGGGTATTATTTACCTGGGTCCGGTGGACGGAGGCGACATCCGCGGAATTATGAAGCTGATGAGGGAGGCGTCGAACATAGACGGACCGGTACTGATTCATGTGATCACGCACAAAGGGGCAGGGTATTCCCCGGCAGAGCGCCATCCGGCGCGCTTTCACGGGGCTGAGCCGTTTGAGATCGATACAGGGCTTCCGAAGCATCCGCGGACGACGGCGAATTATACGGATATCTTTTCCACGGTGATGCGCAAGCTTGGCGATCGGGACGAAAAAGTTGTAGCGATTACGGCGGCCATGACAGACGGGACGGGTCTGAAACGCTTCCGGAACATGTTCCCGAAACGCTTTTTCGATGTCGGGATTGCAGAGCAGCATGCGGTGACGTTTGCTGCCGGGCTGGCGGCGGCGGGATTAAAGCCCGTTTTTGCAGTATATTCCTCTTTTCTGCAGAGAGCCTATGACCAGGTTCTGCATGATGTCTGTATTCAGAATCTTCCGGTAGTCTTTGCGATCGATCGGGCAGGGCTTGTGGGAAGCGACGGGGAAACACATCAGGGGATTTTTGACATCTCTTACCTTTCATCAATTCCCGGAATGACGATTCTGGCTCCCAAGAATAAGTGGGAGCTGTCTGATATGATCAAGTTTGCCCTGAATTTCGGGGCGCCGGTTGCGATACGCTATCCGCGCGGGGAGGCGTATACGGGGCTTTCAGAGTACCGGGAACCAGTGGTCTGCGGCAAAAGCGAGTGGATCTGCAGGGAGTCAGGGATTGCACTTTTTGCACTTGGCTCCATGGTAAAAACAGCGGAGTCAGTCAGGAAATCCTTAAAGGAGGAGGGCTATGCCTGCAGCCTGCTCAATGCGAGATTTGCAAAGCCTTTTGACAGGGAGGCACTTCTTGAGATCCCGGAAAAGCACAGTCTGATTGTCACAATGGAGGAAAATGTCGCAAACGGCGGTTTTGGAGAACAGATCACACGCTTTTACAGTGAACATGGCAGCCCGGTCCGGGTTTTGAATATCGCGATTCCGGACGCCTACGTGGAGCACGGAAATGTGGAGATGCTGTGGCGGGAGACCGGAATAGACAGGGATACGATTTTACAAAAGACGGTCGCAGAATATGCAAAGGCAGGAAGATCGCCGGAAAGGAACAGCGGAGATTGAAAGAGAGACTGGATATACTGCTGGTTAACCGTGGCCTTGCACCTTCCAGGGAGAAGGCAAAGGCTATGATTATGGAGGGCAGTGTCTTTGTGGAACAGCAGCGTGAGGATAAGGCCGGGGCGGCATTTGACGTGAATGCCGCGATTGAGGTAAAGGGAAATCCCTTAAAGTATGTCAGCCGGGGAGGACTGAAGCTTGAAAAGGCAATGCAGTGTTTCGGACTTGCACTGGAAGGGAAGATCTGTATGGATATCGGTGCTTCCACAGGCGGTTTTACCGACTGCATGCTTCAGAACGGGGCAGCAAAAGTGTATGCCGTGGATGTGGGATACGGGCAGCTTGCCTGGAAGCTGAGGCAGGATCCGCGGGTTGTCTGCATGGAAAAGACGAATATCCGTTATGTGACGCCGCAGGATATTCCGGACCGGCCTGATTTTGCTTCCGTGGACGTTTCGTTTATTTCGCTTTCAAAAGTGCTTGGTCCTGTAAGCGGGCTTCTTGGAGGGAGCGCGCAGATGGCCTGTCTGATCAAACCCCAGTTTGAAGCCGGCCGGGAAAAGGTTGGAAAAAAAGGTGTTGTGCGTGACAAAGCAGTTCATGAGGAAGTGATTGAAAATGTCCTGGCGGCAGCTGTAAAAAATGGATTTTTTGTCAGGGCGCTGGATTTTTCCCCGGTGAAGGGACCGGAGGGAAATATCGAATATCTGGTTCTTCTTGAAAGGCAGGACTGTGTGTCCGGGACAGAGTGGCCGGTGGAGATTCACAGAGTGGTGGAGACGGCACACCGTGAGCTGGGTGGCTGAGAGCGGAAGGTCTGCAGGCTGGATGGCTGAGAGCGGAGTGTTCGTGAAGGGAGTGGACGTGAAACGATTTCTGCTGATCACAAATATTCATAAGGACAAAGAACGGAAACTGACCGGGAGACTGAAAAACTATATTGAAATGCGCGGCGGATCCTGTACCTGCTTTTACAGTTCCGGCGAGAGGGTGGAGGACGCGGCTCCCCGGGCGGATGAGATTCCTTCCGATGTGGACTGCGTGATGGTGCTCGGGGGCGACGGGACCCTGATACGCGCTGCCTCGGCGCTTGTGAACAGCCGGCTTCCATTTGTCGGGGTTAATCTTGGTACCCTTGGCTATCTGTGCGAACTGGAGGAGGGCAGTGTGTTTGCCGCAATTGATCAGATGATGTCCGGTGCATGCATGGTGGAGGAACGGATGCTTCTTCAGGGGGCAGGAATGTGTCGTAAGGAGGAGATTCTGTCGGGAGAAGTTCAGCTGCCGGAGTGCGGGAAGGATGAAGACGCTGCCGAAAAAGGATGTATTCCGTGGAGTGCGGGAGAGATCTGTCCGGAGAGGAAGCCGGTTCAGAGGGCGGCGCTGAATGATATTGTCATTTACCGCACAGGTCCGCTGTCCGTGGTGAGCCTGATTGTCTATGTCAACGGAGAGTATCTTCATACATTCAGGGCGGACGGCATTATTCTTGCGACTCCGACCGGTTCCACCGGCTATAATATGTCAGCCGGCGGGCCCATTGTGGATCCAAAAGCGGAAATGATTCTGATTACGCCGATTAACGCGCACAATCTGAGCTCCAGAAGTATTGTGGTCGGAGCGGAGGATGAGATTGTGGTGGAGATTGGCAGGCGTCGTTTCCGGCAGGATGAGTCGGTGGAGGTCAGTTTTGACGGGGATACGGTGGCAAAGCTTGCAGTGGGAGACCGTTTTTTTGTGCGCAGGGCAAAGGAGACGGTGAGAATCTGCAGACTGAGCAGAAAAAGCTTTCTGGAAATTCTGAGCAGAAAAATGCAGATGTACACATAGCGGCATGCTAATAAGGACTGGAAGACATAAAGAAATGAAAACAAGGCGACAGGTAAAAATACTGGAACTGATCAAAAAACATGATATAGAAACGCAGGAAGAGCTGACCGATTTTTTGCAGAAAGAGGGGGTTCAGGTGACTCAGGCGACAGTATCGCGTGATATCCGTGAGCTGAAGCTGACGAAAGTACCGATGGGAGACGGCAGACAGAAATACGCGGTGGTGGCGGATTCCGGCGAGGAGCTGTCCGGAAAGTACAGGAGAGTATTCAGGGACTGTTTTTTGTCGATGGACATGGCGCAGAACATTCTGGTGATCAGGACAGTGCCCGGAATGGCCATGGCTGCGGCTGCAGCGCTCGACGCCATGGAGCTGCGTGAGATAGTCGGCTGTATCGCGGGAGATGATACAATCATGTGTGCGGTCCGCAGCGTCGATGACACGGTGCTGGTTATGGAGCATCTGAAAAAAGTTGTGCTACAGGAGGATTTATGTTAGAAAGTCTGCATGTGAAAAACCTGGCGCTGATTGACGAGTCAGAAGTAACTTTTTCCCGGGGGCTGAATATCCTTTCCGGGGAGACTGGAGCCGGCAAGTCGATTATCATCGGTTCCATTAATCTGGCGCTGGGCGGAAAGGTACAGAAAGAAATGCTGCGGGAAAATACGGCAGGCGGACAGGAGCCCGCGTTCGCAGAGCTTGTTTTTTCTGTGAATGACAGCCGGCAGACGGCTGCCCTTGCGGAACTTGAAGTATATCCGGAAGATGATCTTGTGGTTTTAAGCCGCCGGATTGTCAACGGGCGCGGTATGGTAAAAGTCAACGGAGAGAGTGTTCCGGCGTCAAAAGTGAAGGAGATTGCGGCAGTGCTGATCGACATTCACGGTCAGCATGAACATCAGTCCCTTCTGTCGAAAAAAAAGCATCTGGAGATCCTTGATGATTATGCGAGGGAGGAACTGGAGGGGCCGAAAAAGAATCTGGCAGAGGCCTACCGGAATTACCGGATGATTCTTGAGGAGCTGAAGAAAGAGGACGTGGATGAGGAGGAGCGCCTGCGCGAGGTGTCTTTTCTGGAATACGAGGTGAAGGAAATAGAGGAGGCCGCGCTGCGCCTGGGGGAAGATGAGGAGCTGGAAGCGGACTTTCGCAGATTTTCAAACGGTCATAAGATAATGGAGGCTGCCGGAAGCGCCTATAATAGTACCGGAGGCGGGAATGACTGTGCGAGTGATCTCACCGGACGCGCGCTCAGAGAGCTGACGGCGGTGGCGTCTTACGATGAAAAGCTGGCGGAACTGGAACAGCAGCTTCTGGAAATTGACAATCTCTTAAATGATTTTAACCGTGAGCTGGCAGATTATGTGGAGGAGACGGAGTTCGACGAGGAGACTTTTTACGAGGTGGAAAAGCGTCTTGACGAGGTGAATCATCTGAAAGCGAAATACGGCGGTTCCATTTCTTCCGTTCTGGCGGCGCTGAAGGAGAAGCGGGAGCGCCTTGTGCGTCTGACGGATTATGATCATTATCTGGAAGAGCTGCGGGAAAAACTGGATGCTGCGGAAACAGTGCTGATAAGGCAGTGCAGTGCAGTGTCTCAGATTCGCCGTCAGCATGCAGAGACACTGACGGAAGCGGTTACGGAGGCCTTAAAAGATCTGAATTTTCTCGATGTTCAGTTTGAGATGCATTTTGAACAGACGACAGCTTATTCGGCAAACGGGACGGATGACGCAGAGTTTGTGATTTCCACGAATCCGGGAGAGCCGTTAAAACCACTCGGGAAAGTGGCCTCAGGAGGGGAATTATCCCGCATTATGCTTGCCATAAAAACGATTCTGGCAGATCAGGATGCAGTCGGGACGCTGATATTTGATGAAATTGACAGTGGGATCAGCGGCCGCACGGCGCAGATGGTTTCTGAAAAGATGAATGTCCTTGGAAGGAACCATCAGATTATCTGTATCACACATCTCCCTCAGATCGCCGCCATGGCGGACGCACACTATCTGATTGAGAAATCAGTCCGGGAAAAAAGTACAGTCTCAACGATACGCGCACTTGACGGGGAGGAGAGTGTCCATGAGCTGGCCCGTATGCTCGGCGGCGTGCAGATCACAGAGACGGTTCTTAACAGCGCGCGGGAAATGAAAGAACTGGCCGCAGTCCGCAAAGATC
>CAMSQM010000046.1 GCA_947062675.1 uncultured Roseburia sp.
TACACAAGGTACCACACTCTTTCCCTACACGACGCTCTTCCGATCTGGCGTCATTGATTTCTACAAGGCGGCCAGGGCGGCCGGGATTAAGCCCGTTATAGGCTGTGAGGTCTATGTGGCGCCCAATTCGCGGTTTGACCGCGAGGCCGGCCACGGGGAGGACCGCTATTATCATCTGGTTCTGCTGGCGGAGAACAATACGGGCTATCAGAACCTGATGAAGATCGTCTCGAAAGGCTTTCTCGACGGATACTATTACCGGCCGCGCGTGGACATGGAGGTACTCACCCGGTATCACGAGGGGATTATCGCTTTAAGCGCCTGTCTTGCGGGGGAGGTGCAGCGCTGTCTGGTCCGCGGACTTTACGAGGAAGCGAAGAAGGTGGCGTATAAGTACGAGGAATGTTTTGGCAGGGGAAACTTTTTCCTGGAGCTGCAGGATCATGGCATTCCGGAGCAGAAAATGGTTAATCCGGGGCTTCTGCGCATGAGCCGGGAGACCGGAATCGGTCTGGTTGCGACGAACGATGTCCATTATACCGGGGCTTCCGACTGGGAGGCCCACGACATTCTGCTCTGCATCCAGACAGGCAAAAAGCTTTCCGATGAAAACAGAATGCGCTACGAGGGCGGGCAGTATTATGTAAAGTCCGAGGCGGAGATGCGCGCGCTTTTCCCGTACGCCGGGGAGGCGCTCGACAACACACAGAAAATTGCAGACCGCTGTAATGTGGAGATCCATTTTGGCGAGCCCAAACTGCCGCGCTTTGATGTGCCGGACGGGAAGGATGCGTGGGGGTATTTAAATGAGCTCTGTCATGACGGCTTAAATCAGCGCTATCCCGGCCGCGCGGAAGCGCTGATGCCAAGGCTTGACTATGAGCTTGGCGTGATACGGAAGATGGGATATGTCGATTATTTTCTGATCGTCTGGGATTTTATCAATTTTGCCCGCACTCACGGGATTCCGGTGGGGCCGGGGCGCGGGAGTGCGGCGGGAAGTCTGGTCGCCTACACGACAGGGATCACAAATATCGATCCCATACGCTACGGTCTTCTGTTTGAGCGGTTTTTAAATCCCGAGCGCGTCACAATGCCGGATATCGATATCGATTTCTGCTATGAGAGGCGCGGCGAGGTGATCGATTATGTCGTGAACAAGTACGGAGAGGACTGCGTGACCCAGATTGTGACATTTGGTACGCTTGCCGCCCGCGGTGTGATACGCGATGTGGGGCGCGTGATGGATCTTCCCTATAATTTCTGTGATTCCATTGCCAAAAATGTTCCGTATGAGATCAATATCACAATTGAGAAAGCGCTGGTCATGAATCCGGAGCTGCGGACCATGTACGAGACAGACAACACGGTGCGCAGTCTGATCGATATGGCAAAGCGTCTGGAGGGGCTGCCGCGCCACACATCGATGCACGCGGCGGGCGTCGTGATCTCCAGGGAAGCCATGGACGAATACGTGCCGCTCGCGCGCGCCGCGGACGGGACGATCACGACCCAGTTCGTGATGACTACAATTGAAGAGCTCGGGCTTCTGAAAATGGATTTTCTGGGACTGCGGACGCTGACGGTGATTAAGGATACCGTCGATCTGGTGAGGGAGAACCACGGGGCTGTGATCGACACCGACGCCATAGATTACGATGACAGGGCAGTGCTCGATTCCATCGGAACCGGAAAATGCGACGGAATCTTCCAGCTGGAAAGTGCCGGGATGAAAAATTTCATGAAAGAATTAAAGCCGCAGAGCCTGGAGGATGTCATTGCCGGTATTTCACTCTACCGGCCGGGGCCGATGGACTTTATTCCGAAATATATCCGCGGCAAGAATGAACAGGGGAACATTGCTTACGTCTGCAGGGAGCTGGAGCCGATCCTGGAGCCGACTTACGGCTGTATCGTCTATCAGGAGCAGGTTATGCAGATTGTGCAGAACCTGGCCGGTTATACAATGGGACAGGCCGATAATATCCGCCGCGCGATGAGCAAGAAGAAGCAGTATATCATCGACGCGGAGCGGCAGAATTTTGTCTATGGAAATGAGGAGGCGCAGATAAAAGGGTGCATCGCAAACGGGATCAGCGAACAGGCGGCCAATGAGATTTACGACTCTATGGTGGATTTCGCGAAATATGCTTTTAACAAATCCCACGCGGCGGCCTATGCTGTCGTGGCATATCAGACGGCCTATCTGAAATATTACTATCCGGTGGAATTTATGGCGGCGCTGATGACCTCGGTGATTGACAATTCCAGAAAGGTCTCGGAGTACATTTATTCCTGCCGCCAGATGGGAATCCGCGTGCTGCCCCCGGATATCAACGAGGGCGGAGGGAGATTTACCTCGTCGGGCGGAAATATCCGCTATGGCATGTATGCGATAAAGAGTATCGGCCGCCCGGTCGTTGATCTGATTCTTGAGGAGCGGGGGAGGAACGGGAAGTTTTCGACGCTTCAGAGCTTTATTGAGCGGACGGCGGGCAATGAAGTGAACAGGCGGGCTGTGGAAAACCTGATCAAGGCGGGAGCCTGTGACGGGCTGGACGGGAACCGGCAGCAGATGCTTCTGACAGGGGGACTTCTGGTTGACAGCAAAAACCAGGAGCGGAAAAAGTCGTTTGCGGGACAGATGAGCCTGTTTGACCTTGTTCCCGAAGAGGAGAAGCAGGCTTACGGGATCAGATACCCGGATGTGGAGGAGTTCGGCAAAGAGGTAAAGCTTGGATTTGAGAAGGAAGTTCTTGGCATATACTTAAGCGGTCATCCGCTGGAGGAATACGAGGCGCGCTGGAAAAAGAATATTACCGCGGTGACAACGGATTTTCTGATTGACGAGGAGACCGGGGCGGCGAAACTTACGGACAACCAGAGTGTCACTGTCGGCGGCATGATCACTGGGAAGACGGTGAAATACACCAGAAACAATCAGACGATGGCGTTTCTGACTCTTGAAGACCTTTTCGGCACGGTCGAGGTGATCGTATTTCCAAGAGATTATGAGCGCTACCATGCCCTGCTGAATGACGATGAAAAAATTTTTGTCCGCGGACATGCCTCCATCGAGGAGGATAAAGACGGGAAGCTGATCTGCGAGCGCATCCATTCCTTCGCCGAAGCGAAACAGGAACTGTGGCTTCAGTTTGAGACAAAAGAGGATTTTGAGGGGCGCAGTCAGGAGCTGTACGACCGGCTCCGCGACTCCGACGGGACAGATCCGGTGGTCATTTATATTTCGTCGCTTAAGGCGATGAAGCGGCTGGGCGCGAATCACACCATACGGATTGACAGGGAACTGATCAACAGTTTAGCCAGTTTTCTGGGGAAAAATAATGTAAAAGTTGTAGAAAAGAGTATTGAAAAGAGGTCATGAAGCGATTAAAATGAAAATGATCGGGAATGGGCATTTTTGAGGAGGGAATATAGATATGTCGAAAGAAATCAATACAATTGGCGTGCTGACCAGCGGCGGTGACGCACCGGGCATGAATGCCGCGATCCGGGCGGTGGTGCGCGAGGCGATCGTAAAGGGAAAGAAAGTCAAGGGAATCAAGCGTGGGTATGCGGGACTTCTCCAGGAAGAGATTATTGATATGGAGGCGAAGGACGTCTCGGATATTATCCAGAGAGGCGGTACGATCTTACAGACGGCCCGCTGCATGGAGTTCACGACGGAGGAGGGACAGAAGAAGGGCGCCGATATCTGCATGGAACACGGAATCGACGGCGTGATTGTCATCGGCGGCGACGGCTCGTTTAAGGGAGCGCAGAAGCTTGCCGCGTATGGCATCAATACGATCGGACTCCCCGGGACAATTGATCTCGACATCGCCTGCACGGAGTACACGATCGGTTTTGACACGGCAGTCAACACTGCGATGGAAGCGATCGACAAAGTGCGGGATACTTCCACTTCCCATGAGCGCTGCAGCATCATCGAGGTGATGGGGCGCGGGGCAGGTTATATCGCCCTGTGGTGCGGCATCGCGAACGGTGCGGAGGACATTCTTCTGCCGGAGCGCTACGATTATGATGAGCAGAAGATCGCGAATCATATTATTGAGAACCGCAAGCGCGGCAAGCAGCACCATATTATCGTGAATGCGGAGGGAATCGGACATTCGGCCAGCATGGCGAAGCGTATTGAGGCGGCCACCGGAGTGGAGACCCGCGCGACGATTCTGGGACACATGCAGCGCGGAGGCAGTCCGACCTGCAAGGACCGCGTGTACGCGTCCACAATGGGGGCGATGGCCGTGGATCTGCTCTGTCAGGGGAAGACTAACCGCATTGTCGGATATCTGAACGGGCATTTCACGGATTTTGATATCGATGAGGCGCTGTCCATGGAGAAGCATATCTCTGAGTATCAGTTTGAGATCAGCAGAAATCTTTCTTTATAAATAACAGAGCGGTGCCGGGCCGCGGCGGAATACGGCCTTATAGAAGGTATGGAAGGATGGACTCTGCGGATGCGGTTCGCGGGGTCTCTGGGACACAATGATTACAAGTGCAAAAAACCAGCAGCTGAAAAATATCGCGCTGCTGCAGAAAAAAGGGAAGGCCAGAAGAGAACAGGGGCTTTTTATCGCAGAGGGAAAGAAACTGTTTTCCGAGACGCCGCGGGAGTGGCTGCGCGGTGTCTATGTGGCGGAGAGTTTTCTGAAGGAAGAAAAACAGACTGCCAGGGAGCTTGAGGAGCTGCCGGAGGGAGTCGTGTGTGAGATCGTGGCGGATGCCGCGTTTGCGGCTGTTTCCGATACGGTGACCCCGCAGGGGATCCTGTGTCTGGTGCAGCTACCCCGGTACGGGCTCGCACAGCTTCTCCGCGGAGAGCGCACGCAGCTTCTGGTTCTTGAGGATATCAGGGATCCCGGAAATCTCGGGACAATGCTGCGCGCGGGCGAGGGCGCCGGAATCACAGGCGTTATACTGAATGAGACGTGCGCCGATCTGTTCCAGCCCAAAACGGTCCGCTCCACAATGGGGAGCATCTACCGTGTTCCGTATTATGTCTCAGGCGATCTCTGCGGGACGGTGCGGGAGCTCCGCGCGCAGGGCGTCCGTGTCTATGCGGCTCATCTTAAGGGGAGCGTGCGGTATGACGCGCCGGATTACACAGGCGCCTCTGCCTTTCTGATCGGCAGCGAGAGCGCCGGGCTTACGGAGGAGCTGGCCGCTCTTGCAAATCAGCGCATCCGCATTCCCCTGCAGGGAAAGGTCGAATCGCTGAACGCGGCGGTATCGGCGGCTGTGCTGATGTATGAGGTGAGCAGACAGAGAGCCTCACAGTGACAGGGAGGCTGCTGCGGTATCCGGGCGGGGATGTGTGGGAGAAAAAGGCTGTGTGTGCAGGCGGAGAGGAAAACAGTATCTATGAGAATCTGGTTTAAAATCATGAAAGAGAACCGTCTGCTTAAGGATATGACGATCACAGACGATTCGGACGAGACCCGGACACACAAAGTTTTTGGCGCGCTGGAGAGAGCGTGTTATGAGTTTGATCTGGAAAAACCGGTCTGGCTCGATGCAAATATCAGTGAATTCCAGCGCCATGCGAAAGCACGGTTTACGCAGGACAGCTTTATTGAGCAGATCCCGTTTGATTTTCTGGAGATTCACGTGATTGAGGAGGACTGAAGTCTGGTTTTTACTGATTATGTCCGTACGCCATGAAAAAGACTGCCGCAGAGATTTTTTGCGGCAGTCTTTTCTGATAATGAGCGCCGGATGATCCCGGGAAGTTTTCAGGGGGAAGCGTTCCGGGTTACCCGCGGAAGCTTCCGAGGAAGGAGAGGCTTTCTTTCGGGTAACGGGTCTGCGTCGCGCGGTCGACGGCGATCAGGCCGAATGTCATGGAATAGCCTTTCTGCCATTCAAAATTGTCCAGAAGGCTCCAGTGAAAATACCCGCGGACCGGCAGACCGTCCCGGATACAGCTGTGGACGCCGGAGAGCGCCTGGCTGATAAAGGCAGAGCGCCTGCTGTCATCATTTGTGGCAATTCCGTTTTCCGTGACGAGCAGATCTCCTTCAAAATCTGCGGCAACCCTGCGGATAACATGTTCGAGCGCCTGTGGATAGAACTCATAGTCCATCTGGGTCAGCTCGGCTCCCTCCGGTGCGGGAAGCGTGCCCTCCGGTCCTGTCAGGGTGCGCGTATAATTCTGCACGCCGAGAAAATCATCTTCCCGGATGCAGGGGAGATAATGGGTAAACTCGTCGGCCCACTCTTTTTCGGCGTTTGCCTCCCCGCCTTCGACGGCCTGAATATCGTGCAGGCTTAAAGTCAGCCCCACCCGGATGGCAGGATACAGTTCCCTGATGACGGCCCTGGCCGCCTCGTGGGCACGGCATACAATCTGATCGCCTTTAAGTGTGCGCATGGAGGTGAAATTTTCAGCTTTTTCCACGCCAAACACGCGCAGATTTTCCTCTGCGGCGCCCTTAGCGCCGGCCATCATTTTTTCCAGATTGAAGCCGGCCTGGACGGCACCGTCGCTTCTTCCCGGACCATTGTCCGCCTGCGTGCGCGCAGCTTTTGCCATCATCTGCAGCGTATACCGTTTGGCGATGGCCGCCACCTGGATGCCCATATTTGCCTCATTGATGGTGCAGATATAGCGAAGCTCACTTCCAAGTTTTCCGACGATATAGCGTGTATAGCGGGCAAAATCCTCCACGGTTGATTCCGCCTCCCAGCCGCCTTTTGTGATCAGCCATTTCGGGCTGGAAAAATGATGCAGTGTCACGACCGGCTCCAGTCCGTATTCTCTGCAGCAGCGGATTACATCCAGATAGTGGAGAGCTTCCGCCTCGTCAAACCGGCCTTCCTCGGGCTCAATCCGCGCCCACTCGGTCGAAAAGCGATAGGCGTTCAGCCCGGCTTCTGCCATCAGACGGATGTCCTCCCGGTAACGGTGATAGTGGTCGACCGCGTCCAGGGACGGTTCGTTGTAGGTTGTGTGCTCCATGTGTTCCATTGCCCAGCAGTCGCTGCCGGTGTTATTTCCTTCGACCTGATGCGCCGCTGTTGCGGCGCCGATCAGGAAATCCGGTGAAAATTGATCCATAGGGTCCTCCTTATCCAGTGAATGATCGTCTGAGTGTATTATAACAGAGACTGCGCGCCGTGGGGGTAAAATAATCGTTTTTGCCTCAGGATCCGGGAAAAATCAGAAGAGATGCGAAGAGGCATGACGGATTGTTTCTGGCGGGAGAGACAGAGGAATGCGACACGCTGATGTCACATATCTTCTGATAGAATGAAAGAAAAAAGGAGGAAGATGATATGCCGTTTGCTGAAATATGTATTTATCAGGTCAGACCCGGGAAAGTGGAGGAATTTGAAGCGCTCATGTCTGAAGCGAAAAGTTTTCTGGAAAAACAGGAGGGGCTTCTGCTGCTACGCCTGGTCAGAAGAGGGTATCACATTGATATGGAACAGATCAGGGAGGGACTTCCCCCTCGTGAAATCACCCGCATTGTAAAAAGTGTTAAATACGTGCTTTACTGGGAATTTGACACGAAAGAAAACTATGGAATGGCACAGAAAAACCTTTACGGGAGTTACTGGAAGTCTGTCGAAAAGTGTCTTGTCGTTCCGCATGACAAATATCTGGGAGAGAGGATGTTCTGATGAAAGCAGCAGAAAGCAGAGTGACGCGATGCAGATAGACAGACTGATTCAGATTGTTTTTTTCCTGCTGAGCCATGAGAATATAACAGCGAAGCAGCTGGCGGAGAAACTTTGTGTTTCTGCCCGCACGATATACAGGGATATCAATATCCTTTCGGCGGCGGGCGTGCCGGTCATCTCGCAAAAGGGATATGGCGGAGGGCTGTCTCTGCTTCAGGGCTTTTCCCTGGACAGGTCTTATTTTACGCAGGCGGAACAGGGCAATATCATACAGGCGCTGCAGATTTTAAAGTCGTCAAATTATCCGGATGCGGATAAAGCATTAAACAAGATTGCAGGATTGTTTCGCCACAGCCTGCAGTCTGAGTGGCTGGAGATTGATTTTTCGTACTGGGGAAGCCCCGAAAAAGAGCGCAGCAGTATTGCCGCCCTGGAGCGTGCGATCATCAATCAGTATGTGATAGCATTTACTTATCTGAATTCTGAGCTGAAAGTCACCAGACAGGTCGCCGAGCCTCTGAAAATGGTTTTTAAATCGCACGCCTGGTATCTTATCGCCTGGTCCCGGAACAAAGAGGAGATCCGTACCTATAGAATGTCGCGCATAAGGGAGCTTCAGATAACAGACAGTCTGTTTGACCGCAGGCTGCCGGATGATTTTTCCCTGACGCCTGTATACCGGGAGGAATGCAATGCGCCCGAATTTGTACTGCACTTTTCTGAAAAAATAGCGTATAAAGTATATGATGAATTTCAGGAAAAGTATATTAAAAAACTGGAGGACGGCACGCTTGAAGTGAGGTTCAGATATCAGCTTAGCGAGTGGACGTTCCTCTATCTGTTATCTTTTGGCGAACATGTTAAAATTATTGAGCCCGCCGCGGCAGCATTTATTCTGAAGGAAAAGGCGCGGAAAATCGTTTCCATGTATGACCGGGAAATTCCCTGCGGCGAAAAAGAAAAAGGCGCTGCGGATACGAAAATGACCGCGGAATCCTGACCGGCCGTTTTTTTGTGAATTCTTTATGAAGTCATAGGAAAACGGTGGAAGATGTGCTAAAATAGCAGAGGCATTTACAGGGAAAGAAGCAGGTTGCACATGGACAGATTAAAAAGAATCAAAGGAATCATTATAGTAAAATACATGGCGGGAGGGACGGCCGCGCTCCTGCCGCCGGTACTTTTTTTCTATCTTTTGGAATGTTACACGCACAATCCGTTTCAGGAAGTGCGCCCGCAGGCACAGTTTTTCAATATTCTGCTGTTTGAGCTCGCGGCGGCGTTTTTATTTTTCGCGACAGGGCGGCTTAAAACGGCGTGGAGGGCCGAGGGCGCGGCGGCGATGCTGTTCGGCATTGCGAACGCCTATGTGGTGCGGTTCCGGACAAACCCCATTGTGCCGTGGGATCTTTTTTCGTGGAGGACGGCGGCGAATGTGGCGGGGAATTATGATTTTACGCCGGATGGGCGTCAGGTGGCTGTCACGCTGATTTTTCTGGCGGTTCTGGCGGCGCTGCAGCCGGTGAGAGTGCGGTGCGCGGTGAGGCTTCCGGAAGACCTGCGGGGCAGGCAGGGCGTGCGTGCGGGCTTTCAGATTCTCTTAAAGCGGATTCTCCCCGCGGTTCTGGTGGCGGCGGTGACCGCGGTTTTTGCGCGGACGCTGCAGCAGGAGGAGTTTCAGAACCGGCACCTGCTTTATAATAAGCTGTTTACGCCGGTGTTTATGACAAATACAGACGGAATTGCGGTGACGTTTGTCATGAACATGGCGTATATGTCGATTGAGAAACCACAGGGTTATGACAGGGCGGAGGCGGAGGAACTGTTATCCGCCCACGGCGGGGAGAATGATTCAGCCGGGAGTGAGCTGCCGAATATTATCGTGGTGATGAATGAATCTTTTTCGGACCTGTCCGTGATCGGGGATTTTGAGGTAACCCGGGACTGTACGCCGTTTCTGCACAGCCTGCAGCAGGGGGCTCGGAACACGGTGACGGGAATGCTGAATGTTTCGGTCTGCGGCGGCAATACGGCGAACACGGAGTTTGAATTCCTGACCGGCAATACGATGGCGTTTCTGCCGCAGGGAAGTATCCCGTACCAGCAGTATCTGACGGGGGAGATGCCGTCGCTGGCGTCGCATTTGAGAAATCTGGGCTATCAGACGATCGCCACGCATCCCTACATGGCGTCCGGGTGGGAGCGGGATACAGTGTATCCGTGGCTGGGGTTTGACAGAAGCATTTTTATAGAAGGATACCGGGGCATGGGAGTCGTGCGGCAGTATGTGAGCGACGGCGCCTGTGTGGAGAAGATTATCCGGCTCTATGAGCAGAAGGAAGCGGGGAAACCGCTGTTTCTGTTTCAGGTGACGATGCAGAATCACGGCGGCTATGAGGATCTGTATGAGAATTTTGCGCCGGAAATCACGGCGGCGGGTGGGAAAAATGTGTCGCTCAACCAGTATCTTTCCCTCACGGAGCTTTCCGACCAGTCGCTTAAGTCGCTGATTTCGTATTTTTCCGGCGTGGAGGAAAAAACCGTGGTGGTATTTTTCGGGGATCATCAGCCGGGGGATATGGTGGCGTATTCGGTTCTGGCGCTTCACGGGATGCGCTGGAATGCGCTCGATGAGGAGGAGATTAAGCTCCGCTATCAGGTGCCCTATGTGATCTGGGCCAATTATGATATCGGGCAGGAACAGGGGGCGGATACGAGTGTCAATTATCTGGCGGCTGATGTGCTCTCACGCGCGGGTGTGCCGACGGATGCGTATCACGATTTTCTGCTGGGGCTTAAGAAGGAGTATCCAGTGATTTCAACCGTGCGCACGGTAAAGGCGGATGGCAGCGAGGTGCCGTCGTCCGGGGAGGCGGGAGAGATGGATGTTTACCGGAAACTTCAGTATTACCGGCTGTTTGACGGAGGTGGAAAATGAAAAAGAGAATATGGCCCGCGGCGTCATTTGGGATCCCTCTGCTGATCGCCCTGCTGATCTGTGTGGACCACAACGTGTATCCGTTCGGGGATCAGTGCATTCTTCATATCGATATGTATCACCAGTACTGCCCGTTTTTTACGGAGCTTCTGGAAAAAATCCGTTCGGGCGGCAGCTTTTTTTACTCGTGGAATATCGGGCTCGGGGTGGATTTTGTCTCCCTGTACGCCTATTATCTGGCAAGCCCGCTGAACGGACTGCTGATTCTGTGTCCGGCCGGTTCTGTGATTGAGTTTATGACGATTCTGGTGCTGCTTAAAATGGCGCTCTGCGGGCTGACGTTTGCGTATTACCTGCGGGAACATTTTAAGACGGAGCATTTTGCCGTCAGCATATTCGGAACAGCCTATGCGCTCTCGGCGTTCATGGCGGCCTACGCGTGGAATATTATGTGGACCGACTGTATGGTGCTCGCGCCTCTGATTCTTCTGGGAGTGGAGCGCCTTGTGAAGGAGGGGAGGACAGGGCTGTACTTTGCCGCGCTCTCCCTGAGTATTCTGTGCAATTATTATATCTCGATCATGATCTGTATTTTCACCGCCCTGTGGTTTTTGTTCTGCTGGCTTGAAAACCGCAGCGCCGGCGTCCGGGCCTGGCTGTTGTTTGCGGGCTGTTCGCTTCTGGCGGGTGGAACAGGGGCTGTGCTGATTCTGCCGACGGCGATCGTGCTGGGGTACAGCAGCGCGCAGGGGATCACGTTCCCTGAGACGGTGCAGTGGTATTTCGGGATACTTCCGGAGCTGGCCAGACACTGTGTGCTGACGGAACCATATACGGGGGCGGAGCACTGGCCGAATATCTACTGCGGTGTGTTTGTCCTCGTGTTTTTTGTATTGTTTCTGCAAAACAGGGAGATTCCATGGAAGAGGAAAGCGTCGTATGTATTTCTGGCGGCCTGTTTTGTGCTCGGATTTTCCAGCAATATACTGGATTTTATCTGGCATGGACTGCACTTTCCGACCTCGCTTCCAGGCCGTCAGTCTTTTCTGTACAGTTTTCTGCTGCTGGTGCTTACGTTTGAGACATTTCTGCATCTGAGAGGAAACCGGATCTGGCATGTCGTGGTGGCCGGAGCGGTGGATATCCTGTTTCTGCTGGCGGCATATCACACGGCGGGGGAGGAGACCGTGAGCAGGCAGGCGTTTGCGGTCACTGCCGTGCTTGTGGAGTGCTATCTGGTCCTTGTGGCGGGATATCTGGCGGGAAAACGGAGAATGCGGCGGGCTGTGCTGTTTGCCGGCGGGCTGTCTGTGCTCGCGGAACTGATACTGAATTTTGATGTGACCGGGCTTGATGTGACGGGGCGCACGGCTTACGTCGGCCGGCTCGGGGAATACCGGACGGTGCTGGCCGCGGCGGAGGAAAAGGCTGCGGCGGAGGGCATTCTGTTCTACCGGACGGAGGAAATCGAGCGCAAAACGAAAAATGACTCCGCGCTCTCCGGCTACCGCCCGGCCACGCAGTTTTCGTCGCTGATGAATCTGAATGTCAGTCATTTTTATCAGAATGTGGGCATGGAGGGCGGAAAAAATTTTTATTGTGTCAATGGCGCGACTCCGCTTTTTGCGGCGATGCTCTCCCTGCGCTATGTGCTGGCGGACAACGCGATGGAAGCCGGGCCGCTGCGCACGATGACGTCTTTCTGCGGCGACGCATATCTGTATGAAAATACCTGCGTGCTGCCGTTTGGCTTTATGATGAGCGAGGATGTGATTGCGTCCTGGGACCAGAAGGCGGGAAAAATCGCAGCCCAGAATCAGCTTGCGTATCTGCTGGGCGCCGGGGAGGAGATGCTCACTCTGGTGCCCTCCCGGTCTGCGCCCGGGGAATCTGTGGTGGAGATCACGAAAGACGGTTATTATTACGCGACTTATGACAGGACTTCCGTGGACAGCGTCACGATCGAGGTGAGCGACGGGAGAACGCGCAGCTACACAAAAGTGTCACATGGTTATACGCTCGATCTCGGGTACTGCAGGACGGGTCTGACCGTGCGGATTAAGAATAGCCGTGATGAACAGCTGAATATTCAGGCATATTATCTGAATCAGGGGGCGATGGAGACCGCGGTGCAGACGCTCGGGGGGCAGACGATGGAACTGACCTCTTTTTCCGACACGGAGATCGCGGGAGAGATTGATGTGCGGGAGGCTGGCAGACTGATCTTCTCTGTCGCGGCGGAGGACGGCTGGACGCTTTGTGTGGACGGCGAAGAGGTGGAGCCCGAGCCGTTCGGGGGAGCCTTTCTCGCCGCGCATCTTCCGGAAGGACACCATGAGATCACGCTTCGTTACCGGACGCCCGGATTTGTGCCGGGAACGCTGATTTCGGGGGCGTCCCTTGCGGTGTATCTGGCGGCGGTGTCTGTGCGGCGGAGAAGGGGGCAGAATGCCGTCCGACCGGACAGATTCCGCTCACAAAGTGCTTGCCCGCCGGCGCGTTAAGTGTTATTCTGTCTATAAATACTATTTATATGATTTACTGAAGCACCATCCGGAGGTATTACAGATTGACAGGTAAAACTTCACATATCCGAATTTCATTCAACTCTCCCGTCATCCTGGGATTTACGATCATCAGTTTTGCAGCGCTGCTGGCGGACAGGCTCACAGACGGCCTGGCGAACAATCTTCTGTTTTCCGTCTACCACTCATCCCTCTACAATCCTCTGACCTACATTCGCTTTATCGGGCATGTCTTCGGACATGCCGGGTGGGAGCATTTTATGGGGAATATGATGCTTCTTCTGGTGACCGGCCCTCTTCTGGAAGAAAAGTACGGCTCTGTGAACGTGCTTACGGTGATTTTTGCGACGGCGGTTGTGACGGGAGCCGTAAATTACATTTTTTTCCCGCGCGTACAGCTGCTGGGAGCCAGTGGCGTGGTGTTCGCGCTGATTCTGCTCTCATCGCTGACAGGGATCCGGGAGGGCAGTATTCCGCTGACGTTTCTGCTGGTAGCCGTGATGTACCTGGGACAGGAGATATACCGGGGGCTGTTTGTGCAGGATCATGTCGCGAATCTGACACATATTATCGGCGGGTCTGTGGGATCGGGCCTCGGGTTTTTAATGAACAGGAAAAAGAGATATGTTTGAGCGGGGAAATATCAGGGCGCCGGAAGATTTTTTCGCGGAATTAAAGGAGCGGGAAGGGAAAGCGGTCTGGTTTTGCAGGATAAATGCATACAGTTCACAGACGCAGGAGTTTCTCCTGCGGTATTACGGGGAGGCCAGAAGGCGGGGCGCGGTGATTGAGGGAAAGCTGGCAAGCCCCGATGCGGGACAGCTGGCGTATTTCAGTGAGATGATGGGGATGGACTTCCGGCTGAGCGGGGATTTTTTTGCACCGCGCCTGAAGCAGTGGCTGCCGCGGATGCGGGATTCGCAGAGGGAAAATGTGGCTGCCGGCCTCTTTTCGTGCCTGTCTGCGCTGCGCAGTGCCGGAAAAAATGAAAATATGCTTAAGAATGCCTATGTCAGGTTTATGTGCTGGATGTATTACCGGTTTGAGGGGATGGTGAACCGGCTCGGTGAGGAGCAGCTGCCCAAAATCCTTTACGAGGGCACGGTGAGTTTTTATGAGCTGCTTCTTCTCTCTGTGCTCTCCCGCGCGGGAGCGGATGTGATTCTGCTGCAGTATCAGGGAGATGCCGGATACCGGAATGCAGATCCGGGACTGGAGTATTCGGAGGAACTTGTGTTTCCGGGGGCAGGTGCGTTTCCAGAAGGATTCTGTATAAAGCAGCTGCGAAGAGAGCAGGAAGAGCGGCTGGCGAGGGAGCGGCTGTACGGGGAAGCGCCTGCGCGCACGGCGTGCACGAATGCGTGGAGGCAGAAGGGAGAACCTGCGGATGTCCTCACAGAGGCGGAAAGCAGGGGCAGCGATCCGGGATTTTTTTATAACTGTTTTGAGCAGAGAAATGGCGTCTGGGACAGACAGCTGTATGTGAGCGATCTGTATCAGCTGTACCTGGAACTGAAAAAGCGGGGGAGAACTCCCGTGGTCGCAGAGGGTATCCCGCAGCCGTCGCCGGAGGAACTTAACGCGGTACGGCGCAGAAACTATGCGGGGCGGGATGACATGCTCAGGGAACTGTCCGCGGCCATTTCCTGTCCGGCGGACCAGCAGCTGGAGCGGATCATGAAGCGGGCATTTCTCGATATCCTTCTGGAGGAGTCCGAATCCCCCTCCATGAATGAAAACAGGCTGACGAACAGGGCCGTCTATCTGCTCTGCTGGCTGAAGCGCTATCAGGCCGGTCTGTTTTCAGGCGGAGTGCTTTACGGATGTTTTATCTGTTTCGGGGGATGTAAGAGCGGGGCGGAAGCGCTGTTTCTGCGGTTTCTCGCACGGCTTCCGGTGGATGTGCTGATCCTTTGTCCGGAGCGGGGAAAGCAGGACCGGTCCGGGGAGACGGTTGTGCCGGCCGATCCGCTTCTCTATGAGGTGAGTTATGAGGAGACACTTTCTGTCCGGCATTTTCCGACGGAGGAATCCGGTGTGGCCATCGGGACGGCGGCTTATCAGGCGGAGCGTGATCTGGACGCGGTGCTCTACCGGGATACGGGACTTTACCGCACCAGACAGCATGCAAAGGCCTCCGTGATCGCGCTTCAGACGATGTACGAGGAGATCGCGCTGCTGTGGGGGGAGGAAGTGAAGTATCGCCCGAATTTCGGCGTTGTGGAAGATACCGTGCACATACCCGTGATATTCGCAAAGATTTCCGGGGTAAAGGACGGCGATTCCGGCGCCTACTGGGCGGGGATCCGGGCACTGCTGACGGAGGAGACTTTTCTGGTAAAACAGAGTCCCCTGATTGCGCCGGGAGAACCGAACCCGCTGAAGGCGTATGCGGTTTCTTTTCTCAGAAACGGTAAGGTGCAGAAGCAGAAAATCAGGGAGCATCCGGCCTACCGCTATGGTTTTCTGCGGGAGGAGATGCAGGAATATATCCTGGACAAACTTCAGCTTCTGATCGACAGAAGGATGGTGCGCGGAATGTCGGAAAACGGGATGGAATATACCGCTGTTGCGACCGTCCTGAATCTGAGGAAAGAGATTCTGCGTCTGATACAGAACTTTGACTTCACCGGGAAGAATCCGAAACTGATATATATCAGCACGTCGGAGAACATGATATCGCCGGAGGACGCGATTCTGACGTCATTTCTTCACCTTGCGGGGTTTGATGTTCTCTTCTTTGTCCCGACGGGGTATCAGAGTGTGGAGCAGTACTATAACGGGCTGTGTCCGGAAGAGCATCAGGCCGGCGGATACCAGTATGATCTGTGTGTGCCGGATCTGAAGGCGCTTCCCCCGAAACGGGAGCGCCGCAGCTGGCGGGATATCATTTTTAAGAGAGGATAAGGGTAAAAACTATGGGACTGGATTTTCAGAAAAATGCGCAGCAGCCGCTGTCCGCGATGCCGGACACCAGAAACGAGGTTGCGGTTGTGGAAGCGTATGATATTGTTGCGGACAGGCAGAAAATGAATGAGACGCTTGTAAATTCTGCGGAGGTGGATTCCCTGGTGAGCAGGATCGGGGTCTATGATCCTGAGACCATTGTCTCATTTGGCGCCGAGGCGGCGGAGGAGGTTTCCAGGGCGTCCGATGTGGTGTTAAACAGCATGAATATGTCGCAGATTGACGATTCGGGGGAGCTTTTAAACACGCTGGCGAAGATCATGTCCAAATTTGATCCGGAGGAGCTGGCGGATGATCCGGGATTTTTTGACAGGCTGTTCGGTGGTCTGAAAAAGCAGCTCGACAAAATTCTGCAGAAATATCACACGATGGGCGAAGAGGTTGACCGGATTTATGTGCAGCTGAAGCAGTATGAATCCGAGATCAGACAGTCCAGCCGCAAATTAAATCAGATGTTTGACGCAAACGTGAATTATTATCACGAATTGGTAAAATATATTTTAGCAGGAGAACAGGGCTGCCGGGAGCTGGAGGCCTATATCGCGCAGAAGCAGAGTGAACTGGAGGCGGGCGGCGACGGATCCATCCAGTTTGAGATTCAGACGTTACAGCAGGCGCTGACGATGCTGGAACAGCGGACGCAGGATCTGCGCACGGCGGAGAGCGTCGCGATGCAGTCGATCCCGATGATCAAAACGATGGAATTTTCCAATATGAATCTCGTGCGGAAAATCAATTCTGCCTTTATCATCACGCTTCCGGTCTTTAAACAGGCCCTGGCGCAGGCGATTCTGCTCAAAAGGCAGCGGATCCAGGCTGACGCGATGGCCGCGCTCGATGAAAAGACGAATGAGATGCTGATAAAGAATGCGAAAAACACGGTGGAGCAGTCGAAGATGGCCGCGAGGATGGCGTCGGGCAGCTCCGTAAAAATTGAGACACTGGAGACAACCTGGAGGACGATTGTAAACGGTATTGAAGAGACAAAGCAGATTCAGGATAACGCGCGAAAACAGCGGGCCGAGGATCAGGTGAGACTCGAAAATATTAAGACGGAGTTTAACAGGATGTATCATATGCCACAACAACACAAATGAAAAACAGAGTAAAGGAGGAAATGAGATGCCGATTAATTTATCAAAAGGACAGAAGGTTGATCTGACAAAGGGGAATCCGGGGCTGAAAAATATTATGGTGGGCCTGGGCTGGGACGTCAACGCGTTTGATTCCGGCACACAGTTTGATCTGGACGCGGCTGCGTTTATGGCCGGAGAGGACGGGAGATGTCCGACGGAGAAGGAATTCGTATTTTACGGCAATCTGGAGCACGCCAGCGGCTCCGTGAAACACATGGGCGATAATCTGACCGGCGAGGGCGAGGGGGATGATGAACAGATTGAGATTGATCTGACAAAAATTCCCGCCAATATCGCAAAGGTGGCGTTTACGGTCACGATATATGATGCGGATGCGCGTCGTCAGAATTTTGGCCAGGTTTCCAACGCCTTTATCCGCATTGTGGATAAGTCCACGGGGCAGGAACTGATCCGTTACGATCTGGGGGAGGATTTCTCGATTGAGACCGCGGTGGTGGTCGGTGAGCTGTACCGGCACGGCGGCGAGTGGAAGTTTAACGCTATCGGCAGCGGTTTCCAGGGAGGCCTGGCAGCGCTGTGCGGTCATTACGGGATTCAGGTGGCATAAGAACAGAAATTACACACATACGCCGGTGCCAGGGATGTGCACGCGGCGTATGTGCATGGATGGAGAAGACTGCCGGGTAGGTGTCTGTGCGCTGCAGGTCCATAAACCCTTTATGTGCAGAAAAGCAGCGCAGAAATGGAGAAAAAATGTCAGTAAGTTTACAGAAAGGGCAGAAAGTAAATCTGTCAAAGGAGAGCGCGGGGCTTACCGGCGTGCTGATCGGGCTCGGCTGGGATGAGGCAGAGGCCGGAAGAGGACTTTTCGCCCAGAAACCACAGCCCGTCGACTGCGACGCGTCCGCCATTCTTCTGACCGGCGGGCGTCTGGCTGAGAAATCAGATGTCGTCTATTTTGGCAATCTGTCACATAAGACGGGGGCGGTCCGCCACATGGGAGACAACTTAACCGGCGAGGGGGACGGGGATGATGAGCAGATTCTGGTGACGCTCAAAGAACTTCCGGCGCAGTATGACCGGATCGTGATTGTCGTAAATATATACCAGGCTGTGCAGAGAAGACAGCATTTCGGTATGATCCGGAACGCGTTTATTCGTCTTCTGGATATAAAAAACGGAAGAGAACTGTGCCGTTATGATCTGACTGAGAATTATTCCGGCATGACGGCCATGATTTTCGGGGAAGTCTACCGGCGGGACGGGGAATGGAAATTTAACGCGATCGGACAGGGGACGAAGGACACGGGGCTCGGTGAGCTGGCGAACCGTTATCTGTAGAGAGATGTACTGATTTTTCACGCGCGGATTTGTGCCGGAGCGTCACAAATCCGGCTGATGGCGGACGCAGATCCCGGATCTGCGTCGCCTCACCGTGTATACGCTCCGGAATGGAGATTATTATGAAGTATAACGGACTGACTGATCAGGAGGTCGAGGCTTCCCGGGCGAAATATGGTTCGAATGAGATTCCGGATTCGGAGCCCACGACCTTCTGGCAGGAGTTTAAAGAGACATTCGGTGACCCGATGATCCGGATTCTGCTCGCGATCGCAGTTCTGATGATCGTTATGTTCTTTTTCGGGTATGCGGAGATATATGAGCCGCTCGGGACGATTGTCGCGGTGCTGATCGTCGCGGTGGTGTCCGCAAAGACAGGGGTTGCAAGCGACACGAAGTACCGGGAGCTGAAAGAAAATACGAAAAAGGACGAGTGCAAGGTGCACCGCAACAGTCTTGTCGCGGTGATCGACGTAGATGATGTCGTCGTGGGGGACAAGGTTCTCCTGCAGTCCGGGGATAAAATCCCGGCGGACGGCGTGCTGGTGTCGGGTTCTCTCGCTGTGGATAATTCCGCCTTAAACGGGGAGGCGGAAGAGTGTAAAAAAAGGGAGGCGCCGGCAGATTTTGCGCTTCCGGACGACATCACGGGAGAGACGTTTGTGGATCAGCATTCGCTCTTCCGCGGGGCCGTGGTGTTTGACGGGGAGGGAATCCTCGATGTCCGCAAAGTCGGCCTGAATACGATGATGGGACGGATGGCGGAGGAGATGCAGGAGGATGAACCCGACTCGCCTCTGAAGGTAAAGCTGGCTAAGCTTGCGAAACAGATCTCGACGTTCGGCTATATCGGGGCGATCGTGATCGCAGTATTCTACTTTATTCATTTTGTCATGGTTGCGGGCGGCGTGTCCGCATATTTTTCGATCGGTATCTCCGGCGTGGTCCGGGATATCATACGTGCGGTCTCCCTCGCGGTCGTGATTATTGTCTGCGCGGTGCCGGAGGGACTGCCGCTGATGATCTCGCTTGTGCTGATGCAAAACACGAGCCGTATGCTGGATCACAACGTCCTTGTCCGCAAGGCGGAGGGAATCGAGACGGCGGGTTCCCTGAATATTCTCTTCAGCGATAAGACAGGAACGATCACAAAGGGGGAGCTCTCGGTAGTTGATTTCTTTACGGCGGACGGAGTCTCAATCCCGGTTGCGGAGCCCGGGGCGCACGGGGAGGTGAAAAGCCTTCTGGATCTGGCGATCGGAAAAAATTCGCAGTCCCTGTTTGACGCGTCGCACCGGGTCGTCGGCGGAAATGCGACGGATCAGGCGCTGATGAAATTTCTGGGGGAGACTGCGTTTGAGGCGCTGGCGGCAGACGCGGACTGTGCGGTGACAGCGTCGCAGGGTTTTAACTCTTCAAACAAATTCAGTCAGGCGAGAATTGAGAGTCTTGGAAAGACCTTCTACAAGGGGGCCCCGGAGCGCCTGCTGGCTTCGGCAAAAACATACGTGGACGCGGACGGCGCAGTCAGGGAGATCGATATGGAGGTCCTCAACCGGAAAATCGACGGGCTGGCGGCGAAGGCGATGCGCGTTCTCGCTTTCGGCTATTCTGAAAAACCGCTGGCTGAAAATAAAATCAATGACGATATCGTAATTATCGGTCTGGTCGGCATCCGCGACGATGTCCGGGCGGAGGCCAGGGATGCCATCGGGGAAGTGCAGAAAGCGGGTATCCAGGTCGTTATGATCACGGGAGACCGTCTTGAGACCGCGGTGGCGATCGCGAAGGATGCCGGACTTCTTAGGAAGGATTCTGACCGTGCGATCTCCTCCGCACAGCTGAATGAGATGTCGGACGATGAGGTGAAAAAAATTATTCCGCAGATCCGCGTGATCGCGCGGGCACTGCCAACTGACAAGTCGCGCATGGTGCGCCTGTGTCAGGAGATGAATCTGGTCGTAGGCATGACGGGGGACGGCGTCAACGATTCCCCGGCTTTAAAGCGTGCGGACGTCGGTTTCGCGATGGGCAGCGGCACGGAAGCGGCCAAAGAAGCCGGAAAGATTGTGATTCTGGACGACAATTTCAGGTCCATCAAAGACGCGATCTGGTATGGAAGAACCATTTATCACAATATTTTAAAATTCTGCAAATTCCAGCTTGTGATCAACGTCGCGGCGGTCGTGGTGAGCGCGGTATCCCCGTTTCTGGGCGTGGAAGAGCCGCTCAAAGTCACGCATCTGCTGTTTGTAAATCTGGTGATGGACGGTCTGGGTGCGATTATGCTCGGCAACGAGCCTGCGCTCGCAGAATACATGTCCGAAAAGCCCAGGCGCAGGGATGAGAGTATCGTGAGCAGGAAGATGATGGCGCAGATTCTGGTGATGGGCGCGTGGCTCACCCTGATCAGTTTTGTGTATCTGAAACATCCGTTTTTTATCGGCCTGTTCGAAAATGAGGCGCAGCATCTGACAGGTTACTTTGTGCTGTTTATCGTGAGCGCACTGTTCAACGGATTTAACGTCAGGGATGAGGGAGCGGCTATTTTTGCGGGCCTGAATGAAAATACGGGATTCCTGAAAGTTTTCTTTACCATTATTCTTGTGCAGGCGCTGATCGTAAATGCGGGGCTGGTTCCGTTTGCCGTATTTACATGGATCGGAAATATGTTCAGCTGTGTTCCATTCGGAATCCGGGGCTGGTGCGTGATCCTTGCGCTTGCTGTGACCATGATACCGGTCGATCTTGTGAGGAAGATGCTGGTGAACCGGAAGGGATAAGGAGCAGGAGATAAACACCCGGGCGATGCGTATGCAGATTATTCAGGGAGGTGGCGGAACTGGAAGAGGGAAAGTATGAGCCGGCCGATATTGTCATATACAAACGGCCGGAAGGCCCCGTGCTGAGGGAAAAGTCCCTCCTGGCGGTGGATCAGTCAGGGAAGGTTGTGGCGTCAGGCGGGGAGGCGGAGCTGTGTGCGGCAGAGTCCGGGGGAGCGGTCCGCGTATTGTCACCGCTGCGCAGAGGAAGGGTGGCGGATTATCGCGCAACGGTCGTAATGTTTTCGCTGCTGCTGCATATGGTCCACGAAAAAAGGCTGTTTTGCAGGCCTGTGATCGCGGTGTGTGTGCCGGAGGGGATCACAGAGGTGGAAAAGCGGGCAATGGAAGATGCGTTATATCAGGCGGGAGCCGGGAAAGTTGAGATTTTTGAGACACCTGTCGGGCAGTTTGTGAAAGAACTGCCCGACAGGTATCCGGCCCTGAACCGGAAGTGCAGGGTTGTGATCGGGATCACAAAAGATGAGCCGGAGAAGTATCTTCTGGAGCAGATGAAGGAGATAGCCGGCGATGCCGCGCGGGCCGGAATTACCGCTGAGAGAGCCGGAAGTCTGTTTCAGGAGGCGCAGAAACAGGCACTGGAAAAAAACTTCACGCAGGAAAGAAAAAAGAGCCCCGGTGACTGAGGGGCTCACGGCTTTTCTCTGCTGCGCTGTTCTTTAAAACAGGTCATCATGTCGCGTGTGAGACTGATGCCCTCCGTATCTTCCGGGATGTCCCGGTAATCAATCCACTCTGCGACGGAGAGCTCCTCCTCATCGAGCCGGATTTCAGGGGAACCGTCCAGCTCGCAGAAAAAGCCGAGCAGCAGATTGGAGTCGAATCCCCAGGGCTGACTTTTATAATAGCGGATATTTTTTACGCGCAGCCCGACTTCTTCCAGGACTTCCCGCGCCACGGTTTCCTCCGCGGTTTCCCCGATTTCCGTAAAACCGGCGATCAGCGCGTGGCGCTGATATTCCCGGTCCGCATATTTTGTCATCAGAATCCGGTCGCCGTCCGTCAGCCCGACAATGACTGCGGGGGCGATTTTCGGGAATACCGTGCTGCCGCAGGACGGGCAGGAGAGCATTCGCAGGCGCGTATCGTGCAGAAGCGGTCCGCCGCATCTTCCGCAGTGGCGGTTGTCGCGGTACCACTGATACAGGTGCCAGGCCGTCGCGGCGGCAAATACCTGTGCTTTTGGCTGCCGGGTGCGCAGAGCGGACATCCGCACGTACCCGCAGCCGTCCGGCGGGGCGGGGCGGGATGCACAGGAAGCTTTCCCGCGGATTCCGGCGGATCCGGGGGCGCCGGTCCGGAGGGAGTCGTATTTCAATGGCAGTTCTGCCAGATAATAATCCGTCCGGTCCGCGCTTTTGTCACGTGCAAGGGAAAACAGATAGACCGGTTCCGGCAGTTTTTTCCAGTCCGGGCCATACCACGCGGTAAGTGTCCCAAGAGTTGGAAATTCTATCCTGCCGCCGTTCATAACACAGATTTCATTTCCGTGAAATGCCATGATCCGGCTGTCCGCATCCGGTTTTTTTGCCTCCCATGTATTGTATAAACGATCTGGTCCGATATCCTGTATCATAGAAAAAACCTCCGGTCACTATGTCATTCTGTGGTATGTAACAGATCGGAAGAGCGTCGTGTAGGGAAAGAGTGTGGTACCTTGTGTA
>CAMSQM010000047.1 GCA_947062675.1 uncultured Roseburia sp.
GTTCTGTCCGGACTGCATGTCTTAGACGGCGCGGCCCAGAGCGTTCTGTCCGGACTGCATGTCTTAAGACGCAGAACCGGATATCGCGACAGTTACCGGATAAAATTCGTGCGCACCGCCGCCTCACGCTCAGGATAGACAATCCCCTCCCGTTTTCCGCTCTCAATACATTTTAACAGCCATGCCATATTATTCCCGAGCGTGCGCATCGTCTGCATTCCCTCCGCATCCTGCCTCACTTCCTGCGGTGTATTTCCGTGCACCTGATTCCAGTACTGCGACGAAACCACAGGCATACCGCTGATCGTAAAATACTTATTCATCTGATCAAACGCCGCGGAAGCCCCGCCTCTCCGGCAGCTGACCACCGCCGCGCCCGGTTTGCCCGCAAATACCGCGCTTTTTCCGTAAAAGGCACGGTCCAGAAAAGATGTGACCGCGCCAGACGCCGCCGCATAGTGCACCGGCGTGCCGAACACAAAACCGTCCGCCCCCTTCGCCTTCGCGACAAACTCATTTACCACATCTTCGACAAAACATTTTCCGGTTTTCGCACAGGCGCCGCATCCAATACACCCCGCAACCGGCGATGCCCCGACCTGAAAAATTTCCGTCTCAACGCCGTTTTTTTCCAGCGCACCCGCCACTTCGCAGAGCGCGGTGTACGTGCAGCCCTCCGCCTTCGGACTGCCATTTACCAGAATCACTTTCATTCGTGGAATCCTCCTTTATATTTTTCTATAAGATCATTTTATTTCTGTCTGGCACTTAAAATCACACAAACCTCCGGAATTCCTTCCCGCAGAGCGCAGATCCGTGCAAAGAACCGCTGTTTTCACGCATTTCCCCGTGCAGCCCCCGCAACCTCCCGCCGAAATACCTCCGGCAAAATCTTTAGCGCCGCCGGATATCTGATTCAGCCGGAAATCTCACGCGCAAGGCCAAGCCTGTCCGCCAGATAATCCCTGACATCAGACACGGCCTGCTCTGTATAGGGAAGCGGCAATCCCAGAACTTTCATGGCCTCATCATATTCCATGGAGCCGCCCATCCCGCAGAGTTTTTTGTATACTGCCAGCCCGTTCTCCCTGTCTTTCTCATACATGAGGCGGATGCCAACGGCTGAAATACCGGACAATGCATAGCTGATCAGATACCGGGGGGACATGTAAAGCCCCTTGTTCTGCACCAGCAATGCGCCGGCCTCCATATAAGATCTGCAAACGCCATAGTCAGCGCCAGCCTCATAAATTTCGGTCAGCCGGTTATATTCGGCAATCGCTGCCGCGGAATCAAAGGCATCTGCCTTATACAGAAACGTCTCGAACTCATGCGTCATGCAGAAGCTGCAGATCTCCTTCAGAATGGTAATAAGGCGGATTTCCACATATTGCGGCGCACTCTCTCCAAAGAACAGCGGGGCATAATCATAGCAGAGCTGCTCCATGGCCTTTGACGGAATTTCCAGCAGATCACCGGGCATTTCCCAGTATTCCGGCACGCGAAAACGATCCATGCTCATTTTGGCCTGCACCGCGTGGCCGAATTCATGCACCAGCAGATCAGCGTCTGTATATTGTCCGGTACAATTGCCAAAGATAAACGGCAGCTTTTCTGCACAGATGATCGTGCAGAAACCCATTCCGGTTATTTTATGATCTGACCCGGCACAATCAATATAGCCCCTGTTTTTCATGGTTTCGAACAATTCCAGAAATTCCCCGTCCATCTGCCCGTACATAATGCCAGCCTGATCCAGCAGAAATCCGGCGTCCCCCAGAGGCTTTGGATTTCCCTCCTCAAAATAGATGCCCGTATCGTCAGCAGTGTATACGTCAACGCCAAGGCGCTCTCTAAGCCGCTCATACAGCCGCTTTTTCAGGGGAACCAGCTCTTCGCGCACAAAATGACACATCCGCGCGAGTTCCTTTTCCCCGTAAGAATAACGGCCCTTTTCGGTATCGGCATATTCCAGATAATCTGCATAACCGTTTGCACGGGCAATCTGCCCGCGCACATCCACAAGTTCACCCAGCACCTGCAGAAAGTAGTCGCTGCTGCCGGCACAGGCTTTCCGCCACGACTCTCTGGCGGCTTTGCGGATATCGCGGTCCCCGCTGTACATGTATTCTGACAACCGGCCGAAAGACAGCTCCCGCCCCTCATAGGAGAACTTCATGGAAGCCGTCTTATTCTGAAACCGGGCAATCAGCTCCTGCTCCCTGCCCAGCAGTTTTTGTCCGCTCTTTTTCAGAGTGCTCTCTTTTTCGACTTTCAGCAGAAACCGCCTGCCAAATCTGTTGTCAGTTTCGCCGCGGAACGGGCTTTTAAGCAGCGCGTCGCAGACAGGAGATACATCTGTCATGGCAGCCCGCGACTGTGTATACTGCATTTCCTGCTGATAAAATTCATCCGTACAATCGTGATAGCTTCTGATAAAAGCCACCATTTCCATTGTTTCGACACGGGATCTGTAATCAAAAAAACTCTCCAGTGACCGGCACAGCTCTTCCATCGTTGCGGCCTTTCCGATTTCCACCGCGCATTTTTCTATGTATTGCGCATATTCCTCATAATCCGGCCTTTCATAGAAAATATCCTCAAACATTTTTTCCTGCATTCCTGTACCCTCCTTTATTCTCCCGTACTACTCCTGCAATCTTCCCGCAGCTTTCCGCGTTTCCTCCCGGACTGCCGAAGCTCCCGGATCATATTTTCCAGCATAACACATTCCTTTGGCTTTTTCAAAATTATCCGGTAAATCGCAGAAATACCGCCCCAGCGCAATCCTCCGTCTGTCGCAGCCGTGCAGCATCCCCTTGTCATCTTACGCCCCCTGGTATAAAATAACAGAAAACACACGACTTATGCAAAGGAGAAACCGGCTTATGCAAAAACACTCACCCGCCAGCGACCTCACCACCGGATCCCCGCTGTCCTGCATCTTCATCTTCGCGCTCCCCCTTGTATTCGGCACGCTGTTCCAGCAGCTCTACAATTTTGCCGACACGGTTATCATCGGCCGCTTTCTGGGAGAAAATGCGCTTGCGGCAGTCGGCGTGACCTACAGTCTCAATTTTCTGATTCTGGGATTTGTTCAGGGCTGTGCGGTCGGGTTCGGCGTACCGGTCTCCCACGCGTTCGGCGCAAAAGAGCCGCAGGAGGTGCACCGTTATTACTGGAACGGCCTGTGGCTGTCTGCCGTCATCAGCGTGGTATTTATGCTATTTACCGTTGCGCTCACGATGCCCCTGCTGCGTCTCATTCACACGCCGGAAAGCATTCTGGACACGGCTGCCGTTTACATCCGGATTATTTTTGCCGGCATCCCCCTCTCGATGCTCAGCAACCATTCCGCCAGCGTGCTCCGCGCCCTCGGGGATTCCAGACATCCCTTTTATTTTCTGCTGATCTCCTGCGCCCTGAACATCGCCCTGGATTACCTGCTGGTCGCCGTCATCCCCTGCGGCGTTGCGGGAGCCGCCATCGCAACCATCCTGAGTCAGGGCATCAGCGGACTGTTAAACTGCTGGTGGCTTTTCACAAAGACAGACGGCTTTTCCGTGCGCAGAAAAGAGGTGCGCTTTTCGCCCTCCCACGCAAAACAGCTCTGTCTGATCGGTCTGCCCATGGGTTTTGAGTACTCTGTGTCCGCCGTCGGCGCCGTGATCATGCAGAATGCCATCAACGGACTGGGACAGACTGCGATCGCCGCCCAGACCACAGGGGAAAAAATACGCCAGATGTTCACGCTCCCCATGGAGAGCGTCGGCATGGCCATGGCCACCTACACCGCCCAGAACCACGGAGCCAGACGGCCTGACCGCATCAGAAGCGGTATCAGAAGCGGTCTGACCATCCAGTATCTCTACTGCATCGCCTCCTGGCTGGTTATTTTCCTGACAAAAAAGAGCCTTGTCGCTCTTGTACTCGGCGAAGCCGTCAGTCCCACCGCGCTCGGCGCGCTGGATTACCTGACCCGCATCAGCGCGCTTTTTGCGGTTCACGGCTCCCTGATGATTTTCCGCAATGCGCTGCAGGGCATGGGGTACAGTTTTCAGGCCATCCTCTCCGGGGCCGGGGAACTGGCCGGCCGCAGCCTGGGCGCGGCCCTCGCGGCCGGCGGCCTGGGATTTACGGCTATCTGCTACGCCAATCCCATCTCCTGGGCCTTTGCACTCTGTTACTGCGCGGTGATGGTGGCGCTTCATCTGCGCAGACCGGATAAAAATAATGGAAAAGCAAAAAGCGTCTGACTCCGCAGACGCTTTTTGCTCCCCATCCCATATTATCTGTCATGATCCTTAAAATACATATTCAGCATATAACCGATACACCACACGCCGCCTGCCAGCGAGAGCAGCACAAATCCCTGTATCACCGCGGCTGCCAGCTTTCCGGCTGTCAGCGTCCCCTCCAGATAAGCGACAGCAATTCTGCTGACAGGCCCTTTTAAAACCCTGTAACCGCCCACATAACACCATCCAAACGTCCCCAGGATGCTGCTGAGCATGGCAGCCAGCGCTCTCCATGTAACTTTCATAAAACATATCCTTCCCGAATTACACTTCCTCTGCCGCATCATCCCTGCCGGACGCTCCGGCTGCCGCCAGATCAATGATCCGCTGATTTGCCGAACCGCGAAAGGGCAGGGAAATATCTTTCTGCTCCGCCACAAACGGCCCGTCCACCAGAATATCCGACAGCGCCAGAAATTCCTCCGATGCCGCACAGTGCGCCCGGCCGCCCGGCAGAAAGTCCTCATGGAGATAGCCGCTGTAGATCCAGACCGTCTTCTCCGGCAGCCTGGCACGCAGTTTCCGGAGCAGCGGAAGCAGAGCCTCCTGATTCTCCGGTTCTCCGGGATCACCTCCCAGCAGCGTCAGCCCCGCGATGTAGGAGGGGCTCAGCGCCCTGAGCACTTCCTCCTCCGTCTCCGCGGTAAAAGGCTTTCCGTACCCGAAATCCCAGGTCTCCGGATTAAAACAGTCCCTGCAGTGATGTCTGCAGCCTGAGACAAACAGGGACACCCGGACTCCTGTCCCGTTTTCAATCGTCACTGGTTTGATCTGCGCATAATTCATAGAAATTACCTGACCATCCCTTTCCGCCACAATCCCACAGCTGCGGATCATTCCTTCGCCGGCGTTCATGGCTCTGCCGCACGCCCCTTTACAGGTGAAGCACGCGCTCTCTGATCTCCTGGGTTCTTCCCTGATTCCAGAACTGGGTTCCGATATACCCACAGGTCCTGCGCGCAACGCTCATCTTATTCTGGTCACGGTTACTGCAGTTCGGACACTCCCAGACCAGCTTGCCATCCCTGTCATCCACAATGGCGATCTCACCTGAATATCCGCATTCCATACAGTAATCGCTCTTCGTGTTCAGCTCCGCATACATAATATTGTCATAGATATACTGCATCACGGAGAGTACCGCATCCAGATTGCCCTGCATATTCGGCACTTCCACATAACTGATCGCCCCGCCGGGAGAGAGCTCCTGGAACCTGGATTCAAATCTGAGCTTGTCGAATGCGCTGATTTCCTCTGTCACATGGACGTGATAACTGTTCGTAATATAATTTTTATCCGTAACGCCCTCAATTACGCCAAAACGCTTCTGTAAGCATTTGGCAAATTTGTAGGTGGTGGACTCCAGCGGCGTCCCGTACAGGCTGAAATCAATATTGTGCTTCTCTTTCCACTTCGCACAGGCATCGTTTAAATAGCGCATAACTTTCAGCGCAAACTTTGTGCCCTCCGGGTCGGTGTGGGATACGCCTTTCATATATCTGGTACACTCGCAGAGTCCGGCATAGCCGAGCGAGATCGTCGAGTATCCGTTGTAGAGCAGCCGGTCAATCTTTTCCCCCTTTTTCAGGCGGGCCAGCGCACCGTTCTGCCAGAGAATCGGCGCCACATCGGACGGCGTCCCTTTCAGACGCTCATGCCGCGCCAGCAGCGCGCGGTAGCACAGATCGAGGCGCTCGTCCAGAATCTCCCAGAATGCCTTTTCATTCTTCCCGGAAGTACAGGCAGCGTCCACGAGATTGAGCGTGACGACGCCCTGGTTAAAACGCCCGTAAAACCTGGGCTGGTCATTTTCATCCTTATATACGGTCAGGAACGAGCGGCAGCCCATACAGGTATAGCAGTTGCCCTGTTTTAACTTTTTCATGATTTTCTCGGAGATATAATCCGGCACCATGCGCTTTGCGGTGCACTCGGCGGCAAGGCGGGTCAGATACCAGTACTTTGTCCCCTCCCTGATGTTATCTTCCTCGAGCACATAAATCAGCTTCGGAAACGCCGGCGTGATATAGACGCCCTGTTCGTTTTTCACGCCCAGAATCCTCTGGTGCAGCATCTCCTCGATCACCGCGGCCAGGTCCTCTCTCAGCTGCCCTTCCGGCACCTCATCCAGATACATAAAAACGGTAATAAACGGCGCCTGTCCGTTTGTCGTCATCAGCGTGATCACCTGATACTGTATCATCTGCACACCGCGGTTGATCTCTTCCTTCACCCGCAGCTCCGCGATTTTGCAGATGATCTCTTCGGACGGTTCAATGCCCGACGCCTCGAGCTCCACGCGCACCTGTCTGCGGAACTTCTCTCTGCTGACCTGCACAAACGGCGCGAGATGGGATAAGGAAATACTCTGACCGCCATACTGGGAACTGGCAATCTGCGCGATCGCCTGCGTCGCGATATTGCAGGCCGTGGAAAAACTCTTCGGGCGGTCGATCATTGTCTCGCTGATCACGGTGCCGTTCTGAAGCATATCTTCCAGATTGACCAGACAGCAGTTGTGCATATGCTGGGCAAAATAGTCCGCATCATGAAAATGAATCAGCCCCTTCTCATGCGCCTCCACGATATCCGGTGCGAGCAGAAAACGTCTTGTGATATCCTTGCTCACCTCGCCCGCCATATAATCGCGCTGCACGCTGTTGACCGTCGGATTCTTGTTGGAATTCTCCTGTTTGACTTCCTCGTTATTGCACTCGAGGAGACTTAATATCTGTTCGTCGGTCGAATTCGATTTGCGGACCAGCTCGCGCCGGTAGCGGTATGTGATATAGTTGCGCGCCACATTAAACGCGCGCTGGCTCATAATCTGATTCTCCACCATATCCTGAATCTCTTCCACCCCGGGAGAGCGCTTCATATTTTCGCAGGCCCTCTCGACATTTTCAAGTATAATCCGGATCTTTTCCTCACTGAGTTTCTCATAATCGATCACGCTGTCGTTGGCCTTGCGGATCGCAGCGTCAATTTTTTTAATATCAAATGTGTCTTCCGTGCCGCTTCGCTTGATAATTTTCATGGTATGGAATCCTTCTTTCTATGTCTGATAATAAGCACAGGGACTTCTCCCCCGACGGGCCGCAGATAAAACAGCTCACAGGGCCTGCGTCGCTATCTACCGAACATTATACAATATCTAGTGTTTTTGTCAACATTTTTCCCATATTATGTATTTATACGCAGAAAACCGCTGCACCCTTTGCAGCGGCCCCGTCAGCAGCGTCACGGCAATCGCATTTAATTTCTCCGCCATTTCTGACGCACTCCCGCTTCTATACCGTAATCTCGATCTGGTTTCCCTCAAACCCGGCCACACAGCTCTCATAATATCCATCGCCGGTGACCCGCGGACCACTGATCACGGAAAATCCGTCTTTTTTAAGAGTCTCCGTTATCACGTCTACTTTTTCCCTGCTTCCGGTGCTGATCGCAATATGAATATAACCGGTCCGGGCCAGCGGCTTTTCCCCAGTCTGCATTCCGGGTTTCTTCATAATTTCCAGCCTGGCCCCGTCATCAAACGTCAGAAAGTACGAGCGGAAATCTGTTTTTTCATTGTGATAGACCGCACCGGACTCCGCCCCGAAATATCTGACAAAAAAATCCCTTGCGCCCTCCGGATCTTCCGCATACAATGCAACATGTTCAATCTTCATACATTCCCTCCTGTATCCATAATACCGCCGGCATGCGACCGGCCACCCCGCCAGCCCGCGCGCACCGTAATATTCCGGTTTCATCGCAGCTGCGGCAGAAAAACCCCTTGTTTACACTCATTTTCATTTCTGTTATAATACGTCTGCCGGAAAAAAATATTCCTGTCCGCCATTTTACCGGCCCGCAGCAGAATCCTGCGGACGGACAGAAATCCTGCACATAGGATTCCTGCGTGCAGGATTCCTGTGTACAGGAAGAAAATACCTTTATACGGAGGATATCATGAGTTTCAGATTTTTAAAAGAATTACCTTCCCCTGCGGATTTCCGGAAAGAATTCCCGCTCCCTGCAGAACTGCAGCAATTAAAAAAAGAGCGCGATAAGGCTATCGGCAGGGTTATCACCGGAGATGACAGCCGTTTCCTCGTCATTATCGGCCCCTGTTCCGCAGACAATGAGGACGCTGTCTGTGACTATGTCAGTCGTCTGACTGCAGTTCAGGAGCGTGTGGCAGACCGGCTGATCCTGATCCCACGCATCTACACCAACAAACCCCGCACCACAGGGGAGGGGTACAAAGGCATCGCCTCCCAGCCGGACCCGGAGAAAGCGCCGGATATGGTCGAGGGACTGATCGCCATGCGCAGAATGCATATCCGCGCGATCGCAGAAAGCCATCTGACCTGCGCGGACGAGATGCTCTACCCTGAAAACTGGGGATATGTGGAAGATCTTCTCTCCTACGTGGCCATCGGCGCCCGCTCTGTGGAGGATCAGCATCACCGTCTGACCGTCAGCGGCTTTGACGTGGCCTCCGGCATGAAAAATCCCACCAGCGGCGATTTTTCCGTGATGCTCAATTCCGTCTACGCCGCCCAGCACCCGCACCATTTTGTCTACCGCGGCTATGAGGTGGAGACCACCGGAAATCCCCTTGCGCATGTCGTTCTGAGGGGCGCGGTCAGCAAACACGGCAACAGCACCCAGAACTATCACTACGAAGACCTGATCCGCCTCTGCGAAATGTACGGGAAAATGGAACTGCACAATCCGGCTGCCATCATCGACGTCAATCACTCGAATTCCGGCAAAAAATGCCGGGAACAGATCCGCATTGTGCAGGAAGTGATGCATAACCGGCGCGTTTCGACGGAAATCCGGTCACTTGTAAAAGGTGTGATGATCGAGAGCTACATCGAGGAGGGAAGCCAGAAGATCGGGGAACACATCTACGGCAAGTCCATCACGGATCCCTGTCTCGGATGGGCCGATTCCGAAAAGCTGATCCACACCATCGCGGAGATGTGCTGAACCGGCTTTCCGGAAACGGAACTCCCGCATCTAGTGATGGAACAGGCGGATCCCCGTAAACGCCATCACCATGTGATATTTATCGCATGTCTCTTTCACATGATCATCGCGGATGGAGCCTCCCGGCTGCGCCACATACTGTACGCCGCTTCTCCTGGCCCTCTCGATATTGTCCCCGAACGGGAAGAACGCGTCAGACCCCAGCGCAACGCCCGTATTCTGCGCCAGCCAGGAGCGCTTCTCCTCCGCGGTAAATACCGGAGGCTTTTCAGTAAAGACGGTCTCCCACGCCCCGTCTGCGAGCACATCCATATAGTCCTCCCCGATATAGAGGTCGATCGCATTGTCCCTGTCCGCCCGCTTTATACTCTCTTTAAATGGAAGGGACAGCACCCGGGGCGACTGTCTTAACCACCAGTTGTCCGCCTTCTGGCCCGCCAGTCTGGTACAGTGAATCCGCGACTGCTGCCCGGCCCCGATACCGATGGCCTGCCCGCCCTTTACATAACAGACGGAATTGGACTGTGTGTATTTTAAGGTAATCATCGCAATGGCGAGATCCATCCGCGCCGCTTCCGGCAGCTCACGGTTCTCCGTCACAATATTGTCAAAAAAATGTTCGTCAATGACGAGCTCATTTCTCCCCTGCTCAAACGTGATCCCGAACACTTCCCTGCGCTCTGTCTCCTTCGGCACATAGGAGGGATCAATTTCAATCACGTTGTAATTTCCATTCTTTTTCGCCTTTAAAATGGCAAGCGCCTCGTCGGTATAGCCCGGCGCAATCACACCGTCCGAGACTTCCCGTTTTATCACAAGCGCCGTCTCCCTGTCGCAGATATCGGAAAGAGAGATAAAATCGCCGAAGGATGACATCCTGTCCGCCCCCCTCGCGCGGATATACGCATTTGCAAGCGGCGTGAACTCCACATCCATATCATCCACCCAGTAAATTTTCCTCTCCACCTCAGAGAGCGGAAGACCCACCGCCGCCCCCGCGGGGGATACATGCTTGAACGAAGCCGCCGCGGGAAGTCCCGTTGCACGCTTTAATTCGCTGACAAGCTGCCAGCCGTTAAAGGCATCCAGAAAATTAATATATCCCGGGCGCCCGCAGATCACCCGGATCGGCAGCTCCCCGTCCTCCACATAGATTCCTGAAGGCTTCTGATTCGGATTGCATCCGTATTTCAGCTCAAGTTTTTTCATCGTTATCCGACTCCTTTCCGGCAGTATTCTGCCGCAATTTTCCTTTTCCACCGCCGCACGCTCCCCGCCCTGCACAGCCGCACAGGGGGCAGATCCGGCACGGCGGATCCGATCCGGTCATCACAGCTGCTGATGCTTATTGATAATACGTGTCTCATATGCGCCCGTCGCAATGTCGATAAAGCGCACAAACAGGGACACCTTGTTATCCTCATTCAGATTCTCCCAGATCAGCCCTGCAAGCTCATCCGCTCCGCCGTCGATGGCGACGCGCTTCGGCTCCCCCTCAAAGCTCGGCAGCGGATCCCCATCTCCCAGATAGGTGTGGATAAAACGCGCCTCTCCCGGAAGCGGATTCCCGTATGCGAATGTAAAACGGCTGCAGGCCGCAGGATTGCCGTCACTGCTCTTTAAAATGGACATCGCATAATTATAATTTCCGTTCTCTATGTGAAGAATACCGGAAATGCGCGGTGTATAGTTCGGCGCGTCCGGCTCAAACTCCCGCGTGCGCAGCGCCTGCTCAAAAGTCTGCTGCCTGTCCATCTGCTCATAAATCGTGTCCGTCTGATCACCGTTTGTGACAATCGTCTTATTTCCCAGCACGCGGACCGGCGCGTAGATCACAAGCTCCGGGTCCGTCATCTTCGCCGGGTCGTACGCCTGTGTGCGGATTCCCTCCCCGTCCTCCACAAAAATCCGGTTGCGGCTGTTCTCACTTCTCCCCATAATAAAATAAGCTGTCACAGCATACTTTCCATCCGCAGACTTTCCGATGAGAATCCCCCTCCCCGGATAAGTGTTGCCGGAAAGTTCTTTTTCCAGTGACATGATCTCCATGCTTCATCCTCCCTTATATGCTCTCTTCCCCTGCCCGCAAAAAACGCCGGGCGCGGTGTGCTCAGTAATCACAGACATACTAACACACGGCTCCGCGTTTTTCAAGCGGGAGCGGCGGCGGTAAACGCTAAAAATTTTTATCCGGAATATTGCCGCAATGGCGGACACAATTGCATTTTTCACTATTCCACGCTATAATCATAAAAAGAACCAGACGCAACCGTGTAGCAACAGGAGGTCTTCCCATGGACTTATCCATTTTAAATACCTTAAAGCAGAACATTGCGGATGTCATGATCGGAAACGAATCCACAATCGAACTGCTCCTGACAGCCATCCTCGCAAACGGCCACATTCTGCTGGAGGATGTTCCCGGCACGGGAAAAACCGTGCTCGCAAAGGCACTCGCCAGATCCATCGACGCGGAGTTCGGCCGGATCCAGTTTACCCCGGATCTGCTGCCGTCCGACGTCACGGGACTGAATTATTTCGACGCAAAAAAAGGGGAATTCGTCTTTGCGAAGGGCCCTGCCTTCTGCAACATTCTTCTCGCCGATGAAATCAACCGGGCAACGCCGAAAACACAGAGCAGTCTGCTCGAGTGCATGGCAGAGCGCCAGATCACCGTGGACGGCGTCACACGCCCCCTTAAGGAGCCCTTCCTCGTCATCGCAACCCAGAATCCGCTCGAAACACTCGGAACCTTCCCGCTGCCGGAGGCGCAGATGGACCGCTTTCTGATGCGCGTCTCCATGGCGCCTCTCTCCGCGGATGAAGAGCTGGCCTTAATACAGCGCTTTCTGACCGAAGAACCGCTCCTCGCGCTCCGCCCGGTCTTAAGCCGGCAGGATATTTCCGCGCTCCGGCAGGAATGCCGGAACGTCTATGTGCACCCCGAACTGCTCACCTGCATCGTCTCACTCATCCAGGCCACCAGAAAGCACCCGGACATCGCCTGCGGCGTCAGCCCCCGCGGCACGCTCGCCTTTGTGCGCGCCTCGCAGGCCTGCGCAATGGTCTGCGGCCGGTCTTTTGTCGTGCCGGAGGATCTCCGGAAGATGGCCCTTCCGGTCCTCGCGCACCGCATCACCCCCGCCTCCGGATTTGCCGGCGACCGCACAACGCGGCAGCTGGCAGAAGATATTCTCACACGGGAGATTCTTCCCTCCACCGCCGTCCCGACGGAACACTGGGCGGAAAGGCAGGCGCCATGCTGCTGATACTGTTTTGCGGCGTTCTCCTCTTCTGGCTGCTCACACAGTGGGTATACCGGAAATACTGGGAAAGAGGCCTGTCCGTGAATCTGACTTTCACGGACCGGATTCTCTTTGAGGGGGAGACCTCCTCCATCCGGGAAACCGTTATCAATGACAAACTGCTCCCCCTCCCCGCCCTCGAAGTCCGTTTTTCCGCGAGCCGGGATCTGGTATTTTTAAAGGAAGCCAGGGAAAACAGCGCCTCCACGGACCAGTGCTACCGGCGCGATATCTTTGCCTTCCTGTTCCACCAGCGTATCGGGCGCACCCTTCCTTTTTCTGCCGAAAAAAGAGGGATCTATGAGATACGGGAAGTCAGCGTGACGGGGCATGATTTCTTCTTCCGCTCTGCATACTATACGGATTTCCCGCAGAAGACCAGCCTCTGTGTCTTTCCCCGGCAGGTGGACGCGCGGCGCATCATCCCCCTCTGCCGCGCCATCTCAGGCACTCTTCTCTCGAAAAACCGCCTGTACCCTGATCCGTTCGCCTTTTCCGGAATCCGCGACTACCACAGGGAGGACCCCATGCGCCAGATCAACTGGAAGGCGTCCGCGCGCACCGGCAGCCTGATGGTAAATCAGTCCGATTCCACCACCAGCATTTCACTGACCCTGATTTTTGACCTGGAGGATTCAAATATCTTAAAGCAGGAGGAGCTCCTCGAGGAAACCATCCGCCTGATCTCCTCTGTCTCCGCACGCCTGGTCATGGACCGGATGCCGTTTTCCATCGTGAGCAACGCCGCGGACCGTGAAGGAAACGCCTGTTTTCCGGTAAACATTCCGGCAGAAGCCGGAAACATTGAGGCTCTCAACCGCCGGCTCTCCTGCATAGACACAGGAAAAACCGTCGTCCCCGCAAAAGAACTGCTGCGGACAGAGGCCGCGGCGAAAAAAACGGGACACACCTACCTGTTTTTCTCCAAAAACCACACACCGGATCTCCTCGCAGCGCTGCGCGCCCTCACCGGCGCAAATAATGATATTCTCTGGGTTCTCCCCGTATACCCGGCAGACGCCGCCCGCTTTCAGGCGGAGCTCCCGGAAACACCCCTCTTACACACTGCGCGCGCAGGCCACTGCGTGTCTCCCGGAATCAGAATTCTTCCGTGGCTGGCGCAGTGAAGCACAGATTCGCCGTGAAAGGAACGCCTATGAAAACCACACCGGAACCTTTTCTGATTATTACAGGATGGCTTCACTCCCTGAGCCTGTTTCTTGGTTTCTACCCACTGGCCGCCGCTCTGTTAAAGCGGGCCGGCGATGCACAAATCATAAGTCTGCTGGCAGGCTTCTTTCTTCTGCTTCCCATCTCCGCAAGCTGGTACGCCGTCCGCAGGCTCCGGCACCTGACGCTTTACCTGATAGTCTCCCTGCTGTTTTCCGGCGGTTTCGGGGTGCTTATGCATTTCCTCTGTCCAGTCTGCGCATACCCGCATCTGACAGAATCCGCTGTTTTCCAGACGGCTGCAGACGCCGCCGCCATCGGCGGTGCCGCGCCGGACCGGATTTTTCCCTCCGGAACACCTTGTCCCGAGGCGCTGCTCTCCCTCGCCCTCTCTCTTCTGATTTTTTTTATCAGAGGACATGCAAGGGTGAAAAAAGGAGCTCTGCGGCGCAGCTTACGGGATATGCCATCCTCCCCCTCGCAGAACACGGACGGCAGCGTCCCCGCTTTTGAGAACATCCCCGCTTTTCTGGATGTCCCTCACCCTGCACACTGGAGAATTCCGGCTATCTGTTATATCTGCGGGGCGCTGTTGAAATCTTCCGTCTGCTGGCACGCTGCATTTTATCTGACACTGGCCGATATTCTGCTGTGTTTTGCCTGGCAGTTTCCCTCCGGTTTTGACTGGTTTCTCCGGGAGCACAGCCGCGTGGCCAGCCTTCCGGCCAAAACCATGCGCAGGGTAGCGGGTATCCTGTTTGTGATTCTCTTTATCCTTCTGCTATTGTCCGCCGTTCCCGCCATCCTCTTTCAGAGAGAACCTTTAAGCGGGCTCACATTCGGGCGGAAAACAGACATTTCCCTCCCCCCGGATACTCCCGCCCCGCCCGCGGAAGCACCCCCCGGCACGGAACGGTTTCTGCCGCCGGGTACAGATCTTCCTGCATATGAGCCACCGGAATGGCTCGCCGCTCTTATGACCGGACTTCAGTACCTTTTCTGCACCGGCACGGCTCTCTTTATTCTGGCCGCCATTTACCACGCCTGCCGGAACGCGGGAGCATTTTTTTCCTCCGGAACGGAGGACGAAATCCATTTTCTGGAAAAAGACACTTCTGAATCCGTCCGGCGGCTGAAAAGACCACGAAAAAAGTCTGCGTCAGATCAGACACCCTCCCTGAAAATCCGCAGACTCTACAAAAAAGCCATCCGTCGTGGCTTACAGACGCCTCCCACCGGAAGTGAGACGCCGGAAGAACTGGAAATGGCTGCGGGGCTCGGCGGATGTGAACACCTGCAGCTGCACGAATACTATGAAAAGGCACGCTACAGCCGCGAGGGCTGTACCGCGGAGGAGGCGGCGGAATACCGTCTGATCAGCCCGCCGACAAAGTAGAGGGAACCGAACGCGACCGTTTTTCCGGAGAGCGGAAACAGGCTTTCCGGAAGTTCCCCGAGACTCTCCGCCGGGATTCCCTTCCCGCGGATATATCCGGCGAGACATCCCGCCTGAAGCGCCCGGCTGCTGTCGACCGTGACCGTCTTAAAATCTTTTGCAAGCGGCAGAATCGCTTCCACCATCCCCTCATAGTCCTTATCCGCCAGAACTCCCATAATAAAATGAAACTTTTCTCCCGGAAACAGGCTCATCAGACTGTCCCGCAGCGCCCTGACGCCGCTGCTGTTGTGGGCGCCGTCCACCATAAAAAACGGCTTTCTGCACAGCACTTCCATCCTGCCGGGCCAGACTGCCCGCGCGATCCCGCGCCTGATACATCCGGACAGTGTGTGCGGCGCGCACCTGCCCGGCTGACCTGCCCACAGGGACAGAAAGTCCTCCGCAGCCAGTATCGCAGCGGCCGCATTCTCATACTGATGCAGGCCAAGCATCCGCATCCGCAGATTTTCATAATTCCGGAACGAAAATATCTGTCCTTCCCCGGTAAACATCTCATTGCTGATTTCCTGCAGACACACCTCCCGCCACGGAACCCCGGCAGACCGCGCGGCGGCGAGCAGCACATCCCGCGCCTCCGCGGTCTGACTCTCCGTCACCAGCCTCGTCCCCCGTTTCAGGATACCTGCTTTTTCAGACGCAATCTCCGCGAGGGTATTTCCCAGAATCTCCATGTGATCATAGCCGATCTTTGTGATCACGGTGACGTCCGGAATTCCCAGCGCGCTGGTGGAGTCCAGCCTGCCGCCGAGCCCTGTCTCCGCCACGATGACGTCACAGCGCTGTTCCTTAAAATACACCGCCGCCATCGCCACACAGTAATCGAACATCGCGGGCTCTGCCCCACAGGACAGCCCTGACAGCTCTTCCCCTATGCGCCCGGCGTCCGTCTCCGCGATCATCACCCCGTTGACCCGGATGCGCTCCCTGAAATCACACAGATGCGGCGAGGTAAACATTCCCACCCGCAGACCGGCCTCCTCCAGTATCGCGCACAAAAAAGCAGAGACAGAACCCTTGCCGTTCGTCCCCGCTATGTGAATCAGCTTTATTCCGGACTGGGGATTTCCCAGCGCGGCAAGCATCCGCCGGGACACCTCCACCCCCGGAGCCGCCCCGAATCTTCTCTTTCCCTCGATTTCCGCTATAACATCCGCATACGATCTATTGCCCATTTCGTCCACACTCCGGATATGCCGCTTCAGCCACCCTGACAGCCCCGCTCTGCCGTCAGAGCCTGCTTTCCGGCTACACTGCCATGATCACGCCTCCGTCATTTGCATACATGCTGCTGACTCCCGCAGTATCCACTACGATAATCTTTTTAAACTGCGCCAGCTTCTCCACTTTTTCCCGAACCGCCTCTGCACGCGCCGGACAGTTGCAGTGTGAAATCGCAAGGATCCGGCTCCCGCAGTCTTTTGTCCCTGCAAGCATGGTCTGCACCATTTTCTCCAGGGCCCTGTTTATTCCGCGCGCCTGGTCAAGCTGACAGATCTCGCCCTCATCTGTCGAGCCCATAACCGGCTTGATATTGAGCGTATTCGCGATAAACGCCTTGAGATTGGAGAGCCTGCCCGCTTTGCGCAGCGTCTCCAGCGTCTCCAGCACAAAATAGGTATTCATGGACGCGATGTAAGCTTCAACCGTCTCCACCACCGACGCAAACGGCATGCCCGCCTCCTCGCATTCCTGAATTTTTACCGCGATCAGCGTCTCCCCGATGGAAGCCGATCTGGAATTAAAAATATAAATCTGTCTGTCTTCCCCATGCTCCTCGTGGTACAGATTCTTCCCGAGAACCGCGCTGTTGTAAGAACCGCTCAGCTTTTCCGAGAGCGTCACCGCATACACGTGCTCAGCGTCACTGCCAAATGCTTCCATATACTGTTCCGGCGACGGGCAGGACGACTTCGGCCCCGTCGGGCTCTCACTCACCCTGCGCAGAAAATCTGCCTGGTCAAAGCTCTCGTCATCCCGTATCCGGCACCCGTCAATCTCTATCTCAAGGGACACCGACCGAAAGTGCCCGTCCTTTTTCATCTCCTCCGTCAGCTCACCACAACTGTCCACCACGATTCTGTACATAGGTTACCTCCATTCACTGATCCGATTTCTATATATTATATGTATGATCCGATTAGTTATCCGGAAACGTCTTATATGTCATCGCATTCCCCGATAAGTAGTATTGATTACCACATGATCGTAACATAGAAAGCCGTGTTTGTATAGAGGTTTTTCATAAAAAATAAATCCGGGGCAGACTCTGCGCGCCACTGCAGAGGAAAATCCGCCGTTTCACTCCGGCCGGCGAACCTGAAATCCCGACCGGGCCCGCCGCCGCAAAGCGGCCGGTGCTCAGCGTCCTCCGTCCAGCCCGTATACCGCCGTGTATTTTTCTTTCATGTAGCGGATCATTGGTTCCGCAGTCACTTCTCTCCCGCACACGTTTCTGAGCACTTCCCGCGGAGGCCTTACGCTGCCGTACCAGTGAATGTTTTCGTTCAGCCATTTTGTAATCTCACTGATTCTGCCCTCCGCCAGGATCCGGTCCACGGGCCCCAGCTGCGCCTCGAGCGCCTCGAGATACATACCGTCATAGATACTTCCCAGCAGATAAGTCGGAAAATACCCGAACATTCCTTCCGACCAGTGCATATCCTGTAAGATGCCCTCGGCGTCATTTTCAGGCGTGATCTGCAGATACTCCTGCATTTTCCGGTTCCAGAGCGCCGGCAGCTCCTCCACCGCCACGCCATCGCGGAATATTGCTTTCTCCAGCTCATAGCGGAGAATTATGTGAAAACAGTATGTCACCTCATCTGCCTCTGTCCGGATCATGCTGTTTGTGACGTGATTGATTTCACGGTAAAAATCCTCAATGGAAATCTTCTGAAACTGCGGCAGCAGCTCTCCCAGCTTATCATAGACCGGAATCCAGAAATTTTTATTTCTCCCGAGAATATTCTCGTAAAACCGCGACTGACTCTCGTGAATTCCCATGTGGCGGCAGCTCCCGGCCACTGTGTTGTCATAATCCGGATTGACATTCTGCTCAAACACCGCATGACCGCCCTCATGGATCGCCGAGAAGATGGAGTTGAGCGGGTCGAACGCATAATAGTGATTGGTCACGCGCACATCCTTCGAGCAGAAATTCAGCGTAAACGGATGCTCCGTCTCCCCGACGGCGCCGCGGTCCCTGCGAAAGCCGATGTAATCGAGCAGCAGACCCTGCACCTTCTTCTGGGCATCCGGGTCGGCATACGCGTGAAACGGCGCCCCGTCCGGCTGGGGCGATGCAAGAATCTGCTTTACCAGCGGAATCAGCTCTTTTTTTACATCCTCAAACAATCCGTCGATCGTCGCGGAATCCATGCCTTCCTCAAAATCATTCAGAAAAACATCATAAACCTCTTTTCCGGGATCCGTGTAGCTGGTTATTTCCTTTCTGCGCTCAATCATCTTTGCAAGGTGCGGCGCAAAAATAGAAAAATCCGAACACCGCTTCGCTTCCACCCATGCTTCGGACGACTCCGCCTGCTCCCGCACATATGCCTCAAACACCTGCGGCGGAATCCGCCTGTCACGGTCAAAATCATACTTCATGCGCCTGACGATATACTGCCAGGTATCATCCAGCTGTCCGTATTCTTCCGGCTCCGAGAGGCCATCCAGCATTTCGCCGAGCTCCGGCGCCGTGGACATCGCGAATTGCTTCGCGGAAAAGTATGTCACCGCTTCGATATGCCCCGCCTGACCAAGCTTCGGAGCTCCCGTTTTCATATCCCAGTACAGCAGGGTTGACACATGCTGATACTGCTCTCTCTCCCTCAGATAACATTGTAATTTTTCCAGTAACTGACTCATCGCTCTCTTTCTCCTTTTTCCCTTCACAATGTTGTTTCCTCAGACTGCCGCGCCGGGCCCCGCACGCCTTCCCGTCAGTCTTTCTTCTCTCCGCCAAATTCCTCAAACTGCCGCGCCGGGCCTCCGCAGACCGGACAGCGCTCCGGCACCGGCTCCCCTGACATCACATAACCGCAGACCGGGCAGACATACACGGTATTCCCCTGAAATGTCTCAGGATCCGCGGCCTCCTTTAAAAGGGCCGCATGTTCTAATTCCGCGGCTGCAGCGCCGAGATATGCCTGCTCCGCAAGGGGGCTTTCGTGCTCTTTTGCATAGTCCGCAAGCATGCGGTACAGATGCCTGTATTCAAATTCCTCCCCGGGCACGAAGGTCTTCACGGATTCCGCGAACGGCGCGGGATGTTCGAGAACAGAGTAAAAATTCCGTGCATGGTGATATTCCGACGCCGCCAGCGCCTCAAACAGTGCGGCAATCTGTTCCATGCCCCTGCGCCTCGCCCTGTCCGCAAACATCAGATACTTAAAATGCGCCAGAAGTTCAGCCTCCACCGTCTCTTTGAGCTTTTGCTTTAAAACGGCATCCTCGCGCTCCCGCCCGTAGGCGCCCTCGGAGAGATCCGCGATCCGGTAGCGCAGCACGCCTTCCTCCTCATAAAAATGTACCACATGATGTTCGACATCGCAGGCGCGTATCTCTTCTGACACGTCCTCGATCATCGCCCCGCCTCCGCCGGTACAGATCAGCGGAATGCCGTCCACGCGGTCCACAAACCGGGAGTGCACATGCCCGCAGAGCAGGTATTTTACCTTGTCCCGCCACGGCCCGTAAGCTTCCCGCAGACGGGCGGATTCCGCCTCAGAAACACTGTTTAAAATAAAGTGGTTCGGAACCGGAATGTGAAATGCCACAACCGCCTGCTGCACATCATCCCGTGAGAGCACCTCCGATAAAAGGGTCAGCCCTTCGTCCTCAAATGTACGGGCGGCGTTATCCAGCACAATCACCGCAAAGTCTGCCGCCAGCAGCGCATAATTTTTCCGCCCGAAATAATCCGTATAGGCACCCGTGTCGTGATTGCCCCGCAGCGCATAGACATCATTTCCCGCGAGCGCCTCCGTCAGCTCCTGAATCACCCGGTAATGATGCTTCGTCCCCGCCGGCACCAGATCGCCCACAACCAGCGTCAGATCATCCCCGCTGCACTCCTCCAGGGCCCCCGCGTAAACTTTCATATTATAGGTGCCGAGCCCCTCGCATCCCGGATCTCCGATCACACCGATGGAATGTACATTTTCAAGCTTTGTGACCGGTTCCTGCACGTTCTTCATTCTCTTATTACTCATCTCTCTCCTTTACCGGCGGCTTTCCACATCCCGCTTCTTTGCCGCCCTTGTCCGCTCATCTTCTATCACGCCGTCCCAGTTTAATCCGAACGCAAATTCATACACATTGCCGCAGCTGTCCGCATAAGGCTCAATATCAGACGGCAGATCCTCACAGTGTTCCTCCACGGTCCGCATATCCTTCGGCAGCCGGACCGGAAGCAGGCCGGACGGCTGTGCCTTTCCGCAGATCAGATCGAGCAGCGCTCTCTGTTCCACTCCGAAATCGACGAGAATGGCATCGGCGCACGCCTCAAATTCCGCCGGAACCGTGGGATTGTGCATCCGGATACACACAACGACCGGCTTTTCTCCCATCTGCGCTCTCGTCTCCAGAACCAGATCCAGATCGGATGCGTTGGCCGGCGTATTCCATTTTCCACGGTATCCCCTGTCGGTAAACGCCTCGCGGAAATCGCCCCCGGCAACGCTGTGCTCTCTTGCGTGCTCCGCACAGTAGGGGCGGTACTGCAGCGTGACGGGCCGGTAGCCGTTGCCCCCTGCCGCTGCATCCTCCTGCGAATAGCCGTCCGAGAGCGGGCTTTCGATAAACACAATGGCCATCTCCGCCTCCTCCGGCGAGGACACACGCTCAAAATAGTCCGCAAATACCTCTTTCACAACCGGATCTGACTCCTGCGCCGGCAGTTCTGTCCTGAAAAAGCTCCTGCGGGCGGAAATATGGCGCGCGGGAACATAGACTTTTTTCCGCCCCGCGACCGGCAGCGCCCCTTTATTCTTAAGCATCACGACCGATTTCAGCTGCGCCTCATAACCAGCGCGGCAGAGCTCTTCATTCGCCACGACGGCCCTGCTCTTCTCCGGGTCAAGATACGGATTCTCAAACAGGCCGCACCGGAACAGATTCAGGAGCAGGCGGACTGCAGACTGCTCCATGCGCTCCCGCATCCGCTCCTCCCCGTATTTTTCACAGCCCAGGGCGTATGCTTTAAGAATCGGCCTGCTGTCCGAATTACCGCCGAACTGGTCCACCCCGTTTTCCAGCGCGAGAAGATGGCGCTGCGCCTCCGAAAGCTCCTCCACCCCGTAGCACCTGCTGCCAAACGAATCCATATGATCCGCCGGATCCTGTGTGATTCCCCAGTCCGTGCAGACAATGCCGTCATAGCCGTATGTCCCGCGCAGCAGATCACTGATCAGATAGTGGCTGTAGGAATTTCCAACATTTTTCCCGTCCACAGTGTCGGCGTTCCAGGAGATCGTGTAGTAGGGCATCACCGCCGATACCTTCCCGGTCGGCCCGTCGAGCCGGAACACCCCTTCCGTAAACGGTATTAAGTGTTCCCCGAAATTCCCGCCCGGATACACCGCATATTTTCCAAACGGATAATGTGCGTCCCGGCCCCCCTCGCAGGGCCCTCCGCCCGGCCAGTGCTTGGCCATGGCGCACACGCTCTCCGCTCCCCAGCCGTCCGCGCTCTCTTCCGTCGTCTGCAGACCGTCGCAGTAAGCTCTGCCCATCGCGGCTGTCATCTGCGGGCAGGCGCCAAATGTGTCCTCGACGCGCATCCATCTGGGCTCCGTGCCCAGATCCACCTGGGGCGAGAGCGCCGTCGTGATCCCGAGCGCCCTGTACTCCTTCGCGACCGCTTTTCCAAACTCCTTACAGGCCTCAGGGGAAAACAGGGCCCCCAGCCCAAGACCGTCGGGCCAGCGCGAAACCTGACAGCCGGCGCCCTTGAACTCGGCTCCCGCATCCGCGCCATGCCGCGGGTCGCTCGAGAAATTAATCGGAATCCCGAACGGCTGCATCTCGGCATATTTCTGCATCTCATTATTCCATTTTACCGCGGTCTCCACGTCCGCAAGCTTCAGCACCAGGACATGGCGCACCTGATCTTCCCCCAGAAATTTTTTCTGCTGGTCTGTAAGCTCCCACGCTTCCCTTCCGCTGTCCACGAAACATTTCCCACCGTAAGTGGACGCAAACGGTCCGTCCGGCAGGGACGGCACCATCTGGTGGGGGGAATACATCATCAGTCCCGCAATACACTCCACCGGCAGGCGCTTTGCAAGATCTTCGGCGCGCTCCCGCGCCGGCAGCCGCCAGTCCTCATACGGATACAGCTCTTCCTGCCCCGCCGTATTCCGGAACACAAGCCCGTCCCGGATAATGACGCGGTCCGTGGCGCTTCCGATCTCCGGACCGTTCTCATTCTGGTATAATACACCGTAACTTTCCTCTTTTCTGGTATACACGCCATCCTCCATTCACATCTTTTTTCTGCAGATCAGACCCGCGCTCCATAACACGCAAAGATCGGAAGAGCGTCGTGTAGGGAAAGAGTGTGGTACCTTGT
>CAMSQM010000048.1 GCA_947062675.1 uncultured Roseburia sp.
TGTCCGGCCAATAATCTGATAAATTTTTTAGTTTGTGCTTGACATACGGGTGGCGGAGACAGGTACAGCGGAAGGGGATTGTCCCGGTGCTGTTTGCCCCGGAGGAGGAGCGGCGCGCAGAGTACCCGGCCGACCCGCTGGACGGGATGGCGGCGGAGATTGCGGAGAGACTGACGGAGGATGAGATGACGGCCCTGCTTATGGGGGAGATCACCAAGGGGCAGGATAATCTGAAAGAAGATGAGCTGGTGGAGACCGGAATCTATGTGCCGGGAGCCGCGGGCGAGACGACCTGTGCCCTGGAGGAGCGGCACGGGGTGCCTGCAATCGCCATGGCGGACGGTCCTGCGGGGCTGCGTCTTATGCGCTCTTATGATGTGGACCGCGCCAGCGGAAAGATATACAGCCAGGGGCTGATTGCGGCGCTGGAAGGTGGATTCTTTGCGCAGAAGCACGTTCATGAGAATGCGGATACATATTATATGTATGCGACCGGAATTCCGGTCGGGACACTTCTGGCACAGACCTGGAATCCGGAGCTCTTAGAGCGCGTCGGCGCGATGATCGGCGGGGAAATGCAGGAATTTGGCATCGCATGGTGGCTTGCGCCGGGGATGAATATACACAGAAATCCGCTGTGCGGCCGTAATTTTGAATATTTTTCCGAGGATCCGGTGGTGTCCGGCGTGATGGCGGCGGCGATCACCAGAGGTGTGCAGTCGGTGCCGGGCGTGGGGACGACGATCAAGCATTTTGCATGTAATAATCAGGAAGACAACCGCATGGGTTCTGACAGCATCGTCTCAGAGCGCGCACTCCGCGAGATTTATCTGAGGGGATTTGAGATTGCGGTAAAGACGGCACAGCCGATGTGTATTATGACGTCCTATAACCTTATCAATGGCGTGCACACCGCAAACAGCAGGGATCTGAATACCGTGGTGGCCAGGGAAGAGTGGAATTTCCGTGGAATTATTATGACGGACTGGACGACCACGACTGCCGGCGGGAGCAGCCCTCACGGGTGTATGCTGGCCGGCAATGATCTGATAATGCCGGGGAACCGGATCGATGCCGATGATCTGAAGGCGGCGTTTCGTTCCGGAGCACTTCCGGTGGAGACGGCTCGTGAGTGCTGCGCGAGACTGATCGGGGTAATCCTGCGGACGCTGGGGATGGAGGACGCTCCGGCGTACGGTGCGGCGTATGATACGGAACCGTATATGACGGTGCGGCAGACGGATACCTCTGTGCGCTGAGGCGGCGTGCGGCGTCGGATCACCGGCAGAGGGACAGATGTGACTGAAAGAGTCTGCTCCGGGAGGCGGGATTACCAGTGATCAGTGTGCACAAAGATCCGGGAAACGGTAATCCCGCGGGAGCCGGAGAGGGTGATTGTAAATGCCGGCGAAGGAACAAAACAGGATCTGGGAAATCCGGGGGAAAGGAAAAAACAGATGAATCAGACGATTGAGAGATTAACCGGAGGGGAGTGGGATAATCATGTCCTGCCGTTTTTCTGGCAGCACGGGGAGGATGAGGCGACCCTGCGGGAGATGATGGCCGCGATTGACGGAGCGAACTGCGGGGCTGTCTGTGTGGAGAGCAGGCCGCATCCTGATTTCTGCGGGCCGGGATGGTGGCGTGATATGGATATTATCCTGGATGAGGCGCGCAGACGGGGAATGAAAGTCTGGATTCTGGATGACAGTCATTTTCCGACCGGGTATGCGAACGGCGCAGTGCAGAACGCGCCGGCAGAGCTGTGTAAGCGGAATCTTTTTTCCAGTAGCATGGAGCTTTCTGCGGCCGCCGGCCGGCAGACGATTTCGCTGCGGGAGCGGGGGCTGATGCAGCCGCCGGAGAGAGAGGGGCTGTCCCCGATGGATGCAGTGTTTCTGAATCCGCCGCCTGCGCGGATGTTTGACGCGGAGACGGACGAGGTGCTGAGCGTGACCGTAAAAACGGAAGACGGGACGGTTGTGGATCTCAGTGACTGTGTGAGCGGGGAGACGGTGACATTTGATAAAACAGAGGGAATTCAGGTGCTGGAGGTCGTGACTGCCAGTCACAACAGCGGACATCGCCGCGATTATATCAATATGACGGAGCCGGATAGCTGCAGGATTCTCATCGACACGGTCTACGAGGCGCATTATGCGCATTACGCCGATGATTTTGGAAAGACAATTGCCGGATTTTTCTCGGACGAGCCGGAGCTGGGAAACGGTTTTCTGTACAATAAAGGGAATATTCTCGGCTGCCGTCAGGATCTGCCGTGGGGAAAAAGGCTGGCGGAGCGCGTGGCGCAGAGGCTGGGCGATGGGTGGAGAAGACGGCTTCCTGCGCTCTGGCGCCAGGGTGCGGATGAGGAGACTTCTTTTGTCCATTATGTCTATATGGATGAGCTGACAAAACTTGTGCGGGACAGTTTCAGCCGCCAGGCCGGAGACTGGTGCAGGGAGCACGGCGTGGCCTATATCGGTCATATGATTGAGGATGACGGCCAGCACTGCCGCACGGGTTCGGGTCTGGGCCACTATTTCCGGGGGCTGGAAGGACAGGATATGGCCGGGATTGACGATATCGGCGGGCAGGTGCTGCCTCAGGGGGAAGACGCGCCGGTTCTGGATAATTTGAAAAGACCACGCAGCGGTGAATTTTATCATTACGGCCTGGCAAAGCTTGCGCAGAGCGCAGCGGCCATCGAACCGCTGAAAAATGGGAAATCCATGTGTGAGATTTTCGGCAATTACGGCTGGCAGGAAGGGGTGAAGCTGGAAAAATATCTTGCGGATCATTTTCTGGTGCGCGGGATCAGTCACTTTGTGCCGCACGCATTCAGCGGGCTTGCATTTCCGGATCCGGACTGTCCGCCGCATTTTTATGCGCACGGGCACAATCCGCAGTACCGCCATTTCGGGGAACTGGTCAGCTATATGAACCGTGTCGCGACCGTCACGTCTTCCGGAAAGCACGCGGTTCCGGTGGCTGTGCTCTACCACGGAGAGGCGGAATGGTGCGATCCGGAGGCGATGCCGTTTGAAAAGCCGCTGCGCGTGCTTTACGACCGCCAGACGGATTGTCATGTGCTGCCGTCGGATGTATTTGCAAATCCGGAATTTTACCGCGCGAAAACGGGAAATCCCTTTCTGGTGAACGGACAGGCATATGAGGCGCTGGTTATACCCGGATGTAAAAGGATCGCGAAGGCTGCCGCGGAGGGTATTGCGGAACTGAAAGCCGCCGGTCTGCCCGTCTTTTTTGTGGACAGAAAGCCGGAGGGTCTCTGCGAGGGGGGCGGTCTGCCTGAGATTTTTTCATCCTGTCCGGTCGTTGCCCTGGAAGATCTGGCAGACGCAGTGGCAGGGAATTGTGAGGGAATGCGGATTCCGGTGTTGACTCCCGCAGATGCGCGTGTGCGTGTTTTACAGATTCACGGGGATACGGAAGTATTTTTCCTGGTGAACGAGGGCACGTCGGTTTACGAGGGGACGATCCTGCTGCCCGGGATATCCTGCGGTATATACCGGTACGACGCCTGGTTTAACCGTGCGGAGCGCGCAAAATACCGCGCGCGGGAAGAGGGCGTGGAAGTTTCAGTGCGCCTGGCGCCGTTAAAAAGCTGCTTTCTCGTGTGCGGGGAGTGCGGTGCGCCCCTGTATCAGGAGAAAAAGCGCGGCGGAGAGATAGCGCTTTCCGGCTGGACGCGTTCGGTCTGTGAGGGAGCGTCTTATCCGCAGTTTTCCGGGGCGCGCACGGTCACGCTGCCGGACGCGCTGGCAGAGGAAGAGCCGGAATTTTCGGGATTTGTCCGGTATGAGACACATTTTTCGCTGGAAAGGGATACAGAGCTGTGTCTTGTGATCACAGATGCACAGGAGGGCGTGGAGGTATTTCTGAACGGCGCAGGGGCAGGTATCCAGATTGCACCGGAATATATCTATGAGCTCTCCGGTAAGGCGGGAGAGAATACGCTTGTCATTGAGGTTGCCACCACGCTTGAGAGGCAGTGTTATCCGGCGCTGGAGGGCTACGCAAAAATGCTGGCTGTGCCGCCTGTGTGCGGGAGCGGTATTACCGGGGAAGTATACCTGTATGAAAGTGATGCCGGATAGTGCGGAGCGGTGACATATAAATAAGAAGAGGACTTTGTCAATTCTTAATAAGGCTATGACAAAATCATTTTTCATTGATCGACAGTCATAGCCTTTTATGATTTTTTGACAGTAGAAAATCCAAAAGGAGGAAATATCCATGTATCGGATTGCTATCTGCGATGATGAACCTCACGCTGCGGAACAAAATGAAGCCATGCTCTGCCAGATTCTGGAGTCCAGAAATCTCCTGCGTGATATTGATTATTCCATTCATTGTTTTTCCTGCCCTGCGCCGCTGCTCGCACAGATGGAAAAATATCCGTCTGCTTTTCAGCTTCTCCTGCTGGACATTGAGCTGGAACATGAAAACGGTCTGTCCATTGCTGCACATCTGCGGGAAACAGGCTCGGACTGCTCCATTGTTTATATCACCGCCTACCGGAATTATGTGTTTGACTGTTTTGACACCCGTCCGCTTCACTATCTGCTCAAACCGGTAGATCAGGAAAAACTGGCAGGAGTGATCGAACGGGATTTACGGGATAACTATCATCTGGAACAGATCAAGTTTCTGATGGATGGCTGCTGGCGGACCGTGGATGCCCGGAATATTCTCTACGCAGAGGCTACCAGCCATAAATCTGCCGTTCATCTGCAAGGGGGAGAGGTGCTGTATATTAACCAGAATTTTTCCGATCTGATTCTCCGTCTGAATGGGAAACGGTTCTGCCGCAGCCATTTCAGCATCCTTGTGAATCTGGAACATATCTATCGCCTGATCGATGGCGCCCTTGTACTGGATGACGGCAGAGAACTTCCTGTCAGTCGCTCCCGGCAGAAAGAACTCAGGAAACAGTATATCGCGTTTATCAAATAGAGGGTTAGTGCGAAAACCCCTTTCATTTTTCCGGCATCTGCAAAGCTGTGGAAGCAGAAAACAATCCGTCCGGAAACTCTAACAGCAGCTCACTCTGATACTTATGTGCTACGGCCTGCACTGCTTTCAGGCCATAACCGTGAACCGTCTGATCTTCTTTTGTCGAGCGGCACAGGCCGGTTTCCTCATCATATTTTATCGAACCAAACCGTGGATTCGTCACGCCGATAAACAAATGTGCTCCCCGGATATGAATATTCACCTGTATCCATTTCTCCGTTCCCTTTGGAGCCAGAGCGTTGGCATCCAGGGCATTCTGAAGAAGATTCATCAAAACAGTGCAAAGCTCCGTATCGGGGAACGGCAGCATTTCCGGTGCGCTCACCTCATGTTTTGCTTTAATTCCCAGCTTTCCCGCACGGGCCATCATGACGGTCAGAACCGCATTGATGGCCGGATGTGTAACATATGCCATGGCAGGGGCTGTCTCTATGTCAGCCAGCAGGTCCGCCAGATATTGATTCAGGTTGCCCCATGCGCCTGCCTGAGATAGTTTTTGCAGAACGGTATAATGGTTCACTGTCTCATGCTGCATCCTGCGGAGAGACTCGTCGCTTTCCTGCATCACCGTAAGCTGTTCCTGCATCATGCTTTCCCGTGCGGACAGCGACTGCATCTGAGCTTCCCGTGCCGCCATGGAAAGAAACAGGGACAGTGTGCTTACCAGAAAACACAACAGGAGCAGAAGGGTACTCCACCAGTACAGCGCATTATCCGGGCGGTGTGCGATGACCTGCTGGATGATATACTCTATATAAGGAAACAGTTTGCCGCCACACAGCCAGGACAACAGACATGCCGCACCGACTCCGGCAGCGGAGAGTATGAATCCCGGCAGGAACAGGTGGAACGTCTGATTTCCATCCCGGTATTCTGATATGGCGCACACCATAAGCGCTGCCACGGTAACATAAAATATTTCCCCCATTCGGGAACCAATCATGGAGAAAGCAGGAACTACCGTCTGAAATCCTGCGACCACAAAATAAAGCAGCGCAGGGAGAAGCACGAAAGGCAGAAACAACTTTCTCCTTTTTTTCATGGACAGCAGTAAAAAGAACAGAGGAAAGGCGAACAATACCGATCTGGACAGATTAAGCCCCAGTCCGAACAATTCCGGGGGAATGATATACCCACCCTGGTTTTGAGCGTGGAAATAGAGCGTCTGACTTAATGCTGCAAGACCAAGCAGCAGGATCGGCCATGCACGGTTCCCTTCTGTCAGGCTATAGAAAAACAGCCCCAGGGCAAGCAGCGATATTACGCCGAAGGCTGCGGCTGGGAGAGTGCTACTGGCAGTGATGGCTTTGATGGTTTCTTCCGTTATGCCGCTGTCTGTTATGCACAAAAGAGGGAGTATTTCTCCTGCAGCCTTTGTTGTCTGCAAAGTTACCGTTTTTCCGGTACAGTCCCGGGGCAGCATAAAGAAAGTGCGGCCCAGCGTCTTCCCATCCCATGCCTCTATGTGCCCAAGAATTTCCCCATCCAGAAACACCTCTGCCTCATTCGTACCCAGATAACTGATCCCAAGCATCGGATACCACTGGCTGTTCCATTCAGGAAGAACCACTGTCAGTGTAAGCGCACCGTTATAATTAAGGTTTTCATCCAGAGTCAGCGTCATCACACTGCCGTTGATAGTAGGTGAAAGTGTCAGATAAGTTCTGCGGGGAGTGGCTTCCGATGCCAGAAGTACCGCCAGCGCCATGGTACAGATCAGGAATAGCACTCCCGCCAGCCATCTGGACATTGTTTCTTTTCGCTTCCAAAACAGCATATTTTCTACCTCCTTATAAATTCTCTGCTATTAGCGTAAATGTTAATATAATTAGTGTCAAGAACCGGAAACTGCAAAGCAGGTAAAAAAACTGCAAAGTGGGAAAACTCTGTTGCGGGATCCATTGGGGGATAATATTATATTGCCCGTAATAAAGAAACCGGCAGAGCTGAAATCCTGGTGGTATATAATATAGCGGCAAAAATTCAGGAGAGCCGGATGGACAGAACTTCGGTATTAAGGAGGCAGAATGTTTGAAAAATATTACGGATTGCGGGAAAGGCAGGGTTATTCAAATGGACGACTGGATCTTAGTGGTTGATGATGATATATCGAACCTGAAAATGGCAAGTCATATATTAGGCAGGGCGCAGATGCGCGTAAGCTGTTTAAAATCGGGCGGGGATGCCGTGCAGTTTCTTCAGGAGAACAGGCCCGATCTTATCCTGCTGGATATTCATATGCCCGGAATGGATGGATTCCAGACGATGGCGGCCATTCATGAAAATAAGACCGCAGCGGAAATTCCCGTCATCTTTCTGACAGCGGATGATGACAGTAATACTGAGAAAAAGGGACTGGAGGCCGGAGCCGTAGACTTTATCAGGAAACCCTTTGTTCCCGAAGTGCTTCTGCTTCGGGCAAGGCATACCATTGATTTAAACCGCTTTCAGGCAGATCTGGGACGTGAGGTGCTCAAAAAGACGCAGGAAATAGCGGCCCAGCATGAAAGGCTGGAGAAGATATCCATGCAGATTGTCAAAGCTTTATCTGGCGCAGTGGACGCGAAAGACACCTATACCAACGGGCATTCTTTGCGGGTAGCGGAATATTCCAAAGAAATTGCGCGTCGTGCGGGACTTTCCAGGGAAATGCAGGACGATATTTATATGATGGGACTGCTGCATGATGTGGGAAAAATAGGAGTGCCCGATGCGATCATCAATAAACCGGCGCATCTGACAGAGGATGAGTTTACGGTGATCAGAAACCACCCGGTTATGGGGGCGAGGATCCTGAAAAATATTAAAGATTTTCCAAAACTGATTACCGGAGCCAGATGGCATCATGAGCGTTATGATGGCAAGGGATATCCGGATGGTATTGCCGGTGACGAGATTCCACTGGAGGCCCGGATCATTGCAGTGGCGGACGCCTATGATGCCATGAGCTCACGAAGAAGTTATCGTGACGTGCTTCCGCAGGAAATTGTCCGCCTGGAGATCGAGAAGGGGAAGGGAACACAGTTTGATCCCCTGATGACGGAAATTGTGCTTGGCATGATTGAGGAAGATACGGATTATCAGATGAGGGAAAGATAAGGGGGAACATTGAACAATCAGGAAAAACAAAAGGCAGTACATCTATTGATATTGATCTGCTATACAATCTTTTCATGCGCGCTGACAGGAGAGTCACTGCTTCTGGGATGGGAGACGTGGGCGACTGTATTGCTGCCAGCCGGTGTGATCGCAGGATGGACACTACATATCAGAAACAGGCTGCCGATGGCTGTCAGGCTTGATATTTATACTGTCCTGATGATGCTTATATTCTTCTTTTTTGGAATCCATGAGACCAGTATGTTTGATCTGGCACCAGTCATGATAACGGTAATGGTACTGTACTCCTTTACAGAGAAGTACAGTACCATTAAAATATGTATGATCACCTATTATCTGACAATGGGTTATGATTTATTTTTGTATATGGATGGCTTCGCGGAGGAAGCACTGCTCTCTGACACGAGGCTGTTTCTCCATCTCGTGCTGGTGTATATGGCAGGCAGGCTGCTGAAGATCATGGGACAGAGCCGGGTAAAGGAAAGAAAGACAACAGAGGATATGATCGTCCGTCTGGAGAGCATGAACCGGAGGACGGAGGATTTTCTTGCCAATGTGTCGCATGAGCTCCGTACGCCCATTAACGTGGTTACCGGAATTACGGCAGTTATGCTGAAGAACGAAGAGGACACAGAGAAAAAAAGAGATATCCGGGCGATACAGATGGCGGGACAAAGACTGTTTGATCAGATCGAAGATATTCTGGATTACACGGAGATCGACAATTGCAAAATGACTGTCAGCGAGGAGGCTTATATGATCTCCTCCATTGTCAACGATGTGATCAGCGAAAACCAGATGCTGGAGCGGGAATATCTGCCTGAATTGATATTTGATCTGGATGCGGCGATGCCCGCCGTCTTTTTGGGAGATGGGAAAAAGGTCAAGAAGATTCTGCGACATCTGGTCAGAAATGCTGTCAAGTTCACGAAAAATGGAGGCGTCTGTGTCAGGATTCGCACGCTGCCAAAAGACTATGGTGTAAACCTCTGTATTACCGTCAGCGATACCGGAAATGGCATTTCTGAAGGTGAACTTGATAAAATTGCGGAAGGCTTTTATCAGACGGATGGCGGAAGGAGCCGGAGCGCGGGCGGATTAGGGCTTGGCCTGTCGATCGTGGCCGGCATGGTTTCCTGCATGGAAGGCTTTATGCAGATCGGGAGCGAAACGGGAAAAGGCACGGTGGTGTCCGCAAGCATTCCGCAGAAAGTGGCCGATTACAGGCCGATGATTGCATTGAACAACAGGGAACGGCTTTGCCTTGCATGTTTCCTGAAACCGGAGAAGTACGAGGTGCCGGAAGTCAGGGACTATTACAATGAAACAATCGTCCATATGGTTGAGAGTCTGGATGTTTCAATGTACAGGGTTTTTCAAATGGATGAATTGAAATCGCTTACGGGGGCGTGCCGGATCACGCATCTGTTTACCGGCGCTGAGGAATATGAGGAGAACAGTGAATGGTTTGAAACGCTGGCAGGAGAGGTCAGGGTGATTGTAGTGGCGGATGAGAATTTCACCCCAGTGCCAGGCACAGGGACGAAGCTGCTGAAGAAACCGTTCTATTGCCTGCCGGTAGCCAATTTGCTGAATGCCGAAGCGGAGCAGGATGAAAACCGGTTCGAAAAGAAAAGGATGATCTGTTCAAACGTGAAGATTCTGGTAGTGGACGACGAGCCTATGAACCTGATGGTCGCGGAGGGGATATTTAAGGAATACGAGATGCAGGTCAGGGCTGTGTACAGCGGCATGGAGGCGTTAGAGCTGTGTAAAAAAGAAGAGTTTGACCTGATCTTCCTGGATCACATGATGCCGGAAATGGACGGTGTGGAGACATTAAAGAAGCTGCGCAGAGTTTTTGCAGAAACCGGCAGGAGCGCTACAGTGATTGCTTTTACTGCCAACGCTGTCAGCGGTGCAAGAGAGATGTTTTTCAGGGAAGGGTTCGATGAGTTTGTGTCAAAACCAATTGAGATGGTGGAGCTGGAACGTGTTCTCAGAAATGTGCTGCCGGATTCCATGATCCGGTTCGTTGACAGGGATTATAAGGCGGAGAGCAGTGAGCGGCAGACATCTGAGCTGCATGCGGATGCACAGGAAAAACCGAATGAACATGTGGACGGGAATAAGGCCGTTCTTTTGGAACAGGCAGGAATACATATCCGAAGCGGCCTGCAGTACTGTGTGAATGATATGGCATTTTATAGGGAGCTGCTTCTTAAATTTGCGGGGGATGCGGGAAAGAAACAGGAAGATATGGCCGGCTTTTTTGCGAGGGAGGACTGGGAGAACTATCGCATTATGGTTCACGCATTAAAGAGTACGGCCCGCATGATCGGGGCGGATGAGCTTTCCGGACTGGCAAAGGGACTGGAGGACGTGGTAAAGAATGGGGAAACGGCATACATCCGGGAGCATCATAAGGAGTTGCTTGCCAGGTATCGCGATACGGAGCAGAGCATATGGCGGGCGTTTGGCGAAGAAGGGAACAGCGGGGAGGAAGCTGACGGGGATAAGCATGCAGAACAGGAGATCTCCGCTACAGAGCTGGCACAAAAACTGGAGGAAATAAAGGAAAGCCTTGGCACATTTGAGGCAGAAAAGGCGGGGGCGCAGATCGGGGAACTGAACTGTTTCATGTATGAAGGGAATTCTGTGGCTGATCTTTTGAAGGAAGTTTTACAGGATGTGGATGACTTTGAGATTGCTGCAGCATTGGAAAAAGTGAAGGCTTTGGTATGCCGTATAAAGGGTGGTGATGCGTGATGAATCTGAAAATACTGAAAAAAATAATACAGCCTGTCAGGGATCCCGGTGCAGGGCTGCAGGAACGCCTGTTCCGCCTCATTACGCTGATAGGGCTGATCGGCATGGTTATTGCTGTTCTTATGGGAATCGCAGCGGGGGAACAGCTTGTCAATAATATCGGCATGGCGGTGGGGTTTCTCATCCTTTTTTCCATTGTTTATTTTTCAATCAGGTACCGTAAGATACAGGCAGGGTCTGTGATTATCGGAGCTCTTCTCCTGTATATAGTGATGCCGTTTAACTTCCTGACGACAGGCGGACCCTATGGCGGCGCGTCCAGCTGGTATATGCTTTCTGTCGTGTTCGTGGCGCTTCTTGTGGAAAACAAAGTGAAATATGTGATGATCGTCACCGGGCTTGGCGTGTGTTTTGGCATGTATTTTCTGTCATACTTATATCCGTCCCTGCTCGCCATGCATACGGTTCAGATGGTATATCTGGACTCGGCAGTATCCATGGCGGTGGTGGCGGTGGTGATCTGTGGTCTGCTTCTGTTTCAGAATGCGGTTTTTCGCTCTGCAAACAGGATGGCGCAGCAGCAGAAGAAGGAGATTGAAGAGCTGAATCTGGCGCAGAACCGTTTCTTTTCCAGCATGAGCCACGAGATCCGCACGCCAATCAACACCATCATCGGGTTAAATGAAATGATCCTGCGGGAGGAGATATCGGATGAGGTGGCGGAGAATGCGGAAAATATTCAGGCAGCCAGCAGAATGCTTCTGACGCTGATTAATGATATTCTGGATATGTCCAGGATGGAATCCGGCAGGATGGCTATCGTCTCCGTCAGCTATGATGTGGGAGCTATGCTGTCGGATATTGTCAATATGATCTGGGTGCGGGCGCAGGAGAAGGGGCTGGAATTTCACATAGATGTAGATCAGACGATGCCGTCCGGTCTCATGGGCGATGAGGTGCGGATCAAGCAGGTTTTGATCAATGTGCTAAACAATTCTGTTAAGTACACAGAAGAAGGCTCTGTCACTCTTTCTGTTCAGTGCAGGGAACAGGAGCACGGGCGTGCCTGGATCGTCTATTCGGTGACGGACACAGGCATGGGTATCAGGAAAGAGAACATACCGCATCTGTTCAGCGCGTTTAAGAGAGTGGACGAGGAGAGAAACCGTTACATCGAAGGGACGGGGCTGGGACTTTCTATCGTCAGGCAGCTTGTGGATCTGATGGGCGGCGATATTACGGTGAACTCCGTCTATACAAAAGGAAGTACCTTTATTATCACGCTGCCGCAGGAAATCGTTTCCGGGAAGGAGATCGGTTGTCTGGATTTTGAAGAACGTCATGTGGCGGGCACGAGAAAGCGTTATAAGACAGGTTTTGAGGCGCCGGGAGCGCGTGTTTTGATCGTTGACGATAACGGGACGAACCTGATGGTCGCAGAAAAGCTCCTCAGGGATACGAAGATCCGGACTGAAACTGCGGGCAGCGGTGCGGAATGTCTCGAGCGGACGATCCAGAACCGATATGACGTGATTCTGATGGATCATCTGATGCCGGGCATGGACGGTATCGCCTGTCTGCATGAAGTCAGGACACAGACCGGCGGTCTGAATCATGATACGCCTGTGGTTGTCCTGACCGCCAATGCCGGAGGAGAAAACCGGCTTTTGTATAAGAGGGAGGGTTTTGACGGCTATCTGTCGAAACCGGTTACTGGCAGCCAGCTCGAGGCGGAGGTATTTAAGCACCTTCCGGGAGAGCTTGTGACGATGGAAAACTGGCATGATTCCTTCGGCGTGGTGCAAAAGCCGTTTGTGGAGCGCACACAGAAGAAGATGCAGCTTATGATCTCGACAGACAGTGTATGTGATTTACCGGAAGAAATGACAGAGCGTTATCGGATCGCCGTCCTGCCATACAGAGTGGTGACGGAGGGCGGTGAGTTCACAGACGGGCAGGAGGCGGGGACGGACGGTGTGCTGGCCTACGTTAAGCGCGGCCGGTGTGCGCACTCCGAAGCGCCGGAGACAGTCCGCTATGAGGCCTTTTTTGCGGAGCAGCTCACGAAAGCGCAGTATGTCGTTCACATGACAATGTCCGGAAAAATCAGCAAAGGCTATGAGAATGCGCTGGAGGCATCAAAAAGTTTTGAGAATGTGGAAGTGGTTGATACGGAGTACCTCTCCAGCGGCATGGGACTTATGGTTATACAGGCTGCAAAGCTGGTTGCTGCCGGTATGCCGCGGGAGTCCGTACTTGAACAGATCGGGCGGATGCGTACGCTGGTAAGAACAAACTTTTTGGTGGATGACATCGAATATCTTTTGCGGGCCGGAAGAATTTCTCCGAGAATCAATACCATATGCAAAGCGATCATGGCACATCCGGTGGTGCAGTTGAAAAACGGTAAAATGGGAGCGGGGGGAGTAAAGTTCGGAACGAGAAAAGCAGTGTGGAAGAAGTACGTGGAGTCCACACTTAAGGGTGCCGGAAAGATAGACACAAGCCTTCTGTTTCTCACACACGCGGGACTGACTTACGAGGAACAGCAGGAGATCGGGCGGATGATCAGCAGGATCGTTACTTTTGAGAGGGTGATCTATCAGAAAGCATCGCCGGCTATTTCAATTAATTGCGGGCCGGGCGCTTTCGGACTGTTGTTTTTAGTGAAGGAGGGGAAATAGAAACTGGCCTGAAGGGAGATTAGTATGAGAAAAGAGTGGAAGAAAACGGTTCTGGTTTCGCTTGTTTTCACGCTGCTACTTGCAGGATGCGGAAAAGAGCGGGAAAGTGAGGCAGCAGGGCAGGCCGGATGGGAGTCTGACCTGGCGTATATACAGTCTAAGGGAACGCTTGTGGCAGGCATTACGGATTTCGCGCCGATGGACTATCGGGAAGGAGGAAAGTGGACGGGTTTTGACGCTGAGCTGGCGGAAGAATTTGCAGAAAGTCTGGGCGTTACTCTGGAATTTAAGGAAATTGACTGGGATGATAAGATCAGGCTTCTGGAAAAGGGAGAGATCGACTGTATCTGGAATGGTATGACGATGACGCAGATGCTTGAGGGATCCATTTCCTGCTCCGAGCCATATCTTTCCAACGCACAGGTAATCGTGGTGTATGAGGAGGCGTTGAAACAATATCAGACGACAGAGGAATGCCAGCATCTCCTGTTTGCCGTGGAAGCAGGATCTGCGGGGGAGGAGATACTCAGGGAAAAAAGATACCGCTATACGGCGTGTCAGACACAGAAGGAGGCGCTGCAGAGCGTTCTGGATAAAAAGGCAGATGCGACAGTTATCGACATTATCATGGCGGCATATAACACCGGGGACGGGAAGGCATTTGAGAAGCTTGATGTTGCCGTTGCTCTTAACGATGAAAAAATCTGTGCAGGTTTCCGCAGAGACTCTGATTTGAAAGAGAGAGCGGACGCTTTCATTCGTGCGGCATATGAAGAAGGGGGTATAGACTCTCTGGCAAAAAAGTATGAGATCGGGGATGCGGTTTTAAAATAGCTGTCTAAAAATCTGACGGAAGTGTTGACAATCGCGCGCGAATCCTGTATGGTAAGAAATATCCTGCGGGATAGAATAAAATGAGTAAAGAGAGGCGGTGAAAGGATGTACAGAATTTCCTGCGAATAATGAATCGAATCACATATCAGAGAGCGGCGTCCGTGCAGGTATCAGATACGGGTGCTTATGTGGTATGTTCTGCGGGAAATTCTTAAAATCTTTTCAGAAAAGCCGTTGGCGGATAGCTGGATTGCAGAAAAGATGTAAGAAATTACATCTTTTTTTGCTGTAAAAAACAGTCTGCGGACGGGGAACCTGCAGTAAATATGCACATACCGTTTCCGACGCCGCCGGAAAGGGGGATGTATGATACAGGTAAAAAATCTGACAATCACGCACCGCAGGGATCTGCGGACAATTCTGAATGATTTTTCGCTGGTCCTGCGGGAAGGGGACAAAGTGGCGCTGATCGGGGAGGAGGGGAACGGAAAATCAACGCTTCTGAAACTGATTCACGATCCGGCCCTGGTGGAAGATTACGCGGAATATACGGGGGAGATTATCCGCAATGGAGTGCGCACCGGTTACCTTGCGCAGGAGCTTTCCGGTGAACAGAAAAAAATGAGTGTTTATCAGTTCTGTGCCGGGAGAGAGGCATTTTATGAGCGGACGCCTGGGGAGCTGAAAAGAATAGCGGGCCGGCTCGGGTTTCCGGCGGATTTTTTCTATCTGGAGCGGCCGGTGGGAACACTTTCCGGAGGCGAGAAGGTCAGGCTGCAGATCGCGGGAATTCTCATGGAACAGCCCGATGTATTTCTTTTTGACGAGCCGTCCAATGATATTGATCTGCGGACGCTGGAATGGCTGGAGCAGTTTATCTCAGACGCCAGCGTCCCGGTGGTCTGTATTTCACACGACGAGACCTTTCTGGAGCATGTGGCGAACCGGATCGTGCACCTGGAGCAGATAAAGCGGAAAACGGAGTGCCGTCACACGGTTGCAGCGGCGGGATATCTGGAATATGTCGGAAACCGTGAACAGAGCTTAAGGCGCCAGGAACAGAACGCGCGCAAAGAGCGGAGCGAATATGAGAAGCAGCAGGAGCGTTTCCGCCGGATACAACAGAAGGTGGAACATGATCAGAACAGCATCAGCAGGCAGGATCCGCACGGAGGGCAGCTGCTGAAAAAGAAAATGCATGCGGTCCGGTCGATGGGAAGAAGGTTTGAGAGGGCTGCGGAACAGATGACGGAACTGCCTGATACGGAGGATGCCATCTTTATCCGCTTCGGAGAAAAAATCGTGATGCCGAACGGCCGGCGGGTTCTGGATTTCTGCCTGGAAGAACTGAAAGCCGGGGAGCAGATTCTCGCCAGGGATATCCGCCTTACGGTGACCGGACCGGAGCGCGTCTGTATTACCGGCAGGAACGGCGCCGGAAAGACGACACTGCTGCGGGAAATTGTGAAAGAGCTTTCCCTTCGCACGGATCTGAGGCCGTTTTACATGCCCCAGAATTATGATGAGCTTCTCACAATGGAACAGACTCCCGTACAGTTTCTGGCCGAAAGCGGCGATCGGGACGAAATCAGCAGGATCCGCACTTATCTGGGCAGCATGAAGTTCACGGCGGACGAGATGAGCCATCCCGCGGGAGCACTCTCCGGCGGTCAGAAGGCGAAGCTTCTGCTGCTGAAAATGAGCATGCGGGGCTGTGACGTTCTTCTGCTCGACGAGCCGACGCGAAATTTTTCCCCGCTGTCCGGTCCGGTGATCCGGCGGATGATCGCCGGATACGGCGGTACGGTGATCAGCGTTTCCCACGACAGAAAATTTCTGGAGGAAGTCTGCACCACTGTCTATGAACTGACGGGTCAGGGACTGAAGAAGCAGGGATGAAACGGCGGCAGGAAATGCAGTAAATTTTGAAAAGTGCTTGCATTTCCTTATATAAAGTGCTATCCTGAATTCAGATAACATAACAATCAGGCTGAGAGAGGGCGAAAGTCCTCTCTCAATTCATGTTTAAAGCCGGAACGCATCATCCTTTCCGGCAATATCGGAACAGGGAGGAAGGTGTATCCATGTCAAAACATGAGGAATATGAAGCGCGCACTGAGGAACTGATCGCTCCTGTCACGGAGCGGATGGGATTTGAGCTCGTGGATGTGGAATATATAAAAGAAGGCGGGACGTGGTATCTGCGCGCCTATATCGACAAGGAGGGCGGTATCACAGTGAACGACTGTGAAGCTGTGGCGAAGGAAATGAACGTGCTTCTCGACAGGGAGGATTTTATCGGGGAGTCCTACATTTTTGAGGTCAGTTCCCCGGGGCTCGGAAGACCGCTGAAAAAGGAAAAAGATTTTGCCAGGAGTATCGGGCGGGAGGTTGAGATCCGGACCTACCGCGCGATCGGGCAGAGTAAGGAATTTTATGGTGTTTTATCCGCATATGATGAAAATACCGTGACGATAGAGCAGGAAAACGGTGGAAACATGACTTTTCAGAAGTCAGATATTGCTCTGATACGGCTTGCATTTCAATGGGAATAACATGCGTAATAATAACTGCTGTGGAATAAAAATCAGGAGGGAAAAAAGATGAGCAGTAACAATGAGTTATTAGAAGCGTTAACGATATTAGAGCAGGAGAAAAATATTAGCAAGGAGACACTGCTGGAGGCGATAGAGAATTCACTGGTCACGGCCTGTAAGAATCATTTCGGGAAGTCTGAGAATGTGAAGGTCACGATCAATCCGGAGACCTGCGAGTACCACGTATTTCAGGAAAAGGTCGTCGTGGAACAGGTGGAGGATCCGGTGGAGGAGATCAGCGTTGTCAATGCAAAGATGATTGATTCAAAATATGAGCCGGGCGATATCGTAAATGTTGAAGTGCAGTCCAGGGAATTTGGCCGTATCGCGACCCAGAACGCGAAAAATGTTATTCTGCAGAAGATCAGGGAGGAGGAGCGCAAGGTTCTCTTTGACGAATATTACAGCCGGGAGAAGGATATCGTGACCGGCGTGGTGCAGCGCTACATCGGAAGAAATGTCAGCATCAACCTTGGAAAAGTGGATGCGGTGCTGACTGAGAATGAGCAGGTCAGAGGCGAGGTGTTTCAGCCGACTGAGAGAATCAAGCTTTATATTCTGGAAGTCAAATCAACCTCAAAGGGGCCGAGAATTCTCGTCTCGAGAACCCATCCGGAGCTGGTGAAGCGCCTGTTTGAGTCTGAGGTGGCCGAGGTCCGGGAAGGCATTGTCGAGATCCGGGCGATCGCCAGGGAAGCGGGCAGCAGGACCAAGATTGCAGTCTGGTCGAACGATCCGGATGTCGATCCGGTCGGCGCCTGCGTCGGAATGAACGGCGCCAGGGTGAATGCCATCGTGAATGAGCTGCGCGGAGAAAAAATTGACATTATCACCTGGAATGAAAATTCGGCGATGATGATTGAAAATGCCCTGAGTCCGGCAAAAGTAATTTCCGTAATTGCGGACGGGGAGGAAAAGGCTGCCAAAGTGGTGGTTCCGGATTATCAGCTCTCCCTTGCGATCGGCAAAGAGGGACAGAACGCAAGACTTGCCGCCCGCCTGACCGGATTTAAGATTGATATTAAGAGCGAGACCCAGGCGAGAGAGTCGGGCGATTTTCTGGATTATGAGAATGAATATGAGGATGACGATTATTACGTGGACGCCGGGGATGCGGACGGTGAGTACGCCGGAGACGACGGATACGAAGACGGCGGGTATTACGGGGAAGACGGATACGCGGACCCGGACGGAGCATACGACGGCAGTGAGGATTATGAGGAAGCGGCCGGAGCATACGCGGAGGATGACGGAACAGAAAAGTACGGGGCGTATGCGGAGAATGGAATGCCGGATGACGGGGATGGATGCGTGGAAGAAGAAAGTGATGCGGCGGGCGGAGGATATGAGGAGGATGACGATAAAAGAGACGATGGCGGCATATATGCAGAGTCCGGAACATATGCCGGTGAAGAGAACGCAATGCCGGATGACGGAGAAATAGAGCCGGACGGTGACGGTGCGGACAGGGAGCGCGCGGAACCGGAGGAATGTGACGGAGACTGTGCGCAGGGAGATTCCGATGACGGAATGCACCGCGGTGCGGACACCGGGGAAGGCGGCGAAGATGGCGAATAAAAAGATTCCGCTGCGCCAGTGCACCGGCTGCCGTGAGATGAAGCCCGCAAGAGAGATGATCCGGGTGATAAAACGTGCGGCCGGCGGGGATGATCATCCTGTATTCGAGCTGGATGCGACCGGAAGAAAAAACGGCCGGGGAGCTTATATCTGCAGGAACACTGTCTGTCTTGCAGCGGCTGTAAAGAATAAGGGCCTGGAGAGATCCTTTAAAATGCCGGTTCCCGGAGAGATTTACGAGATTCTGAAAAAGGAGATGGAGGAGTTTGAAACCGGATAAAGTATTATCAGTGATCGGCATCGCCATGAAGTCCGGCAATGTGGTGAGCGGAGAATTTTCTACCGAAAAGGCAGTCAGGAGCAAAAGCGCAGCGCTGGTCATCGTGGCGTCGGATGCATCTGACAATACAAAAAAGAAATTCCGGAATATGACAGATTATTACGGGGTTCCGCTGCACTTTTATTCGGATAAGGAGACGCTGGGGCATTATATCGGAAAACAGTTCCGCGCAGCCCTGGCGGTTACGGATGAAGGGCTGGCCCGTTCCATAGAGGATAAATTAATGAAAATGTTAACAACTGAATAATGGAGGAAACAGAATATATGGCAAAGATGAGAGTTCATGAACTTGCAAGGGAACTGGGGATCGAAAATAAGCAGATAATCGAATTTTTAAATACAGCGGGGCATGCAGTAAAAACTCACAGCAGCAGTGTCGAAGAAGCCGTCCAGGAGCTGGTGCGCGGGAAGTTCGGCAAGGGGGGAAAGGCGTCCGCACAAAAGCAGCCGGAAAAGGCAGAATCCGCCGTGAAAGCGGCGGTAAAAGCCGATGCATCTGCAAAAGAATCCGCAAAACCGGAGAGTTCCGTGAAACCGGAAGGCTCTGTCAGACCGGAGGCATCTGCGAAAGCGGAGATAAAGCCGGCTGCGCCAAGGAGCGCAGGCAGGCCGGAAGCGGCGTCCGGGCAGAAAGGCGGCCAGCGCGCAAGGGGAGAACAGGGCGCGAAGCCGTCCCGCACAGAGGGAGACGGAAACAGGACGGACAGACCAAAGAAAAAATCCAGTATAACAGCCGTTTTTAATGCACAGTATAGTAAGGGCGGAAACGGCGGCGGGAGAAGACAGGGACAGTCGAATAACCGCCCGGAGAGAGGAGAGCGCCGCCAGAACGACCGCCGTCAGGGGAATGACCGCCGGGCCCAGGGAGCGGCGCGCACAGAGCAGCAGCGCCCGGTGAAGCCCGTGAGCGGCTCCGATGTCAGGAAAGCGTTTGAGCGTGCAATTAATCCGGAGGCCGTGCGGGCTGCGGAGGAGGCGGAGCGCATCGCGGCGCAGAAAGCTCTTGAGGCCAGAAAGAAGGCTGAAGAGGCGAAGGCGGCGGCAGAGGCAGAGCAGGCTGCAAAACAGGAGAAACGCCCGCAGAATGTATATGAAAATGTGTATCAGAACATTTATGAACAGGGTGGCGTGCCGCGCCCGCAGGGCAGCGGGGAGCGCCGCACCTCCGGAGGCGGGGAGCGCCGTTCCGGAGGGGCAGACCGCCGTTCAGCGGGAGCGGACCGCCGTCCGCAGGGGAACGGAGAGCGCCGCCCGCAGGGGAACGGAGAGCGCCGTTTCCAGGGAACGGGGGACCGCCGCCCGCAGGGGAACGGAGAGCGACGTTTTCAGGGAGACCGGAATGCGAGACCCGGAGCAGGCGGTTTCGGGGCAAACAGAGGAGGACGCAGCGATGGCGGTCAGAGATCTTTTCCGAACGGCAGACAGAATCAGGCTGGCGGCCAGGGTGATCGCGGCGGCAGCCGCGGCAATTCGTATCGCGGCGGACAGCCGAACAACGGAAGGCTCGACCGCGAGATTGACCGTTTTAACAAGGAAAATGCGGGTGCAGCGGAAGAACTCCGCGGGAAAGAGTCGCGGGATCGCGACAAGGAGAGGAGCAAAGGCGGCAGACGCAACGATTATGATGCACTCGGCGGTAAGAAACAGGAGCGCTTTGTCAATTTAGAGAAAAATGGCGGCAGGAAGAAGCCGGGGCAGCAGCCGCAGCCGAAGCAGCAGGAAGAGGAAGTGATCCGCAGTCTGATTCTGCCTGAAAAGCTCACGATACGCGAGCTTGCGGATAAGATGAAAATACAGCCGTCGGTGATCGTCAAAAAGCTGTTCTTAAAGGGAACCATGGTGACGGTCAATCAGGAAGTCGATTACGAAACCGCGGAGGAAATCGCGCTCGAGTTTAACTGTATCTGCGAGCCGGAAGAAAAAATTGATGTGATTGCGGAGCTGCTGAAAGAGGAAGCCGATCCGGAAGAGACACTTGTGGCGCGTCCGCCGGTTGTCTGTGTAATGGGACACGTGGATCACGGCAAGACCTCTCTTCTGGATGCCATCCGCTCCACGCGTGTGACGGACAAAGAGGCGGGAGGTATCACGCAGCATATCGGTGCGTCGGTGGTGTCGATCAACGGACAGAATATCACGTTTCTGGATACACCGGGCCACGAGGCTTTTACAGCGATGCGTATGCGCGGCGCCAATTCGACAGATATCGCAATCCTTGTGGTCGCCGCGGATGACGGCGTGATGCCCCAGACGGTGGAGGCGATCAACCATGCGAAGGCGGCCGGGGTGGAAATCATTGTTGCCATCAATAAGATCGACAAGCCGAGCGCCAATGTCGAGCGGGTAAAACAGGAACTGTCCGAATATGAGCTGATTCCTGAAGACTGGGGCGGAAGCACCGTGTTCTGTAATGTCTCGGCACACACGCAGGAGGGAATCGGGAATCTCCTGGAGATGATTCTGCTCACCGCGGAGGTGCTGGAACTGAAAGCGAATCCGAAGCGCAACGCCAGAGGACTTGTCATCGAGGCACAGCTGGACAAAGGCCGCGGTGCCGTGGCCACCGTGCTTGTACAGAAAGGGACGTTAAAAGTAGGTCAGCCGGTTGCCTGCGGAAGCTGCTACGGAAAAGTCCGTGCCATGATTGACGATCAGGGAAGAAGGGTAAAAGAGGCGGGACCGTCGATGCCGGTCGAGATCTTAGGACTTTCCGCTGTCCCGGAGGCCGGCGAGACGTTTGTCTCAACCGATACTGAAAAAGAGGCACGTTCTTTCGCGGAGACGTATATTTCGGAGAGCAGAAACCGCCTGATCGAGGACACAAAGGCAAAAATGTCTCTGGATGACCTTTTTTCACAGATTCAGTCAGGAAATGTCAAGGAGCTTAATATTATTGTCAAGGCGGATGTTCAGGGTTCCGTGGAAGCTGTGAAGCAGAGCCTTGTAAAGCTCTCCAACGAGGAAGTCGTGGTAAAAGTCATTCACGGAGGCGTCGGCGCCGTCAACGAATCGGACGTCAGCCTGGCGTCCGCGTCCAACGCGATTATTATCGGCTTTAATGTCCGTCCGGATCCGACGGCGAAGGTGACGGCGGAGAAGGAAAATGTGGATATCAGACTCTACAAGGTTATTTACAACGCGATTGAGGATGTCGAGGCCGCGATGAAGGGAATGCTCGATCCGGTATTTGAGGAGAAGGTATTAGGCCACGCGGAGGTGCGCCAGATCTTTAAGGCGTCCGGCGTGGGAAATATCGCGGGTTCCTATGTGCTTGACGGTGTTTTCCAGAGAAACTGCAAGGTACGCATTTCCCGTGAGGGAACGCAGCTTTTCGAGGGAAATCTGGCGTCGCTCAAGCGCTTTAAGGACGATGTGAAGGAAGTGCGCGCCGGTTACGAGTGCGGCCTTGTATTTGAAGGATTCGGTGATATCGCTGAGTTTGATATTGTGGAGGCATATACGATGGTGGAGGTGCCGCGCTAAAACGCGGTGCCCGGCTGCCGTCGGGGTGCCTTGCGAACAGAGAGTGACAGATAAGGAAACAGGGAATGAGGAAAAACAGTATAAAGAATACGAGAATTAACGAGGAGGTCCTGCGCGGGCTCTCCAGTATCATCCGCGGGGAAATCAAGGACCCGCGGATACATCCGATGACGAGCGTTGTCATGGTGGAAGTGGCGCCGGACTTAAAGACAGATCGGAAGAGCACACGTCTGAACTCCAGTCACATGGCATGATC
>CAMSQM010000049.1 GCA_947062675.1 uncultured Roseburia sp.
GAGATCATGCCATGTGACTGGAGTTCAGACGTGTGCTCTTCCGATCTACAGCGGTCTTGTGACTAAAACGCGGGCGATGCACGGGAAGCTGCTCTCAGGGCAGGATGTGTTAAGGCTCACGGAGTTTGAGACAGTCGGGGATCTGATCGCGTTTCTGCGGGAGAATGGCAGTTACGCGCCGACTTACCAGAGTCACGAGGAGATTCACCACAGGGCCCAGGTGGAGGCCGTGATCGACGATTCCCTGTATTCGGATTACGGAAAGCTGTACCGGTTTGCGGGCGGCGTACAGCGGCAGGGGCTTGCCATCCTGTTTCTGCGGTATGAGGTCAATGTGCTGAAAAACTGTCTTGAGCACGCATACCGCGGCGAGAGCGGGCAGGATTCCGGTTACCGGAATCTGTTTTTTGGCAGACATGCCGGTTTTGACACGGAGGCTGTGATGCGGGCCGGGAATATGCAGGAGCTTGCGGCTGCGCTCACCGGAACACGCTATGAGGAGATCATAAGGCGTTTTGCGCAGGAGACGGAGCTTTTTTACGGGGATTTCGCGGCGCAGCTGGACACGTTTTATTACCAGACGGCCTGGAAGCTTAAGGACGGACTTAAGGATGCGTCCATGAGAAAGATTATGAGACAGATTCTGGGAACCGAGACGGACTGGCAGAACATTATGTGGATCTACCGGTTCCGCCAGTTTTACCGCACGGGGGCGGAGGAGATCAGGGCGCGCCTGATTCCGATCCGTTACCGGCTGAAAGAGGCTGAGTTTGAGAGACTGCTCGCGTCGGAGCGGCCGGAGGATTTTGTGGAAACACTGGGGAAAACGGCATATTTTTCCGGGAAGGACGCCGTGATAGCGCTGGGAGATGAGGTCACGTACCGTCTGGTGATGGACAGGACCTACCGGCAGATGTGCCGTAAGTACCCGATGTCGATCGCGCCGGTGCTGTCATATCTGTACGATAAGGAGAATGAGATCGACGATCTGACCACGATTCTGGAGGGAATCCGGTACCGCATTCCGGCGCGGGAGATTCAGGAGCTGGTGCTGCACACTGCGGCAGACCGGGTGTGACCGGAAATAACAGACAGGGAGGAGTTATGCAGTGATAGAGAAGATGAAGCTGCTTCACATTACAGGGCCGCGCGATGACATTGACCGTGTGATGGATGCGTACATAAGCAGATATGAGATTCATTTTGAAAATGCAGCCGCAAATCTGAGCAGTATACCGGACGCGAGACCTTTTGCGGGCACGAACGTCTACAAGGACACATTTGCCAGGGCGAAACAGCTGTGGGATTATGTGAAGGGAGAGCCGACAGCCGCGACGGAGAAGATGAAGCCGCAGGAGGCGGAGAAAATTATTGACTCTGCGTATGATCTGGCAAAGGAGATTATGCTGCGGCGGGAGGAGCTGCGGCAGGAGCGTCTGAAAATCACGGAACTGATGGCCCAGCTTGAGCCGTTCCGCAAGCTGGACTACGAGTTCCGGCGGATTCTGGAATTCCGCTACATTGCATTCCGGCTCGGGAGGATCTCGCGGGATTACTATGAAGATTTCGAGAGTTATATTCATGAGACGGACCATGCGCTGTTTTATGTGTGCCACAGCGATGAAAATTATGTCTGGGGCGCATGCTTCGTTCCAGAAGTATACAAATCTGAAGTGGACGCAGTCTGCATGTCGTTTCATTTTGAGCGGATTTCGATTCCGGCTTCATTTGACGGGACGCCGGATTCGGCCTGGCTGGATGCGGAGAAAAAGCTTGCGGAGAACAGGAAAGAGAGCGCGGATTTAAAGAAAAAACTGCACGATGCGCTGTCGCGCCACCGCAGAAAGCTTGCGGGTGCCTATCTGTCCCTGGAGAGTTACTGCAGAAATTTTGACGTGCGCAAATATGCGGTTCTCACCAGACCGCAGACAGATCGGGAGGGAAACGGAGCCGGAGAGTATTACATTCTTTACGGGTGGATGAGCGGGAAGGATGCGAGGCGTTTTGAAGAGGAAGCCGGTAAGGATGAGCAGATCTGTGTGATTGAGGAGGAGCCGGATGCACATCTGGGTGCGATGCCGCCCACGAGGCTGAAAAATCCGGGGATTTTCCGGCCGTTTGAGATGTTTGTCGAGATGTACGGACTTCCGGCGTACAACGAGATGGATCCGACGATCTTTATTGCGCTCACCTACACGCTGATGTTCGGGATTATGTTCGGCGATGTGGGACAGGGACTGTGTCTGGCGGTGGGAGGTTTTCTGCTGTACCGCATAAAACATATAAATCTGGCCGCGATTATCTCTTTTGCGGGCGTCTGGTCAACGGTATTCGGATTTATGTACGGAAGTATTTTCGGGTTTGAGGATATTTTAGAGCCGCTGTGGATGCGGCCGATGGAAAATCTGATGACAACCCTGATGCTGGCCGTCGGCTTCGGAATGTTTCTGATTCTGGTCGCCATGGTCTTAAACCTGATCAACGCGGTCCGCGCGAAAGAGGCCGGCCGGCTTTTGTTCAGCCAGAGCGGTGTGGCCGGGATGATCTGCTACGGAGGCGCGGTATTCTGCATCGTATTGTTTGCCACGGGTCATGCGCTTCCGGCGACCGGGATTCTGGCGGTCATGATCGGGCTGCCGCTGGTGGCAATTTTCTTAAAAGAGCCGCTGACCAGTCTGGTGGAAAAAAAGGGGGATCTGTTCCCGGAAGGCAGTAAGATTATGTTTTTTGTGGAATCTCTTGTGGAGCTTTTTGACGTGGTGTTAAGTTATGCGACAAACAGTATTTCCTTTGTGCGTGTCGGCGCGTTTGCGCTCAGCCATGCGGGAATGATGGGCGTCGTCCTGACGCTGGCGGGCTATGAGAGCGGTTCCCCGAATATGGTGATTATCGTTCTCGGGAATATTCTGGTGACGGCCCTCGAGGGTCTGGTTGTGGGAATTCAGGTGCTGAGGCTGGAATATTATGAGATGTTCAGCCGCTTTTACAAAGGGACGGGACGGCCGTTCCGCGGATTCTATGCTTCAAAATAATAATGATTAGTTTTCAGACAGGAGGAAATGAAAATGGCAGCAAAAGTTACATTAATGGCAATCTTGATCTTCAGCATGGCGATCCCGTTTTTCGGCAATTACCTGGAAAAGCGGAAAAAGGGGATGGGAAAAATCTCTCTCGCGGTGAATCTGCTGTTGTTTTTCGGAACCGTCGTCGTGGCGGATGTGATGATGTTTGGCGGGCATGTCTATGCGGCGGAGGAGACGGCGCAGGCCGTGGACGGATGGCGCTATCTGGCGGCGGCTATCTCGACGGGAGCTGCCTGCATCGGCGCCGGTGTCGCGGTGGCGAGCGCGGCGAGCGCGGCGATCGGGGCGCTCTCCGAGGATTCCGGCATTATGGGTAAGGCGCTGATCTTTGTGGCCCTGGCTGAGTCCATCGCGCTGTACGGGCTGCTGATCTCATTTTCCATTCTCGGCTAGGCGGGAGAGTGCGCGATGAAAATGTTTCTGATCAGCGATAATGTGGATACCTACACCGGAATGCGCCTTGCCGGGGTGGAGGGGGTTGTCGTCCATAAGGAGGAGGAGCTGCGCGCGGAACTGGAGAAGGTCTTTTCCGATAAGGACACCGGAATTGTGCTTCTGACCGAAAAGTTCGGACGGGATTTTCCGGGCATTGTCAATGAGGTCAGGATGGGCCGCAGGCTTCCGCTTCTTGTGGAGATTCCTGACCGCCACGGAACCGGCCGGGCGAAGAACTTTATCACGGATTACGTGAACCAGGCGATCGGGCTGAAGCTCTAGCGCGGGAAGCAGATGTGGAGGTTGTTATGGAGATAAATGAGAAGCTGGATATTTTCTACAAAGCAGCGATCGACGCGGCGAATGAACAGAGCGATGAGATCTTAAAGGAGCAGAAGCGGATCTGTGAGGAGAGCCTTGCGGAGCACCGGAAAATGCGGCAGGAAGGTGCCGGGGACAGGGTGCGTCTTCTCGAGGAAGCGGTGCGCAGGGAAGTCAACCGTTCTGTCTCCGAGCGGATTCTGGACCTGAAGCGGGAATACCAGAGGCGGCAGCAGGAGCTTCGGGAGGAGCTGTTTTCCCTTGTGGAGGAAAAGATCGCGGCGTTTCGCGCATCCGGGGAATATCCGGCGCTGCTGGCGCGAAAGATCAGGGCTGCGAAAGAATATGCGGACGGCGGCGCGCTGACGGTATATATCGATCCGTCGGACGCGGGGCTTCTCGATGAACTCTCGCGGCAGAGCGGATGTGAGCTGACGGTTGCCGGGGAGAGCTTCGGCGGGGGGATCCGGGCTGTTATGCCGGAGAAAAATGTTCTGATGGACGAATCCTTTGCCGGAAAACTGGCGGCGGAAAAGGAAAAATTATCATAAGGGATTGAGTATATGGGCATAAAAGGAAAAATCTATGGAATTAACGGCCCGGTTGTCACCATCAAGGGAAATCCGGGCTATAAAATGAATGAGATGGTTTATGTCGGGGAACGCCGTCTGGTGGGCGAGGTGATCGGGCTTGCCAGGGAGGAGACGACAATCCAGGTCTATGAGGAAACTTCCGGTTTACGGCCCGGGGAGCCCGTGGAGGGTGTGGGAAGCGCAATCAGCGTCACGCTGGCGCCCGGGATTCTCTCCAATATTTTTGACGGAATCGAGCGCCCGCTGGAGGTGATTGCCAGACAGAGCGGTGTGTTTATCCCCACAGGAGCGCAGGCGGACGCCCTGGACAGGGAACGGCTCTGGGAGACGCACATCACGGTGCAGCCGGGCGATCAGGTCGCTGCGGGCAGTGTGATCGCACAGGTCCCTGAGACGAAATCCATCACGCACAGGGTTATGCTGCCGCTGGGAGTCAGCGGGGAGGTCATCCGCGTTCAGCCGGACGGGGAGTATACAATCGAACAGGAGCTCGTGGCTGTGCGCACGGGGGATGGGCGGGAGATATCCCTCTCAATGACGCAGAAATGGCCGATCCGCATTCCCCGCCCCGTGATGAAGCGTTTTCCGGCCGACCGGCCTCTGATCACAGGACAGCGCATTCTGGACACACTTTTTCCGATCGCAAAGGGCGGGACGGCGGCTCTGCCGGGAGGCTTTGGAACCGGAAAAACCATGACGCAGCATCAGCTCGCAAAATGGTGCGATGCGGATATCATTATTTACATCGGCTGCGGCGAGCGCGGCAATGAAATGACGAATGTCCTGGAGGAATTCGGAGAGCTGAAAGATCCGAAATCAGGCAATCTTCTGATGGACCGGACGACCCTGATCGCAAATACGTCCAATATGCCCGTGGCGGCGCGTGAGGCCAGTATCTACACCGGAATCACGCTGGCGGAATATTACCGGGATATGGGGTATCATGTCGCGATCATGGCGGATTCCACATCACGCTGGGCGGAGGCTCTGCGCGAACTCTCCGGCCGGCTCGAGGAGATGCCCGCGGAGGAGGGTTTTCCGGCTTACCTGGCTTCCAGGCTCTCCGCGTTCTATGAGCGCGCCGGATATGTGCAGAATCTGAACGGTTCGGAGGGAAGCGTGACGATCATCGGCGCCGTGTCGCCGCAGGGCGGTGATTTTTCGGAGCCTGTGACGCAGAACACCAAACGGTTCGCGCGCTGTTTTCTCGCGCTGGACAAATCCCTCGCCTATGCGAGACATTATCCGGCCATCAACTGGCTGACAAGCTATTCGGAGTACATGGGTGATCTCGCCGCGTGGTACGGGGAGAACGTGGGAAGTGATTTTGTTCCCTGCCGGAACCGGATTTTAAATATCCTGACGACGGAGAACCGGTTAAATGAGATTGTAAAACTGATCGGAAGCGATGTGCTGCCGGACGACCAGAAACTGGTGCTCGAGACAGCCCGCGTGATCCGGCTCGGATTCCTGCAGCAGAATGCATTTCACGCTGAGGACACGTATGTGCCGATGGAAAAACAGCTGAAAATGATGCAGGTCATTCTTCACCTGTATGACCGTTGCCGGGCGCTGGTTGATATGAGCCTGCCGATGGCGCTTCTGCGGGAAAATGATATCTTTGAAAAGATTATTGCGATTAAATATGATGTGGCGAATCAGGAGCTGCAGCGCTTTGATGAATATAACGGCATGATAGAAGAATTTTACCAGCATCTGATCGCTACGGAAGCATAAGGCGGCCGGATGGGATACGGAGCAGATGGACTTGTTGAAAGTGTGAGGCAGTAGAGTATGGCGATTGAATATTTAGGACTGAGTGAGATAAACGGGCCGATGATTGTGGTGGAAGGCGTGGAGGGCGCCTTTTACGATGAGATCGTGGAGTTCAGCGTCGGAAAGCAGGCGGCCCCGGGCACGCCGGACGCCGGGAGCTGTGCGGGGGCGGAGCAGAAAAAGCTGGGCCGCATCGTGGAGATCAGCGGTGATAAGGCGGTCATTCAGGTGTTTGAGAGCACGGCGGAGATGTCGCTTCTGAATACCAGGACCAGGCTGACGGGGCATCCGATGGAGATCGGGCTCTCGGAGGACATTCTGGGAAGAACCTTAAGCGGGCTCGGCAGGCCCATCGACGGCCTTGGACCGGTGCGGGCCGAGGTGTACCGGGATGTGAACGGGCAGCCGATGAACCCCTGTACCAGGGAGTATCCGCGCAATTATATCCGTACCGGGATTTCCGCGATTGACGGACTGACCACGCTGATCCGCGGGCAGAAACTGCCGATTTTTTCCGGAAACGGACTGCCGCACGATGAGCTGGCGGCGCAGATTGTGGAACAGGCGAGCCTGGGGGAGGATTCCGCGGACGGCGGCGCGGGAGAATTTGCGATCGTATTTGCCGCGATGGGTGTAAAATACGATGTCGCAGAGTATTTCAGGCGGACGTTTGAGGAGTGCGGGGCGAGTTCCCATGTCGCGATGTTTCTGAATCTGTCCAATGATCCGGTTGTGGAGCGTCTGATCACGCCGAAAGTGGCGCTGACGGCGGCGGAATATCTGGCATTTGAGAAGAATATGCATATTCTCGTGATTCTCACGGATATGACTTCGTTCGCCGAGGCGATGCGCGAGGTCAGTTCGTTAAAGGGTGAGATTCCGAGCCGGAAAGGGTATCCGGGATATCTCTACAGCGAGCTTGCCGCCCTGTACGAGCGCGCCGGCATCGTGAAGGGCGCGGAAGGATCCGTGACCCAGATCCCGATTCTGACGATGCCCAACGACGATATCACGCATCCGATTCCGGACCTGACCGGCTATATCACGGAAGGACAGATTGTGCTGGAGCGATCCCTGCATCAGAAGACAGTGTATCCGCCCATCAATGTGCTCCCGTCCCTCTCGCGTCTGATGAAAGACGGGATCGGGGCGCAGTACACGCGGGAGGATCATCAGGACGTGGCGAACCAGCTTTTTTCCTCCTACGCCAGGGTGGGGGAGGCCAGGGATCTGGCGAGCGTCATCGGAGAGGATGAGCTGTCCCCGATCGACAAGAAATATCTGGAATTCGGGCTTGCTTTTGAGCAGCAGTTTGTCGGACAGGGAAGGAACGAAAACAGGTCGATCGAGGAGACGCTTAAGACCGGCTGGAAGCTTTTGCGCATCCTGCCGAAGGAAGAGCTGGACCGGATAGACACAAAGATTCTGGAGAAATACTGGGAGCGGGGGTAAAGCGAAGGAAAACGGGAGGGAAGAGAGATGGATCCGAATACATTTCCGACAAAAGGTAATCTGATACTGGCAAAAAATTCCCTGGCGCTCTCAAAACAGGGATTTGATCTGATGGATAAAAAGCGGAATATTCTGATACGGGAGCTGATGGATCTGATCGCGGAGGCGACGGACATTCAGGAGGAGATTGACTCGACGTTTACCAGCGCATACCGGGCACTTCAGAAGGCCAATATCCAGATGGGGATTCATGCTGTCGAGCAGATTTCACTCGGCGTTCCGGTGGAGGATTCCATCCGGATCAAACGCCGGAGCGTGATGGGGACGGAGATCCCGAAGGTCGAATATGAGAAAAAAGAGCAGCGCCCCGCGTATTCCTTTTACCACACGAAAATGTCGCTGGACGAGGCATGTCAGCAGTTCGCGAAAGTGAAGGAGCTCACCATCCGTCTGGCTGAGATCGAGAATTCCGCCTACCGTCTTGCCTATAATATTAAAAAGACCCAGAAGCGCGCGAATGCGCTGCAGAATATCACGATTCCGCGGTATGAGAAGCTGGCGCGGGAGATACAGGAGTACCTGGAGGAGAAAGAGCGGGAGGAGTTTACCAGGCTTAAGGTGATTAAAAAGACGAAGAGATGAGACAAAAGCGCATGAAGGATGCAGGAAGCATCTGCCATGCGCTTTTGTCTGCCGCTATTGCACAAAAGGATGGTTTACAGGAAGAAATATCTGTAGTATATTACAGTCAGCGGACATTTCTGCGCAACGGAGGAGGAAATTATGGCGGTTGATTTTAGCATTTCAGGGTACGAAAGCCTGTTTAAAAAAGCACTGAGGGATGGGATTAATATTTTCTGCGGGGCGGGATTTTCTGTGGAGGCAGAAGATGGCAATGAAAAGAAACTTTCGACCGGCATCGGGCTTTTGCGGGAATTACAGGAGGAGTTCCCCGCAATTGAAAAATATACGAAGCTGCCCAGGGCATGTACAAAATTGATTCAGACAGATAAAGCAGCTTTTTATAGTTACCTTGAAAAGAGATTTTCGGTCAGGAAATTCTCGGAAAAGTATCTGAGCCTGCTGAATATTAATATAAGAAATATTTATACAACCAATATCGACGATTTGTTTTTTGAGATCTACAAAAAGTCCGATAAAACTTTCTATCTGAATGACAAAAGCAGTAACGGAGAGGTTTTTGACGATGAGTACGCGATTAATTATTATCCTTTACATGGCTGCGTCAGGGGGAACAGGGAATATGTGTTTGGAGCGACAGAGATAGCCTGTGCGTTTTTAAAATCGGATTTAAGGAAGTCCTGGAGCTGTCTTGCAACTGATGCCTCGCGCCACCCCATTTTATTCTGGGGCTGGAATTTTGAAGATACAGGCCCGATCGAGGCAATGTACGGAAATAATAACCAGATTGAGGAGAACATCAATAAATGGGTACTTTTGTATGAAAAAGATGAGGAAATGATCGATTATCTGCGTACAATGAATTTCAACATCATAATTGGCGGTACGGAGGAGCTTCTGGAATATATCGGGCAGGCGGCAGGCGAAATATTTCAGAAAGAGGAGATTTTGCCGGACAGGCTCAGTGAGGAGGACAATAAGTTTCTGAGCAGATATCTGCCGCCTGTCAATGATGAAAATCTGCCGTCCTTTCCGCTGAATGCCTTTTTTCTGGATTATGTCCCGAGATGGTCTCATATTTATTCAGGCGAGATTCCGAGATTGTCTCATTACACACAGATTGCAGATCATGTGGCGGCGGGGAGAGATGTGATAATGACCGGTATAAGAGGATCCGGCAAGACGACGCTGCTTATGCAGCTGATGGCCGGTCTGGAAACATCACTGCCAAAACATTATATGGCGGCGCCGGCCGGAAGTCAGGCGGAGGTATATTTAAAGGCGTTAAAAGGGCACAAAAGTATGCTGTTTGTGGACGACTGCTTCCGGGATACGGTTGCCGTCACAAAAGTGCTGAATGCTCCGAATGTACAGTGTATTCTGTGTGACCGTGATTTTAACTACGAGCGGCAGTATCACAAAATAAAAGACTGCAGGTTTGCAAGTGTGGATATCACGGAAATATCGCCGGAGGATGCACAGAAAATAAAGAATATTATTCCAAATGAACTGAAAAGAAATGGCAGCACAAAAAGATTTGCGAAAGATCCTACGCTGCTGAATCTGCTGTCATTAAATCTGAAGTCAGATAATTTCAACTTTATAAACGATTTTATTGAGAATGACGGGGAAGTGGCAAGAGTCTTTATTATGATCTGTTACGTGCATGCCTGTGGTGTGCCCTGTTCTTTTGATATGGTTTATTCGTTTCTGGGAGATGAAAATTATACCTGGGAGCAAATGTACTCCCTGCTGAACCGTGTGGGCGGGCTGATAAAAGAATGTTCGGAATATTTCGGGGCGTTTGATATCCTGAACTCCCTGCAGGATTATTACCAGTGCAGATCGCGTTTCTTTGCAGAAAATATAATAAGCAGCGTCTCTGTGGGGAATAAAGTTTTTGCAGGTGTTTTAAACGATTTTATAGATAATGTGCCAATTTATAAAATCTGTCAGTATGATAAGTTTAAACGCACCGGTTATGATGCCGATTTTACCGTAAAGGCATTTGAATCTATTGAGGACGGGGAGCGCTATTACGATGCATGTGCAGTGCAGGACGGCAGCGAATATGTGTACCAGCAGGCAGCGATATATTTTTCGCGGAAAAATGACTATAAGCGGGCGTTCCGGTGGATTGACAGAGCAAGAAATATGGCGTATTATAACAGATTTTCTATTGACAGCACCTATGCGCAGCTGTATTTTGACGTGAATCTGCAGTCAGACAGAACCCAGACGGAAAAAGCGCTGGATATCATGGAAAATTGCTGTCAGAATGATAAAAGAAAGAGCATCCATTTTTCCGGATTTGCAGAGAGAGCCATTAAGTTTTTTGAAAGGTATCAGGATGCGGAAGCGTATAAATATATCAGCGACGCATCCGGATTTATAAAAGAAGGACTGAACAACACAGAGCTGGCAGTCAGCAAGAAGAATAAATGGAAGCTTAAGGATCTGCAGGAGAAACTGGAGCATCTGCATCTGTGATTTTCCGGGTGACTTTTCCTGTTAAAAAATTCCCGGCATTGCCGGGAATTTTTGCTTTAGCCGGGAGTCCCCACTTTTTGTTCTGAACAGTATATAACTGTCGCCTGTTGACTTTTTTGTATAAGTCATGCTATGATTGCATAGCGGTTTCACAATACGAAACAGAACGAGCGAAATGGAGAAGGGAATGACAGAGCAGAAGGAAGGAAAGAATCCGGTACAGTCCGCAGAGCGTATATTTCAGGTTATGGAGATGCTGGCAGACAAGCGGGAACTGGGCCTTATGGAGATCAGCACAGCCATCGGGCTGCACAAAAGCACGGTACACAGACTGCTGATGTCCCTGGTATATATGGGGTATGCGAAGCAGGATGAGGCGACGCAGAAGTATGCGCTCACTTATAAAATCGTCAATATGGCGGACAGAATTCTGGAACACACGGATATTCTGCAGGTGGCAAGGCCCTATATGGAGCGTCTCTCGGATTTAAGCGGGGAAGCAGTTCATCTCGTACAGCGCGACGGGAGCAATATTCTCTATATCTCCAAGATCGAGGCAAAGATCGGCACGATACGGATGGTATCCCATGTGGGAATGGTGCATCCGATGTACTGTTCCGGTGTGGGAAAGGCGATAATGGCGACGCTTCCGGAGCGGGAAGTCAGACAGATCTGGAAAGAGAGTGCGATTGAAAAAAAGACGGACAAAACCATCACGGACTTTGCACAGATGCAGCAGGTATTAAAAGAAGTGCGCGAAAATGGTTACGCTCTGGATGACGAGGAAAATGAAAAGGGAGTGCGCTGCATTGCGGCATCCCTGCGCGGCTATCAGAAGGAAGTAAAGTATGCGTTCAGCGTATCCGGCCCGACCAGCCGTATGACGCGTGAGCGGGTTCTGGAGCTGGCCGTCGATGTGCGCAGGGTTCAGGAGGAGCTGTCGCGCGAACTGGGACATTACGGCTGGAAATGTTAAAAAAAATCTGGTAATTTTTCAGGCAGACGGAATAAGCCATTCACGGTTGGTTATACTATCCTTGAAATACAGAATATTTCTGAAAGGAAAAGGAGAATATGATCATGAAAAAGGTGAAGGTTGCAGTTGCAGGACTTGTACTTACCCTGTCTCTCGGCGCACTGGCAGCGTGTGGAAACGACACGGACAACAAGAACAATAATGCAGGAAAGAACACAGAGAACAGCGGTACGGTCAACAATGGTACGAACAACAATTCCGGAAATATGCTCGATGGCACGGAGGGTATGCTGGACACAAACGGGATCAGCGGTACGGAGAACACAGACCTCAACGGAACGAACGGAACCGGAACGAACACGAACGGGACAACCACGAACGGAACGAACAACAACGGGACGGGGACGACGGACGGAACGAATACCAACGGAACCGGAACAGACGGGACAAATGTTAATGGGACGACGAACGGTACAAACGGAACAAACGATACCGGCAACACAACGGCGGGAGATGTTGTGGATGATGTTGTGGATGGTATCGGCGATGCCGGAAAAGATATTATCAATGGTGTGGAGAACGGCGTGGATGACGCGACAGGCGGCAATACAAACGCCAATGGAACAAACGCGGAATAAATATAGAAGAAATTACGGACGGGCTGCCATAAAAGAGTTTTGTGGCAGCCTTTTGTGAAAAAAGACAATGAAAGTGGGAAAAGAGGCGGAATATGGAACAGAACCTTCAGAAAAGCCGGGAATACCGGATGGCGGAGGCGGTGACAGAGGAGATACGCAAGGCGGTGAGGGGAAAGGATGCGTGTATCCGCAGAGCATTCTCAGCGATCCTGGCGGGCGGGCATCTGCTGATTGAGGACGTGCCCGGGGTTGGGAAGACGACACTTGCCGTTGCGTTTTCGAGGGCGATGGCGCTGAAGAACAACAGAGTACAGTTCACACCGGATGTACTTCCGGCGGATATCCTGGGATTTTCGATGTATGACAGGGAGGCAAATGATTTTTTCTACCGTCCGGGGGCGGTGATGTGCAACCTGTTTCTGGCAGACGAGATCAACCGCACTTCCCCGAAGACACAGTCTGCGCTTCTGGAAGTGATGGAGGAGGGGCGGGTGACAGTGGACGGTGTGAGCCGTCCGGTACCTGAGCCGTTTATTGTGATGGCGACGCAGAATCCGCGGGGAAGTGCGGGCACCTGGCTTCTTCCGGAATCGCAGCTGGACCGCTTTATGATCTGCATGAGTATGGGATATCCGGACGCGGAGAGTGAGATCGCGATCGCGCGGGGAGCGGGGAGCGGCGGGGCGGAGAAGGTCGGACAGGTGATGGATGCGGACGGCCTGGCCGGGCTGCGGAAGGCCGTGGAGGAGATCTTTGTCCATGATCATCTATATACATATATGCAGAAGCTGGTTGCCGCCACGCGGGAGCATTCCTGTATTGAGCTGGGAGTCAGTCCGCGGGGGCTGATTGCGCTCACGCGGATGGCGAAGGCGGAGGCGTTTCTTGAGGGGCGCGGTTATGTCATTCCCGAGGATGCGATAAAGGTATTTGCGGATGTGACAAAACACCGGATTCTGCTCAACGCCAGGGCGCGGGTGACACACGTGACGCAGGAGGAAGTACTGGATGAAATTCTGCGCAGTGTGACAAAGCCGGTTTCTTACCGGATGCGGACGAAGGGGTGAGGGGATGGGCGGTGTGATATATCTTCTCGCGCTCATGCTCCTCACCTACACGGCGCTGCTCTATGAGAGCGGAACCATTCTGCTGTGCGTTTTCTGCGGCGTTGTTTTTGCGGCGCTGTCGTATCTCTATGTGTTTGTGCAGATGTTTCTGATACGGACAGAGCTTTCCCTGCCTGCCGGCGTGGCAGCTCCGGGAGAAAAGAAGAAGCTGGTATTTACCTGTCACAATCGCGGCATTTTTCCGGTGATAAAGATCAAAGGATATGTGAGCTGCACAAATTCATATTCAGGGGAGCGCAGGCGTCTGGTCATTGCGGGATCGCCCCAGGGAAAGCAGATGGAATTGTGCCGGACCGTGAGGGGAAATCATTGCGGTGTGGTGACATACCGGCTCCGCAAACTGCGCGTGTATGACCTTACGGGTATTTTTTCTCTTGCAAGGCGCTGTGACAGATGCGTGGAACTGACGGTCATGCCTCCGGCGTACGCGGCGGCAGTGCATGTGACGGAGCGGTGCCGCAGCTTTGCCGGAGATTCGGATATTTACGACCAGGGAAGACCCGGGGCAGATGCATCCGAGGTATATTCCGTGCGTCCGTTTAAGGATGGTGACCGTATACAGAATATTCACTGGAAACTGTCGGTGCGGTCGGATTCGCTGATCGTGCGGGAAAACAGCAGGCCGCTGGGAGCTCCTGTTGTATTGTATGTGGAACCGGCCGTTCCGGGAGGCGGAAAAAAGGCCGTCGCCGCGGATGCGCAGTTTGCCGTCGCCGCGTCAGTCTCCCTGGCTCTGGCGGAACAGGGGTGCGCACATTATATTGCCTGGTATGACCGTGGAAGCGGGGATGTCGCCCGGATGCGGGCGGACTGCGGGGAGGATATGTACAGAGCCATGATGGCGATGTATGAGGGTGCCGTCCGGTGCGGATATCTGTGCGGCAGGCGGAGGCAGGAGGACGTGGAGACCGCAGGACTAAGGGAGCGGTATCTGGATAAGTACCGGGGAGAGCAGGTGGTCACGGAGATATCGGTCAGCCGGGAAGCGGTGCTGGCGGTAAACGGGGTCCGCTGCCGGAGGATGGATCTCCGGAAGCTGGAAGAAGAACTGAGCGGGGTGGAACTGATTGTCTGAGAGTAAAACAGTATTTCATGTGTTCACAGGTGTGGTGACATGGGTTATGTCGTATATCTGTATCCGTGGCCTGGCGGTCTGCCTTCTTTATATGTACGAAGATGTCTTTATGACGGGAAAGATCCTGTTTTCCCTGAGGATATTTACGCTGACGGGGGCGGTGATCCAGGGCATGTATTATTTTCTGCCGTATCTTTCCGGCTGGTGGCGGACAGACGGAAAAGGCAGAGGGGCCGGTTTCCGGAACAGAGTGGATCTGCCGGCGCTGCTGCTGCATCTGGCGGTGGCGGACTGCTTCCTCTGGGTTTACATAAAACAGCAGCAGAGTCTTGGCAGAGGGCTTTTTATGCTGGCAAACCGCGTGATTGAAAAATGGAATGACTATTACGGGTCGCATTATGCACATTTCTATGTCTCACAGGGAAAGCCGGCTGATGTGAAGCTGGCGTTTCTGTTTCTGCTGCTGCTCGTTTTCTGGTGGGTGACGGTCAGCGTGCTCTGGTGGAAAGACGGGGCGTTTGCGGTGATTCCCGGACTGCTGATGGCGGCTCTTTGTCTTCTGGTGGGGTATGTGCCGGGGAAACGGGCGTTATTTCTCCTGATGGCGGGCGGTATCTGTGTCCTGCCCCTGTGCCGCTGGCACGATCCGGATAAGAAAATAAGAGCCCCGCTGTCGGCTGCACAGGGCGCCGGGGTGATGATTCTCGCGGCGGCTGTGTCTGTGTCTGCCGGGACGGCCTGGCGATTCGGGGGCGGTCTGGCGGACGAGCTTGCGGCCGGACATGAGGAAGTGATCGCATGGCAGAAAAATCTGGAGGAACAGATCCTGGAGAAGGGATCTGAGATTTTTTCCGAACAGTCTCCCGGCACGGTCTCCGGCAGGACTCCGCGTTACCGGGAAAAAGAGGTGATGACGGTAACGATGTCCGGCAGACCGGACGCGGATGTTTACCTGCGGGGATATGTGGGAGATACATACCGCGGCGGGATCTGGGAAAATGGGGGCGCTGAGGAGTTTGACCGGGAGACTGCAGAGCGGCCGGGCAGGTGGGGAGAAGAGGCGGGAAAGCGGGTTCTGAACCTCGCGTACGAGACGGAATACCGTTTTTCGGGGAGGGGGACGGTCGCATATGAACTCCGTTATCCGGCTGACGCGGACGATTATGCATACCTTCCCTGCGGAATCCGTTATGACAGTATTAAGACTGCTGAGGGGCCGGGAGCGGGGGTGGCTGCGCAGGGGGACGCGTATTTTCTGCGCGGCGGGTGCCGGCAGGTCACGGCGGAAGGGGCCGCCGGAAATGCGCTGCTGGAGAATCTTCCCTATTCTGAACAGGACGGGGGAGCCGCGGCGCAGCAGCTTTGCGGGCTATATGAGGAGTCTGTGTCCCGCTATCTGGCTGTGCCGGAGGAACTGGAAGATATCAGAGGGCTCGGCCGGGAGCTTGCGGGGGTGGCTGACATGTTTTCGGATACACTGACGCTGGAAGAATCGGATCTTCTGCATTCCCGGCGCGAGCGGGCCGCGGTAAAGCTGGTGCGTGATGTGATCTTTTCGCGGACGGAATACAGTCTGAAGCCCGATCCGGTGCCGCAGGGAGAGGACGTGACAGAGTATTTTCTGTTTGGCCAGGGGAAGGGATTCTGCCAGCATTATGCGTCGGCCGCTGCGCTGCTGCTGCGCACGCTGGGGATTCCGGCGCGCTATGTCACAGGATACCTGGCGCCCGCAGATACGTTTGTGCGCCGGGAGGATGGAAGTTATGAGGCCGTGGTGCGTGACAGCACCGCCCACGCGTGGGTGGAAGTCTATGTTGCCGGGCGCGGGTGGTTTCCCGCTGAGGTGACGAAGGGACGTGCGACGGAAGCGGGGGCTGCGGAGAATTCCGGCGTCGGAAATGTCACTGCCGGAGCGGTGCGGGCGTGGGATTCCACGGAAGAGGTGCAGGATCACACAGATAATGGATCTGATTCACAGGAGAATAAAAATGAAGGAAATCCTGCAAAAACAGAGCCGGAAAAGACGAATCGCGGAACAGAAGGGCGCGTGGAAGCGGGTTCCTCTGTGATATCCTCAGGTATGGTGTTTTGCGGGGCCGTCTTTTTCTGCTTTCTGGCAGGTCTTGCCGGCGGTTATATCTCCGCAGAAGCCGCGAGGAAGCCGTACCGGCTGTATGAGCAGGGCAGATACCGCGAGGCGGTGCTCGCTGTTTCAGGCAGAGTGTATCTGCTGCTGAAGCGGAAGGGGGCCGTACGGGGGAGAGCCCCGGATGACGCCGGATTCCGCGAACTGGTGCGGGAATATTTCCCGGAGGGCGGGCAGGATCTGGAGCAGTATTTCATTATCGCGGAGCGGGCGGCATATGACTGCAGCGCGGTCAGCCGCGAACAGGCGGCGCACTGTCTGTCAGTCCTGGAAAAAATGAGACCGCGCGGTTTCATGCATTCAGGTAAACAGGTGAATCGAAAATAAATCCGCAATATTCTTGTGGTGGACGGTATTTTGCATTATAATGGGTTCAGATTTTAATATAGGAGTGGAATTCATGAGCGAAAATGATTATAGAGAGATCACAGAGGAAGACCGGGATAAACCGTCCGTCACCGGTCAGGATGAGAAGCGTGAAGAGACGGAATATGAGGATATCTGTTATATCTGCCGGAGGCCGGAACATGTCGCAGGCCGGATGATCCGCATTCCCAATCATATCAGCATCTGTCAGGACTGCCTTCAGAAAACCTTCGACAGCATGAACGGCGCGGGATTTTCGATGGATGACCTGCCCGGCATGACCCCGGGAAAAATGCCGGGCATCAGTATGATCAATCTCTCCGACCTTCCCGGGTTTATGGCTGACCGTCAGAAGCTGAAAAAGAAAAAGCCGAAAGAAAAGAAGACGGCGCCCGCGATAGACATCGCAAAGATTCCGGCGCCCCATAAAATCAAGGCCTCGCTGGATGAATATGTGGTCGGGCAGGAACATGCCAAAAAGGTGATGTCCGTGGCGGTCTACAATCACTACAAGAGGATTGCGGCGGATGTAAAGGACGGCGTGGAGATCGAGAAATCCAATATGCTCATGATCGGGCCGACCGGCTGCGGGAAGACCTACCTGGTCAGGACGCTCGCGGGGCTTTTAGACGTGCCGCTCGCGATCACGGACGCGACGTCCCTGACCGAGGCGGGCTATATCGGCGATGATATCGAGAGCGTGGTGAGTAAGCTTCTGGCTGCCGCGGACAACGACGTGGAGCGCGCGGAGCACGGCATTATTTTTATCGACGAGATCGACAAGATCGCCAAAAAGCGGAATACCAGCCAGAGGGATGTCAGCGGCGAATCCGTTCAGCAGGGGATGTTAAAGCTTCTCGAGGGAGCTGAGGTGGAGGTTCCGGTGGGAGCCAGCAGTAAAAACGCCATGGTGCCGATGACGATGGTCAATACCAGAAATATTCTGTTTATCTGCGGCGGCGCATTTCCGGAACTCGAGGAGATCGTCAAGGAGCGCCTGAATAAAGAATCGTCGATCGGCTTCAGGGCCAGGCTGCGGGATGAACACGATAAGGATGAGAATCTGCTCCTTAAAGCTGCGGTCGAAGATGTGCGCAAATTTGGTATGATACCGGAATTTCTGGGCCGTCTGCCAGTGATGGTGACGATGGAGGCTCTGACGGAGGGGACTCTGGTGAGGATCTTAAAGGAGCCGAAAAATGCGATCTTAAAGCAGTATGTGAAGCTTCTGGCGATGGATGAGGTCCGGCTTGAATTTGATGAGGACGCTCTTTATGCCATCGCGGCGCAGGCAAAAGAGAAGAAAGTGGGAGCGCGGGCGCTCAGGGCGGTCATTGAAGAGTTTATGCTGGATATTATGTACGAGATCCCGAAGGATGACAATATCGGAATGGTCACGATCACGAAAGATTATGTGGAGAAAAAAGGAGGACCCGTCATCGCGATGCGGGGCAGCCTTGGGATCGGGCAGAAAGAAATGCAGCCGGAGACTGCCGCTGCCCTTGTCAGTCCCTGACAGCCCCGGATTTACAGGATAACAGAACCGGACACTGAAATCATACCGATGATTTCAGTGTCCGGTTTTTTTGGAACATCCGGCGCTTATTTTTTTCCGGCGGCAAGTGCTGCCTGAAAGTCCGGCAGGGCGGCCTGCCCGGTCGCAGTCACGGGTTTGATCCATTTTCCGCTCCTGGTGTACCACAGCTCAAAGATCAGCCGGATCAGTTCGTCTGTGTACAGGAATGAGAACACGGCGAGGAACGGGAGGTGCCATATCATGCCGGCGGCCCATGTTGCCGGGACACTCACGGCAAACAGGCAGATTATCTCGAGCAGTGTTCCGAATACGGCTTCTCCTCCGGCGCGGTAGCAGCAGTTCATGATATAGTTGCAGGTGCGGACGGTTCCGGCCGCCAGATAGATGAGAAGCATATATCTGCCGAAAAACATGGCCTCCTCCCCGAGGCCGAACAGGGAAAGGAGAGGCCTGTTCAGCAGCAGACCGGTCAGGCAGATACAGAAGGTAATTGCCGGGCACAGCACGGAGAATTTTTTCATATACTGATAGCCGTTCATCAGGCGGCCGGAGCCGACTTCCTTTCCGACCACCACGGATGAGGCGTCCGCCAGACCGGCAAAAAAGGCGAACACAAATCCCTCCAGAACGCGGAAGGCCGCCATGGCCGCGATGGCAGATTCTGACTGATGCCCGATTACGATATTGATCAGCATCTGCCCGATTCCGTAGAATAATTCATTGAAGATGATGGGAAAACATTTTCCCATATACTCCTTAAAAAACCCGTCTTTCCAGGAAAATATATCTTTTATTCCCAGCTTAACAGTATTCTGATCTTTCAAAAGAAAAAAGAACAGCACGCACACATTGACAATGCCGGAAACGAGAGTTCCGACCGCAGCTCCCGCCGCGCCCATGCGGGGCATGCCGAAGCGGCCGTAGATCAGAATCCAGTTCAGGATAAAGTTCGTGATCAGCGCGAGGATCGAACTGATCAGGGGAGGCTTAACCCGCTCCGTGGAACGCATCAGAAAGCTGATGATCACGGCAAGCACCTGCAGCGGGTAGGAAAAGCCGGCGATCCGGATATAGGGGGCGCCGATTTCGATGATCGCTGTCTTATCCGTATAGATACCAAGAATAAAGTCCGGGCGGGCGGCCGCCGTTCCGCCAAAGAGGAGGGACACCGCCAGCATGCAGGTGAGCGCGAGCCCGAAGACCCGGTTAATCCCTTTTTCATTGCGGGCGCCCCAGTACTGCGAGAAAAACAGCAGTCCTCCGCTTGCAAAGCCGAAGTAGCAGGAAAAAAATAAAGACGTAATCTGGGAACAGATTCCGACTGCCGCCACGGACAATTCACCCTGGCTGCCGATCATAATGGTGTCTACCATGCCTGCCGTGGTGGATAAAAAATTCTGAAATGCGATGGGCAGGGCGATGGTGAGCACCGTCCGGAAAAAGCTTCCCCAGCCGATGTTTTCATTTCTCATAATATGATTCCTTTCATTTGTAATTGTTCCGGTTTTCTGCGCCTTTTGCACAGAGCCGTATTTCTCATTATACTTTGAAAAGCAGGCAATGCAATAGTTATTTTTAAGATTTTATGCTATAATTGACTCTGGGCCTGTAGATTAAGAAATTGTTTGTAACAATACAGGGTGCGGGGGTACAGATCATGATCATACACAGAAAAAAGGAAAGCGGTCCGCCGGATCTGCTGAAGCTGGAATGTGCAAACTGCGGGGCGCCGCTGACGTATGTCGATAACACCCATGCGGTCTGCTCATACTGCGGGCAGGAATTTCTGATTGATGAAGTGAAAGGGCCGGTTGTGGATGTCCATGTGGATTACGGAAACAGCGACGGAATGCGGCGGGCGGTGGAGAGCACGCGCACGGCGCTGATTGTGTTTCTGGTGGTGGCGGTACTTGTTGTGGCGGTGATCTTCGGCTTTCACATCGCGGCGGAAAAGTCTGTGCTGTTCTCGTCGGATAAGGATATTCCGGCGGATAACAGCGGTGATCTTCTGGCGACGTTCTGTGAGGATATTTTTGGAAAAGAATATGGGGAGATCACACCGGAAGAGTTTGACAGTATCCGCTATCTGCGGTGCGGTTATGAGCGGGAGGGCAGCGAACTGTTCAACGCGGTCTGGTACAGCTTTACGGACTACCGGGAATGCGCCGGGGAGGAGGAATTTCAGGAGACGGTGAAAAGCTGGCATTACCGCACGCGGCGGGTGAGCTGGCCCTCCGACTATACGGCTTTTACAGGGCTGACGCGGATTGACACGCGGGATACGGTCTGGCTTTCCATGCTGGAATTTTCGCCGGAAAACAGGATTACCTGTGTGGATACGGACGACGGGCTGGATACCGTGACGGAGATTACAGACCCCGCGCAGATTGAGATCCTGCACATCGGGATCATGGGGAAAAGTCTGGATCAGATCGGTCTGTACAAAAATCTCAGAGAGCTCTCGGTGGACACCACTCTGGATAGCGGGACAGTGGATGTCAGCGGTCTGGCGGCGTGCACGAACCTGGAGAGTCTGAGCCTGGACTGTGCGGAGCATTACACGGGTCTGGAGAAGCTCGGCGGTCTGACACGGCTTCGGGAGCTCTCCCTGAGCGGTGTTAACATCAGAGACTGTTCGTTTTTAAAAGAGCTGACGCAGCTTCAGGAGCTCAGTGTCTGTGCGGGGGAAGACCCGGATCTGTCCGTGCTCACATTTCTCCCGGAGCTTAAGAGCCTTGTCTTTACGGACGGGAAGGCGGTTCCGCTGCAGGAATTTTCCTTTTTGCAGGAAGCCGGGAAGCTTACGGGGCTGACGATTGCCGTTGAGGAAAAAGAGTGTCTCACCGCGCTTTCCGGTATGGAGAATCTGACATCGCTGGATCTTTCCGTGTCGTTTCATGAATACCGTGATAACAGACAGGTGCCGCTGGACGTATCCGCGCTCGCCGCGCTCACAAAGCTGGAATCACTGGCGCTGGATTCTTTCTGGGGAGGAGAGGTGACGGGTCTGGAGCCGGTATTAAACCTGCCGGGGCTTAAGGTGTTTCGTCTTGGAAAAAGCGTCGGAAGCGGGCTGGAGCCCATACTGGATGTGACGGCCCTTGCGGATCGCCCGGCGATCGAGGAATTTGGAATGGAGAGCTGCCATCCGAAAGATGCAGCGACGGGGGAGGAGCTGGACTTTGGATTTCTCGCCCGCTATCCCGGCATAAAACGGCTGTATCTGGACGGGTGCGGCATGACGGATGCAGCGTTTTTGTCATTCCTTCCGGAGCTGCGCAGGCTGAGTCTGTGGAAAAATAAGATCACGGATTTTTCGCCGCTGTCAGAGTGCCGGAAGCTGGAGGATATCCGCGTGGAAGAGGATGCGGCGGGAAGCCTTCCGGTATCCGGGGAGGTCGGGATATATGTGTGGCCGGATGAGCTTCCGGGGCTTTAAAGCGGCTGGGGACTGTGTTACAATAGATCGGAAGAGCGTCGTGTAGGGAAAGAGTGTGGTACCTTGTGTA
>CAMSQM010000050.1 GCA_947062675.1 uncultured Roseburia sp.
TATCTATAATATAGCATACTCCCCGGATAAATTCAAGAAAAAATTCCGTTAATGCCGTTTGGGAAGTAACAGACTGCTGCCCTTTGTGGCTCTACAGGCTTGAAATAATCGCCTGGGTTTTCTCCGACTTCTATCAATTCCTGTCTGCATTGCTCTATCCTCTGTAAAAGTTCTTCCCGGCTCTCCCCGGTTATCGCCATCACATCATCTAAAGAGAAATACTCATGCTCATTAAATGCAGATGCAAGGCTCATTCTCAAACCGCTGTAAATGGCTTCCAATGACAAATCATAATTCTGTATGCCATCTTCTATTATTGGCTCTAATTCTGCTCTGGTAACGCCATATTTGCCATAATTCGCAAGCAGATTATTTATAAGTGTGTCCTTATCCATAATGTGATCTACCTCGTTTTCTCTTTATCGTCCAAACAGAGCCATATTTTCAGATATTGCTTTGTGCCTTTTCATTGTGTCTTGAATTTCCATAATTTCACTACGCCTTTTCAATATTTCACACAATTCTGACTTGGCTGGATTAGGCGGTTATCATGGATTACTGTTCATGCTCAAAAGTCTTGACCCAGATTTTAGATGTGGAAATGAACCATTTACCATATTCGGATATGACTACAACTGAAATTTTACAAAATTAAATTTGATATAAATATCAAGACCGATACCCTCCTGCTTTGGGTAACGGTTTTTTTATGCTTAACATTTGTGTGCTACCCCATGTGTGCTACGTGGCAAAATTAAGGGCTTCCGCTGACAATTCATATCAACGGAAACCCTTATAAATACGCTATTTCTTAGAACTTCCCAGCCTTAGCCGCTTCCTCGATCGAGACGGCAACTGCCACTGTAGCGCCAACCATCGGGTTGTTCCCCATTCCGATCAGACCCATCATCTCAACATGAGCCGGCACAGAAGAGGAACCTGCGAACTGTGCGTCCGAGTGCATACGTCCCATCGTATCTGTCATACCATAGGAAGCCGGTCCCGCCGCCATGTTGTCCGGATGAAGCGTACGTCCCGTACCTCCGCCGGATGCCACGGAAAAATAGTTCTTTCCCTGCTCCACGCACTCTTTCTTGTATGTACCTGCCACCGGATGCTGGAAGCGGGTCGGATTCGTGGAGTTCCCGGTGATGGATACGCCGACATTCTCCATGTGCATGATTGCGACGCCTTCCTGCACATCGTCCGCGCCATAGCATTTCACGGTCGCGCGGAGTCCCTCGGAATACGGCTTCTCATACACAACATTTACCTTGTTCTCCTTGTAGTCGAACTTTGTCTCGACGAATGTAAATCCGTTGATGCGGGAGATAATCTGGGCCGCGTCCTTGCCGAGACCGTTTAAGATCACGCGAAGCGGCTTCTGGCGCACCTTATTTGCCTTCTCAGCGATACCGATTGCACCTTCCGCCGCTGCAAAGGACTCATGTCCTGCCAGGAAGCAGAAGCACTCGGTCTCCTCCTCAAGCAGCATTTTGCCGAGATTACCATGTCCAAGTCCCACTTTTCTGTGGTCTGCAACAGAACCCGGAATGCAGAATGCCTGGAGGCCCTCTCCGATTGCCGCAGCAGCGTCAGCCGCTTTTTTGCAGCCTTTTTTGATTGCGATGGCTGCGCCCACCGTGTAAGCCCAGCACGCGTTCTCAAAGCAGATCGGCTGGATTTTCTTTACCTGCTCGTATACGTCAAGTCCTGCATCTTTTGTAATTTTTTCAGCTTCCTCGACGGAACTGATGCCATAGCTGTTTAAAGCAGCGTTGATCTGGTCGATTCTTCTCTCATATGATTCAAATAAAGCCATTATCTTCGTTCTCCTTTCCTTACTCTACACGCGGGTCAATAATCTTTGCGGCATCCGCCACACGGCCATACTGACCTTTTGCTTTTTCCCATGCAGTGTCAGGACTGTCACCCTTTTTAATAAAATCAGTCATCTTTCCAAGGGAAACGAACTGATATCCGATTACTTCGTTGTCCGCGTCGAGAGCGATTCCCGTCACGTAGCCTTCCGCCATCTCGAGGTAACGGACCCCTTTCTCTTTTGTTGCATACATTGTACCTACCTGGGAGCGAAGTCCTTTTCCCAGATCCTCAAGGCCTGCACCGACTGCAAGTCCGTCGTCGGAAAAGGCACTCTGGGTACGTCCGTACACGATCTGTAAGAACAGTTCTCTCATTGCTGTATTGATCGCATCGCATACAAGGTCTGTGTTCAGCGCCTCAAGAATGGTCTTGCCCTGCAGAATCTCCGCCGCCATGGCTGCGGAATGCGTCATGCCGGAGCATCCGATGGTCTCTACCAGTGCTTCTTCGATTACACCGTTCTTTACGTTCAGCGAAAGCTTACAGGCGCCCTGCTGCGGGGCACACCAGCCGATGCCGTGCGTAAAGCCTGAAATATCCTCGATTTTCTTCGAATGAACCCACTTTCCCTCTTCCGGGATCGGAGCCGGTTCATGTTTTGCGCCTTTTGCCACGGGGCACATGTTTTCAACTTCCTTAGTGTAAATCATTATAAGACTCCTTTCACTTAATAGAACTGTAATACTTTGTATATTTTCGCATATTTTTCCGGAATAGTAAAGTCTTATTTCGACGAATTTTTATCAGATCCCGACCCTGTAAATCCCCTGTTTTCCCAGCTCCCCGCAGTGTGGTATCTGCGGAACTTCCCCGGCGTCTGACCGTATTCCCTGCAAAACAGCCGGATAAAGTAATTCTCATCCGCAATACCGGTCAGACCGGCGATCTCCCGGACCGGCAGACTGGTTTCCACAAGGAGCTTTGCCCCCTGCTTCATCCGTATTGCGCGCAGAAAGGCAACCGGCGTGCAGCCGGTCTCTTTCTTAAACTGTGCGGTCAGATAGCCCGGGGTAACTCCCAGCTCCTCCGCCATCCCGCGGACAGTGATCTCCTGCGCGTAATGATGTTCCAGCTCATAGATCACGCTGCGCACCGTCCCGGAATATTTCCGGTCCCTGCAGGAATGGATTTCCCTGCAGAAGTGTCTGACCATCGCTTCTTTTTCCCGCTGAATCTCCGCAGTCGTCCGGGCCAGAAAGACCGCCTTTGTATTTTCCATGGAAAGCCTGTCTGCTGCCTGAGGCGTGATACCGGCGCGCAGGGCCGCAGCCCTCACATTTGTCCTGACAATCGCCGCCCCGATTCTCTCATTTTCCATCGTCGTCCCTGGCTCTTTTAAATAAGCCACGTCCTGTTCCAGTTTTCTTAAATACCGGATTGCCTCCCCGGCATTTCCCGCCTCCACATGCTCAATAAAACGCCGTTCCGCCTGATACCGGCTGTTTATCACCCTGCCGTAGCGCGATTCCCCCTCGCCTGTCATTTCGCCGGGATACGGCTCCGGATCCGGAAAAGCCGGTCGCCCGCTGCATGATTCATCAATCCGGACTACCTGCGCCGCGCCCTCTCTCCGGTCCCCGGAAAGCTGAAGCAGAAAATCGGAAATGCGGTGCACCAGCCCTTCTTCCAGAACAGGGAAACGACTCCGGCAGGCGAGCAGATCCCGCGCAGTAAGATCATCAATCCGGTAATCTTCCAGAATCTTTTCCGCTTCCCGCTCGCGCAGAATCCTGGAGCAGTAAGGCCCCGCCATCACCGGCCTGTCGCCGCAGAGAAAAAAATCATACTGAACCCGCAGAATATCGGTGATACCGTATATCGTTCCCGCCTCCATCGTGCTGAAAAACCGGGAAGAACCGGCCGGGCTTAAATACTGCTGTCGTTCATGAATCCGGAATCCGCTGCTGCGGGCCGCAGCGGATTCGTCCGTATCCGCAAAATCAAGATTCAGCTGATATATTTGGAACACAAACTGCCGGATAAGCTCCAGCGCCTCTTCTGGCCTTCTCAAAAAAACACCCCTTTCCGGAAAGTTGTTTTATACTATTTTGTATCGTTTTATTCTATCACGTTAAAAATGAATCTGCTATACTGCATTCAGACAGATGAAAAATAAGGAGGCAGCAGCATGAATCACAATAAAACAGACCTGAACCGGCACTGGCTTTTCCGGAAAATCCCCGGGAAAGATATCCGCGAAATCTCTCCAGCGGACCCGGACATCCGCAGGGAGCCGGCAGAAACAGTCACACTCCCCCATACCTGGTACCGCGACGGGGATGCGTACGAAGGGCTGACCCTGTACGAAAAAACATTCCCGGTATCTTTTTCCAGAGATCAGCGTGTTTTTCTGCACTTTGATGCGGCGGACCGGTGGGCAGAGTATTATGTCAACGGACATTTTGCGGGAGCGCATCAGGGCGGATATTCCGCATTTGCATCTGATATCACAGAGTGGACCCGCTCCGGTCAGGAAAACCATCTGATGGTCTTTGTCGACAACCGCTCTTTTGACGTGATATCCCCGGTATTCGGGGACTTTACGGTGTACGGAGGTCTGTATCGCGGCGTCTCCTTAACCGTGACTGAAAATTGCTGTTTTGACCGTTCATGGCATGGCACAGACGGCCTGATTATCCGCACCGCAACAGACGCCGACGGCAGCGGAATTATACACACAACCGCATATCTTCTGGGGACGGACGGGAAACATGTGGAAATCTGTTACACCGTCCTTGACCAGGACAATCATCCGGCTGCGTCCCTGTGCGTGCCCGGAGAAGCGGAAACGCTAACGGATATCCGCGTCGGGCATCCGCAGTTCTGGAACGGGAAATCATCCCCCATCCTTTATACCCTCAGGGCGGAACTGCGCGTAAACGGCCATGTAACAGACAGCCTGACCATTCCGTTCGGTTTCCGCACCGCATTCATCCATCCGGAACGGGGATTTTTCCTGAATGGCACACACCTGCCCCTTCACGGTATCGCCAGACATCAGGATTTTTCCGGCTGTTTCTGCGCGACAGACCGCGACAGGCAGGAAAAAGATATGGCTCTGATCCTGGAAACGGGCGCCAACGCCGTGCGGTTGTCCCACTACCAGCATCCACAGCATACGTATGATCTCTGCGACAAAAACGGCCTGATAGTGTGGGCTGAAATTCCGATGCTGAAACTGACCGGCAGCGAAGCTCTCTTTGAAAATGCCTGCTGTCAGCTCCGTGAACTGATTCTCCAGAATCTGCACCATCCGTCCATCTGTTTCTGGGGGATCCAGAACGAAATCGCCATGTTCCGCGACGAGGCGGACATGCACGATAAAGTGCGAAAACTGTGCGATCTGGCCGTACACCTTGATCCCGGACGGATCACCGCCTGCGCCAATCTGCACGGCGTCGCTTTCGACAGTCCTATGAACCATATCACGGATATGGTCGGATATAATCTGTATTTCGGATGGTACTATGGTGATATAAACGATGTCGGCACATACCTTGACCGCTTCCACAGGGAGCAGCCCGGCGTGGCACTCGGAATCAGTGAATACGGCGCAGACTGCAACACGTCCTTTCACTCCGAAACACCCGTGGTCAAAGATTACTCGGAAGAATTTCAGGCCCTCTATCACGAAACATTTTATCCTGAAATCGAAAAACGGGAATGGCTCTGGGGAAGTTTTGTGTGGAATCTGGCAGATTTCGGAAGCAGAATCAGAAAAGAAGGCGGTGTCCCCTTCCGGAATACAAAAGGTCTGGTCAGCTTTGACCGCACCGTCCGCAAAGACGCGTTTTATTATTACAAGGCGCGCTGGTCGGAAGAAAAATTTGTGCATATCACCGGTAAACGCTTTCAGAACCGCGCCGCGGAGACTATCAGCGTAAAAGTGTATTCCAATGAAGACAAAATCAGTCTCTCAGTCAACGGCGGCCCGGCCCTGACAAAAACAGCGCAGGCTCCCGGTGTCTTTCTTTTTGAAAAGATTGTTTTACAGATGGGAGAAAACAGGATTACCGCCTCTGCGGAAGACAAAATCACAGACGAAGCCATTTTCCACAGGCGGGAGGAGACCGATCCCTCCTATGTCTGCGAAGACGGCGGCGCTGGGAGCAGCGTCACAAACTGGTTTTTGCAGGAGCAGGAAACAGATGACAGCTGCTACTCCCTCAGCGACCCGGTCGGCCTGTTCCTGCGCAGCGGGGAAGCCATGGCCCTGCTGGAGAAGACCGTTCCGGGAATCGCACAGCGCATCCGGCAGGACGGCGGCGGAATCATCACGCTTTTGCAGGCCATTTCCTACCAGAGGGATCAGTACAGGGAGCTTTCCCCTGAATGGCTGAACCGGGAGCTGAACCGTATTCCGAAACAGCCCTGATAAAGCCCGGGAATCCCTTTCCGGGACAGCACGGATAAGACCGGGCAGGATCGGTTTTCAGCGCAGCCCGAAATATGCCAGGACCACGGCGCCGAGCACAATCCGGTACCACCCGAACACCTTAAAATCATGGCGCCGGATATAGCCGAGCAGAAAGCGGATCACGGCCACGGACACCAGAAAAGCGCTCACCATCCCGGCCGCAAGCAGCGTCCATTCCTCCCGGGTCATTGCAAAGCCGAAATCCGTCAGCTTCAGCAGACTCGCGCCGAACATCACAGGAATCGCCAGAATAAAGGTAAACTCGCTCGCCGCAGTCCTCGATACCCCGATCAGAAGCGCCCCCACAATTGTTGCGCCAGACCTTGAAGTGCCCGGAAAAGCCGCCGCGATCAGCTGAAAGAGCCCGATCAGTACAGCCATCGGATACGTGATCTCCTGCAGGGTGGCGGCCACCGCCGCCCTTCCCGCGTTCCGCCTCTCCACCGCGATAAACGCGACGCCGAATACAATCAGCGCTACCGACACGCACACGGGATTATAGAACAGCGCGTCACAGATTTCATCCAGCCCCAGCACGACAAAAATGACTGCCGGAAAACAGGCGGCGGCAATTTTTACCCAGTTTGTGAGAATATCCGTCCGGATAGAAATCCGCGCCGCCGCTCCGCCATGCCCTTCGCGCGCAAACGGCCAGATCTTATCCCAAAACAGAACGATAACAGCAAAAATCGCGCCGAGCTGCACCACCACCAGAAACATTTCCTTAAATTGCGGACTCACATGAAGCGTCAGAAATTCGTCGAGCAGGATCATATGCCCCGTGCTGCTGACCGGAAGCCACTCCGTAATTCCCTCGATAATACCAAAAATAATTGCTTTTACCAGTTCCGTCATACCGCCTCCACTTTTTCATTACGATATCCCATTTATCCCGTTTCCGGCCGCCGGAATTCTTCCCCGGCACACATGCCGTCCGCCCTCAGAGCGTCTCCCCTGCCAGAAGCATCCTTTCCGTTTTACGAAACACATGCACATACGCCGGAAAGAGAAACAGATCCGCGAACACCCACGCCACAGGACTTGCAAAACAGGCTGCAGGAAACCCGAACAGCGGGACAAACACAAATCCCACCAGCGCCCTCGCCACCATCTCAAACACACCGGCCAGAATCGCAAACCTGCTGTAGCCCATCCCCTGAATCAGAAAACGCACAATATTGACAAAGGCCAGCGGGATATAAAACGCGCCGTTTCCCAGCAGAAACAGGCGCACATTCCGGATAATCCCCGTCTCGCCTCCCTCCACAAAAAATAGCGCCAGGCGCTCCCCGGATAAAAGAAGAATGAAAAATGCCAGCAACGCATATCCGGTCCCAAGCACGGAACAGGCCTTAAGACCGGCGGATATCCGTTCCATCTTACCAGCCCCGACATTCTGTCCGCCGTAGGTCGCCATGGTGGATCCAAGCGCGTCAAACGGGCAGCAGAAAAACATCGCAATCCTGCTGCCGGCCGTCATCGCGGCAACCGCGCCGGATCCCAGGCCGTTGACCGCGCTCTGTAAGACCAGACTTCCGACCGCGGTCACAGAATACTGAAGCCCCATCGGCACTCCCATCCCGCAGAGCACTTTCATGCAGGATATACTGACCTTTCGCTCCTCCTTCTCCGTGTGCAGAATCTCAAACTTTTTCAGACTGTACAGCAGGCAGCCCACGCCGGACACAGCCTGCGAGATCACCGTTGCAAGCGCCGCTCCCGACACATTCAGATGAAACTGCAGGATAAACACCAGATCCAGGACAATATTTAAGGCCGAGGCAATCGTTAAGAATACGACCGGCGTCCGGCTGTCCCCCATGGAACGTATCACCCCGGAGATCAGGTTATAGAGATATGTGGCGGGAATTCCCGCAAAAATAATTACAATATAGCAGTAAGAATCGTCGATAATATTGTCCGGCGTCCGCATCAGCTGCAGAACCGGCCTGCAGAATACCACGGTGAGCACCGTCATCACAACGGAAAAAATCACCGCCAGATAGACGGCATTCATCATAAACACACGCAGACCACGGTAATCCCCGGCCCCGAACCGGTGCGCCAGGGGAATCGCAAATCCGTTGCAGACGCCCATACAGAATCCGATTGTCAGAAAGTTCAGCGATCCTGTCGCGCCGACTGCAGCCAGTGCATCGACCCCCAGAAATTTTCCCACGATGAGCGTATCCATCAGGTTGTAAAACTGCTGGAATAAAAAACCAAATAGAAGCGGCACGGCAAATCCTGAAATCAGCTTCATCGGCGGGCCCTGTGTCATATCTTTTGTCATAATTTTCCTCTCTGTTCAGATATCCCCGCAGTATTTTGCAAATACCTCAAAAAAGCGGTCTGTCTTCATCTCCCCGCCCGTATCCGGCACAACTCCGTTCCAGAGTTCCCGGTTCAGCCACGAGCTCCTCGACGAGACAAACTCATTATAGACATCGTCAAATGCCTCCTTCTCCCGCTTCTCCACGATATTGGACTTATTCGCTTCTGTCAGCTCCACGTCATATTTATTCAGGCACTTGATAAAATAATATCCGTTTTCCACGGAAATCATTCCGGAAATTTCATCGTTGTCGAGGGAAAATGCCACCTGTTCCACCTCGGCCGCGACGTCATCCCGGGAGATCGTCGTCTGGATCACCGGCAGTTCGTTGTAATTATTTGCGACCGAGGCAAAGTCATCGCCGTTATCCAGCTTCGCGCGCACCTCGGCCGCTTTCCCGGAATCGCTCACAAATATCTGCATAATCTCCATAATCCTCGCCTCATCGTCGCTGACCTCAGCGTTGACCCCGTCCGTCAGGGAGTGATAGAGCTTTCCCGCCAGCGCATAATGGCTGTAATACTCGCGGATATCCGCCTCGGAGACGCCCAGATATACAATCTCCTCCGTGGAGAGCGTGCCGTAGTATTCCCGCGCAGCGTCCGACACACTCTTAACCTCCTCCTCAGAGAGCTCCATTTCCCGCTCTCCCGCAAGAAGGTTCATACAGTACACCTGCGTCAGCTCCTCCATGGTGATATCTTTTATGTACTGACTTAAGGAGTCATCGCCAAAGTCATGCTGCCAGAGGTCCACACCGCAGGATGTCCCGTAAATATTCTGATAATTTGTCAGATAAACCATGGCCTCCCGAATACTGCAGGAGGCCCCGTCTATCCGGAAAACATATTTGCTGCCGGTAATACCGGAAACCACGATATCCCTGTTTCCGAGCCGGCAGCCGCACAGCAGCGCTGCAATGCACAGCAGCGCGCAGACAAAACATCTGTATCTCCTCTTTCTCTTCATCGTACTCTCCACGCCCCGCGGTTTAGCCCGGGCTTTTACGCCGCCCGGGCTAAAACTCTTTCAGGCAGCCATTGCCATGATATCAGCCGATCCTCTTCAGAATACTGCGCGCCACCGAAATACCGTTTGCAGACGCCTGCTGCAATCCTCTTGTCACGGAAGCCCCGTCCCCGATGGCCCGAAGTCCCCTCACATTTGTCTCAAAATCCGCGTCGACGATAACTTTATTGGAATAAAACTTCACCTCCACCCCGTAAAGCAGCGTCTCGTCGCTTGCAAGTCCCGGCGTCACCTTATCGAGCGCGACAATCATTTCCTCGATGTCCACCATCAGGCGGTGCGGCAGAACCAGCGACAGATCGCCCGGCACCGCGTCCTTCAGCGTCGGAATCAGGTTATTGCGGCAGAGGCGTTCCTCCGTCGTCCTGCGCCCCCGCTTAAAATCCCCGAAGGTCTGCACCATAATCTTCCCGTCGCAGAGCATATTGGACAGCTGCGCGATCTGTTTTCCGTACTCGATCGGCGTCTTGAACGGTTTTGTGAAATTCTTTGACACCAGCACGGCAAAATTGGTATTATCCGTCTTTAAGTCCGACGACTTATAGGCATGTCCGTTTACCACGGCAAGCCCGTCATCGTAATATTCCGTTGCGACCTCGCCGGACGGATTGGTGCAGAACGTGCGTACTTTGTCGTCGAACGTGGGGGTGTGATAGACCAGCTTCGCCTCATAAAGATTTTCATTCAGAAATTCCATAATCTCATCCCGCACCTCAACGCGCACACCGACATCCACCGTGCCGACTTTCGTCCCGATTCCGTGCTTTCTGCAGATATGCGAAAACCAGTCGGCGCCCTCGCGCCCGACCGCTGAGATCACCTCCGCCGCCAGATAAGTCTCCCCTTCTCCTGTCACAACCCCCTTTACCGCCCCGTCTTCCGTCAGGATATCGGACACCATTGTGTCGAACTCCATCTCCACCCCTTCCGCGAGCAGATGCTCCTGGAGCCTCTGGTATATCCGGTATCCCTCCTCGGTTCCCAGATGGCGGATCGGGCACTCTATCAGCTTTAAATTCGCGTTGATCGCCTTTTTGCGGATCTCACGGATCTCCTTCTCCTTATCCACGCCGTAAACACGCGTATCCGCGCCAAATTTCAGATAGATATCATCCGACTCCTTTAACAGCTCCACAGTCCTGTCATATCCGAGAATTTCGGGAAGATTGCCGCCCACATCGGGTGAGAGGGAAAGCTTTCCGTCTGAAAACGCTCCCGCTCCGGCAAATCCCGTCGTAATCGAACACGGCCTGCAGCCGACACAGACTTTTGTCTTCCGCTTCGGACACTCGCGCTTTTCAATCCTGCGGCCTTTTTCAATCATCAGAACCCTCAGATCCTTTCTCGCATGAATCAGCTCATACGCACAGAAAATCCCCGACGGCCCGGCACCGATTATGATCACATCATACTGCTTCACAGACTCCCCTCCCTTTCCAGAACGCGCACTCCGGCGCGGCATCACGGCAGATAATCACCCATTCTATCCTTCCACGACCAGGAAGCGTCCGTCCGGCAGTGCGAACACTTCGCTGGCCTCTTCCAGCTCCTCATCGTCCATCTCTGAGACGTCCATTCCCTCCCCGTCAAAATAATCCCGCACCTCTCTTAAACTGGCGCAGACGACTGCCATGCAGTCCTCCAGAAATGCCTCCGCTTCCTCCGGCGTCTCCGCGACCGGCTCCTTAAAAAGCTTTCCCTGCTCAGCCAGAAATACATCAAGACACATTTTATCGTACATTACAGATTCTTCCTTTCCTGCCATTTGTATAGATCAATTTCCATTTTTTTCAGCTCCCGGTACAGCGCCGCCACCGGAAGCCCAACCACATTATTATAGTCCCCGTCAATTTTGTCAATATATATCGCACATTTTCCCTGAATTCCATAAGCGCCCGCCTTGTCAGCCGGCTCTCCCGTCGCGATATACCTCCGGATCTCCTGCGGATCCATCACACTCATTGTGACAAGGGTCTTTTCATAAAATGTACGCTTCCTGACAGCTCCCGACGCTTCCGTGAGAATCAGGGCCACTCCCGTACAGACAGCGTGCGTTCTGCCGGAGAGCTGTGAGAGCATGGAAAATGCTTCCTCATCATCCCGCGGCTTTCCGAGTATCCGCCCCTCGCAGGCCACGACGGTATCGGCCCCGATCACCAGAATATCCTGCGGCGTAATCAGCTCACTATGACGTCTGCCGTATGAACCGATCATTGCGGCAACCTCCTCCGCTTTTGCCGCGGCGAGCTCCATCACCACTTTCTCCGGCTCCCCAGCCGTGGCGCGCTCCTCCCCCTTGGCCGGGCAAATCTCAAAAATCAGCCCGATCTGCTCCAGCAGCTGACGCCTCCTCGGCGAGGCGGACGCCAGTATGATCTGTCCCATAAGCTATTCTCCTCCCTTTTTTCTCCTTAAAAATAAAAAATATCGCGATTCCGCGAAGCATTTATCTCACAGGGCGCAGTTTCCCATGAGAGAGCAAAAAATCCTGCCCGGAAGTATAGTCTCTAATGGGAAAATATTTACTTTAACACTTCACAGTAATAATGCATTTCCAATGAAAGAAAACCTGTGCGAAAACGATTCTCATCGCTCTCACACAGGCTCTCCGGCACACAGATGCTCCGGTACAGATTACGCCTTTTCGAAGAAGAAAGATTTGTTGCGGTTAAATCCAAGCTCCCTGTAATTCATAATCTGTTCCGTGCTCCCGATAAACAACACGCCTCCCGTCTGCAGGGACTTGTGGAATTTCGCATAGATCGCATCTTTTGCGTCCTCGGTAAAATAGATTACCACATTTCTGCAGACAATCAGATGACATCCCGTCGGATAATTATCTTTCAGCAGGTCATGCTCCTTAAACTCCACACGCTTTTTGACCTCATCCGAAATCTGATAGGAATTCCCGACTTTCGTGAAAAACTTCTTTTTGAAATCCGCCGGTACAGCGGCAATGCTTTTCTCGTTGTAGAGTCCCATCCGGGCGGTATCAATCACCTGTTTGTCAATATCCGTGGCGATAATCTTAATGCCGGTCAGCGGCAGATGCCTCGAGAGCGCCATCACAAGCGAATAGGGTTCATCTCCCGTTGAACACGCCGCACTCCATATTTTCAGATTCCTGCCAAACTTCTTTATCAGCGCCGGAAACACTTCATTCTCCAGAATCTTCCACTGATCAGGATTGCGGTAAAACTCTGACACATTGATCGTTAGAAAATTGATAAACTGGTCGAATTTTTCCCTGTCCTTTTTCAGCAGCGCAACATAGTCATTGTATGTTTTGACGTTGTTCTTGGTGATCAGTGTGTTAATCCTGCGCCGCATCTGCTTTTCCTTATAGGAATTCAGATCAATCTTCGCAAGCGCAAGGACATCTTTTTTAAACTTCTCATAGTTATCATTCTCGAGCATCATTACCTCCCGGAATCATCCAGCCTGTTCTTCTGCTATTCGCCCTTAGCCACTGCCTCAATGTCGACATCCGCGATATCCGGATCCTCTTCCTCAGACTCGCGCGCGATCAGCAGAGCCTTGATGGACAGACTGATCTTTCTGTCCTCCTCGTTGAAATCGACAATCTTAGCCTCAATCACCTGGCCGGCTTTTAAGACATCGGAAGGCTTTTCCACATGCTCTTTTGCGATCTGGGACACATGCAGCAGCGCGTCCACGCCGGGCGCCAGCTCCACAAACGCGCCGAAATCTGTCATCCGCGCAACCTTTCCCGTCACAATATTGCCAATCGCAAACTTCTCAGCAGCGCCGTTCCACGGATTATCTGCCGGAAACTTCATGCTGAGCGCAATCTTTGTCTCGTTGATATCCTTAATAAACACACGGACATTGTCGCCAACGCTGAATACCTTGCGCGGACTCTCCACGCGTCCCCAGGACATCTCAGAGATATGCAGAAGTCCGTCCGCACCGCCGAGATCAATAAACGCGCCAAAATCTGTCACGTTCTTGACGGTACCCTCAAGGATGTCGCCGATCTTGATCCGCGCAAACAGCTCTCTCTGCTGTTCCATCTTCTTCTCTACCAGAAGCTGCTTGCGGTCACCGATGATTCTCCTGCGCTTCGGATTGAACTCGCTGATCACAAACTCGATATCCTGATCCTTGTATTTCGTCAGATCCTTCTCGTAGGAGTCGGATACCAGACTTGCCGGAATAAAGACCCTTGTCTCATCCACAATCACGCACAGACCTCCGTCGAGCACCTGTGCAACTTTCGCGGTCAGAACCTCGCGGTTCTCGAACGCTTCCTCCAGTCTCTTGCTGCCCTTCTCCGCCGCCAGGCGCTTATAGGTGAGCAGCACCTGACCCTCGCCGTCATTCACCTTTAAAACCTTTGCCTCCATGGTGTCGCCCACGGATACCAGTGTTGTCAGATCCGCGTTTGCTTCGTTCGTGTATTCACTGCGCGTAATGATACCGTCTGATTTGTAGCCGATATTCAGAACGATCTCATCAGGTTTCACATCGATAACGGTACCCTCAACTACCTCTCCATTTCTTATTGTTTTAAATGTTTCGTCCAGCATTTGTTCAAAGCTCATTTCTGACATTCTTTTGAACCTCCTCAATAATATTCTTTGGGGTAGACGCCCCTGCGGTAATACCTACGTTATCGATGGACCGGAAGCATCCGCTCTCCAGATCCCGTACAGTCTGTATATAGTAAGTATTTGTGCATTCTTTTCTGCATATTTCAAATAACTTCTGTGTATTTGAACTGTTCTTCCCGCCTATGACGATCATCGCCTCTGCCTGCCGTGCGATCGCCGCCGCTTCTGTCTGCCGCTCCTGCGTCGCATTGCAGATCGTATTTAAAACATTTATATCATAACCTTTTTTCCTTATAATTTCAACCAGTTCTTGAAATTTATTGTAATTAAATGTCGTTTGTGATACTATGCATACTTTTTTCCCATCCCGGACAGCATAATTTTCCGCTTCCTCCCTCGTTGAAATCACCGTTGTCTGTGATGGCCGTGACCAGCTCCGGATGCCGCGAACCTCCGGATGGTCCGGATCGCCCATAATTACAATCTGACATCCTTCCCCGCTGTAACGCTCCACCAGACGATGGATCTTCAGCACATAGGGACAGGTGGCGTCGGTGATGGAAAAGCCGAGCGCCTCGATCTGACTGCGTATCTCACGCTCCACGCCGTGGGCCCGCAGCACCACGGCGCCTTTCGGACAGTCTTTTAACTCCCCGACGCTGTTTACCACGCGCACGCCCTTTTTTTCGAGATCTCTTACAACCTCCTCATTGTGTATAACCGGCCCGTAAGTATAAAGTGCCTCCCCCTTCGCCGCCTCCCGGTATACCATATCCACCGCGCGCTTTACACCAAAGCAAAAACCCGCGCTCTCCGCCGTGACCACATTCATATCGCTTCTCCGTATCCCCTGAACTCCGTGCCGCAGAGAGCATCCTTCCGCCGGCTGCCCCGGCAGATCATCTCCCGCAGACTCCTTCATATACTTCCCTGATCGCCGCGACAACCTCATCGATTCCCATCTGCGAACTGTCAATCAGCACCGCGTCGTCCGCCTGCCTGAGCGGGGATACCTCCCTGTGCATATCCCGGTAATCGCGGTCCTCAATGTCCCGCTCAATCTTTGCCAGATCACAGGCCTGTCCCTTTGCCGTCAGCTCGTCATACCTCCGCTTCGCCCTGGTCGCGGTTCCCGCGGTCAGGTATATCTTGACCTGAGCCCCCGGCAGCACACAGGTGCCAATATCCCTGCCGTCCATAATCACATCTGATTTCGCGGCGATCTCTCTCTGAATCTCCACAAGCTTTGCGCGCACGGCCGGATAGACACTGACGGCGGACGTCATGTTTCCGACCTCCTCCGTGCGGATTTTTCCGCTGACATTCTCCCCGTTTAAGAAAACCTGCTGCTCCCCGTCCGCATAGGCGATCGTCACATCCGCCCCCTTACATGCGGCGGCGACGGCCTCCCCATTCTCCGGCGCGATTCCGCAGCTGAGAAAATGATACGCCAGCGCGCGGTACATTGCGCCGGTATCCACATAGACAAATCCCAGCTCCGCCGCCAGCTTTCTGGCAATCGTGCTTTTTCCGGCGCCTGCCGGCCCGTCAATTGCAATATTAACGCTCATATTATAGTTTCCCTTTCCCTGTATTTTTTATCCCTGCGCCGGCGAGGTATCCGGTTGACCAGGCTATCTGAAGATTGTAGCCGCCCGTCAGCGCATCCGCATCCAGCAGCTCCCCGCAGAAATACAGGTTTTCCACAATCTTTGACTCCATTGTGGAAGGATTCACCTCTTTCACCTTTACGCCTCCCTTTGTGATCACGGCCTCCTCAAAGCCGCGCAGGCCGTTCAGCGTGAGCGGAAAAGCCTTGATCAGCCGCGCAAATGAAAGCCTCTCCTCCCGCGTGATCTCATTCACCCTCTTTTCCGGCGCAATCAGGGAGTGTTCCGCCATCACGGGCACAAGCTTTGATGGAAACAGACTTCCGATGACGTTTTTAAACTGTTTTTTCCCAGCCCCCTCAAACTCCCGCAGCAGACGCGCATCCAGCTGTTCCAGTGACAGCGCCGGTTTTAAATCAATCTCCATTGAAAGCTTCTTTTCCGCCAGGGAAGGCCGGATGGAAGCGCTCGCCGATAAAATCAGAGGTCCGCTTACGCCGAAATGTGTAAACAGCATCTCCCCGAACCCCTCATACAGACACTTTTTTCCGTCACGGATACGCACCCGGACATTTTTAAGCGATAACCCCTGAAGCTTCCGCACATAATCCTCCACCGCATAAAACGGAACCAGGGACGGTGAAATGTCCGTTATGGTATGCCCCGCCTCCGCCGCAATCCGGTAACCGTCTCCCGTGGCCCCGGTCGCCGGATAGGAAGCCCCGCCCGTGGCAAGAATGACGGCGTCGGCGGACAGCCTGTCCCCATCCGTGAGAAGTACCCCGCTCACCCTGCCGTCCGCAAGGAGCAGCGACTGCACCCGCGTGCGAAGACGGACTTCCACATTCTTCTCCCGCAGAACTTTCTGCAAAGTGGCGATGACGTCCGACGAGTGGTCCGACACGGGAAACACTCTCTCCCCGCGCTCCGTCTTCACCGGCATGCCGTTTTCCTCAAAAAAGCGGATCACGCGCTGGTTGTCACAGACCCCGAAAGCACTATACAGAAACTTCGGATTGCTCATGACACTGGCAAAAAAATTCTCAGGAGCTCCCGCGTTTGTCAGGTTACAGCGCCCTTTTCCGGTGAGATAGAGCTTTTTCCCGAGCTTTTCATTTTTTTCCAGCAGTATTACATTATGTCCGCATTCCGCCGCCGCAATCGCGGCAAACATTCCGGCAGGCCCGCCGCCGGTCACAATCACTTTACTCATTCAGGTCCGTATCTCCTATTCTGGCATAGCGCATTCTGACGGAGTCATTGATATAGTTGATCTCATCATTTCCGTATACCTGATATTCATCCCAGACTTCCTCCAGCATCCCGAGCGTCCTGGCGACCCCGTCCTGCTTTTTCATACACAGTGCCACAATCAGCGCGTTAATCACGCTTAAAGGCGCGACAAGGGAATCCACAATCGACGCCATATCACTGTCCGCGATCAGATTACAGGAGGAGTACAGATTCATCGGCGAATGCACACTGTCTGTCAGCGTAATCACCCTTGCACTGCGGTTGTTGGCAAATTCCATCGCCTTTAACGTCCGCATGGAATACCGCGGGAAACTGATGCCGATAATCACATCGTCTTTTCCGATGCGCACCATCTGTTCAAAAATCTCGCTTGCGCTGCTTGTCTGGATCAGATGGACGTTCTCAAACATCAGTGTGAAATAGAAAGACAGAAAAGATGCCAGAGGTGCACAGCTGCGGATCCCTATAATGTAGATATGTCTGGCGGAAAGAATTGTGTCCACCGCCAGATCAAATGCGTGTTCATCTATTTTTTCGAGCGTGGAATGAATCCTCTCCGCGTCGGAGCCAAGCACTGACTGCAGAATCTTCGACTGGCTGATGCGCCCGTAAGCAACTTCCATCCGCTGCATCGCGTGGAGCCGGCCCTGCACCAGCTCCTTGAGCGCACTCTGAAATTCCGGATAACCTTTGTAACCAAGGTGCATCGCAAACCGCACTACCGTGGATTCGCTCACACCGACCATCTCTCCGAGCCTTGCTGCTGTCAGGAAAACCGCCTTGTCATAATTGTCCGTTATGTAAACCGCCAGCAGCTTCTGTCCTTTGCTCAGCCTGCCATACGCTTCATTGATGCGGTTACCAAGGTCATTCGTCCTGCTCATATTCTCCCTCCGCCATACTATTTTATTCTATACAAACAGGAATAAAATTGCAATAGTTTTTAGATCATAAGCTTCCGGTAGCGGTTCACACAGGCAAAAATTTCCTGTCTCCGCGGCATGGCAAGCCCGCACGGCAGGTAGCTGCTCTCACAGATGGCTGCAAGTCCCTTTTCCGCAAGCAGCTTTTCCAGATAATCCACCGCCTGCCCCATCGTTTTCTTTCCGTCAAACACATGACACTGTGCGTATTTGAGCAGATATCCAAGCGCCGCAAGCTGTTCGGAATCAACAAGCTGTTCCACATACCGCACGTCGATGGTATCGCGGTTGATGGAAATCCCGTCCCGCCCCATCGTTTTCATTTTCATCCGGTCTTCCCGGAACGCGCGGTCCGCCTTTACACAGCGGGCAAACTGCGGCTTTGTCTGCCGCGGCGGCTGGGACGGCGGCATGGGAAAACGCTCTGCCTCCGCTTTTGCGGACTCCGTGATCTCGACCGGCCGGTACTGATTCATCTGAATCACACAGTCCGCCTTGTGAAAATATGAGCCTGAGCTGCCCGCCACAAGCACCGTCGAGATTCCGTACTCCCGGTACAGCTCCTCAATGCGGTCGATAAAAGGCGTGATCGGCTCATCCTCACGGTTTACGACACGCTGCATCAGCTCGTCCCGTATCATAAAATTGGTGGCGCTTGTGTCCTCGTCGATCAGAAACGCCTGTGTTCCGGCCTCCATGGCCTCGACAACATTTGCCGCCTGGGAGGTGCTTCCGCTGGCATCCTCCGTGCAGAACTTTTTCGTATCCTTTTTATTCGGCAGGTTGCTGATAAACATTGAGATATCCACTTTCTGAATGCTCCGGCCATCCTCCGCGCGGATTTTCACCGCAGTGTCATCCGTGATCACATATTCGCGCCCGTCACCGGAGATATGGCTGTATACGCCGAGTTCCAGCGCTTTCAGAAGCGTCGATTTTCCGTGATAACCGCCGCCCACAATCAGGGTGATCCCCCTGCGGATCCCCATCCCTGTAAGCTTCCCGTGGTGAGGAAGCTCAAGCTCTACCGAGAGGGACGCCGGCGACTCAAAACGGACCGCCCCCTTCATGGGACGGCCGGAAACACCCGATTCGCGCGGAAGTACGGCGCCGTCCGCGACAAATGCCACAAGCCCCCTCTCCTTTAGCTGCGACCGGATAAATTCCTGGTCCTCCGCAAGATCTGCCACCGCCTTCACCGTTTTTGCGTCCAGCGCTTTGTAAAACAGACTGCGCGAAACACACTGCGGGAGAAATTCAAAAAAAATCTTCTCCAGTTCCCGCGAATTGACAGTACGGCCGTTTGCCGGAAACCCCACTTCAAAGCGCAGCACCAGATCCCCGCTTTTTTCGTCAAGCTGACAGGCCGTGCGTTCAAGAACCTCCTGGCCGCATCTGCTGACGGAGAGAAGTCCGCTCTTTCCGGAACCTTTTGCCTTAAACGACACTTTTTCCAGCTCCCGCCCGAACTGGCGCAGCAGGTAATCCTCAAGAGCCGTGCGGCGGCATTTCATCTGGTAAAGATCTGCCGGAAAACCCGCTGCGGCCCCCCTGACATGAACGCTGACTTTCGACGGGGATGCAAACGGATCTCCCTGAACGTGATCGATCGAGAGAATATAATTGCGGAAATCATAGCTTCCCCGCGTATCTTTATAAGCAGGATACCCTCTGTGATCAATTCTCTGCAAAATATTTCTTAACTCTGTCTGTGACTGCATGTTTTCCTGTTCTCCTTTTTCCCATATTATCTCATAAAATTATTCTGAGTATCCCGCAGACGTGCGCCGGCGCGCATTATCCCCTGTTTATTATCGCAGGTAAATAATCCCCGGGATCTTTCCCGCGGGCACCCGCCGGCGCGCATTATCCCCTGTGCAGTTCCGCGAGCAGCTCCGCTCTCTGCGTGCCGGTCAGCAGCTCCCTGCTGTATATAAGGTAGCGCTCACAGGGATGCTCCGCCAGAAACAGCGCCGACTCTGCCCCGAGCGTCAGTTCCGTGACAAACACCACCATCTCCTGCCCGTTTTCAAACGCCGTCTCCACAAAGTCAAACGCACATTCAAGCGCCAGGGCCGTCTCCCTCTCCGAGCGCTCCAGCGCCTCCCTCTGCAGATCAAAACCGGCTTTCGCGGCCTGAAAGCACTGTGCGGCGTCTCCTCCCGCGGGCTCGTATTTTTTCAGCAGAATTGCCAGATTCCGCCGCCATCCCTCCCCGGCCGGCACGAAACCGCCGCTTTTCTTTTCCGCGGAAAGCGCCTCATCCGCTCTCCCGCAAAGCTTCCTGTATTCCTGCACCGGATCAGAGCCCTCCGCTGCAGCGCGGTATTCCTTCAAAAACGCATACCAGCCGTCCGTCAGGGACTTTTCCCGCGAAACACGCGCAAACTCTTTTGCCAGCCCGTCCAGCAGCAGATTCACCACGGACAGCCGCTCGTCAAACGCAGCCGCATGGATGCGGGCGTAAATTTCCGGTTTTACTTTTCCCAGAAGAATCTCCGGGATCCCGTAGTCGTCGCGGTACTTCCGGTAAAGTTCAAAATAGGCCGCCGCGTCCTCCGCCACCGCGTCATGGTGCACAAATTCGCGGACCACCGTCTCATCCACGGGAATCCCCATCTCCTCATAGACTTCCATCAGACTGCCCAGGTCCTCCCAGCCCCTGGCCGTGACAAACTGCAGCCCGTCCACATCCGCGCTGACACAGTAAAAATGCTTCGGGCGCAGCCGCAGATAACTCAGCACAGCCCCGCACACGTGCCTGGCGCGCGCATATTCCTCCCAGACTTTATAATCCGCACCGACCGTCAGATAGCGCACGCGGTCAAGCGTCACCATATCAAAATCCCGGACGGACTTATTATACTCCGGCGGGTTGCCGGCCGCCACAATCAGCCACCCCTGCGGCACCGCCTGATTGCCAAATGTCTTACACTGCAGAAACTGCAGCATTGTGGGCGCAAGCGTCTCTGATACACAGTTGATCTCGTCGATAAACAAAATTCCCTCGCGCTGCCCGCTGTCGCGGATTTTCCGGTAGACACTCGCAATTATCTCACTCATCGTATATTCCGTCACCGTATGGCTCCCGCCGTCAAATACTTCCTCGCGGATAAACGGAAGCCCCACCGCGCTCTGCCTGGTATGATGGGTGATCGTATACGCCACAAGGCCGATCCCCTCCTCCCGCGCAATCTGTTCCATAATCTGCGTCTTTCCGATGCCGGGAGGACCGATTAAGAGCATCGGGCGCTGCCGGACGGCGGGAATCCGGTATTCCCCCGCTTCATCTTTCGCCAGATACGCGCGCACGGTATGCTTTATCTCATTCTTCGCCTCTTTAATGTTCATTGCTTCTTCCTTTCTCTGCGCACTGATATCTTATCACATATTTCACGGCATCGAAATTAAAAATTTTATAAAATTTTACTTGCATTCTCCACAAACCGTGCTATAATAGGGTTCATGGAAGCATAGCTCAGCTGGGATGAGCGTTCGCCTCACACGCGAGAGGTCATGGGTTCGAGCCCCATTGCTTCCATTTCTGCGGACAGGCTGCTGTCGCAGACAGTGCGGAAGTTTCCGATGCTGCAGGTGCAGACCGGATCCGCCTGATGAGGGGATATAGCTCAGCTGGGAGAGCGATACGTTCGCAACGTATAGGTCAGGGGTTCGAGTCCCCCTATCTCCACTCGGATGCACCGTCATCCGGACGATTCACCTAATTATATATTTTATTTTCCGGAAGCATAGCTCAGCTGGGATGAGCGCTCGCCTGACTAGCGGGAGGTCAAGGGTTCGAGCCCCTTTGCTTCCATTTTTTATGCAGTTTATAAGGCATGGTCTTTTGACCATGCCTTATCTTTGTCCCGGAAACTGCATCCTGTAAAGTGATAACGCTGTTTTACTTTGTCACACGCATAAAATGCGCCACTGACTTATCCTTGGAGCTGAG
>CAMSQM010000051.1 GCA_947062675.1 uncultured Roseburia sp.
CATGTGCTGATTATCGACGATTTTCTCGCGGACGGGGAGGCGGCGACAGGCGCTGTGCGTCTGCTGCGGAAAGCGCATGCAACCGTCGCAGGCATCGGCATTCTGATCGAAAAATCGTTTCAGCCGGGCCGGGAGAAGCTCAGGGAACAGGGGATTGCGGTCTATTCCCTGGCCAGAATTGCAAAGCTCGGAAAAGATTACATAGAGTTTGTCCCCGAAACAGAACAGGAGTCCGGCGCATGAACACGTTCCGGTTTATTTTTACATATATCCGCAGGCACCGGCTGCGGTATGCCGCGGGCATTCTGACGCTTTTTGTTGTGGACTACGCCGGCCTGTTTATCCCGAAGCTGACAGGGACGGTCACGGACGGTCTGGCCGCGCGCACGCTGGACTGGGACGGGGTCGTCTCCTGCCTCGTCTCTATTTTTATACTCGGACTCACGCTTGCGGCGGGAAGGTTTCTCTGGCGCTTCTTTCTCTTCGGGGCGTCCCGCTCCATCGAACGCGAACTGCGCAACGATCTGTTTGCCCATCTCGAAAAAATGAGCGTGGAATACTATAACGGGCATAAAACAGGCGATCTGATGACCCGCTTTACCAGCGATCTGAATGCCGTGCGAATGTCGCTGGGGCCCGCGGTAATCTGTATTTTTGACGCCTCCGTTATGACGGTGATGGTAATCTGCCAGATGATGTATTATGTCAGTGTCAGGCTCACGCTGCTGGCCGTCATCCCGATGTTTCTGATCTGTGTGGGAGAGATTTACTACGGAAAAATCATTCATGCACGGTTTCTGGAGCGCCAGAAAGCCGTCTCGGATCTCACGGACTTTGTACAGGAAAGTTTTTCGGGCGTGCGGGTGATCAAGGCTTTCGTCCGGGAGCGCGCTGAATTCCGGGCATTCGCCAGGGCCAGCCGCAACGCGATGGATAAGAATCTGCGGGTCGTCCGTTTACAGTCTGTCGTCATGCCGCTGCTCGATGTCATTATCGGCTTATCCGGCCTGATTACCCTGATATACGGCGGCTATCTGGCGCTGGTCGGGGATATCACCCTGGGACGTTTTGTCGCCTTCAATCAGTATGTAAATATGCTGGTCTGGCCAATGATCGCCTGCGGGGACGCCATCAACATGTTTTCACAGGGCGCCGCGTCCATCGACCGGATCCGCGAGATTTTTGACGAAAAGCCGGAAATCTGTGACCCGCCGGACGCCGCAGATGTGGACCGGCTGCGCGGGGATATTACCTTTTCCCACCTGACATTTCTGCACCGCGGTCACAGTGAACCGACGCTTAAGGATATCAGTCTGCACGTCCGGGCCGGAACCACGCTTGCCGTCATCGGCCGGACCGGAAACGGAAAGTCCACGCTCGTCAATCTCCTGCTGCATCTCTACAACACAAAGCCCGGGATGATTTTTCTCGACGGAAGGGATATCAATACCATTCCTCTTAAGACACTGCGGGAAAATATTGCCTACGTGCCGCAGGATAATTTTCTGTTTTCCGATACCTTAAAGTCGAACATTGCATTCGGAGCCGATGAACAGGATATGGACTCCATTGTCCGCGCCACGCGGGCGGCCTGTATCCACGAAAATATCATTGCGTTCCCGGACGGATACGAGACAATCGTAGGCGAGCGCGGCGTCACGCTCTCCGGCGGACAAAAGCAGCGCAGTTCCATCGCAAGGGCGCTGATGAAAGACGCGCCGGTTCTGATTCTCGACGACGCCCTCTCCGCCGTGGACACGGATACAGAAGAACACATCCTGCGCAATTTAAAGCAGAACCGGAGAGGAAAAACCACCATTCTGATCGCCCACCGCATCTCGACCATCCAGAACGCCGACATTATTCTGGTCCTGGAGGACGGCGAGGCAAAAGAAACCGGGAGTCACGGGGAACTGATGCAGAAAAATGGTATCTACCGCAGCATGTTTGAACAGCAGCAGCTGGAAGCTGCCGCGCGGGAACAGAAAACAGCCTGTGAGAAAAAAGGAGGGACCAGAGTATGAAACGGCTGCTTACCTATCTGAAACCACACCGGTGGACGATGACCGCCGCAACCCTGCTCGTCCTCCTGATCATTGTGGTGGAGCTTTACCGCCCGGTGATTATCGGAAATGCCATCGACCGGTATATCAACGGCTACCATGAACCCTTCCGTGTGACATCGGCTGATGCGCCCGGAGCGGTGCCTTACCGGGGAATTTACCTGACGCGCAGTCCGGCGGACAGCGGCACACCGCCACGGGAAGACGGTCCGGACAAAACCTTTTACCAGCTTCTGCTCTGGGAGGACCGCTACTATATGGCGGAAAAACTGACCGCAGGACAATGTGAGGAGCTAAAAAACGGGAACAGCGCCGTGCTCTCCGGCTATGTGAAAAGCGGCGCCGTCCCGCTCCCGCGGGAAGAATTAAAAGCCCTGCGCCGCTACGATTTCAGCGGTATCCTCGCAGCCGCAGGGCTGTATCTTCTGATGCTGCTTTCCGGCTTCTTCTTAAACGCCGCAGACACCTGGATGCTGCAGAAAATGGGACAGAAAATTATCTATCGCATGCGGGAAGAAGTATTTTCCCACATCCACAGCCTTTCGCTCGGATTTTTCAATACAACCCCTGTCGGAAAGCTTGTGACGCGGGTCTCTAACGACACGGAGGCAGTCAATGAACTGTTTTCGACGATTCTTGTAAGACTGTTTAAAAATATCGTCAAGATCCTTGGCTATGCGGTTGTCATGCTCTCCATCCATGTGCGCATGGCGGTCGTCTCCTTTGCGCTGCTTCCATTTGTCACGGTTCTGACTTTTGTCTTCCGCTATCTCTCGCGCAAAGCCTATCAGCTGACGCGGACAAAAATCACGGAACTCAACACCTTTTTGTCGGAGCATATCTCCGGCATGAAGCTGATTCAGATTTTTGCGCGGGAAAAAGAAAAGTACCGGGAATTTGAAGTCCGCTCGGGGGAGCTGTTCGCGGCAAACTGGCGGGAAGTCATGACATTCGCCATTTTCCGCCCCGCAATCTATCTGCTCTCCGTGATCGCCATGATTCTCATCATCGGCACCGGAGGGGCTTCCGTTCTGGACAAAACGCTCTCCCTGGGCACGCTGTTTATATTTATCAGCTATATCGGCTCTTTTTTCGAGCCCATCCAGGAGCTCGCGGAACAGTTCGGCACGCTCCAGTCCTCACTCGCGTCGGCGGAAAAACTTTTTTCCATCCTCGATGAGAAGCCGGAAATCGTCTCCCCCGCGCACCCGAAGGATGTGCAGATCCGCGGGCGCATCGAATTCCGTCATGTGTGGTTCGCCTATGAAAAAGAAGACTATATATTAAAAGACGTCAGCTTTGTCATTGAGCCGGGCGAAAAAGTCGCGTTTGTCGGTGAAACCGGGGCTGGAAAATCCTCCATCCTGAACCTGATCGGGCGGTATTATGATATTCAGAAAGGGGAGATCCTGATAGACGGCGTCAGCATCCGTGAGATCAGCACGGATGTGCTGCGCGGCGCGATCGGACAGGTACAGCAGGATGTGTTCATCTTTACGGGGGATATCAGCAGCAATATTTCCCTGAATAATGAAGCTGTTTCGTCTGAGGATATCCGGCGGGCGGCAGAGATTGTAAATGCCGATACTTTTATCCGGAAAATGCCGGGCGGCTACAGCGAACCCGTCACAGAGCGCGGCAGCACGCTTTCCGCCGGACAGCGGCAGCTCCTCTCCTTTGCGCGGACGCTCGCATATGATCCCGCCATCCTCGTGCTCGACGAGGCCACGGCCAGCATCGACACCGAAACCGAGAGCATGATCACCCAGGCGCTGGAAAAACTGATGGAGGGACGGACGACAATCATGGTTGCGCACAGACTCTCCACCATTCAGCACGCGGATAAAATTATCGTCATGCATAAGGGACGCATACAGGAATCCGGAACGCACCAGGAGCTGCTGCATACAGCGGGCATGTACCGGAAGCTGTATGAGCTGCAGCTGATTGACACATGACCGGACAGATACCGCGGTCCTGCGCCGGACGGACACTCCTAAAAGCGGAGTTTCAGCTGCCCGTTGCGGAACCGCTCCTGTTTCGCCTCCCGCACGACATCCTCCGGGCGCTCCCCGCCAACGAGAAACGGCGATTCCGGATCATGCAGCTGCCTGTTTCTTTCCACCGTTGCACGGTCATAATTGGCATAACAGTACAGACATCCATGTCCGCAGGTGTTATACATGCCGATATCATTGCCAAGAAGACAGGCACAGTCCTCTCTGGCCCGCCCCATGGCACGGACCGTCAGAGATTCCCCGATGGCGTTCTCTAACACTTCCCTTGTCAGACAGCCGCCGGTATCCGCGCCGTACTGTGCGGCCTGCGTCCCCTCCGCACAGGTCCGGATGCGGATCCCGTATTTTTTCCCCGTCTCCACAAAAGCTTTTATCAGAAGACCGCGCATTTTTAAGTCCACGGCAGTCACCCCCTTAAAATTTCGCAGCGTCTTCTCATAGAGATCTATAAAACTGATCACGCAGACCTCCGTGTATCCGCAGAGTGCAGAAGCCATCTGCTCAAATACCTCCACATGAAATGCCGCCGGATACGTATCTGATACAAAAACAGGGTCGTAACGCCAGCAGATACTACTTTTTCCAACGATTTCCGACAGTCTGCAAAAACTCCTGATCACTTCCCGCTTATCCGGCACATAAGGCTCGACATCTCTTCCGTAGGGCGTGATTGTCACAAACCAGTACTGACCGAAGTCCTTCAGCCCGGCGGCCCGCTCCAGCATGGGCTCCGGATTTTTGGTACAGAATACCAGACAGTCCACGACGGAGGAATCCAGGCGGTAGCGCGTCACCTGGGACGGAAAATACGGATTGCGCATGCAGACATATCCCTCTTTAATCCGCCTTAGCAGCCAGTCTGAAAAAAAGGCCGGAATATCCGTCCTGCTCCCTGTATTGATAATCATAATATCCTCCCTGTACCATTGCACGGCAGCTCTCCCGAAGCGCTTCCCGGATGTTCTTCCGGAACTTTTTACCCGCAGCCCGGTCCGGCGCGACGGATTTTCAAAGCGTCTGCGATTCCCTCAGATATAATTGTCAGAAAAACATGTGTTCAAGATACAGTTCCTGAAACCGCGGATGCAGCGCGAGGCTGATTTCCACGGCTTTTTCCACAATATCTTTTACCTCTTTCTCCGCTCCCTCCGCACACAGCCAGCGCACGGCTCCCGTCAGGGAACTATTCCCGCACAGACAGATCTTTTCGCTGCACCACTCCGGAAGCAGGCCGATCTGCACCGCGTTCGGAACATCCAGGGCATAGCCAAAACCACCCGCCAGATAAAACGGTACGGATGCCGCGGAGACTGCAGGTATCGCGCTTCGCGCCGCATACTCCGCCGCCAGAGTCTCAATCCCCGCGCGGATGGCCGATTTGCCCATCTGGATTTCCCGGATATCCCGCTGGGTAAACCGGATCTGTTCCGAAACAACCGGAAATCCCTCCTGCGCCCACGGTTCTGACAGCTCCCCGTTCTCATCGACAATCCCCGCCCGCACCAGCCCGCTCAAAAGATCCGTCACACCGCTTCCGCACAGCCCGACAGGCTCCCGGCCGCCGATTGTCTCATATATGGCAGCCGCCCCGGTCCCGCCCGGTTCCACACATATCGCAGCCGTCCCAGTCCCGCCCGGTCCCACACGCTTCCCCCCGGCTTCTGCGCGCTTCCATGACAGCGTCCCAAACTCCTTCTCCTGTCCTGAAATCGTCACGTGAGAAATGGCGCCGGGGATCCCCGGAACACCACAGGAGAGATTTCCCCCCTCAAACACAGGACCCGCGGCGGCGGATGTCACCAGAATTTCACTGCTGTTTCCGACAGCCATCTCCCCGTTTGTCCCGATATCCAGATAAAAAGAAGTCTCTTTCTTCCTGTGAAGACCGCAGCCGTACAGACCCGCGACAATATCGCCGCCCACAAACGCCGATATTCCGGGCAGAATAACGACTTCCGCCGGGATATCCGGCAGCTCCATCCCGCTGTCCCCGGCATCCGGCAGGCAGAAAAGCTCCCGGTACGTTCCCCTCCACATCGAAAGATCCACGGGGATAAAAGGCCACACCCCGAGCGTCTCACAGGAAAGCCCTCTGAGCAGATGACACATCGTCGTATTTCCGGCGATCACAATCCTTCCGACTGTCTCCGGCGGCGTGTGCGTCTTTGCGAGAAGCCGGGCTGCCATCTGCTTAAGATCCCTGAGAATACTCTGCCGCAGCAGCTCTCCTCCCCCCTCATTCGCCGCCTGGATCCGCGATATCACATCTGCTCCGAAGGCGCGCTGGTGATTCACCCCGGTTACCGTTTTCAGCACGCTTCCCGTGGCTGTCTCCACAAGCGCCATGGCAAGTGTCGTCGTGCCGAGGTCAACCGCGATCCCGTGCGGCGACGCCGGCCTGCCCCCCGCACATTTTCCTGCGCCTGCCGGCCCCTCCCCGCCGGAGAGCGCGGCGATTTCCTCCTGCCCCTCATCCGGCAGTTCGATCCGGCAGTCTCCCCGCGGAACCGTGGCGCAGGCCAGGCGCACCCCCGCCGTGAGCTCCTCCCGCGTCAGAAAGCGCCGCTCTGTTTCCACAGGATCCGGCGCACCCTCCGCAAAACGCACCCTGCATCTGCCACAGAGCCCTCTCCCGGAGCAGGGCGCATCCAGATAGATTCCATGTTTCCGCAGCGCGCTCATAAGATCCTCTCCCGCACTCAAATCCACCTCAAATGTCTCCGTCGTGCCGTCCTTTCTTTTCCTGGTCCCTGTAATCACGCTGTCTCCCCCGTATTTTCTGTACTTTTTCTGTTTCTGCTACTATCCTGTCCCGTTTTGTGTTAAATTAATAGTACCGCCCGCAGTCCGCGCGGCGGCTGTAATCACTCTGAAAGGCAGGTATTTATCCTTATGAAACTGATCTCATGGAACGTCAACGGTCTGCGCGCATGTATGCAGAAAGGATTTTCTGATTTTTTCCGCGAAGCGGACGCCGATATTTTCTGTATCCAGGAATCCAAACTGCAGGAAGGCCAGATCGCATTCGACCCTGAAGGGTACCACCCGTACTGGAATTACGCGCAGAAAAAAGGCTACTCCGGCACCGCCGTATTCGCAAAAAAAGAACCCTTATCCGTCGCCTGCGGCATAAATATCCCGGAACACGACACTGAGGGACGGGTGATCACACTTGAGTATGAAACCTTTTATCTCGTGACGTGCTACACCCCGAATTCCCAGGAGGGCTTAAAGCGCCTGGCCTACCGGATGGAGTGGGAGGACGCCTTCCGCGCTTATTTAAAAAGCCTGGACGCGGAAAAACCCGTGATCCTCTGCGGCGACTTAAATGTGGCTCACAGGGAAACCGATCTCAAAAACCCGAAAACCAACCACAAGAGTGCCGGATTCTCCGACGAAGAGCGCGAAAAAATGTCACAGCTCCTGGATTCAGGCTTTACGGATACGTTCCGGTATTTCCATCCGGACGCCGAGGGCATCTACTCCTGGTGGTCCTACCGCTTTAAAGCACGCGAAAAAAATGCGGGGTGGCGCATCGACTATTTCCTGACCTCGCGCTCACTGGACGCTCAGCTTCAGGAGGCCGCAATTCTCACGGATATCTACGGCTCCGATCACTGTCCGGTCATGCTCCGGGTGGCGCTGTAGCTGCTCCTTCCTCCTGCGCGACACGATACACACGGCGGTATAAAATAGCGCGTATTTCCTGAAACCGGGCCTCATTAACCGGATCCGGGAACGACATCACCACAAGCGGAATCGCTCTCCCCGTGCGTGACATGGCCGGCTGGATATACTCATATCCGTTGAGCGCAAATCCTTCCCGCCTGTAAAATGCGATTCTGCGCGCCGCTATCTCTGCCTCCGGCGGCTCCGCCTCAAGAATCAGCGGAAGACGCACGCGTCCCGTCAGCTGCCTTAGCAGTCCGGCGCCGAGTCCGCCGTTGCGGCGCCCCTGCTCCACGGCAAAATGTTCGAGAAATGAGAATTCCGCAAATTCCCAGACGGCGGCAAAAGCGGCCGGCACCCCCTCCTCCCGTATCCCGTACAGGTGATAATCCGGCTCTGTGACCAGGGCCTCCTGCCCCGCCCGCTCCCGCCGCTCATCAGCCGGAAAGCTCTCCTTCATAATCTTCCATACCTCTTCAAAATCAGAGCGCTGCAATACTTCCAGCTGCCGCATCTTCCGCCTCCCTTACCGCCGGTTTTCCGGCGTTCTGTCTTAATTATAATCTCCATTCCGGAGCGTCAGCGCGAACGGAGCCCGCAAATCTCAGATCTGCGGCTGCCGTCAGCCCGGTTTATGACGCTCCGGCAAAAAACGTGTGTGAAACATCCGCACATTCACGTGATTTTTCACGCGAAAATATTATACCATATTCTTACGGTATTTCATCCGGAATCTTTCACGAAAAAATACCTTTGGAAAAACGCTCGACAGTTCCTGTGAAATTCTATATTATATTCATACAGCAAACCGGCCAGCCATAAAATTTCTGTGATCATTCTCCTGTTTTCTTTACCGGACAGGACAAACACGGAAATACAGGCAGAAGAATCAGACAGAAAGAGGACAGGAAAATGAAAACAACCGATATCATTGACAGACGGCTGACACAGATCGTCCCGGATGAACGCCAGATCCGGTTTCAGGAGACGGAATTTTACGCTTTCGTCCATTTTTCCGTCAATACTTATACGGACAGGGAATGGGGCGACGGAACGGAGCCGGAGAGCCTGGTGTGTCCGGACAGCTTTGACGCCGCCCAGTGGGCGGACGCCATCCGGTCTGCCGGCATGAAAGGGCTTATTCTGACCTGCAAACATCACGACGGCTTCTGCCTGTGGCCCAGCAGATACACAAATCACACCATAGCCGGCAGCCCGTTCCGCGGAGGAAAAGGCGATCCTGTAAAAGAAGTTGCCGACGCCTGCCGTGAAAGCGGGCTCCGGTTCGGCATCTATCTCTCCCCCTGGGACCGCAACAACGAATCCTACGGCTCCGGAAAGGCTTACGACGACTTTTTTGTGAATCAGCTGACAGAACTGCTGACCCATTACGGCGAAATTTTCTCCGTATGGTTCGACGGAGCCTGCGGTGAGGGCCGGAACGGAAAAAAGCAGTCCTATGACTGGCCCCGCTATTATGACCTGATCCGCAGGCTTCAGCCCTCCGCCTGCATCAGCGTCTGCGGGCCCGATATCCGCTGGTGCGGCAACGAGGCCGGGCACACCAGATCCTCCGAGTGGAGCGTGGTGCCTGCGCGGCTGCGGGACGCAGAAAAAGTAGCGGCGGAAAGCCAGCACACTGACGATCCCGCCTTCCGCGAGCGGAAAATTCTCTCGCAGGATCTGGATCTGGGCAGCCGGACGGCCCTGGAAGGAGAGAAAGACCTGATCTGGTATCCGGCGGAAGTCAATACTTCCATAAGGCCCGGCTGGTTTTACCACGAAAACGAGGACGATAAAGTCCGCGGGCTTGATGAGCTGCTGGATATTTATTACAACTCCGTGGGCGGAAATGCCACATTTCTCCTGAATATTCCACCCACAAAAAGCGGCAGATTTCACGAAAACGATGTGCGGCGCTTAAAGGAACTCGGGGAATATCTGGACAGAACATTTTCCACGAATCTTCTCGAGCGGGCATCCCTTACGGCTGACCGCTGGAAAAAGGGACATGAGATCGAAGCGGTGAAATACGACGACGGCGGTGAATCCTTTTATCAGACGGACGAGGGCGTGCGCGCGGCGACGGTCACCGTCCGTTTTCCTGAGCAGACCAGCGTATCCCATGTGGTATTAAAGGAAAACATCCGGATGAGCCAGCGCATCGAAGCCTTTGAAATCCGGAATGAGCGGGGAGAACTTCTGTACCGCGGAACCACCGTTGGATACAAAAAAATTGCGCGGTTTGCAGACGCCTCTGTAAAAGAACTGCAGATCCGCATTCTCGATTCCAGAATATGTCCCACCCTGTCCTTTGTGGGAGTCTATTAAGCATTGCCGGAATAAAAATAAGTGGTTGCTTTCTTTTTGTACGTATTGTATAATAAATTCAGTTTTATCGAACAAATATTATACTATTCGAACGATATAAGATCAGGGAGGAAAAAACATGAAACAATTTATGGACAAGGATTTCCTGTTAGGGACAGAGACCGCGCAGAAGCTGTATTTTGATTATGCAGCCACCACCCCGGTTCTGGACTATCACTGCCACATCAATCCGCAGGAAATCTACGAGGATCGCCAGTTTGAGAACATCACCCAGGTATGGCTGGGCGCAGATCACTACAAGTGGCGTTTTATGCGTTCCTGCGGCGTCGACGAGCGCTACATCACCGGTGACGCTTCCGACAAGGAAAAGTTCTTAAAATGGGCGGAAGTTATCGGAAAAGCGATCGGCAATCCGCTCTTCCACTGGAGCCATCTGGAGCTGCAGAAATACTTCGGCTACCACGGCGCGCTGAACAAAAACACTGCGGAAGAAGTATGGGATCTGTGCAACAGGCGTCTCTCCGAGCCGGACATGACCGTCCGCAACATCATTAAGCAGTCCAATGTCACGCTGATCTGCACCACGGATGACCCGGCTGACTCGCTTGAGTGGCACAAAAAGATAGCGGAGGATTCCTCCTTTGACGTGCAGGTGCTCCCGGCATGGCGCCCGGAAAAGGCAATGAGCCTTGAAAAGGCGGCTTATCCGGAATATATCGCACATCTCTCTGAGGTCTCCGGCATCTCCATCGCCACCTTCGCAGACCTGTGCAGAGCGCTCTCGGCGCGGATGGACTTTTTCGCATCGATGGGCTGTTCCGTCTCAGACCACAGCCTGGAGTATGTGATGTATGAGCCCGCCTCCGAAGAGGAAATTGAGGCGATCTTTGCAAAAAGTATGAGCGGCACCCCGGTGACACATGAGGAAGAGCTGAAGTTCAAGACCGCATTTATGCTTTTCGCCGGCAAAGAATACGCAAAGCGCAACTGGGTTATGCAGCTGCACTACGGCGTCAAACGCGATAACAACACACCAATGTTTGAGAAACTCGGGCCGGATACCGGATTTGACTGTATCAATAATTATGCGCCGTCTTCCCAGATGGCGGACTACCTGAATGCTGTGCGCGCGGACGGAGGTCTGCCGAAGACCATTATTTACAGCCTCAACCCGAACGATAACCAGGCAATCGGCACAATCCTTGGCTGCTTCCAGGATTCCTCCGCGGTGGCAAAGATTCAGCAGGGCTCCGCGTGGTGGTTCAACGACCACAAAACCGGAATGCAGGACCAGATGATCTCCCTGGCGAACCTTGGCAATCTTTCCGGATTTGTCGGGATGCTGACAGACTCCAGAAGCTTTCTCTCTTACACCCGCCACGACTATTTCCGCAGGATTCTCTGCAATCTGATCGGCGGCTGGGTGGAGAACGGTGAGTTTCCCGCTGATTACGGAATTCTGGAAGAGATCGTCAGAGGCATCTGCTATCAGAACGCCGTTAAATATTTTGGCTTTAACCTGTAAGCTTCCTGAACACCTGCAGACAGCAAAAGGTGTAAAGCAGCCGGAATCATCCGTCTGCTTTACACCTTTCTTTTGTATCAGGGAAAGATTCTTCCTGAATCACGTCCTGTAATACAGATATGCTCTGCCGGAATTTTGCCAGTTTAATCACAGCAGAAAATATAATATCCCGCCAGCATGCAGGCCACAATCAGTATAAATCCGATGAAACGGTTATGAATGACCAGCATTACCAGCATCCCCATGGAAAAACAAAAAAGTGCAAATCCTATCATCCGTTTCATTCATTCACCCGGAAAAAGCATATATCACCATTAATATATGCCGTTTCTCCCAGGGACTATACTATTTTTCTTTTGCTTCCTCATTCACGGATTCCTGCAAAAGCTCCTCCATCTCTTTTCCGGCAGCTTTTTTTGCCTCTGCATCCGTCACCTCCGACGGCTGTTCCTCTTCCACGGCTGAATCCTTCTTTCTGGAGGCGAACTTATTGACAAAATCCGGCACCATGTCCAGAATCTTTGTAATGCCGTCCTGATTTTTGATATTCACCAGCTTTGTCGTGCCGTTCTGAATCACGAGCACCGCACTCGGCATAATCTTTCCGCCCATACCGCCGGCGCCGTTATTTTTCTTTTCCTCGGAAAAAGCTCCCGCCGCCACGCCGAAAGATACGTCCACCATCGGCAGGATGATCGTATCCCCGATATGAACCGCATCTCCCACAACCGTCTTCGTGGTGATAAAACTGTCCATCCCCCTGAACAAAGATTCCACCGTTTCATTAAAATGAATGTCCGCCATCTGAATACCTTCCTTTCTCTCTGTTAAACTTTTACTATATACATTATCATGCAGTAACGCAAACTTATGCACGCATGGTCTGCATAAACCTCTTTACAAAAATCCGCAGTTCCTTTCTCCGCCACAGCCGCACAATGGATACCAGCAGGTGCACCAGATGAGCATGTCCTTTTGCGGATACTGTCCCGCGCACATACCATCTGTCCGATTCAAAATCCGGAAAAACACCGGTCTCATACCGGTACAGAAACGGCAGCATGGCAAGAAGGCCCAGCGCCTGCCCGGTCAGCGCGGGATCTCCCAGGGAAAATGTCAGCTCAGACCGGATTCTGCGGAACCGGAAATGCCGTAACAGGTATACCAGCTCTTTCCAGATCCGTGCGACCGCTATTTTATTCGTCTCATCTAAAACTTTACCTTTAAGCTCCGTCAGCTTCTGCCCGGACTGTGCAAGACTCTCCGGAATTCTCATAACAGCATCCGTGACGCGGACGACCAGATCCCTGAGGCGCCTGAAAATCCCCCCGGAAGCACGCTTCTTCTGAATATCCCCGCCGCTGGAATTCATCTCATCCGCTTCCTGCCCGCCATCCCCGACGGTTCTCCGGGGCCGCTCTTCCCCGTCATCCCCGGACAATGCATATTCCCCGGCAACCTCTGCCTCTGTGTCTGCGGCGTCACGGGATTCTGCTTTTTGGGAGACTGTCTCCGCTGCATTCTCCCTCCCGTCATCCGGCTCCGCCGGATCTCCGTCCGCCATCTTCCTCTCATCATCCGGCTCAGCCGGATTTCCGTCCGCGGACATCGTCTCCTCCCCGTCTGCCGCCGCCGTCTGCCTCCCGCGCCTTCCCGCTCCAAAACGTCTCCCGCGGTTTTTCTCCTCCTTCTGTCCGGTTTCCCCGTCCGGTTTTTCCTTCTTTTTTATCCCGAAAATCCGGACGTCGCAGGTCACTCCCTTTCCCTCATATGCAAACCAGAGGGACAGCGCGTGTAAAAACCAGTGTACGTGCACCCGCATCCGGTATCTGTCCTGAAAATTCCCCCGGAGCTCATAGCGGACCGGAACGAAGAGTGCGGCAGAGAGCAGGAGAATCAGAAGTATCAGAACTGCAAGCAGAAGTATCCCGATCGCCTTTAGTATCAATATAATTACTGCCATCCGGCTCCTTTCTTTCCCTCTTCCAGAAACGCCCGGACGGCAAAACCGCCCGTCGCCCGGTATACCTCGTCCACGATCGAGGCCGCCACCAGGACGGCCTCGTCATAGCCCTTTGCAAGCCCCACGACGCGGAGTTCCTTTTTCGGATATGCCTTCTGAAGAAGCTCCTGCGCCGGAATAATATCTAAAAGATTGTTCCCGTTTGAGGCAAGCGTAATCACATAAATGCCGATCTGACCCGCATTATGGCGTATTTTCCATATTACTTTCTTTTTCTTATGTATGATGCTCTCTCCCACATACAGATCGCGATACCAGATCATACCAGACCCTCACATTCAGTAATATTTATGGCTTCCCCACAGGTTACTCTTTTTCAGCTCCAGATACTCGTTGTAGGCTTTTTCAAGAATCTGTTTCTCATTCGCAAATTTCAGCAGATGGTATGCCTCATGAAATTTGTAATACCCCGAGTCCACAAAAAATTCCTCGCGCTGCGGCTTGCTGTAATAACTGTCTGCAATCATTAGATACCAGTGTACTTCCTTTTCCACGGTATCTTCCGGAACAGAAAAGCTGTACTGACTCTTCCCGATATATTTGATGATGCCCGCCCTTGCGCCTGTTTCCTCCAGCACTTCCCGCACCGCCGTATCCTTATATTCCTCTCCCGGCTCCACCGTCCCCTTCGGCAGAACCCACCCCTCATACTTATTCCTGTAATTTTTATACAAAAGCAGTATCTTTCCACGGAATATTACCACACCACCACAGCTCGTCGCTTCTATCATTGTCTTCCCTCCTGATGTGGTCTGAATCTGAATATCAGTATAATACTTTTCAGAGCTTCGCGCAACCGGTTCTATGGCTCCTCATTATAATATGCATCAAAAATCTCTCTGGCAATCGGAACAGCAAATTCGCTTCCGACCCCGGAATCCTCCACAATCGCAGTCACAACAATATCCGGCTTTCCTTCCCTGTGCGCATAACCGGAAAACCAGGAATGACTTGCTTTTGAGGTGGTGGAAAATTCCGCCGATCCCGTTTTTCCGAACGCCTCATAGGCGTCGCTCAACAGCTGTTTTGCCGTTCCCTCTTCCACGGCGGCGCGCATATATTCTCTGAGGATGGCCGCATCCTCCGCTGAAATCAGTCTTCCGTATTCATCCGGCTCACACTGCTCCACAATTCCCCCGTCATCGTCCGTGACGCGGTCGATCACATACGGCCGCATCAGAACCCCGTCATTGGCAGCCGCCGCCGTAATCAGCGCCATGTGAAGCGGCGTCACCAGCGTCTTTCCCTGGCCGATCGCCGTCCCCATCACGGAGGAGGAGCCTGCCCCCTCCGCGAGTACAAAACTGCTCTTTGACGATTCAAACGTGGTCGGAAGCGCCGTGTTAAAAAGCAGACTGTCGCACAGCTCAGAAAAACGGTTCAGATCCAGTTCCAGCCCGAGCGACGCGTAAGAGGCATTGCAGGAATTGGCAAAAGACTGTCGCAGATTCTCTGTCCCGTGACTTTTATTTCCATAACAGTGAATGGTATGTCCTCCAACCGTGTGCTCCCCCGTGCAGCGGTAACTATAATTCTCATAATCCGCGTGCTCATGAATATAGGCAAGCGTTGTGACGATCTTGAACGTGGAACCCGGAGGATAAAGTCCCTGCGTCGCGCGGTTGAGCAGCGCAGCGCTCTCCTCATCTGCCACGAGCGCCTCCCAGTCCTCCCCAAGCGTGTTCGGATCAAAATCCGGTTTTGAGACCATCGCAAGAATCTTTCCGGTCGCAGGCTCCAGAACAACGACGGCCCCGTGATAACTGCCGAGCGCGTCATATGCACGCACCTGCAGTTCATAATCCAGCGTCGTCGTCACGCTGTCGCCCGGACTCTTTTCCCCCTGGATTTCGCTCAGAGCCTTTTCCCCGTAAAAAATATTTGAGCGCAGCAGACTAAAATTGGCCTGCGACTCAATGCCGGATCTGCCGTGCTCCGAATAACCCACGACATGGGAAAAAATCCGGCCGTAAGGATATCTGCGCGTCTCATTTCCCTCCCCGTCCGTCACGGTATCCGCCAGCACCTGGCCGTCGGCGGAATAGATTTCTCCGCGGACGACCCTTCTGACAAACAGATCCTGCCGCTTATTGTAAGGACTGTTAATAAACTTTTCACTTTCCACAAACTGAAACCAGGTAAAATATCCCATCAGGCAGACAAACATCGTCAGAAAAGAATACGCAATCACCGCAAATTCACGGTTCCGGCCGCCTTTCCTCCCTGCACCGGCCCGTTTTCCACGTCCGTTCTGCTCAGGAGAGGTCCTCGATGCCGGTGTCAAATCCGGTCGGTCTCCTGTTTCCGGGCTTTCCTGTCTTCTTTCCGGTATCCCTGTTCGCACGCTCATGCATCTCTCCTTCATCCTGCCTTAAAATATACAACCCCTGAATCACCGAAAACATAATCATTGTCGAGAGCAGGGAACTTCCTCCATAGCTCACAAACGGCAGCGTCACGCCGGTGGAGGGAATAAATTTCGTCACACCGCCGACCGTTAAAAATACCTGGAATCCGTAAACCGTCCCCAGCCCCAGCGCAATCAGCTTATAAAACTGGTCCTTCATCTGCATCGCGACGTTCAGAAACATCAGAAAGCAGCTCACGCACACCATCAGCAGACAAAGCGCGAAGATACCTCCCAGCTCCTCGGATATCGCGGAAAAAATAAAATCCTCCTCCACAACGGGAATCTTATTGGGCGTCCCCTGGTACAGCCCCATCCCGAACCACCCTCCCGTCCCGATCGCGAACAGCGACTGGCAGATCTGATATCCCTCATTCTCAATCACGCTCAGAGGATCCTGCCAGGCAAGCACTCTGACACGCACATGTGAAAAAATACTGTAACCGGCCACCGCCGCGATACATCCGGCAAGAATTCCACCCGCAAAGTAAAACAGCCTGCGCGTCGCCACGTACAGCATTACCAGATAAGTGACAAAAAAGATCAGGGCGCTTCCCAGGTCCCTGGAAATCACCAGAATCAGCACATGCGCCGCCGCAATCGCCGTCGTGACGCATACCTGTACAAAATCCGTGTTTTCATACAGCATGCACGCCACATAAAACACAAAAATAATCTTGATAAATTCCGACGGCTGCACGGTGATCCCGGCGACCGTGACGGACAGTTTTGCCCCGTAACTGGTCGAACCCAGAAATGCCACCGCCAGCAGCCCAAGAATTCCCACCGCGGCGTACAGCCATGTCAGCTTCCGCAGCACTTTTAACTTCCGCACCATCACCGGAATCACAAGCCCCGCGGCCATCGTCGCCAGCGTGATAATATACTGGCGCACGGCCCTGTTCACCGAAAGCCTGGTGAGCATAATAAAACCTGTCAGAAGCAGCATACACATATTATTGACGATAAGCCGCGAAGCCTTTGCGTAAAACATCTGATAACAGGTCAGGATAATCGCCATCAGCACTACCTGGAAAAAATAAAACAGGACCATCAGAAAATCATCCGTCACCGCATAGATTGCGAGAAACGCACTTAAATGAATCAGATACATCAGAATAATCTGACGTCTGAAAATACCATTCTTTTTTTCCGCGGAAATCTTCCCCCTGAATGCCGCAAAACATTCATACGTGTACAGCGCAAAAAAGAATATCATGATATATTTTACTATTTCCACGATCAGATTTGTCATACCGCTATCCTGCTCCCCTGTTGTCTTAATCGGTTTCCCGTCCCGCATCATGCCGCCACGCTATTCCACTCCCCGCCGGTAATGCCCGTGCGTATATCTCCCGGGGAGGTGTTTCTTCTCCGCCGGCTTTCCCGTCACGAACACATCCCGGTACAATTCCAGCACCTGCCGTACCATTCCGGCATCTTCCACCGTAAAGGAAATCCGGTATGTACTGATTCCCGTCTCCCGCCGCATCTCCCGCAGCGTTTTTCCGTCTCCCGGCAGCATCAGGGGCGCCGTATTGTAAACCACATTATAGCATTCCGCACAGTGATTCCGGACAGGGAAATTATTTCCCAGACGGTCTTTCAGATACAAAACCCCTGACTGCCTGTCACAGCATCCGGAATTTGCGCGGACGCACTGCGCCGAGGTCATCAGCGGAAGATAACCGTATATCACCATCTCTGAATTCCGGTTATCGCGCTGTCTGATCTCAGTGCGGTTCAGCTCCAGCGGAACGGTATCCCGCAGCAGGGGAAGCTCCCCGACCACCTGCTTTGCCCTGTGATTATACGTATACAGGCTGTGATCTGCGATCACAGGAATCTCCCCCGCAAATACCTGGCGCACAAACCACGCCGCATCACAGCTTTTCACCACAAACGCATCCGGCCGCAGTCCGCGCAGCCCGTCCGCGATTCCACGGTAAAAATCAGCCGTATTATTCCGGAACACCGCCGGAAGAATAAAACAGGCTCTCTTTCCGCGTCCCCGTATTCCGGCCAGATCGGCCCCTAAATCTTTCAGAAGATTGTCCCTCCTATACGCGCCGCTGTCAAGACAGATCTCATCCACAAAATCAAACTCCAGAGCCGGCGCCAGCTGCGCGCGCTCCTCAACGGATACGACAGACCGCAGTCTCCCGGACACGGTTTCCCCCGCGTCGTCTCCTCTTCCTGCGCCCTGTTTCCCGTCCTGTTCTCTGTCGCAGGGATTCCACGCCTTATGCCCGACATCCGCGCTCCCCGGAATACTTCCCTCCGCCTCTCTGCAAAACTGCGCCAGCATTGCCTTCTGCAGCGCGTCCAGCGCCTCCCGTCTCAGGCTGTTTAACGACCGGACCGGCAGAAACAGCTCCCCGTCCATCTCGATTTGCAGTTCACCGAATTCAAACGGCGTATTTCCCGTCTTTTTTATGTTCTCCGCAATCTTTTCCGCAGAAAGAGGCTGTTTTTCCGCCCCCTGCGCCACATCTCCGGAGACGGATACCGCAAAACCTCTGCAGGCCGCTTCCATTGTAACAGGAAAATCTTTTTTTATTCTTAAAATTCCCGTTATTTTTTCTTTTATTTCTGATTCCCGAACACACGTCTTCCGGCCCGCATCCGTCCTGGTATAGCCCGGACTGTCAAAAGTGATCATTTCTTTTCCGTTTCTCCGGAAATAATAACCGTCCGTAAAGCCGCTTCTGTTTCCAAGCTCCGACAGCCTTCTGATATCTGTCGGGGACACCCTGTATGCCTCCCGCGCCCGCCTTCCGGCCTCTTCTTCCGGCAGCCCCAGCGCCCGCTGCCGCTCAAGCTCCTCCTCGTAGCGGTCAATGTAATCACGGTAGACAGAAACGACGCCCGCCGCATATTCCGTCTGTTTCATGCGGCCTTCAATCTTAAACGATGACACCCCGTTCTCTGCCAGCAGCGGAATATGCTCTATGGTACACAGATCTTTCGGGCTCAGAATATAGCTGCCGGCCTGCCCGGCACGCTTCCCCTCCCCGTCACAGACCGTGTAGGGCAGCCTGCACGGCTGGGCGCAGCGCCCGCGGTTGCCGCTCCTGCCGCCGATCATACTGCTGAGCAGACACTGACCGGAATAACAGTAGCAGAGCGCCCCGTGCACAAAACTCTCTATCTCCACCGGAACGCTCTGGTGAATCCGGCGTATCTCAGACAGCGAGAGCTCCCGCGCCGTCACAATGCGCTCCGCTCCGAGCTCCCGCAGGAAAGACGCCCCGTCAGAACCGGTGACCGTCAGCTGCGTGCTCGCATGAACCGGCAGTCCGGGAAACGCCTCCCGGATCAGCGAAAGCACACCCATATCCTGGACAATCACGGCGTCGAGTCCCTGCCGGTAGTATGGGAGAAGATAGCGGCAGAGCTCTGTCTCAAGCTCCTGTTCTTTGAGCAGCGTATTCACGGCCAGATACACCCGTCTGCCATGAATATGCGCCTCGTCAATCGCCAGAAGCAGCTCTGCCTCTGAAAAATTGTCTGCATACGCGCGCGCTCCAAACCGGCTTCCGCCCAGATATACCGCGTCCGCACCGGCCCGCAGCACCGCCCGGAATGTCTCATAAGATCCCGCCGGCGCCAGAAGTTCGATTTTCCCCGCCGGCCTCCCGCTGCGCTCTGTTTTCCCTGTCTCTCTCTCCCGCTTCATCGTTATTCTATCCATCCGCATACCGCCCGCTTTATCGTTCCTTTCCTGAAAAAACAGGGGACGAAAGCAGCTCTCCGTCCCCGTATGTACTATTCTTCAGTTGTTTTGTTCTTCGGGAGCTTTCCAAGCAGCGCCTCCTCCAGGGAAGCTTCCAGTCTTGCCTTGTTCAGCAGCAGATCTTTATTCTGCATCTCGAGCTCTTTTAAGGTCTTCTCATCGCCTTCCGCTTTGATCTGGCCCGAAATAAGGTCATGCTTTAAATCGTATATTTCCTTGTCCTTCTGCTCGATCTCCTGCTCCAGCTTTTCCACCTGTGTCCGCGCCTTAAAATAATCGTCCGCAATATTGAGCTGAATCAGCGTGGCTTTCATATCGGCGGGAAACCGCTTAAAGGCATCCATGCTCTCAAATTCGTTGATCTTGCTGTTGATATAGCTCGCCACCCGCTGTAAATATTCTTCACCCTCATAACCGCTGAGTGTATATACTTTACCGCCAATCAGTACCTCGGCGCTTGTCTTTTCTGGCATACCTTGTCCTTTCCTGACCGGATCTTTCACCCCGTCCGGTAAAAGCGGAAAACCGCCCTCAAACATTATAGTTCATTATACTGATATCCGGCCGGAAAAGCAACTGTTTTGTTTTGAATTTTAGTGCCACTGGCACGGGAACTTCCGCATGGCGGGCGCATCAAAAAGTGCGGTAAACGTCCGGTTTTCCTCCTCTGAGAGGTCATAATATACATCCGGCACGTAAAATGCTCCCCCGAAGCCGGACAGTCCTCCCTCCACGAGTTCCAGTCCCATAAATGCGTCAGAATTCTTTCCGTCCGCGGTGGTGATCCCGAAACGGTCGCAGGTGACAAACCCATGGCGCGGATAATAATCCGGTTCCCCGAAAATAATGACTCCCTCATAGCCGGACTTCACGGCCAGGGCAAGTGTTTCCCGCAGCAGAAGGGAACCCACGCCGCATCCCTGCCAGGACGGCGCCACGCAGAGCGGACCAAATATGAGGATTTCTTTCTGCCGCTCCCCATTTTTCAAAAATGCCCTGCAATAGCAGATCACTCCGACGATTTCATCTCCCGCGACGGCGATGCGCGAGAGCTCCGGCAGATACGCGTCACTGGCTCTTAGTTTATGGACCAGAAGATGCTCATCGCATCCCGGGCGGTACCTGTTCCAGAATGCCTTCAGCACGACTTCCTCCGTCCGGCGATACTCGGACTCCGATTCCCTCCGGACAAGAATCTTTTTCAGCTCCTTCTTCTTTTTTCTCAGAAAGTATCCCATATCAATCCGGACTTCCCTGCGTTCCACATCGGAATTGGAATAACAGCAGCTGTCAAATCCTGCCAGCTCAAACCCTTCCCTCTGATAAAAACCGATCGCGGCGGTATTGCAGGACTGCGTTTCCAGAATCACGGCCCTTCTGTGCTCCAGAACCGCCTGCTCCTTCGCGACCGACATCAGCGCATAGATCGGAAGAGCGTCGTGTAGGGAAAGAGTGTGGTACCTTGT
>CAMSQM010000052.1 GCA_947062675.1 uncultured Roseburia sp.
TTTTTGAGGTGCTTATTTCGGATTTTTTCACCCTCCGAAGTGAACATGAAATGCTCCGCAAAGTGCCTAAAATAAAGGATTTCTACGAGGTTTTCCTTTGTATCGACACAATAGTCTCCACATGCACCGTGTGACAGAACTGGTCCACCACTCTCCCCCTCTTCAGCTCATACCCTCCGTCACACAGGATCTTAAGGTCCCTTGCCAGCGTGGCCGGGTCGCAGCTCACATACACGATCCGCTCCGGCCTCATCTGAATCATCGCCTCAAGACAGCGCTCGTCGCACCCCTTCCTGGGCGGATCGACGACGATCACATCCGGGTGGAGCGCATCCACATCCGCATCCTCGCTCTGATAGAACTGCGGCAGAACGTCCTCCGCCTTCCCCTCAAAAAATTCTGCGTTCACGATTCCGTTCTGCGCGGCATTCTTTCTGGCATCCTCAATCGCCTGCGGCACGCTCTCCACCCCGTAGACTTTCCCCGCGCGCTGTGCGAGGAAAAGAGAGATCGTGCCGATTCCACAGTACAGATCCCAGACAGTCTCCTTTCCCGTCAGTCCGGCGTACTCGAGCACAAGACTGTAAAGCTTCTCCGTCTGCTCCGGATTCACCTGATAAAAGGACTGCGGTGAGATGCGATAATCAACTGACTCACCGGTCCTCGGGAAATCCGGACTTCCGCAGTCCCGCAGACTGACAGAATCCATGATATAATCCCGGCCGTAAATCAGCTGCGTCACATCGCCCAGAATGACGTTCGTATTTTTCCGGTTCTGATTTACAAGAATACCGGTCAGCCCTTCCACGCCGCGCAGTGCGGCGATCAGCTTATCCTGCGCGGGAAGACGCCTTCCGTTGATTACGAGACAGACCATAACCTCATTCGTCGCGAACGCATTGCGGATAAGCACATGGCGCACCAGGCCCGTCCCGCGCGTCTCGTCATACGGCTCCACATGATTTTCTTCCATATAAGCGAGCACTGCCAGGAGCACTTCCCGATTTACCAGGGGGCCGAGTCTGCAGTCGGAAACCGGAATAATACTGTGCGTCCTCGCCGCATAAAAACCCGCGACCAGCTTTCCGTCCTTCCCAGTCCCAATCGGGAACTGCGCTTTATTCCGGTAGCGGTAAGGGTAGTCCATCCCCGCCGCCGGCTCAAAAATGCGCTCTGTCAGCTCCGGCGCAAATCCTCCGATGCGGTTTAAGGTCTCCTGCACTTTTTTCTGCTTATACGCCAGCTGCTGACCATAGGCGAGCACAGAAATCTGGCACCCCCCGCAGCGGCTGTGCAGCTCGCACTCCGGTATGACCCGGTGCTCCGAGGGCTTTAACATCTTCTCGAGTCTGGCAAACCCGTAATTCTTTTTCATCTTTGTAATCCGCGCCATGACCTTATCGCCGGTCACGGCGTCTTTTACAAAAAAAGTCATCCCCTCATATCTGCCGACGCCTGCCCCGTCGGAGCCCATATCCTCGATTGTGAGCTCAATCACATCATTTTTATCTAATTTATCCAGTTTATCCAGCATTGCCATCTTCTTCTACTCCCTGCCCGATCTGCGGACATTACTCTCCAGCAGACGATTATACCCCTGCCACTCCAGGCTGCCCTCCGGCACATTGTGAAAAATCTCCTGCAGGGTCTCCATCTTTGCATCCATATTGTCCGCAAAACTCAGCGCGAGCGCCTCCGCAAGCGCCGGTTTTTTCGGCGAACCGTATTCCAGCTCCCCGTGATGTGCCAGAATGCAGTGCTTGAGCTCATTCGCCAGTCCCACCGGAAATCCCGGAATCGCGCGAATGCGCTCCCCGACCATCTCCGTTCCGATCACGATATGCCCTAAAAGCTGTCCCGCATCCGTGTAATCGTTTTCCGGAAATGCGGAGAGCTCATCCAGCTTTCCGATATCGTGAAATATTGCTGCGCACACCACCAGATCACGGTTCAGCAGCGGGTAGGCAGATGCGAGATAATCGCAGTGCTTTGCGACGGAGAGCGTATGCTCCAGCAGTCCGCCCACAAAACCGTGATGAACCGTTTTCGCCGCCGAGTGAAAGCGGAAGCGTTTCTCAAATTCAGCATCCTCCACAAAAAAGCTCTCCAGAAGCTTTTTTAAATACGGCTGGCGCACCGACGCGATCAGGTCCGTGAGCTCCGCATACATCTCATCTGCATCCCTGCTGCTGACAGGCAGATAATCCTGCGGGTTGCATTCCCCCGCGTCCGCTCTGCGGATACGCTTGATATTCAGCTGGAGATTTCCCTGAAAGCTTGTAATATCCCCGACCACCGCGATATAATCCAGCGATTCAAATTCACCGATTCCCACAGAGCCCGGATCCCAGATCTTTGCGTCCAGCGTTCCTGTCTTGTCCTGCAGAACCAGGCTCTCATACGGCTTTCCCGCCTTCGTGAGCGCTGACTGCTTCACTTTACACAGATAAATTTCATTGATTCTCTCTCCTTCACGGAGACTTTCGATATATTTCATAACTTCCTCATTTCTATAACTTTCCGTCAGAACCGGATTACCACAGCACGCTGACCTCCACGGCGCAGGTGATCTCCGTATACCCCTCTGTCCCCTGGCGCTGGACCACAATCTCCACCTCGCTGCCCGGCAGCAGGGACAGAAGCTTCGTCTCATAGCCATCCACTGTATAAATGATCTCCCCGCCCATGGACGTGATGACATCCCCGCTCTGGAGCCCCGCCGCCATCGCCGGAGAATCCATCAGCACCTCCTTGATATAAGCGCCTTTCGGAATATCATACCCCTTGGCGATATCGTTCGTCACCGTCGAGAGTTCCAGACCAAGGTACGGAATATCCTGATTGTTTGACAGCATCTCAATGATCGCTTTCAGCTCAGAGATGGAAATCGCCGTCAAAGTATTCTGGTCGCCCCTGCTGCTGTAGTCCTGCATCACCAGCCCGATCACCTCGCCCCTGACGTCAATGATGGCGCCGCTTCCGTTGCTGCTCCCCACAATATCGGTTGTGAACACGGTATAGTTCGTATCCACTGTGGAAATGCTGTTTGTCGTGGAAGTGATATTTCCGGTCAGAATCGAATAGTTGGTACCGAGCGGACTTCCCACCGCGATCGCAATCATGCCCTGTGTCGCGACCAGGGAATTCCCCAGCACGGCAACGGAAATCCGGCTCATCGTCTCCTCGTCAATATCAGTCCGCGGGACACTTAAGACAGCTATCCCTGTATTGCCGTCATACTTCTTCATGGATGCAGCGACCGATGCCTCATTGAAAAATGTCACATAGATCTCCTGCGCATCCGCAATCACTTTCCGCTCTGTAAGAATCAGGAGCTCCTTACCGTTGTCCGCGATAATAATGCCCGAGGCCTGACCTCTGCTCTCATAGGGATTGTTGAACCAGTCCGTGTCGCTCTTGACGCCGGTCACCGTGACGACAAAACGGCTCGCCTCCTTACCGACGGCATACAGCTTGTTCTGCAGTTCCTGGAAATCGGCTATCTCAAACTCCGGCAGCTCCACCGGCGCTGGCGGCTCCGGCAGTTCCGCCGCGGTCTCTGTCTCCGCCTCAGACGGCTCCGGCAGCTCCGTCGCGGCCTCTGTGCCAGCCTCCGTCTCCCCCTCCACATCATCCCTTGGAATCGAGACAAGAGGATCCCTGTCCGGGGAAAAAAATCCCTCAAATACCGGACGAAAACATGCGGACACAAAGCTGGAAACCAGCCCGAAAACCGCCGCCATCACAATGATAAACCCCGCCTGAATCAGAAGCTTTCTCTTATTGACAGGCTTTTCCTTTATTTGTTCATTGATAAAAGAAAATTTGTCCTTATCCTGCATGACCTTCCTCTTTTCCGTATGTAATACATCCTGACGGAAATGCATTGATACCATTTTTTATTATAAAATGAATCGGTTACGCTTGCAACAGGATTATTCAAATCTTTTTATTTCATTCTTTTCTTACCCGTCAATATAGGCTATAATATAGGGCGGACAGAATCATTATTAAAACCATAAGGAACAGTCATTATGAATGAAAAAGTGTTAAAAACCCTTGAATATCATAAAATCCTGGGACAGCTGACGGAATACGCCTTCAGTGACGAGGCAAAATCCCTCTGCCGTTCCCTCCGCCCGGTCTCAGACCGGGCCGTTATCGAACGACTCCAGCAGGAGACCTCCGATGCCCTGGGCCGGATCTTAAGAAACGGCACGCTCTCTTTCTCCGGCGTCCGCAGTCTTGCGGATTCCCTGGCGCGCCTGAAAATCGGAGGCACTCTGAGCACGACAGAGCTGCTGCGTATCTGCTCCCTGTTAGAGGCGGCTCGGCGGGCCAAAGCCTTTTCGCGGCAGGATTCCGGTCGCGCCGGCGGGGAAATACCGGAGCAGGAAGACCTGAAACAGGACTGTCTGACGGAACTTTTTTCACAGATTGAGCCGCTAACGCCACTGCACGATGAGATCCGCCGCTGTATTCTCTCGGAGGACGAGATCGCGGATGATGCGAGCAGCACCCTGCGCTCCATCCGCCGCTCCCTTCGCGGTATGAACGATAAAATCCGCGCGCAGATGAATTCCATGATCAGCAACACGACAACGCGCGGTTATCTGCAGGATGCCGTCATCACCATGCGCGACGGGCGCTACTGTCTTCCGGTAAGAGCGGAATCAAAGTCCCAGGTGCCCGGAATGGTACACGACCAGTCCCAGAGCGGATCCACGCTCTTTATCGAGCCGATGGCCGTCGTCAATCTGAATAATGAATACAAAGCTCTCCTGCTGCGGGAACAGGAAGAAATCGAAGTGATTCTTGCCGGATTAAGCAGCCGCGCCGCAGAATTTTCCGTTCAGCTCGCCACCAACTGCGAGGTGCTGACCGGCCTCGACTTCATCTTTGCCAGAGCCGCCTATGCCGCATCCTGCAACGGCGTCGCACCGCAGTTCAGCGAAAATGGCCGGATTTATATCCGCAAAGGGCGCCATCCTCTGCTGGATAAAAAGAAGGTCGTACCCATCGACGTCCGGCTGGGTGACGATTTCTCCCTGCTGATTGTGACCGGGCCGAACACCGGAGGAAAAACAGTATCCTTAAAGACTGTCGGTCTTCTGACCCTGATGGGCCAGTCCGGGCTGCACATCCCGGCATCAGAGCGCTCCACGCTCGGTATCTTTGAGGAGGTCTTCGCAGATATCGGAGACGAACAGAGTATTGAACAGTCCTTAAGCACGTTCTCATCGCACATGACAAACATCGTCCGGATACTTGAGCAGGCCGACAACCGTTCGCTCGTGCTTTTTGACGAGCTGTGCGCCGGCACCGACCCGACAGAGGGCGCCGCTCTGGCGATTTCCATCCTCTCAAAGCTTCACCTGTACGGCGCAAAGGTCATGGCGACCACTCATTACAGTGAGCTGAAAGTGTTCGCTCTGTCCACACCGGACGTCGAGAATGCCTGCTGTGAATTTAACGTGGAGACTCTCAGTCCGACCTACCGTCTCCTGATCGGAATTCCCGGAAAAAGTAATGCTTTTGCGATTTCCGAAAAACTTGGCCTTCCCGTTGACCTTATCGCAGATGCCAGGGGCCGTATCGGCGAAAGCGAAGGACATTTTGAAGATCTCCTTGCAGAGCTGGAAAAGAACCGGCTTGCCCTGGAGCGGGAACGTCTGGAGACAGGCCAGTACCGGCAGGAAGCCGAAGAGATCCGCAGGAAGCTGGAAGAAAAACAGGATCGCCTTGCAGCCAGCCGCGAGAAGATCCTCAGAGAGGCCGGCGAACAGGCCTTAAATATCATCAAAGAAGCAAAAGATCTCGCAGACGAAACCATCCGCAATTTCAACAAATACGGGACAGCCGGTGCCCCTGTCAGCGAGATGGAAAAAGAGCGCGCCCGTCTTCGCGGAAAAATGAACAGTATTCAGCAGAACCTATCGGGCCGTCCGGCAGATGCACAGGACAAAAATGCCGCCGCGCGCAAAATTCCGAAAAATCTGCGCGTCGGAGACAGCGTAAAAGTCATCAGTATGAATTTAAAAGGTACCGTCCACACACTTCCGAACGCGAAGGGTGACCTCTATGTACAGATGGGAATCCTCCGCTCGCTGGTGAACCTGAACGATCTGATCCTGCTCGCGGACGACGGCACTCCGGCGGGGAAAAAGCAGAAAAAGCCGAAAACCTCCGGTTTCCATATCAGCAAATCGGCCTCCATTTCAGCGGAGATCAATCTGATCGGAAAAACGACGGACGAGGCGATTCCGCTTCTCGACAAATATCTGGACGACGCCTACCTGGCCCACCTCCCCTCTGTGCGGATTGTGCACGGGAAGGGAACCGGGGCGCTGCGCAACGCTGTTCAGGCGCACTTAAAACGGTTAAAATACATCAGATCCTTTCACCTCGGCGAATTCGGCGAGGGGGATTCCGGTGTCACAATCGCAGAATTTAAAGACGAATAGACAATGACACGCACAAATTTAATTTGCACGCAAAATGTGCGCACATGGAGAAAAGAATGGCAGCAAAACAGAAAATTTTAATCGTAGATGATGATAATAATATCGCCGAACTGATTTCTCTTTATCTGACCAGGGAATGTTTCGACACGCGAATCGTCAACGACGGGGAGGAAGCGCTCTCCGCCTTTGAGCAATACAGCCCGAACCTGATTCTTCTCGATCTGATGCTGCCCGGCATCGACGGGTATCAGGTCTGCCGCGAAGTCCGCTCCAAGGCGAACGTCCCGATTATTATGCTCTCCGCCAAGGGGGAAATCTTTGATAAAGTGCTGGGGCTGGAACTCGGCGCAGACGACTACATTATAAAACCCTTTGATTCCAAGGAGCTGGTCGCCCGCGTCAAGGCCGTTCTGCGGCGCTACCAGCCCGCCCGCGCAGAGGAGTCCGCCCCGGAGCTCAAATGTGTCCGGTATCCGGACCTCATCGTCAGCCTCTCCAACTATTCTGTCATTTACCGCGGAAAAGCCATCGACATGCCTCCGAAGGAGCTGGAACTTCTGTATTTTCTCGCCTCCTCCCCGAACCAGGTGTTCACCAGGGAGCAGCTCCTGGATCACATCTGGGGCTATGAATACATCGGCGACACCCGTACCGTGGACGTTCATGTGAAGCGTCTCCGTGAAAAAATCAAAGATCACGCCAGCTGGAGCCTTGCAACCGTCTGGAGCGTCGGCTACAAATTTGAGGTCCGCGAGACATGAAGCGCACACTTTTTCCAAAACTGCTGGCCGGTTATCTCTTATACGGCATCCTGGGCTTTCTCATTATCGCGACTTTTACATATCACCTGACGTTCCGGTTTCTGGAAAGGCATGAGGCCGCGGCGCTCTACCGGGAGTCCGCCCTGATCTCATCGGTTTACGCGGAAAACTATTTTTCCAAAACCATGACCCTGGAGGAGATCAGAACCCAGCTCACTACGCTGGGCATTTATCTCTCCGGAGAAATCTGGATTGTGGACACAAAAGGTTCCATCATCTTAAATACCGCGCAGCCTGAGCCGGCCGAAAAGATGGAAACCATCCCCGGCTTTGATGTGACAGATTTCGGCAGCAGCTACTTTCAGACAGGACGCTTCTACAATTGCTTCTCTTCTGACACCTTAAGCGTCTTCTCTCCTGTCACTGTCAGCTATAAAGTGCGCGGTTATGTTATTATTCACAAACCGGTGAGCAGCCTGATTTCTTTTGCAAACAGTCTGACCGCAATATCCTATCAGACGCTCGCCCTGCTTTTTGCCTCTGCCTTTCTTGTTCTGGTATTTTTTGCTTTTGTCGTGTACCTTCCCATCCGCAAAATCACCAGAGCCGCCAGCCAGTACGCCTCCGGCAACTTTGAAGCTGACGTCGACGTCCGCTCCGGCGATGAGATCGGCTATCTGGCCGCCTCCCTAAGCTACATGGCAAACGAGCTGAATACGCTCGAGGAGGATCAGAAAAAATTTGTCTCAAATGTCTCACATGATTTCCGCTCTCCGCTGACCTCTATAAAAGGTTATGTCGAAGCCATGCTCGACGGCACCATTCCCGTCGAAATGCAGGAAAAATATTTAAATATTATTCTTTTTGAGACGGAACGTCTGAACAAGCTCACCACAGATCTTCTGGAGCTCAATCGTTTTGGCTCTCACGGTGTAATGCTTGACATCACAGATTTTGACATCAATTACACCATACGCCGGACCGTCCAGACTTTCGAGGGGGCCTGCAAGGAGCGCAGGATCTCTTTCAACCTGATCCTGACCGGTGAACAGCTCTACGTCTCCGCCGACATGAGCAAAATCCAGCAGGTACTTTACAACCTGATCGACAATGCTCTCAAATTCAGCCATCCCGAATCCGCCGTCACGATCGAGACAACTGAAAAAAACGAAAAAATATTTGTTTCAGTAAAAGATACCGGCATCGGCATCCCGAAGGACAGTATCCGGAAAATCTGGGAGCGCTTTTACAAGACGGATCTCTCCCGCGGAAAAGATAAAAAAGGTACCGGACTCGGACTCTCAATCGTCCGGGAAATCGTCCAGGCACATGGAGAACACATCAATGTCATCAGCACGGAGGGGGTCGGCACAGAATTCATCTTTACCCTGCCGCTCGCCAGAGAGCGGTAGGGTAAAACCCCCGCTCTCCTGCATAACCAAAAAAAGGCCGGAAATCCGAATAACAGATTTCCAGCCTTATTTCCAGTTTCCCTGATCTATAATAAACATTTCTGCCGCTTCTTACACCAGCTCCAGCAGAACCTCCAGCGCACCGTCTCCCTTTCGCTGTCCGATCTTCACGATCCTGGTATAACCGCCGTTGCGTCCGACATACTTCGGAGCAATCTCGTCAAACAGCTTCGCAACCAGGTCAACTTCCTTCGTGTTCCGCTTTCTTCCTGCTCTCTCCTTCGGAACTTCCTTCACCGGGTACAGGACTTTTAAAATCTCCCTGCGTGCATGCAGACGGGACGGCTTATCCTTTCTGATGGTCTTGTCGACCTCGTCGAAAACAGTCACTCTCCTGCCGTCCACGACTTCCTTGACTCTCTTTCCGTCCTTGTCCTTGCGCGGAACCTTAGCCTTGATTGTGACTTCCTCATAGTTGTCCTTTTCCCTGATTGCCCTGGCGATAACACCCTCCGCAATCCTGCGGACTTCCTTTGCCTTCGCCTCGGTGGTAATAATTCTGCCATGATGAATCAGCGCTGTCACCTGACCTCTCAGCAGCGCCTTTCTCTGGCTCGATGTTCTGCTTAATTTACGATATCCTGCCATTTTTTCTCCTCCATTTCGTGGAACATCCGGCCACGCCATTCGGACTTACTTACCGGACGTTATATACTTGTGCCGGAACAGTCCCGTGATACCGCACGGCCCTGCTCCGGGTGCCACTCATGAGCGCGCCGGAAATCTCTTCTGCCCCTGTCCGCCCGCTGTATCGGATGCATTCCCTCATCCGGCATACCGGAAACCGCCCGTCGGGCGATCCGAAAAATAATCTTTCCAGACTGGTGCATACACCTCCGCACGCCAGACATAATCCATGCCGTTCGGACTTACTGTTTCTGCCTGTCTCATTAAGTAAAATGCTGTTCCTATTCTTCGCTCTGGTTTAACTGAAGCCCCAGCTCTTTTAACTTTGCAAGGACTTCTTCCAGGGACTTGCGCCCCAGATTGCGCACTTTCATCATATCTTCCGACGTCCGGTTGGTCAGCTCCTCCACCGTGTTGATACCTGCCCTCTTTAAGCAGTTGTAGGAGCGCACGGACAGCTCGAGCTCGTCGATATTCATCTCGAGTACTTTCTCTTTTGCGTTATCTTCTTTCTCGATCATGACGTCCGCCTGCTGTGCTGCTTCCGAGAGATCAATAAAGAGACTTAAGTGCTCACTCAGCACTTTTGCGGCGAGACTGACAGCCTCGTCGGGCTCTAAAGTACCATTTGTAAATACATCCAGCGTCAGCTTGTCATAATCCGTGATCTGCCCGACACGCGTGTTCTCAATCGCGAGATTCACACGCTCCACCGGCGTATAGATGGAGTCAATCGCAATCACGCCGATCGGCACATCCTCCGTCTTATTCTTCTCCGCGCTGACATAACCTCTGCCCTTTGTAATGGTAAGCTCCATGTAAAGCTTACAGTCTGCACCACCATTTAAATTGGCAATTACCAGATCCGGATTCAGGATCTGAATATCAGAATCAACCTGGATATCTGCTGCTGTGACTACACCCTCACCTTCGAATTCAATGTAAGCAACTTTAGGTTCATTTGTAGAGCTGTTATTTCTGATGGCAAGATTTTTGATATTCATTATAATCTCAGTAACATCTTCCTTGACTCCCGGAATCGAACTGAATTCATGTAAAACACCGTCGATCTTAACCTGGCTTACGGCTGCTCCCGGCAGAGAGGAGAGCATAATTCTTCTCAGAGAATTGCCGAGCGTCGTGCCATAGCCTCTTTCCAATGGTTCTACAACAAACTTACCGTACTTCTTGTCTTCTGAAATTTCCGCGATTTCAATTCTGGGTTTTTGAAAATCGAACACTACAAAGTCCCTCCTTCTCGGGTAATTTGCCTAATCATTCATTACTTGGAGTATAACTCGACAATGAGCATCTCATCAACAGGTACGTCAATCTGCTCTCTGGAAGGTAATTCTTTTACGGTCCCCTGCAGTTTTTCAGCGTCAACATCCAGCCAGTCCGGAACGAGTCTTCCTCCCGTCACCTCGAGAATGTCTTTCATGCGCTGATAGCCTTTGTTCTTTTCCTTTATCTCGATGATATCGCCGGCTTTTACGAGGTAGGAAGCAACTTTTACCTGTCGGCCATTGACAAGAACGAATTTATGACCGACAAGCTGTCTCGCCTCTCTCCTCGTCCTGGCGAATCCCATGCGGAAGATAATATTGTCAAGACGCGTTTCCAGCATCACCATCAGGTTGGTACCGGTCATACCGCGCATCCTGTCGGCTTTTTCATAATAATTATGGAAAGGCTTCTCCAGCACGCCGTAGATGAATTTCGCTTTCTGCTTCTCGCGGAGCTGAAGCCCGTACTCTGACACCTTTCTGTTTGTTCTCTTTAATTCCCTTTTGGACTTTTTATCATATCCCAGATAAGACGGCTCTAATCCGAGCGATCTGCATCTTTTCAGTACCGGAACTCTGTTTACTGCCATTTCGTCTCTACCTCCTGATTAAACTCTTCTGCGTTTTGGCGGGCGACAGCCGTTGTGCGGCACCGGAGTCACATCCCTGATGCTGGTAACCTCAAGACCGCATGCGGAAAGTGCACGGATCGCCGCCTCTCTGCCCGAACCCGGCCCTTTTACCATTACATCCACCGTCTTAAGACCGTGAATCAGCGCAGCCTTTGTAGCCGTCTCTGCCGCCATCTGTGCAGCATACGGAGTGGATTTTCTGGATCCCCTGAATCCAAGTCCACCGGCACTCGCCCATGATAAAGCATTTCCTTCAGCATCCGTGATCGTTACGATTGTATTGTTAAAAGATGACTGAATATGTGCCTGTCCGCGTTCCACGTTTTTCTTCACACGCTTTTTTGTCACTTTTCTGGTAACTTTTTTCGCCATATCTGAACTAACCTGCTTTCTTTCCTATAATATGCTGTTCTTTACCATGCTCCGTTACTTCTTCTTGTTCGCCACAGTACGCTTCGGTCCTTTCCTGGTCCTCGCGTTCGTCTTGGTTCTCTGCCCGCGCACCGGAAGGCCCTTCCTGTGACGGATGCCACGGTAGCAGCCGATTTCCTGAAGACGCTTGATATTGAGCGCGATCTCTCTTCTGAGATCACCTTCCACCGTCTGCGTCTCATCGATCACGGCGCTGATTCTCTTCACCTCATCGTCCGTCAGATCCCTGACACGGGTGTCGGGGCTGACCTTCGCCTCTGCAAGGATACGGTTCGAACTGGATCTGCCTATCCCGTAAATATAAGTCAGACCGATCTCAACACGTTTTTCTCTTGGTAAATCTACACCTGCAATACGAGCCATGTGCTTTTGAACCTCCATTTGTTCTGCATTGTTCTGATTAATAAATCCATTCCATAAAACAGGCAGGCCACACGACACCGTGACCTTACGGCGCAACCACTCCCACTGCGGAAATTCGCACACTGAATGACTGAATGTTCGCACCTAAAAAGAACCCTCTCCGGCAGCTCCGTTGTCCTCCGGCCTGAAATGTGTGCCTTCGCGGTTCTTTTTCTTATTTGGATGAATCCCATCCGCATCCCCGGTATACGAATACGGACGGGCAGCTCTCCCTGCTGTTCTTATGATAACAGTGCAACAACCCTTCCTGGCGTTCCACTGCAGCCGCACATAACAAAAAACTGCAAAACAGAAAACAGGAACTTTTTAGCCCTGTCTCTGTTTGTGCTTCGGATTCTCACAGATAATCCGGATACTGCCTTTTCTCTTGATAACTTTGCACTTCTCACAAATAGGCTTGACTGATGATCTTACTTTCACAGCAAATCCTCCTCTCTATAATGCCTTTTCTGGTATTTATACTGGCGCTTCTTATGCAGACATGCACAAAAAGGCACTATTCAAAAGTGTCCGACTCATATTTTAGCACAGACACCTGTTGAAGTCAACCATTTTTTAACACATGCTCCCGGTACCATTCACTATTTATCTCTCCAGATAATCCTGCCTTTCGTCAGATCATACGGTGACATCTCGATCGTCACGCGGTCTCCGGGAAGGATACGGATAAAGTTCATGCGGAGCTTTCCGCTGATCGTTGCCAGTATCTGATGACCGTTTTCGAGTTCCACTTTAAAAAACGCATTGGGAAGCTTCTCCACGACCGTTCCTTCCACTTCGATGACGTCTGCTTTTGACATTTATAAATCCTCCTGCTTTTGGTTTCTGAATTTCTGATAGATCTTTAACGCTCTTTTGATTGTGATATCATTTACGGGGTCCGTCAGACATTCCCGCACACTGGCCGGAAGCTTCCTGATCGGCTGTACATGTTTCCGGTTCTTCTTTTTCGGTGACGCCAGCGGCCTCGTCGTCCCATTGACCAGCCAGACGTAGTCCCCCTCTGTTTTCACAACCAGATAAATCCGGTTCCTGTCATGTCCTGCCCTTGACTCTGCAAATTCCATATTCATATCCGCACCTCTTATTCCGGACCAGCCTCGCGTAGAACCTGCGTACTCAGGCTCCGGTCCTTATCCCCTCTGCAAGCTCCGAATCCGTCAGCGTCAGAATCTCGGGCTCTCCCTCTGTGATAAGTATGGTGTTCTCATAGTGCGCGGAGAGGGACAGATCTTCTGTCACCACCGTCCAGTCGTCCTCCAGCCAGATAACCCCCGCCGAACCGGCGTTGATCATCGGCTCAACAGCCAGCGTCATTCCCGGGCGCAGGCGGATTCCTCTGCGGATCTGCCTGAAATTGGGGACCTCCGGATCCTCGTGCAGCTTTGTGCCGATTCCGTGCCCACACAGATCGCGCACCACTCCATAGCCGAATTTCTGCGCATAAGAACTGATCGCATTCGAAATCTGATGCAGATGGTTTCCCGCCTTTGCATACGCGATTCCCTCAAAGAAGCTCTGACGGGTTCTTTCTATTAATAAGCGTGCTTCCCCGGAAATCTCCCCGATACCGTGTGTTCTCGCCGCGTCCGCATGATACCCTCTGTAACAGACCCCGGCGTCCAGACTGACGATATCGCCCTCCTGAAGCCTGCATTCCTCACAGGGAATCCCATGCACGACCTCCTGATTCACGGATACACAGATCGAGGCCGGATAACCGTTATAATTTTTAAAAGATGGCTCACAGCCAAAACTCCGGATCAGCTCTTCTCCCAGCCTGTCAATATCGAGCGTCGTCATTCCGGGCTTCAATTCATTTCCCAGCGTCTCATGAACCTTTGCAAGAATTTTTCCTGCCTGTCTCATTAATTCAATTTCACGGGATGATTTAATTGTAACAGACATCTTACTCTCCCAGAATCGCAGTGATATCCGTAAATACCTTTTCCATCGGCTGTGTGCCGTCCACCGTCTTTAAAATATTCTGATTTTTGTAGTAATCAATTAACGGCTGTGTCTGCTCGTGATACACACCCAGACGCTTCTGTACCGTCTCCGGCCTGTCGTCGTCTCTTAAGACAACCTCGCTTCCACAGCGGTCACAGACTCCCTCCACCTTCGTAGGAATTGAGACAATATGGTACGTCGCACCGCAGTTTAAACACGCGCGTCTGCCGCTCATGCGGTTCACAATGTTCCCGTCCGGGACATCGACGTCAATCGCATAGTCCATTTTCTGATTTATGTTCGAAAGCGCTGCGTCCAGAGCCTCTGCCTGCGGAATCGTTCTGGGAAATCCGTCCAGCACAAAGCCTTTTTCGCAGTCATCCTGTTGTATTCTGTCCATCACAAGATCACAGGTCAGCTCATCCGGCACGAGCGCTCCCTGATCCATATACTGCTTCGCCTTTCTGCCAAGCTCTGTTCCGTTTTTGATATTTGCACGGAAGATATCTCCTGTCGAGATATGCGGAATACCGTACTTATCCGCAATCTGTTTTGCCTGTGTCCCTTTTCCGGCTCCCGGAGCCCCTAACATGATAATTTTCATAATTACCTCCATGTGCACACGCATCTGTGCATACCAGGTCTGTGCGTGTGCACGCAAACCTGTGGCTGAAAAAAGTTCGAAAGTTACTTTCACCGATACAAAAGCAACGCTGAACCTGCAGTAGCCCAGCGCCGCCCTCCGGACCAGACCTGTCCCGGCTGACCGGAATCAGAATCAGTCATTCAGAAAACCTTTATAGTAACGCACGCGCATCTGCGACTCAATCTGCTTTAAAGTCTCGATCACAACACCCACGATAATAATGATGGATGTGCCGCCAAACGACACGTCTGCGCCGAATACACCGTTAAAGAAAATCGGCACGAACGCGATAAATGCAAGTGCAACCGCCCCCACAAAAACAATATAATTCAGGATCCGGTTCAGATAATCGCTGGTCGGCTTTCCGGGTCTCACTCCCGGGATAAAGCCCCCCGCTTTTTTCATGTTATTCGCAATCTCCAGCGGATTGAACGTAATCGATGTATAAAAGTAGGCAAACGCGATAATCATCGCGATATACACCACAAGGCCGATGGAATACACCGGCTCGGCCGGATTACACCAGTTCGACTGCGACATTCCTTTTAAGATCCTGCTTCCAATCCCCGTCCCGTTACCTTTGCCGATCAGTCCTGCGATAATCACAGGCGTCTGCAGAAGCGACTGTGCAAAAATAACAGGGATCACACCACTGGTATTCACTTTCAGCGGAATATGCGTTGACTGACCGCCAACCTGCTTTCTCCCCTGAATCTTCTTGGAGTACTGCACCGGAATTCTCCGTTCACCGCCCTGTAAAAACACGACAAACAGCACCATCGCGATAATAATTGCAAAGATTATCACTGCGGCAAGAATTGCGCGCGGCACAATTTTTCCTGAGATAAACTGCTGGTACAGGGTTCCGATATCATTGGGCATGCGGGAGACAATATTGATCGTGAGCACAATGGAGATTCCGTTGCCCACACCTTTTTCCGTGATGCGCTCACCGATCCACATCAGCACTGCAGAACCGGCTGTCAGAGTGAGCACCGCCAGGATCACAGCCAGCACACCCTTTGCACCGCTGTTGTATTCCAGATAACCGCCCCGCTTAATTCCAATTGTCATCGCGATGGATTCGATCAGCGCAAGCACAATGGTGAGATAACGTGTAATCTCCGCGATCTTTTTGCGCCCTTCCTCCCCGTCACGCTGCATCTCCTCCAGCCTGGGAATAGCGATGGTGAGAAGCTGCATAATGATTGAAGATGTGATATAAGGCGTGATATTCAGGGCAAAAACGGACATATTATAAAAAGATCCGCCGGTGATCGCATCAAAAAAGCTCATCCCCTCGCCGACCTGCCCCGCAAACCAGTTTGCAAATACTTCACTGTCCACACCAGGAATCGGAAGCTGGCTTCCTATCCTGATGACAATCAACATAAAAAATGTAAAAATAATCCGGTTACGGATATCTTTAATTTTAAATGCATTACGGAGTGTTTCCAGCATTAAATCACCTCTGCTTTTCCGCCAAGAGCCTCGATCTTTTCTTTTGCGCCTGCGCTGAACGCATTTGCCTGCACGGTAAGCTTCTTTGTCAGTTCGCCGTCACCGAGAATTTTCACCCCGTCCCTCGGATTTTTTACGATCCCTGTCTCTTTCAGGGTCTCAATCGATACCACCGAATCATTGTCAAAGCGCTCCAGCACAGAGACATTGACCCCGATAATTGTTTTGGAATTCCTGTTTTTAAAGCCTCTCTTCGGAAGTCTCCTGTATAACGGCATCTGGCCGCCCTCGAAACCGATCCTTGGAGCTCCGGAACGTGCTTTCTGTCCTTTATGGCCTTTTCCGGCAGTCTTACCATTTCCTGAGCCGTGTCCGCGCCCTTTCCGGAAATTGTTGTGCGTGGAACCGGCTGCTTTCTTTAAGTTCGATAAGTCCATTACCGACACCTCCTGTCTTTCTGATTATACTTCAATTTCCTCAACTTTCAGATACGGCGCAACCTTGCGGATCGCTCCCGCTGTTCCCGGATTGTCCGGCAGAATTACGGATTTGTTCATCTTCCGGAGTCCCAGGGCCTCGATCGTCTTTTTGTTCTTCGGAACCGCACCGATTGTGGATTTTATGAGTGTAACCTTAAGCTTCTTCTCTGCCATCTGAAACTCCTCCTTAACTTACGATCTCTTCGACGGATTTTCCGCGAAGTCTCGCCACTTCTTCCGGGGACTTTAACTGACCCAGCGCGTTGAGTGTAGCGAGAACGACATTCTGCTTGTTGTTGGAGCCAAGGGATTTTGTACGGATATTCTTAATCCCTGCCAGCTCACACACATTACGTGCAGGACCACCGGCGATGATACCGGTACCTTCCGGAGATCTTTTCAGCAGCACGGATGCTCCCGTATGTTTTCCGGAAATGTCATGTGTGATACTGCCAGCCTCATCCAGTTTTACCCGGATCAGTTTCTTCATCGCGTCCTCTTTGCCTTTGCGGATTGCCTCCGGAATCTCGGCCGCCTTTCCCAGACCCGCGCCGACATGCCCGTTGCCATCGCCGACAACAACCAGAGCAGTAAAACGGAAGTTACGTCCACCCTTGACAACTTTTGTTACACGTTTAATTGATACTACTTTTTCGCTTAATTCTAACTGACCAGCATCAATAATCTCACGTTTCATGCTTTCTCCTCCTAAAAATCTAATCCAGCTTCTCTCGCTGCATCGGCTAAAGCTTTCACCTTGCCCTGGTAGATCATCCCGCCGCGGTCAAAGACAACTTTGGTGATGCCTTTTTCCAGCGCTTTTTTTCCAATGGCAGCGCCGACCCGTGCCGCCGCCTCGACGTTATTGGTTTTCTCCAGACCTTCCTTCACGCCCGTCTCCAGTGTGGATGCTGCGACAAGTGTGTTTCCGACCGTGTCATCAATAATCTGAGCGTACATATGATTATTACTCCGGAACACAGCTAAACGGGGTCTCTCTGTCGTTCCTGCAAGATAATGGCGCATTCTTCTATGCTTTTTCTGGCGAACTGCCGTCCTTGATTTCTTTTTAATCATTTTTACCTCACTCCTTTAGTTATGAAACCACCCTACTTCTTACCGGTCTTACCCACTTTACGCCGGATGACTTCGTCAGCATATTTGATACCTTTTCCTTTGTAAGGCTCAGGTCTTCTCTTATCCCTGATTTCCGCTGCGTACTGGCCGACTTTTTCTTTGTCGATCCCCGTCACCGTAATCTTATTGCCCTCCACTTTGGACTCGATCCCTTCCGGATCCGTCATCTCAACCGGATGGGAATACCCGAGACTGAGTGTCAGAACTTTGCCGGATTTGGAAGCCCTGTAACCCACACCGTTGACTTCCAGCTCCTTTTTATATCCGTCCGTAACGCCCACAACCATATTGTTTAAGAGTGTTCTGGTTAATCCGTGCAGGGATTTCATTCTCTTAAGATCGTTCGGTCTGGACACATGAAGCACGCCCTCCTCCGATGTGATCTCCATCTCCGCCGGAAGGGTTCTCTCCAGTGTCCCCTTCGGACCTTTCACAGTCACATGATTATTTTCTGCAATATCCACTGTCACACCAGCCGGAACTGCGATTGGCATTCTACCTATACGTGACATGCCCGTACCTCCTGAAATTTGTATTTGATATAAAACTGCTACTACGCCGACTTCGATATCCTACCAGACAAATGCCAGTACTTCGCCGCCGACTTCCAGTTTTCTTGCCTCTTTGTCTGTCACAATCCCCTGATTCGTGGAGAGAATCGCAATTCCAAGACCTCCGAGCACCCTTGGCAGCTCTTCCTTGCCGGCATACACGCGAAGCCCCGGCTTGGAAATCCTCTTAAGCCCTGTGATGACTTTCTCATTCTTATCCGCGCCGTATTTGAGCGTGATGCGGATAGTCCTGAATCTGCCGTCTTCCACGATATCATATTTTACGATATATCCCTCATTTACAAGAATATCTGCGATCGCGATCTTCATTTTCGATGCCGGAACATCAACCGTATCATGTTTGGCAGTGTTTGCGTTACGGATTCTTGTAAGCATATCTGCGATTGGATCATTCGTTGTCATGATGTATATTTCCTCCTTCTATCTATACTGCGAACCGTTTACCAGCTTGCTTTTCTGACCCCCGGTATCTGACCTTTATATGCCAATTCACGGAAACATACCCTGCAGATCCCGTATTTTCTCAGAACAGAATGCGGACGGCCGCAAATCCGGCAACGAGTGTATTCCCTGGTAGAGAATTTCTGTTTGCGCTGCTGCTTTATTTTCATAGATGTTTTAGCCATTAGAATTTCCCTCCTACTTATCTGGCAAACGGCATGTTGAACTGAGCCAGTAATTCACGAGCTTCTTCGTCTGTCCCCGCAGTCGTGACAAAAATGACATCCATACCGCGTATTTTATCCACTTTGTCGTATTCGATTTCCGGGAAAATCAGCTGCTCCCTGATTCCAAGCGCATAATTGCCGTGGCCGTCAAATGCGTTCGGGTTCACGCCGCGGAAATCGCGGACACGGGGCAGAGCCAGATTAATCAGACGGTCCATAAACTCATACATACGCTCGCCGCGCAGCGTCGTCTTGCACCCGATCGCCATTCCCTCCCTGATCTTGAAGTTCGCGATGGAGCGCTTCGCCTTCGTCGGCACTGCCTTCTGTCCTGTCACGGTCTCCATATCTTTCATGGCAGCTTCCAGAAGCTTTGCGTTTTCCTTTGCCTCGCCGACGCCCATATTGACGACGATTTTTTCAAGCTTCGGCACTTCCATAATATTTTTATATCCGAATTTTTTGATCATCGCGTCCACGATCTCATTTTTGTACTGATCTTTAAGTCTGCTCAACTGACTGACCTCCTCTCTCTCAATCGATTATTTCCCCTGTGGATTTTGCGTAACGCACTTTTTTCCCGTTCTCAAACTTAAAGCCGATACGGGTCGGTTTTCCCTTATGGAGATACATCACATTGGAAACATCGATCGGCCCCTCCTGATGAACGATACCGCCCTGCTGGTTCGTCATGCTCGGCTTCGTGTGCTTTGTCAGCATGTTGATGCCTTCCACCAGAATCCTGCCTGTTTTCCGGTTAATCGCGATAACCCTGCCCTCTTTATCCTTGTCTTTGCCGGCGATAATTTTTACCATGTCGCCCTTTTTGATTTTTCTTATTTTCACCGCTGTTCTGGGTTTTTTCATGATTGCCATATCCTGGTCCTCCTACAATACTTCCGGAGCCAGAGAAACAATTTTCATGAACTGTTTCTCACGAAGCTCTCTTGC
>CAMSQM010000053.1 GCA_947062675.1 uncultured Roseburia sp.
GAGATCATGCCATGTGACTGGAGTTCAGACGTGTGCTCTTCCGATCTACGACGGTGCGGTTACCGGGCGTTACGCGGCTGCGCGCCGTATCAAAGGTGAGCCGGGCGTCGATGACACAAAGCTGGACAAGGTTGTTATGGATGCTGTCTATAACACGAGATGGCGGACGCTTTACCATGCGGAGTGCTTTATCGGTCTGGATCCGGAGTTTATGGCGAAAGCACATCTTCTGATTCCGGAAGGAGAAGAGAATATCCTCTATAACTGGATGCTGAATTTCCAGTACATGTCCGACGAGTATGTGAAGATGTATAAGAAGTCCAAAGCGATCGGCGACGGCGGTGAGCCGGATATCTATATTTTCTCCGATCCGCAGTGGGCGCCGCACGATGCACCGGACGTGGATTACAGCTGCTTAAGCGACCCGCTGACGCTCTGCTATTTCGATACGAACCAGAACTGCGCGGCGATCCTTGGCATGAGGTATTTCGGAGAGCACAAGAAGGGCACGCTGACGATGGCGTGGGCTCTTGCGAACAGGAACGGTTATGCGTCCTGCCACGGCGGACAGAAAGAGTATACGCTCGGCGACGGTTCCAAATTTGTCGCATCTGTTTACGGTCTGTCAGGTTCCGGAAAATCGACGCTGACACATGCAAAGCACGGCGGAAAGTATCCGGCGATCAAGGTGCTTCACGACGACGCCTTTATCATCAATACGGACACCTGCGCATCCATCGCGCTGGAGCCGACTTATTTTGACAAGACGGCCGATTATCCGACAGGCTGCCCGGACAATGAATACCTTCTGTCCGCACAGAACTGCTCCGCGACTCTTGACGATCAGGGAAAACTTCAGCTTGTGACAGAGGATATCCGCAACGGCAACGGCCGTGCGATCAAGTCCAAACTGTGGTCCCCGAACCGTGTGGACCGTATTGACGCGCCGGTAAATGCAATTTTCTGGATTATGAAGGATCCGAGCATCCCGCCGGTTGTGAAGTTAAAAGGTTCTGCGCTGGCATCCGTGATGGGCGCGACGCTTGCGACAAAGACATCCACCGCTGAGCGTGTTGCAGCAGGCACGGATTTAAATGCGATCCGGATTGTGCCGTATGCGAATCCGTTCCGTACTTATCCGCTTGTGCACGATTATGATAAGTTTAAGAAGCTGGTTGAGGAGAAGAACGTCGACTGCTATATCGTCAACACAGGCGATTTCATGGGCACCAAGGTAAAGCCGGCTGACACGCTGGGGATTCTTGAGAGCATCGTGGAAGGCAAAGCGAAGTTTGAGAAATGGGGACCGTTCAGCGATATTGAGATCATGAATGACTGGGACGGCAGGACAGCTGATTTTACACCGGACTTAAATGATAAAGAGTATGTTGCAGCGCTTAAGAGCGCGATGGAGAGCCGTGTGAAGGCCGTGGAAGATTTTGCAGTGAAAAAAGACGGCTATGACAGGCTTCCGGACGAGGCACTGGCAGCACTGAAAAAGCTGGTGGATGAGCTGGCATAAGCTGCCCGGCAGACACAAACACCCTGTCCGGCCGGGATATAATGTGTACAGGGTGGTTTAATCACCATATCACATTACATGCCCCACGGTTATATCTGAGGCAGAAGGAACACGGGCCGGAAGCAGTTTCCGGCCGGCAGAAGGAGCAGAAGGAAGGGAGCAGGAGCGACCCGGCACAGGCCGGGCCGCTCCTTTTTTGTCCCGGCTGCCGGTGGCATATCTTAACCGCATCGATCCGGCAGACCGGACTTTTTTTGCTGAAATGGCCCGGCTCTGCTGAGCCGGGCCAGAGATGATCTGCAGGACCTGCATCCGTACGTATAAGATGCATCAGTTTCCTGCTTAGCCGGTATATCTCGTCCTTATTCTGTGAGAAGCATCATGATTTTATTGCTGCGCTCCACGAATTTCGTCATGGCGTCGACCGCAAGCGGCTGGTTGGAGATCATCGCCAGATCGTAGAGCTGCTCGCAGAACATCGGCACATGTTCGGAGTCTTTGTGCTCAGAGATGTATTTCACGAGGGCGTTGTTTGCGTTTAAGGTAAGGGTCTGGTCTGCCGCGAACATACCAGGATCCATTGCGCCCATACCGCCCATGGAGTACATTTTCATCATATCCTGCATACGCCGTCCCTCCTCGGAGAGCGTGATGATAGAGGAGATGTTTTCGTTTTTGAGCTTTTCGACTTTCACGGTCAGTTTTTCGTTGTTCAGCGCTTTTTTGAAGACTTCCGTCAGGGCGTCAGCCGTGTCTTTTAAATCCTCACCGTCGGTCTCATCCTTTAAGGACTCTGTGAGATCCGCGTCGATGCGCATAAATTTGTAATGCTCATTCCGCTGCTCCAGCTGTGAGATAAATGAGGTGTCGATGTTGTGGTCGAGGATGACCGCGTCCATCTTCTGTTCTTTAAAAAGCTTAATATACTGGCCCTGCTGCACTTTGTCAGTAACGTAGTAGACAATCTTTCGCTCGTCTTTTTCAGGAGCGTCCGGATCAGAATCCGCCGCGTCCGGGGAATCGCTGTCTGCGGAAGCTTCCGGCGTGATCGGATTGCCGTCCGCGTCCAGGACTTCCGGCTGTACAGCGCTGTTACCATCGCCGCTGTTACCATCGCCGCTGTTACCATCGCCGCCGTTATCATCGCTTTCTTCTTTTTTCACCAGCAGTTCCGGCAGCGTCAGGTATTTGTCATCCAGGTTTTTGAACAGGATGTAGTCGTTGATCTTGTCGCAGAATTTTGTGTCTTTTAAGCAGCCGAATTTGATAAACGGACTGATGTCGTCCCAGTATTTTTCGTAATTTTCTTTTTCGGTTTTGCACATGCCGATGAGCTTGTCGGCAACTTTCTTTGTGATATATTCGGAGATTTTTTTCACAAAGCCGTCGTTCTGAAGCGCGCTTCTCGACACATTCAGGGGCAGATCCGGGCAGTCAAGGACGCCTTTTAAGAGCATCAGGAATTCGGGGATTACTTCCCTGATATTGTCGGCGATAAATACCTGATTGTTGTAGAGCTTGATCGTCCCCTCGATGGAATCATATTCTGTGTTGATTTTCGGGAAATAGAGAATTCCCTTTAAGTTAAACGGGTAGTCCATGTTCAGATGAATCCAGAACAGAGGCTCCCTGTAGTCGAGGAAGACTTTGCGGTAAAATGCTTTGTATTCCTCGTCGGTGCAGTCGTTCGGGTTCTTAAGCCACAGGGGAGCGGTATCGTTCAGCGAAACAGGGCGCTTTACGATCTTTAATTTTTCCTTTGCGGGAGAAATCTCGACGATCTCCTTTTCCCCGTTTTCATTTTCTTTTTCCTCGGTCTTTGCTTCCTCGTGGATTTCCTCTACGACAGTGTCCGTGTCGAGCTTATCCGCAGCGTCGATCGTCTCGTATTCCGTCTCCGCGTCTGCCTTTGAGAGATAGATGGGGGTCGGCATAAAGGAGCAGTATTTTTCAAGAACTTCCCTTGCACGGTATTCGTTTGCGAATTCCAAGCAGTCCTCGTTCAGATAAAGGGTGATTTCCGTGCCGACAGTCGTCTTTTCGCCGTCCGTCAGCTCATAATCCGTGCCGCCGTCGCAGGTCCAGTGCACGGCTGCCGCGCCGTCCTGATAGGAAAGGGTGTCGATCGTTACCTCGTCCGCCACCATGAACGCGGAATAAAAGCCCAGGCCGAAATGTCCGATAATCTGATCGTCGGTGGACTTGTCTTTGTATTTCTGGATAAAATCGGTCGCGCCGGAAAAGGCAATCCGGCAGATGTATTCCTCGACTTCATCTGCGGTCATGCCAAGGCCGTTGTCAATAAATTTCAGGGTCTTTTCTTCAGGATTTACGATAATCTGAATCTGCGGTTTAAAATCCTCCGGCAGGGCATACTCACCCATCATGTCAAGTTTTTTTAACTTGGTGATGGCGTCGCACCCGTTGCTGACGAGCTCGCGGTAGAAGATGTCGTGGTCCGAGTATAACCATTTCTTGATAATCGGAAAAAGGTTATCGCTGTCGATTGATAAGCTTCCATGTTTGTTTGCCATGATAGAACACTCCTTTTATCTCAAATTTTATTGTTTCCATAGATAAGATATTATTACCGGGAGAGAAAAAAGTCAATAGAAAATTAGCACTCTTCCTGACAGAGTGCTGACAGGGTCGCGGAAAACGCCGGAAATACAGGCTTTGGGCGGATTTCTAAAAACTTTCTAAACACCCATGCCATGGACCGGCATCGGCACAGATATCTGCCGGCCGGAAGAAAAGAGGGAAGGAGAGCGCTGTCGGATCCGGGAAGAGAGACGCTGTGGATCCGGATGAAAAAGAATGCTGCGATCAGTCCGGCGGGGAGGGGAAATACCCCGCCGGATGGATGGGCAGATCAGTATCCGAGATCCTCCCCGATCAGGATAACTTTAATTCGTCCGGGTATACCGCTTCTGCGGGTGATCACGGTCTGATTGCAGATGCAGTCCGGGGAGAGGCAGTCGGCGCACAGTCCGGTGGCTGCGCAGGGCGTGCTTTTGTTTAAGCGCTTGCAGTTCATCGGGGTTGCCGTGTTATGTACCCGGCTCAGGGCCTCGCTCACATCCCTGGTCACTTTGTTCATGCCGGCCATAATAATGACATTTTCAGGGCCGTAGATCAGGGCGGCCACGCGGTTGCCGGTTCCGTCGATGTTGACGAGTTCTCCGTCCGCGGTGATGGCGTTTGTGCTCATAAAATAAAAATCTGCCGAGAGCGCGTCGTGATAGATCTTTTTCGTCTCTTCCGGGGAAGCTGCCTTTGCCCGGTCGAGCAGGCGGATATGCGGGTTGTGGCGCAGCGCGGTCAGCATGCCGATATCCGCAAGGGTCATTGAGCCGCCGAAGGCGACGGTGCAGTCCGGCGTCAGGAAGGAAAACGCTTTTTTCTCGGCTTCCTCGATGGTTGTGCAGTAAAAACCGTCCATCTGGCGCCTGGAAAGATTGCGGATGACGGTAGCTGCAAGGGTTTCGTAGTGCATCTGTCTCGGGTTCATAAGTACCTCCTTTGAAGTCTGTATTCTGAAAATGGGACTGTTGTGAATTCTATCTTTATTATACGCAAATCCGACGGTGAATTCAATCAGTATTGCTTGACTTTTTCTGACGGACAGATAAAATGGAATAAGCTGTAAAAGTGCGAAGGAGGAACTGTATGGGCCGGAATCTGAAAAAAATGTTATCTTATTATAAGCCGTACCGGACTGTGTTCTGGGCGGATATGTTTTTTGCAACGCTCTCGGCGGGGATAGCGCTGGCACTTCCGCTGGTCATCCGCTATGTGACCTCGACGCTGCTTTATCTCGAACGCGGGGAGCTTCTGCGCCAGATCACAGTGATCGCTGTGGTGCTGTTCGCGCTGGTGGCGGTGGACTGTTACAGTAAATTTTTTATCTCGAATTACGGGCATGTGATGGGCGCAAAGATTGAATACGATATGAGGGCGGAGATTTTCGCCCATTTTCAGAAGCTGTCATTTACCTTTTTTGACAATCAGAAAGTGGGACAGCTGATGTCGCGCATCACAACGGATCTGTTTGATATCACGGAACTGATGCACCACGGGCCGGAGAATGTGATTCTGTCGGTGATCAAGATCACAGGGGCCTTTGTGATCCTCCTCGGGATCAGCCCGGCGCTGTCGCTGGCCGCGTTTATCGTTCTGCCGTTTATGTTTCTGTATGCCTATTTTCTCAACGGAAAGATGCGCAGGGCGTTTAAACAGAACCGCGTGCGGATTGCCGAGATCAACGCGCAGATCGAGGACAATCTCTCGGGGATCCGGGTCGTGAAGTCATTTGCCAATGAGAAGATCGAGGAGGACAAATTTCAGGAGGGAAATAAGGGATTTCTCTCCGCGAAGAAGAACAGTTATCATTATATGGGAAGTTTTCACGCCGGGCTCGGGGCATTTACGACGCTGATCCAGGTCAACGTGATTGTGGCGGGAGTGCTCTTAATTGCGCGCGGGAGCGTCGATGTCAGCGACCTGGTGACATTTCTTCTCTACATCAGTGTGTTCACGGATCCGGTGCGGACGCTGATTGATTTTACCGAACAGTTTCAGAACGGCTATACGGGGTTTGAGCGTTTCTGCGAAATTATGGCCATCCAGCCGGATATTGAGGACCGGGAAGGCGCAAAGGAGCTTGTGCATGTAAAAGGCGACATCGCGTTTGAAAACGTGTCATTTCAGTATGAGGAAAACACGGAGACGGTGCTCAACCATATCAATCTGCGGGTGCCCGCCGGCTCCTACATGGCGCTGGTCGGCTCGTCGGGCGCTGGGAAGAGCACGCTCTGTTCCCTGATTCCGCGGTTTTACGATGTATCGGCGGGAGCGGTGAAGATAGACGGGAAGGACATCCGGGATCTGAAATTAAAGAGTCTGCGCGATCACATCGGGATTGTACAGCAGGATGTCTATCTGTTTGTCGGGACCGTGTATGACAATATCCGCTACGGCAGACCGGACGCCACGCGCGAGGAGGTGATCCGGGCCGCGCAGAACGCGAATGCGCATGAATTTATCATGTCTCTGCCCAATGGCTATGAGACGGATATCGGACAGCGTGGAATCAAGCTTTCCGGCGGGCAGAAGCAGCGTCTTTCCATCGCACGGGTGTTTCTGAAGAATCCGCCCATCCTGATCTTTGACGAGGCGACGTCCGCTCTCGACAATGAGAGCGAGAAAGTGGTACAGGATTCCCTGGAGAAGCTGGCGAAAAACAGGACCACGTTCGTCATTGCGCATCGCCTTTCCACGATTAAAAACGCTCAGAAGATTCTTGTGCTCACGGACGAGGGGATTGCGGAGGAAGGGACGCATGAGGAGCTTCTCGGGAAAAAGGGAATATATGAAAAGCTGTATACGATGCAGTTTCACAGGTGAGCCATGAAGACGATTGACGAAGATATCAGGACAAATCAGCTCCGGCCGTGTTACCTTTTATACGGACAGGAAGGTTATCTGAAAAAACAGTACAGGGATAAGCTTAAGACGGCGGCGGTGCCTGCGGGGGATACGATGAATTTCTCCGCGTTTGAGGGAAAGGGCATCCGCCCGGGGGAGCTGATTGATCTGGCGGAAACCCTGCCGTTTTTTGCTGACAGGCGGGTAATTCTGGTGGAAGAGAGCGGTTTTTTTAAGAACAGCTGCGAGGAGCTGGCCGCTTATCTGCCGGGGGCCGCTCCGTCCGTCTGCTTTATTTTTGTGGAGGAGGAGATCGATAAGCGCTCTAAAATGTACAAAGCTGTCACGAAGGCCGGAAGGGCCGTGGAATTTGCGTCCCAGAGCGGGGAACTTCTGACGCGGTGGGTGTTATCCAGACTGAAAAAAGAGGGCAGAAATATCACGGCTTCTGTCATGCAGATGTTTCTCGCGAGGACGGGGACGGATATGGGAACTATCGATCGCGAGCTGGAAAAGCTGGTCTGCTATACCATGGGCCGCCAGGTCATCGGGGCTGCGGATGTGGAGGCGGTCGTGACGGAGCAGACTGAGAACCGTATTTTCGAGATGATCAGTGCGGCTGCGGGTCACAACCAGCGAAAGGCGCTGGAGCTGTATTACGATCTTCTGATGCTGAAGGAGCCGCCGATGCGCATTCTGTATCTGATTCTGCGGCAGTTCCAGACGCTATTGTATCTTAAGGATATGTCGGGAAAAGGGTTTGACCGGAAAGCGATGGCGCAGCAGACGGGAATCCCCGCGTTTGCGGTGGAGCGGAATGTGGCGCAGGCGAAAGGATTTACGGCGGCAAGGCTGAAGGAAGCCCTGCGCGAGGGCGCCGGTCTGGAGGAGGCGGTGAAAACGGGCAGACTTGACGACCGGATGGCGGTGGAGCTGTTTCTTGTGAAGTACAGCGTGTGAGTATTGCCCTTTTTCCGATATCCTGCTATAATAGCTGCGGACGGGAAGGGGACGGGAAATCTGAATTTAAAGAGAGGACTGCTGGAAATGAGTCAGACAGGAAGCGGGGAAACAAATGTTACACAGGAAAAGGACGGAAGGGAAACGAGGGTTTCCATGCGGGAGCGTCGCAGCAGACAGCGGAGCGAGGAGACGCTGGCATCCATCAGGGAAAGCCAGGGAATGCTGCTGCTGTTTATCGTGATTCTGGCGTGTCTTACGGTGATTCTGACTTCCGTTCTGGTGCTGAAAGTACCGGCAGTGCTCGCCTGCGCCGTGATGCTGGTGGAGGCTGCCCTGATATTGTGCCTGTCGGATGTGCCGGTGTGGCTGCACGGTCTGAACATGATCGGACAGATCGCGGCGGGGGCATACTGTCACAGATCGTTGTTTATGCTGATGTGTGCGGCTTTTTATCTGTTCGGCATTGTGATGCTCGGACTTACAAAGGAATGAAAATGAGCGGTGAAAAAATACTGGTGTTCAGCTCCAGGGAAATCTGTTATCTGTCCGGAAATTTTTTTGCGCACCAGATCGGAGCGGCTTTTGAGGAGCTGGGATATGAGGTGGATATCTGCGAGGTTTCAGAGGGGGATGATCTTGACGCGGTGTTAGAGCCGCTGACCGGGCGGCCATACCGGCTGATTCTGGATTTTAATTCCATGCTGCCGGGGCTTGCGATGGAGGACGGGCAGCCTTATCCGGACAGGCTTTCCGGCTCTTTTTTTAATTATGTGCTGGATCATCCGCTGTTTCACTATAACAGCCTGACGTCAGCGGCAGAAAATCTGCACGCGATTGTGCCGGACGAGGCGCAGGAGGCGTATGTGAGGGCGTATTATCCGCGGGTGAAGCGTGTTTTCACACTGCCGCTCGCAGGCACGCGCTCGTTCACGGCGCAGGGCCGGGAGGAAGCCGCTGAGCGGGAGCTGTGCGGGGAAAGAGCGGAATCCACGCCGGCGGAAGCGGATAAATGTCTGCTGAACAGGCAGGCCGACAGGCAGTGCCGCGTTTTTTTCCCGGGGACCTATGATGATCCGGAGAGAGTGTACCGGCTGGTGCAGGAGGCGCCTGCGCCGCAGCGGGATGCGATGAAAGCGCTGACCGGCATGCGCCTTGCCGATCCGCTTCTTCCGATGGAGGAGGCGTTCGCGCGGTATCTGCAGGAGCGGGATATCCGGCTGACGCGCGGACAGTTTGCGCTTTCCATGAATGCAATGTATCCGGTGGACGCCTATGTCAGGGACTATTTCCGGAAAGCGGCGGTGGACGCGCTGCTTTCCGCAGGTCTGCCCGTGACGGTAATGGGTGAGGGCTGGCAGAAATACCATTTTCCGGATGAACGTCTGCTGCGGCGGGAGAGAGGGTGTTCGTTCGCCCTCTCCTTTGAGCGGATCGCGCGTGAGGAGATTCTGCTGAATGTCTCGCCGATTTTCAGCCATGGAATGCATGACCGGATCCCGGCGGGTATGGCGAACGGGACGGTGGTCTTAACGGATGAGAATCCGTATCTGGCGCGGCGGTTTGCGGACGGGGAGACGGTCGCATTCTATTCCCTGAGGGATATGGATACGCTGGCGGGGAAGGCCGCGCTGCTGATGGAGGATTCCGGTCTGCGGGAGCGTATAAAAAGGCAGGCGTACCGGGAGTTCTGCGCGCATGATACCTGGAAACACAGGGCGGAGCAGATCCTTAAAATGTCTGACGGGATGGAGGGGCGCGATGGGGCAGAACTATCAGAAAAAACTGGATGATGTACTCTCCGGGATTGAGAGGGAAGGGGCGGTTCCGAAACTTCTGCTGCACAGCTGCTGTGCGCCGTGCAGCTCATACTGTCTGGAATATCTCTCGCGGTATTTTGATATCACGCTCTTTTTTTACAATCCCAATATTTATCCTGAGGAGGAGTACAGGAAGCGCGCGCGCGAACAGCAGGATTTTATCAGCCGTTTTCCGGCTGCCCGTCCGGTTTCCTTTCTGGAGGGCGCATATGAGACAGAGCGTTTTTACGCGCTGACAGAAGGGCTCTGGGACGAGCGGGAGGGCGGGCGGCGCTGCACGCTCTGCTATGAGCTGCGCCTTAAGGAGGCGGCAGTGCACGCGGTACAGCTGGGCATGGATTATTTTACCACGACACTTTCGATCAGCCCGCTGAAGAACGCGGACCTCCTCAACGGGACGGGGGACCGGCTGGCGAAAGAGTACGGGGTGCGGTACCTGAATTCCGATTTTAAAAAGAGGGACGGATATAAGCGTTCCGTCGCGCTGTCGGAGGAGTACGGGCTGTACCGTCAGTATTATTGTGGCTGTGAATTCTCAAAAAAGCAGCGGGATACGGAGATCGCACAAAAGGAAAAAGCAGGAATAACAGGCAAAGGGAGGATTTTGTGATGGCACAGTTGTGGGGAGGCCGTTTTACGGGAGAGACAGATCAGCTCGTGTATGAATTTAACGCGTCCGTTTCATTTGATAAGAGATTGTACCGGCAGGATATTGAGGGAAGCATCGCCCATGTGAAAATGCTTGGAAAACAGGGGATTCTGACGGAGGAGGAGACGCAGGAGACGGTCAGCTGTCTGGGCAATATCCGCGCTGATGTGGAGGAAGGACGTCTTGCGATCACCGGTGAGTACGAGGATATTCACAGCTTTGTGGAGGCGGAGCTGACAAAACGTCTCGGGGATACGGGGAAAAAGCTGCACACAGGGCGAAGCAGGAATGATCAGGTCGCGCTCGATATGCGTCTTTATACCAGAGAAGAAGTGGAAAAAACTGATGGGCTGTTAAAAGAGCTTCTGGAAGTGATCCTGCATATAATGGAAGAGAACACGGAGACCGTGATGCCCGGATTTACACATCTGCAGAAAGCGCAGCCGGTCACGCTGGCGCATCATATGGGGGCCTATTTTGAAATGTTTAAGCGCGACCGTCTGCGCATGCACGATATATATGAGCGCATGAATTACTGTCCGCTCGGTTCCGGGGCGCTTGCCGGAACGACATATCCGCTCGACCGGGATTACACGGCGCGGCTGCTCGGATTTTACGGGCCGACATTAAACAGTATGGACGGCGTATCCGACCGGGATTATCTGATCGAGTATCTCGGCGCCTGTGCGACAATTATGATGCATCTGAGCCGTTTTTCGGAGGAAATCATTCTCTGGAATTCCAATGAATATCAGTTTGTGGAGCTCGATGACGCCTACAGCACGGGCAGCAGCATTATGCCGCAGAAAAAGAATCCGGATATCGCGGAGCTGGTGCGGGGAAAATGCGGCCGTGTCTACGGCGCCCTGCTGTCGCTGCTCACGACCATGAAGGGCCTTCCGCTCGCCTACAATAAAGACATGCAGGAGGACAAGGAGCTTTCTTTTGACGCGATGGATACGGTGAAAGACTGCATCAGACTTTTTACCGGGATGCTGTCCACGGTGACGTTTCACCGCGGTCGTATGCGCGAATCGGCGGGACTTGGCTTTACCAATGCCACGGACGCGGCCGATTATCTGGTAAATCACGGGGTGCCGTTCCGTGACGCGCATGCGGTGGTCGGGCGGATTGTGCTCTTCTGTGTGGAAAAGGGTATCGCGATTGACGATATGAGCCTTGAGGAGCTGCAGGAGATCAGTCCTGTTTTTCAGGAAGATATTTTTGAGGCAATTTCCATGGAAGCCTGCGTCAACAGAAGGCTTACGGCCGGGGCTCCGGGAAAAGAGGCGGTGGAGCGCGTGATTGCGCTGGAAAAGGAATATCTGAAAAAATGATTGCAATTCCGTGAAAAGCAGCTATATTATATTCAGAACCGGAACAGGTGAGGAGAATAACAGATGAATGAAAAATTAAAAGCAGGGATTCTGGGCGGCACGGGAATGGTCGGGCAGCGGTTTATTTCGCTCCTTGAAAATCATCCGTGGTTTGAGGTGACGGCGATAGCGGCGAGTCCGCGCAGCGCCGGAAAGACGTACGGGGAAGCCGTGGGCGGCCGCTGGAAAATGGAGACGCCGATACCGGACGCGGTAAAAGATCTGATTGTCATGGATGTCAGCGAGGTGGAAAAGGTGGCATCCACGGTGGACTTTGTTTTCTCGGCGGTCGATATGACGAAGGAGGAGATTCAGAAGATTGAGGAGGCATATGCGAAAACAGAGACGCCGGTTGTCTCCAATAACAGCGCGCACCGCTGGACGCCGGATGTGCCGATGATGATTCCGGAGATTAACCCGGAGCACACGGACGTCATAAAGTATCAGCGCGCGCGTCTGGGAACGAAGCGGGGGTTCGTGGCGGTAAAGCCGAATTGTTCCATTCAGAGTTATGCGCCGGTGCTTTCCGCGTGGAAGGAGTTTGAGCCGTATGAGGTGGTCGCGACAACCTATCAGGCGATATCCGGCGCGGGCAAAACTTTTGCGGACTGGCCGGAGATGGTGGGAAATGTCATCCCCTTCATCGGCGGCGAGGAGGAGAAGTCCGAGAAGGAGCCGCTGCGCATCTGGGGGCATGTGGACGCGGAAAAGGGAGTGATTGTTCCGGCAGATTCACCCGTTATCACCTGCCAGTGTATCAGGATCCCGGTCCTGAACGGACATACGGCCGCAGTGTTTGTAAAATTCCGGAAAAAGCCGTCAAAGGAACAGCTGATTGCAGCGCTTGCAGATTTCCGCGGAGTGCCGCAGGAGCAGAAGCTTCCGGGTGCCCCGGAACAGTTTATCCGGTATCTCGGTGAGGAGAACCGGCCACAGATTACCCTGGACGTGGATTACGGAAAAGGTATGGGAATCTCAGTGGGACGTCTGCGCGAGGATACGGTATATGACTGGAAGTTTGTCGGACTTTCCCACAATACGGTGCGGGGAGCCGCGGGCGGCGCGGTACTCTGCGCAGAGCTTTTAAAGGCACAGGGTTATATCACGAAAAAAGAATAAGGATTAAATACGGCGGCATTCGTTTTCAGGAACTGTGTTTTCCTGCACGCGGATGCCCCGTTTTTGTCTCCTGATGTCCGGACTGTCGAAAAATGTTGAAAATAGCACTATATGTGAAGGTTTTTACAAAAAAAGTAAATATATTGTCACATTTAGTGATACAATAGTGACGAATCAACAAAGAAGCGGGAGATAAGCAGGAGGAATTCTCAATGGCAAAAAAAATGATCACGACCGTAACGGATAACAGAAAGCCGAATGAGACCATGGCAGCGATCGCAAAAGAATTTCAGAAATCTGTGCGCGGCGACGGGAGGAAAGAAAGATTCTGCATCGGACGTTTCAGTGAACTGAAAGCTGCCATCGTGAGCGACGACGCGTGTGTCGGCGGTTATCTCGCAGCGCGGCTCACAAGGCTGGGCATCCGCTGTACACTGCCAGGAGAAGCCGGACAGACGTGGGAGCTTTTCGAGAAGTCACTAATGCCGGAGAACGGCTACGGGATCTGCTTTGTGGACCTTGGTATGAACCGGGAAGCCGGCCCGGAGACTGCCGGACGGCTGAAAAATTTGTACCGGAATAAAACGCTTCCAGTAGTCGGGATTGTGGACAAAGGGAGGTCCGGCCCGGAGACTGCCACGGAGTGCGGCGTGGATAATCTGCTGGAACGGCCGATTCTGCAGGAAAATGTCTGCCGTCTGCTTTCGGATCTCTATGTATAAAATCTGTTCTGTCCGTCAACACTATTGTGGTAAACAGTAAAAACAGACGGAGATATAGATTGAAAAATCACGTGGATGTGCTGATTTTTCACATGCGGATTTGTGCCGGAGCGTCACAAATCCGGCTGATGGCAGCCGCAGATCCCGGATTTGCGTCGCCCCGTCGCGTATACGCTCCGGAATGGAGATTAGTATGAGTCAGATTTCGGAAAAAGAATTATCCGCCCTCAATGACCTGCTGACGGAAGAGGAGCTTCTGATCAGAAAATTCCAGATGCTTGCGGAGCACACGGATGATCAGGAAATCAGCGCAAAGTTCACGGAGATTTCCAATAAGCATCAGGGACATTACAATTCCCTGTTCGCACAGCTGAGCTGACGGTCACAACAGGAAAGGATGGAGAGCAGATGACAGAACAGATTTATTCGGACAAGGAAGTGCTGGCGGATGCGCTGACGGCGGAAAAGACAGCGACTAATAATTACAATACGTTTGCAAACGAGTGTGTCCATGACAGTGTGCGGGAAGCGATTCTGCACTGTCTTGAGCAGGAGCACTGCATCCAGGAGGATGTGTTTAACATGATGCATCAGCGCGGGTATTATCCGACACCGGACGCGGACTCGAATAAGGTGCAGAGCGCAAAGCAGAAGTTCTCACAGGGCGTGAAGGCAGTGTAGCCGGACGACAGGAGACAGAAAGCGGTGTGTGGGTTTCCACGCACCGTTTTTTATTCCAGTCAGGAAAGACCTTGTTATTGTGATGTGCTAAAGCTAAAAAATGCCGCACATTTCACGGATGTCTGAAATGTGCGGCATTTTCTGCCTGAATATACCGTGGTCTGTCACACTGACAGGTGATACTTTTCCATCCAGTAATTGATCTGAATAAAATAAGCCATCAGCTGCGGGCCGGCCATCAGCTGTCCGAACCAGGGTTTTCCGAGTTCTTTGTGAGATTTCATAAACTCCTCTGCTTTCCTACGGTTGATCAGCGGCGCTATGGGAGCGTCCGGATCGCGAACAATTGCGGAAAGACGTTCCGTGAGCAGCTGTTCGTATCCCGGATGGTAGGTTTTCGGGTACGGGCTCTTTTTGCGGTGGAGAAGCTCCGGGGGCAGAAGGTCTGCGCAGGCGTCGCGGAGCAGTGTTTTTTCGACGCCGTTCTGATATTTCATTTCCCAGGGAACATTAAAGACATATTCCATAATCCGGTGGTCGGCAAACGGCACGCGGGCTTCGAGGCCGGAGTACATGCTGGTGCGGTCCATGCGGTCTAAAAGCGTCTGCATAAACCATTTGATATTCAGGTAAGCGATGCGGCGGCGTTTCGCTTCCTCCTGTGATTCGCCGGTCAGGACCGGCGTCCGGCGCATGGTATCCTCATAGCGGGCGTGGGAATATTCCGCCAGATTCAGGTCGCAGGCGACATCCTCATTCAGGAATACGCAGCGGGCTTCCATATCCGCAGACCATGGAAAGCCGTCGCGGTTCAGCAGTTCCTGGCGGTAGAACCAGGGATAGCCGCCGAATATCTCATCGGCGCACTCGCCGGTCAGGGCCACCTTATTATGCTGCGCGACGAGGGAGCAGAAATAGAGCAGTGAGGCGTCCACATCCGTCATACCCGGAAGGTCTTTGGCGTCCACGGCGGTGAGCAGCATGTCGGCAAGCGTTTTCTGATCACATTCAAGACAGGTGTGGCTGGTGTGGCATCTCTTCAGCATGTGATTGACATAGGGGAGATCCCGCTCCGGCTGAAACGCATTTGACTGGAAATAGATGTCATTTCCCGTGAAATCAAAGGAAAAGGTGTTTAAAGTTTCCCCCTGCGCGCGCATGTAGTCGGCGGCGATGGCAGTCACAATGCTGGAGTCGATGCCGCCTGAGAGAAAGGTGCAGACAGGAACGTCGGAAATCATCTGCCTCCTGACCGCGTCGCGGACGAGAAAAGATACTTTTTCCACGGTCTCACGGTAAGAATCGGTGTGTTCCGCGCTGGTCAGGTCCCAGTAAGGGCAGTCCGTGATTCCCGCGCGGGTATATTTCAGATAATGTCCCGGAAGGACTTCCCGCATTCCGGAAAAGACACCGCATCCGGGCGTGCGCGCCGGACCAACGCCGAGAATTTCCCGCAGACTGTTCTGATCGATTGCGGGGGAAAAGCCGGGATGGCAGAAGACGGCCTTCGGCTCTGAGCCAAAGACCAGGGTATTCTCTTTTATGGAATAAAAATGAGGCTTGACGCCTGCGCGGTCGCGGTATAAAAGAAGTGACTCCTTTGCGCCGTCCCAGATCGCGAACGCAAAGATTCCGTTCAGGCGCGAGACGAAGGTTTCCCCGTAATGGATATAGGCATACAGGATCACTTCCGTATCCGAGGTGGTCTCAAAGACATAGCCTGCGCTGCGCAGTGCCGGAAGCAGCTCATCAGTATTATAGATTTCCCCGTTATAGGCTATGGCATATTCGGCCTGTCTTACCTGGCGCACCATCGGCTGCGATCCGTTTGCAATATCGCGGATACTTAAGCGCGCGTGGGAGAGGCCGATGTGCTCCCGCAGCCAGACGCCGCAGTTATCGTTTCCGCGGTGGGAAAGCCGTGTGTGCATGTTGTTCAGGATTTCCTCCCAGAAAGGCCGTTTTGCCAGATAGTCCTGTTCAAAATTACAGAAACCGGAAATTCCACACATAGTAATCGTTACTCCTTTTTCTTCGAAATCTTTCGCCGGATTACAGTAGTATATGCTTTTTTCAGGAAATGATGTCATATATATAACACAGAGGAAGAGAAAAGGACGGGATTGATTGTGGAAAATGAAAAAATGGAAAACCTGCTCAATCTGGCGCTCGACGCCACGCCGGAGGAGCGGGAGAAGTCGCTGGAGCTTTCAGTGGGGTACGACAGGACAGAGCGCACATGGGAAGTGATTGTGAAGACGGGGACGGACGAGGAAACGCTGCGGGCAGCCATTGAGCAGCTCTCCCTGGGAGCCGGCACGCGGATCCGGATTGTAAATCTGAGCAATGAATATATGATTCTGGAACTGCCGGAAGAGCTGATTGGACCGGTTGCATCGCTGCCGCAGGTGGAATATATGGAAAAGCCGAAACGGCTTTTTTTTGCGGTGAATAATGGAAAGCGGGCGTCGTGCGTTACCGCGCTGCAGTCCGGGGGAGCAGGCGTGGGGCGCGTGATGACGGGAGCCTCTGATCTGACGGGCGACGGGGTGATAATTGCCGTGATCGATTCGGGAATTGACTACAGCCATCCTGACTTCCGGAATCCGGACGGGACGACCCGCATTCTGAGCCTGTGGGACCAGACTGTGCCGGCAGAGAGTGTGCGGCCGGTGCCTGCGCCCGGGGAACAGACACCTGCGCCGCCTGAGGGGTTTTTCCTCGGAACGGAGTTTTCGCGTGAGGTGATAAACCGGGCTCTGGAGGAGCCCACGGAACAGCAGCGCTATGCAGTCTGCCCGAGCCGGGATTCATCCGGGCACGGTACGCATGTGGCGGGGATCGCGGCGGGGAACGGAAGGGCGTCGGAGGGGAGATACCGGGGAGTCGCCTATAATAGCAGTCTGATTATCGTAAAACTTGGTCTGCAGAAGGAGGGAGCATTTCCCAGAACCACCGAACTGATGCAGGCGGTGGACTACTGCCACAAAAAAGCGGAAGAATACGGTATGCCGCTGGTGATCAATCTGAGCTTTGGAAATAATTACGGGAGTCATTCGGGTACCTCTCTGATCGAGACATATCTTGACGATATGGCAAATTACGGGAGAGTGTCGATCATAATCGGGAGCGGCAATGAGGGAGCCTCCGCCGTGCACACTTCCGGCCGCGTTGAAGAGGGGAAGACGAAGGTTGTGGAATTTGCGGTCAGTGAGTATGAATCCGCCATAAACCTTCAGATCTGGAAGTCTTATGTGGATGACATGGCGATCTCCGTCACACATCCGGGAGGCGTTACCGTGGGGCCGGTCCGAAAACTTCAGGGCACGCAGCGTTTTCAGATTCAGAACACGGAGATTCTGCTCTATTACGGGGAGCCCGGACCTTACAGCCGGTTTCAGGAGATTTTTTTTGATTTTCTTCCGGTCAGGGATTATATCGACGCGGGAGTCTGGGAGATCCGTCTTGTGCCGCAGCGCATTGTTCAGGGAAATTTTGATATGTGGCTGCCCTCTGGCGGCGTTTTAAACACGGGTACGGGCTTCCTGTTTCCGACGGAGGAGACGACGCTGACGATTCCATCCACTGCCGGAAAGGCCGTCACGGTCGGCGCCTACGACGCCTGGTATGACCGGGCGGCATCTTTTTCCGGCAGAGGTTATACGAGGGAAACCAATCAGGTGAAGCCGGATCTGGCTGCGCCGGGAGTAGAGATTACGTCCTGCGCGCCGGGGGGCGGATACACGGTGCGAAGCGGGACGTCGATGGCGACACCGTTCGTGAGCGGGGGAGCGGCGCTCCTGATGCAGTGGGGGATTGTAAACGGAAATGACCGGTATCTGTACGGAGAAAAAATGAAGGCATATCTGATTCGCGGGGCGAGGCAGATCCCGGCGCTGAAAGAGTGGCCGAATCCGCAGATGGGGTATGGGGCGCTTTGTGTGAGGGATAGTCTTCCAAGGTAGAATAGAAGAGTTTTTGGGATAGTAAACACTTTGTTTTATGGTTTTTGGTGTCGAATAAAGTGATTATTATGCATTGCTTTGATGCTGTATTGACAGTTAATTGAGCAAAAAATGAATGATGATTTTTTAAACAAAGAAAATTTATGAAGTAATTAAGTAATTAAAAGAACTTATGTTCGGGAAAACGATTGAAGAAACAGTGGTAATATGATATGCTTTTATATAGAAAATAAGATTTTGATTAGTACTGTACGGGAGGAAATGGATGGCAAAAAACAAAGTAATTGTGGTACAAAACATCAATATTACTGTTTCAGAGGAAAATTTTGACGATTATATCTGTATAACTGATATTGCAAAAGCCAAAGTTGGCGAGTCCAGAGGAGCAGATGTTGTCAAAAACTGGATGCGAAATAGAGCGACATTGGAATTTTTGGGTACATGGGAACAGATCTATAATCCTGCTTTTAAAGTGGTCGAATTCGACCACTTTAAAAGCGAAGCAGGTTTACATACATTTGTACCTGGCATTTAATTATAATTCAGCTTGGAGAGGGGTATATGAAATATTCAGCAAAAACAAAACCTGGGATGGGAGATCCATATTGGTATGAGTGGTCTATTGGGCAACAATATATTATTGATATGCTTAATTCCGATAATAATATAAAATGTGTGGAATTACAAGCTAATGTTAAATTGGGATTGGATGACGTGGTGGTAACCTATGAAGGTGGAGAAAAGCTATTTGTTCAAGTAAAACATACACGATCAGACAATACATTAACATTTGGCGATCTTGTTTCGATTGATAATACTTCTGAGGATGGCAGTCATAGATATTCATTATTGGGGGAACTTGCACAATCATGGATCGCTGAAAAAAATAATTATCAAAAAACAAGGGTATGTTTGTCTACAAATAGAAAACCGGGAATAAAAGCTTCTTCTGCGGGAAAAGAAAAGGAAATTAAACGGCCGGCATTAAAGCTATTTCTGGAAGAATTAAAATCTAAAATAATATATGCAGAAACATTCGATGAATTGGAGTTCCCTGAATATGAAGCGGCATGGAATGAATGGAAAGAGCAGCTAAATTATATTGAAAAAGAAGAAGATAAGTTGTTATTTTTGAAATGTTTAGAAATAGAAACAAATCAAATAGGACTGGAAGAAATTAAAGAAGATTTGTTACAAAGATTGCAGGCGGTATTTCATACAAAAAGAAATATAGCAGAATTATTGTTGGCAAAACTGGATCATGCATTAAGAGGATGGACCACCTCAGGTAGAAATAGTTCATGTGTTACGGTAGAAGATGTATATACGGAACTTGCGTTGGATGAGGATATGATTTCTTACAATCATGATCTTATTGCAGCAGAACCATTTTTCACAAGTAGAGATACTTTAGTAGATAATTTAGAAATAGAGTTGAAGAATGGCAATAGCCGAGTGGTTTTTTTGTCTGGAATTCCAGGAACAGGAAAGACAAATATTGTGAGTAAAATCAGTGGTAAAAGGAATAGTATTGTAAATATTCGTTATTATGCATATGAGCCGATAGACCCAATGAAAGAATATCTACCAATGGATGTGTCTAAACGGGTTGAAAAAGAAACTTTTTGGAATGAATTGTTTAGTCAACTAAGAAGATTATTAAAAGG
>CAMSQM010000054.1 GCA_947062675.1 uncultured Roseburia sp.
TGGCGAAAGTTTTATAATTATCCAAAGTGGATTTATAATCGTTAAACAATCCATTATTAACTGTAATTTTATTTTCTTCGAGATACTCTTTATTTTCCTGCCTCATCTTAGTATATATACCAGGAACCGCCCACATAGGGCATTTTAGACTTTGAGCCACTGACGGATAGGTATTATGTGTATACATAACACTCAAACCGCCTATTGGTTGTGTTACTATCTCATTAGGAATATTCGCAATATTCTGAACTTTAATATTTTCTTTGATTGTTTCCGGAATCAATATAGCATATCTAAAATGTGCTGCAGCTAAATCGTAAGGATTAGAATTTTTCTTTGATGTATATTTTTTAGCATTATAAATTGTAAATCCAATATATTGAACAAATTTCTTTGGAAACTTAGCAATTTTATTTTCCGATATCAGATTATATATTGTATTAAATTCTTTTTGCCACAAAGCCAGTGAGTTTCCTATATTTTTTATTCCATATAAACTAAACATGTCGGGAAATGTGGGAATAAAAAAACCATCTACTGTTGATATAATTGTTTTATTCATAATCCCCAGGCTCGGAGAAGTATCTACAATTACATAGTCTATATTATATTTCTCTGCATACCTTTCACAAATATTTCTAAATGCTGTTACTGTCCTGATACTTAATGATTCCCCTTGATACAATCCATTCCATCGTTCTGAAATTTTAGCTTCAAATTTATGAAGAGATAATCTTCCTGGCAAAATATAAACATTTTCCAATATTTTTTTTGCTGGTGGTAATGTTTCAAATTCACTAAACCCGTCTTCAACTGGTTTTAATAAAAAATGAACGGAACGCGGTTTACGAAATACTTCAAATTCAGGATTCCTTTCCATAGCTTCAGAAAAATCCTCCATATATGGATCTTCTTCCTGCCAGATATTCTCTATTTCATTTTCAAACATAGCATTTATCGTAAGATTACATTGTGGATCAAGGTCAACAAAAAGAACTTTTTTATCTAAGGCTCCTAAAGCACAGCCTAAATGGTAGCTAAGTGTTGATTTCCCAACACCACCTTTATTATTAAACAATGATACTATTTTCACTTTTTTACCTTCCTTGTCCAATATTTATAATGACTTGCAAATAAGAATTTTAAGAGTTTTCCTCATCTCAAATCTAAATTATAACATATTCTGACACAATATGCCACTCACTTTATATTTAAAGCAAGTGGCATAATCCATTCTGTATCGTTTGACACGTTCAGTTTAGCACATACAATTTTTCCCACTCAGGCAATACCTGCTAATAGTGTTTTTACATCTATGGAAAAGTATTTCAGCACACTGAACCCAGTTACTATGACCTCTGCTGACTTTTGTGCGTTCAGCACTTCCTTAGGCAGTGGTTACCTCTTTCAGAGTGCGCCGTACAGACCTCCCTGGGTACCACACGTTTCTTCCTCTCCACCCATCTGCCTCATTTATCATACATGATTCCGTGTAGTTATCGGGCTTCAACCTGTTATGCAGCCTTACCCTCATGCATAACCTCATATGAGATTTCTGTTCGTCAGACCAGAGATATCCTTCCCACTGCCGGGCGGATCCGGGACTTTAACCCGTTAAAAACGTACGCCGCCAGACGCACATAAAAACCCCCCGTCCGCACCCAGCTCTCTGACCGGATGCGGACGGGGGGTTCTGTATGTCTCTCTCCTGATTCACAGGCTTATCACCGTACTCCGCACGGATTTCCGGATACGGCTTTCAGCTGTTCTGCCTGCTTTCCAGAATCTTTTCAATGCTCACAAGCTTTACGCAGACCACAAAGATCTGCGTCGCCAGCGTCAGATCCTCAAGTCCCGGATATGACGGGGCAATCCGGATCACCGAATCCTGCGGATCTTTTCCATACGGAAACGGCGCGCCCGCGGGCGTCAGCACAACCCCCGCTTTTCTGGCCTTATTGACGACGGCCTTTGCGCAGCCGGGAAGCGTCTCGTAAGTGATAAAATATCCGCCCTTCGGCGTATACCAGCTGCCCACTGCGAGCTCTTTTAATTCCCGCTCAAATGTATCCGTAATCATCTCAAACTTCGGCCGGAGGGAATCGGCGTGCTTTCTCATGTGTTCGGTGATACCGTGGATATCGCCGAAAAAGCGCACATGCCGGAGCTGATTCACTTTATCGTGACCGATGGTCTGTATTTTCATCGCCCTCCGGAAATCCTCGAGATTGTTCGGGGATGCCGCGACCGCCGCCACGCCGGACCCCGGAAAACTGATCTTGCTGGTGGAGCAGAACTTGTACGCCAGATCCGGATTTCCAGCGCGTTTGCACTCTTTTAAGATTTCAATCAGGTGGTCCTGATCAATGTCGTAGAGATGGTGCACGCTGTACGCATTGTCCCAGTATATGCGGAAGTCTTTTGCCGCCGGCCTGAGCCGCGCAAAACGGCGCACCGTCCCGTCGGAGTATGTAATTCCCTGCGGATTGGAGTATTTCGGCACGCACCAGATTCCTTTGATGGCCTCATCGCCCGCCACAAGCTCCTCCACCATATCCATATCCGGCCCGGTGGGAAGCATCGGTACATTGATCATCTCAATCCCGAAATATTCCGTGATCGCAAAATGCCTGTCATACCCGGGCACGGGACAGAGAAACTTTACCCGGTCCAGCCTGCACCACGGGGTATTCCCCATCACACCGTGGGTCATGGAGTGGGAAATCGTGTCGTACATAATATTCAGACTTGAATTGCCGTAAATGAGAATGTTGTCCGGATTACACTCAATCATATCGCCCAGGAGGACTTTCGCCTCCTCAATCCCGTCCAGCACGCCGTAATTACGGCAGTCCGTCCCGTCGTCACAGGCGAGATCCATATCCGATGTGAGCACATCCATCATTCCCATCGACAGATCCAGCTGTTCCTGGGAGGGCTTCCCCCGCGACATATCAAGCTGCAGCCCACGCTGCTGGTATCTCCTGTATTCCGCCTCGAGCACTTTCTTTTCGCGAAGCAGTTCCTCTCCTGTCATTTCCTGATATGGCTGCATTTCGTGTCTCCTTCCTGTCTGCCATGTCCTGTTTTTCACGTCCGGGCCATTGTCCGGCCACGCAGGCGCCGCCCAGTCAGCCGCGTTTTTCCTCTCCCTGATCAGCTGCCCCGCCCTCTGCGCCCGCCGGAGCCTGCGCTTCTTCTCCCCTCTCTTTCAGCCGCCGCAGAGATTCGCCGATCTGCTTCTCGTACCCGTTTTCCGTCGGCCGGTAAAACCGGGCGTCTTTCAGAGCGTCCGGCAGATACTGCTGCTTTACATAGTGCCCCGGATAATCATGCGCATATTTATATCCGGCTCCGTGCCCCAGCTTTGCGGCGCCCCCGTAGTGGGCGTCCTTCAGATGGACTGGGACCGGCTCCGTCACGGTCCCCTTCACGGCCTCCATCGCATCGCCGATCGCGCGCACCGCGGCGTTACTTTTGGGCGCGCTGGCCACATAGGTCACCGCCTGTGCCAGAATAATCTGCGCCTCCGGCATTCCGATGCGCTCGACGGCCTGTGCCGCAGACGCGGCGACGGTGAGCGCCATCGGGTCCGCATTGCCCACGTCCTCCGCCGCGCAGATTAAGATTCTGCGCGAGATAAAGCGGATATCCTCCCCCGCATAAAGCATCCGCGCAAGGTAATAGACCGCCGCGTCCGGGTCGGAGCCGCGCATGCTCTTGATAAACGCGGAGACCGTGTCATAATGGTTATCCCCGGATTTATCATATTTTACAACACGCTTCCGGATACATTCAGCGGCCACCGCGGAAGTGATATGTATTTTTCCGTCGGCGCCCCGCTCCGTTGTGAGGACCCCCAGCTCGAGGGCGTTGAGCGCCGCCCGCGCGTCGCCGTTTGATACGTCCGCCAGAAATTCCAGGGCATCCTCATCCAGCACGGCCTCGTACGCCCCGAGCCCTCTCTCCCTGTCGCTGACCGCCCGCAGCAGCAGGATTCTGATCTCGTCTTTTGTGAGAGGTTTCAGTTCAAAGATCACGGAGCGCGACAAGAGCGCCCCGTTTACTTCAAAATACGGGTTCTCCGTCGTCGCCCCGATCAGAATTACTGTTCCGTCCTCCACAAACGGAAGAAGATAATCCTGCTGCGCCTTATTGAAACGGTGTATCTCATCCACAAACAGGATCGTCTTTTTTCCATACATTCCCCGCTGCTCTTTCGCCTGACCAACTACCGCTTCCATATCCTTTTTGCCGGCGGATGTCGCATTGATCTGCACAAACTCCGCGCTTGTCGTCTGCGCAATCACTCTGGCAAGCGTCGTCTTTCCTGTTCCCGGAGGGCCGTAAAAAATAATGGAACTCAGTTTATCCGCCTTTATGGCGCGGTAAAGCAGCCTCCCTTTTCCGATAATATGCTGCTGTCCGGCCACCTCGTCCAGTGTGGAGGGCCGGAGTCTGGACGCCAGCGGAGCTTCGGTTTTCTGATTCTGCTCCCTCATGTATTCAAACAAATCCATACCATCACCATTCCGCGATAAGCGGCCTTGGACGAAACCACCACTGTTCAAAATCCGCGGCGTACTGCGAGCAGAACACGCTCTGATCTGTCGGATACTGCCAGGATGTCCACGCGTGATACGCCGCGACGATCCTGTCCGGCAGAGCGTCGTCAGATGTACGGCAGAATTCCCTGCACAGTTCCATAATCCCATCCGGCTTATTCTCCACCTGCTCCACCGTTTTCTCCAGCCTGCGGTTGCACGGAAAAAGCACGCGGTTCTCCTGCAGAATCAGCCGGTAGATACAGTAAACGATCTCGCTGGCCACGCGTATTCTCATATAATCATCCGGATTGCAGATTTTCCAGAAATACCCGTAATTCAGCTGCAGGTCACAGTAAAATGAACGCAGCTTTTCCTCCCGCTCCGACTCCTGAAAAATGGGAATCGCCGCCACGAGGGTCTCTATTTCCGGATCCCGCGTAAACAGAACGCGCGATTTCACAAAAGCATTTCTCGTCGGCTCGCTGCCTCTTTCCGCCGCCTGCCGCAGAAAGTCTTTTGTCATATATTTAATGTCAAAATAACCTCCCTCATAAGTACAGTGGCCCGGAATCACCTCCGCTGTGCGGCCTGCCGCCGCCACTTTATCATAATATGCATCCGTCACCACAGCCATGCCGTCCAGATCGGAATCCGGCCGCTCCGTCCCCTTTGCGACAGAACCGCCGAACACGAGCGCGATCACCTCCTCCTTTTCCCGGAACATCTGCTCCATAATTTTCAACGATTCTTCGTGATGTCCATACATTCTTTCTACCTCCCATGCAGACCGGTCTGCTCTTCCTCCGGTTCTTCCCGCCCTTTGAGCTCTTCCTCGATTTTTTCCGCCCACCCGGACAGATATTTCTCCTTTCCCGCCTTTGCCTCCCGCAGATAGCAGACAAGCAGCTGTGAGCCCGTCTCATAGAGCGCCGTCAGCACCGCCATCTTCTGATACTCTTTTAATCCCGGCTCATAGATCTCCCGCTCCCAGAACAGCTTCGCATACTCGTCCACCTTGTCGGGCCGGACCAGCGGCATTGCCATCAGCGCCCGCCTGCACACATATTCGTTCTGATCCTCCGCAAACTTCAGGATCAGGTTCTTTGTCTCCTCACCACAGTCACACTGGGGCAGATACGCGGCAAACTGCCATCTCGCATCCGCCTCCTCCACTTTCAGGCAGCCGCCGCAGAGCAGTTCAAACCACTCCGGATACCGGGTCAGCTCCTGTATCAGATTCTCACACTCATTGTCCCGCGCGATAATATAAATCATCTTCCGACAGAGCTGCCCGTCTGCGTCCTGCGCACGGTTCTCCGCGAGAAAACGCGAAAACGCGTCGCCGATACGGTCCCATCCGTCATAGTATGTCTCCCACTCCCCGGGAACCTCCTCCGACGGAAATACCGGGTATTCCCTGGCCTGCCATGCCGAAAAATCCTCTATCGCTTTTATCAGGTTCTCTCTGCTCATACAAAAATCCTCCGGAATCCAGCCGTCTGTGCTGTTTTTTTCCGGTTCATTGTATCACAGCCCTGATATCCGCGTCAATGAAAGCGCCACGGCAGTCAGGCTTTTTTCTGTCTTTCCCGCTTTCCGCCCTTTTGCGCCCGAAAAATACCGGCTGCCTGCATACAGCAGACAGCCGGCCTTATTTCCGGTTTTATAAATGCCAGATCTCTTCATTATACTGCGCAATCGTCCTGTCAGAGGAGAAGAAGCCCGCCATGCTGATATTGATCAGCATCTTCTTCGCCCACTCCATGCGTTCCTCATAATCCGCATAGATGCGCTCTTTTGCCGCGACATAGTCCCTGAAATCCGGGAATGTCATAAACCAGTCTTTATTCAGCAGCTCATTATAAAGGCGCTCAAGGCTCTCTCTGCAGCCGATGGCGAGCATTTCATCGCCGACGATGAAATCCACCGCACGTTTTATATCCTCATCCTCCTCGTAGTACTCTTTTGACACATAGCTCTTATCCTCGTAGCGCTTTATCACCGTCTCAGAGCTGTCCCCGAAAATATAGATGTTGTCATCGCCCACAAACTGATGCATCTCGACGTTCGCCCCGTCAAGTGTTCCGATCGCCACCGCGCCGTTTAACATAAACTTCATGTTAGAGGTTCCCGAAGCTTCCTTGGATGCGAGTGAGATCTGCTCGTGAATGTCTGCCGCCGGAATCAGCTTCTCCGCCAGCGTCACATTATAATTTTCCACCATCACAACCTTTAAGTACGGCGCTACTTCCGGATCGCTGCTGACCAGCTCTTCCAGGCAGAGGATCAGATGGATGATATCCTTCGCGATCGTGTACGCCGGCGCCGCTTTCGCCCCGAAAATCACGGTTACCGGGCGGGACGGCTTCTTTCCGGCTTTGATCTCAAAATATTTATGAATGACATAGAGCGCGTTCATCTGCTGTCTCTTGTACTCGTGCAGACGCTTGACCTGAATATCATAAATCGAATGATCATCAATCTCAATCCCCTGCGTCGCGGCCAGATATTCCTTCAGCGCCGTCTTGCTGTTCTGCTTGACGGTGAGAAGACGCTTTAAGACCTCCTCGTCATTTACAAATGCGCCCAGTTTCTCCAGCTCATCGGCATTCTTCTTATATCCCGGGCCGATTAAGGACTCAATCATGTCTGCCAGCTCGTGGTTGCAGTGGAGCAGCCAGCGGCGGAATGTCACACCGTTCGTCTTATTATTAAACTTCTCCGGATAGAGTTTATAAAAATTGTTCAGCTCGGTATTTTTTAATATCTCCGTGTGGAGGTAGGCAACGCCGTTGACGCTGTAGCCGTAATGGATATCCATATGCGCCATGTGAACCAGATCATTTTTGTCAATAATCGCGACCGATTCGTCGTTGTATCTGCGCATCACACGGTTGTTCAGCTCATATATGACAGGCACGAGCTGGGGAACCGCCTGGTTGAGGAAATGCATCGGCCATTTTTCCAGAGCCTCCGCCAGGATCGTGTGATTGGTATACGCACAGGTTTTCGACACAATCTCAATCGCCTCGTCGATCAGAAGCCCGCGTCCCATCAGAAGGCGGATCAGCTCCGGAATCACCATACTCGGATGTGTGTCATTGATCTGAATCGCGGCGTACTCATGCAGGTTGTGCAGATCGGAACCGCGCTCCACCGCCTCGTCGAGAATCAGCCTTGCCGCATTGCTGACCATAAAATACTGCTGATACACGCGCAGGATGCGTCCCTTATCGTCGGAGTCATCCGGATAGAGAAACAGGGTCAGATTTCCCGCAATGTCCTCCTTATCAAACGTAATGCCATCCGTCACAATGCTCTCATCCACCGACTCCACATCAAATAAATGCAGCTTCGTCGTCCGGTTTCCATAGCCTGTCACGTCAATATCGTAGAGTCTCGACTTCAGCTTAAACCCGCCAAAATGAATTGTATATGAAACATCTGTTTTCGTCAGCCAGCTCTCTTTTTCAATCCACGGATTCGGCGTCTCGCTTTGCAGATGGTTCTCAAAGACCTGCTTAAAAAGGCCAAAATGATAATTCAGCCCCACGCCGTCCCCGTTTAAGCCAAGACTCGCAATGGAATCCAGAAAACAGGCAGCCAGACGTCCCAGCCCGCCGTTTCCGAGAGACGGCTCCGGTTCAAACTCCTCGAGCTCTGCCAGGCTTTTGCCGTTTTCAGCCAGAAGCTCCTTTACTTCATCGTAAATACCGAGATTGATCAGATTGTTGGACAGCAGCTTTCCGATCAGAAACTCCGCGGAAATATAGTACAGCTTTCTCTTTCCACCGCTGCTCTCCCGCTTCTTTGCCATCCCTTTTGTCATCTCCAGAAGCGCATAGTACAGCTCCTCATTCGTGCACTCCGAAATCTTTTTCTCATATCGTTCCGTGATAATTTCTTTTAAATTCATGATGCCTCCATTCTGCCCCCGCATCCGCAAAATAAAGGAAGCCCCTCTGCGGGATACCTCCCCGGAAACCACGGAAGCTGTTTTCCTTTCATGAAATCATTATAGGAAAACAGTACGTATTTTTCTTGTCAAATACAGGAAAAAAGTGGTACAATCCTATCATACTTTTACAAATAACGGCAGATTATTCCGGGAGGCCGCCATGAATATCGCATCCTACGAAAACTATCAGGAAAAAGTCACTCACGGGGACCCCCTGTTTCCCTACATTACCTATCCGTGCTCCATCCCGCTGGACTTTCCCTATGTGCCGCCTCACTGGCACGACGAAATCGAGATTGTCTATATCAAAAAAGGAACCGGAACGCTGACGGTCGATTTTGCCATATACACGGTAACCGCCGGAACAATCGCACTGATTCTGCCGGGCAGGCTCCACTCCATCGGACAGTACGAACGGGAATCCATGGAATACGAAAATATCATTTTTCATCCCGGCATCCTGACTTCCGGCGGGACGGACACGTGCAGCAGCGACTATTTTTATCCTCTGCTCACAGGGCATCTGACACTCCCCCTGCTGTATGTGCCGGGCTCCCCCTGTTATGAAAAAATCGCCGCCCACATCGACGCCTGCGACGAGATCTGCCGCACGCCCCCTCCCGGCTACCAGCTCTATATAAAAGGGCAGCTTTTCCTGCTCTTTTTTCTCCTGTTTCATCATTTCTGCGGGGAAGAAGTGCCGGGAAGAGATTCCCGGTCGCTGGAAAAAATAAAACACATTTTAAAATATGTTGAAAATCATTACACGGAAAAAATCACGATCGCGGATATCGCGAAAGAAGCGGGCATGAGTCAGTCCCACTTTATGAAATATTTCAGAAACAGGATGGGCATCTCCTTCGTCAGCTATCTGAACGAATACAGGCTCACCATGGCTTCCAGACTCCTGGCCGCCTCCGACTCGTCCATTCTGAATATCGCCTCGGAGGCAGGCTTTGAAAATCTGTCCTACTTCAATCGTCTGTTTAAAAAGCGCTTCGGCATGACGCCGCGCGACTACCGGAGAAAATATACGCGCCCCGTCTGACGCGGCCGCGTGAAAACAGGCCACTTCTGAGCCGGGTCCGCTCTGGCAGTTCAGAACAGATAATATCCGGCCACGCCGCAGATCACCCCGGCCGCCGCCCCCGCCACGACATCCCGCGGCTCATGGACGCCGCCTGCCACCCGTATCCACCCGAGCGCCGTTCCAGCCGCCGCGAGAAGCAGTCCCGCCGCCGGGTATTGTCTGAAAACAGTCACCGCAATGATAAAAGCAGAAAACACATGGCGGCTCGGAAACGATTTTCCCTTTGTGTCCTTATCCAGCACCGGCGGAACGCCATACTTTTCATATGGGCGCGGCACATCCGCCACCTTCCTGAAAAGGCTCACCGCGGCAAAAGAAACTGCCGGAACCATCACCGCGCGCGACAGAAACGGACGCTTCTCCAGAAAAAGCAGCAGCAGAAACAGCGGGTACGTCACAAATACGCCCCCCGTCAGAACACGGTTCACCGCCTTCACCAGCCGTATTCTGCCCGGATTGTCCCGCATTCTTCCCGTTACCCTGATATACTCCTCTCTTGTCACGCTCTCCCCCTTCCCCGCTCTCCCGCGCAGAAAGCCGGATCTTTTGTCTCCCCCGCCCTGCTTCCCGCGGCAGCGCCTTCTTATTTTTTATCTGCTCCGGCCACCGCCAGAAGCGCTCCGGCAAACACGCAGAGATCCGAAAGATTGAAAATAATTCTCCGGAAGCGCTCCGGCCCCACGGGAAACCGGAAATAATCCACCACATACCCTCTGCAGAGCCTGTCGCACAGATTCCCGGCCCCGCCGCCGACGAGCAAGGCCATCCCGGTCTTAGAGAGCGCATTTCCCGGCGCGCGCAGCACCATGGCATAACACACCCCCGCCGCGGAAAGCATTCCCGCGTGGAGAATACAGACCGCCCCGGGACGCCGGCTGAGCAGATCCAGCGCCGCCCCCCTGTTATAATACTTCTCGATAATAAAAATAACCGGCGTCTCATCCGGGGCTTTCCCCCCGCACGGATATTTTATTCCATGCGGATGTCCTGCCCTGTGCGGATGGCTCACCCCGCACAGACGTTTCAGATCACGCGGATGTTCCACCCCGCGCGCATACTTCCTGTCCGCGTATTCCCTCACGCCGGAATGCAGCAGAATGACGCCCGCCGTGAGCAACAGATAGTTCATAATACGCCTCCCTCTCAGACCGCACCCTGTTTCCGTCCACCGGGCCGGTGAATCAGCCACAGGTAGCGCGTATTCGTCACCAGATACCGCTTCATCAGCCTCTTGGGATCCTGGAGCAGCCGGTAGAGCCACTCCAGACTCATCCTCTGCATCCATTCCGGCGCGCGCCGGATATTTCCGGCGTGATAATCAAAACCAGCGCCGACTCCGACCATCACACCGTTCACTCTCCCGCGGTGTTCATACATCCAGTTCTCCTGTTTCGGTGCCCCCAGCCCGACCCAGATCACGTCCGCGCCGGACGCATTGATCTTCTCCGTCCGGACGCGGTCCTCCTCCCCGCTTAAACTCCGGAACGGCGGGGATTCCATGCCCGCGATCAGAAGGTGCGGATACTGCCGTCTTAACTTCTGTTCCAGTAAGGCGAGAGTTTCAGGCGAACTTCCGTAAAAATAATGGCGCAGTCCGTTTTCGCGCCCGAACAGGGCCAGCATCAGATCCGGGCCTGTGACCCGCTCCGCCTCCGGAAATCCGTGCTTTCTGCTGTAGACGGAGAGCGGCTTTCCGTCCGGCAGGACAAATGCGGCACACCTCTGCACTTTGTGGTAGTGCGCGTCATCATGCGCCATCACTGTCGTGTGAACATTTCCCACACAGATATAGCGCCCGCGAAGCTCCTCAATCCCCGTTTCTATCCGCCGCACCGTATCAGCCATGTTTGTCACAAGAATCTTTGTCCCCAGTATGTCACAGCATTTTTTCTCCGCCATACCGCCCTCCGGTTCCGTTTTTGCCATACTTTCTGCCTTTTTTCCGTCCGCTGTCCCCGTCTCTTTTTTCATACTTTCCAGACCTCCTGGTCTCCCCTTCTCTGTGATAATTCCGCCGTGCTCACACCGCTGATACACCGGCCGGTATCACCCGCCTTATGCGATGTCACAGGCGGACGATTTCCAGCGGCACATTTCCGATATAGGACGGGAGGAGACTGAACGTACTGTTGTAGCTGCCGAGGATTTTCCGGCAGCGCGAGAGCGCGAGCATCTCGATAAACGCGTCCATCACACCTTCCCGCGAGTTGCGGTCGATGATCCCCGACTCGTGAAACAGCAGCCCGGCATCCGGCAGCAGCGCTGACAGTTCCCGTTTTACGGTCTCATCATCCGTCGCCACAAAAAAACGCACGTTCCCGTCCGCCGCGCACTCCGCCCGCATCCGCTCCGCGAACAGGGACAGCGGACTGTTTTCGATCGCTTCCGTGTGATCCGTCCGCCTTACGTGCACTCCCACCGTGTGGGGGTCCAGGCGGGAAAAAAGACTCCGCCCTTTCTCCTCAATCTGTCTGCACGGTTTTAAAAACGCAAGACTGTCCGGCCCCAGCTCGCAGAGCGGGCCGAACGACTTGATGTAAATGACCGGCTCACGCCGGATTACCGCAAGCAGTTCCTGATAACCGCCCTCCTGCCGGATGCGCTCCACATCGCCGCACTCCAGAAAACGTGTCGCGCGCTTTCTGTACATTTTCCGGACAGCACTGCCCGCCAGATGGGCCAGCGGCTCCTTCTTCAGACCGTTTTCGCTGGTCTCCACGACTTTCACCGGAAGCTCAAACAGTTCCGAGGCTTTTACATTGCAGCCCACCTCCCGCTTCCAGATCACCAGAAGCTCCCGGTCCAGACGGCGCGCCACCGCGCAGGCGCTGGCAAGCCCCAGCAGTTTATTCCCGAGTCCGGCACATGGTTCAATCATAATCATCGGTCCGCCACCTCCTGCTTTGCGGTCACCCCGCCGTTTTCCACCTGATATACCATGTCGCAGTTGCGGATCGTGGACAGGCGGTGGGCAATAATCAGCATTGTCATCTTCCCCTGCAGACTGTCGATCGCCTCCATGACCGCGGCCTCCGTCTCCGTGTCGAGCGCCGAGGTCGCCTCGTCGAGCACGAGCACTTCCGGCCTGCGGTACAGTGCCCGCGCGATACCGATGCGCTGGCGCTGGCCGCCGGACAGGCGCACGCCCGCCTCCCCGATTACCGTGTCAAGACCTTCGTCGAGCGATTCCACAAACGAATCCAGCTGTGCTTTGCGCAGCGCTTCCCGGATATCCTCATCGCGGATATTATCTTTTTTTCCGAATGCGATGTTGTTGCGGATAGTGTCGTCGAGCATATAAATGGTCTGCGGAATGTAGCCGATTTTATCATGCCAGCCGCGGTAAGATTCGCTGATATCCATTCCGTCCGCCGTGATCTTTCCCTCCTGCGGTTTTAACACACCGAGGATCAGATCCACCATCGTGGTCTTTCCCGCGCCGGAAGGCCCGATAAACGCCACCGATTTATTTTTCGGTATCGTGACATTCACATTCTTCAGCACCGGCTCCTCCACATCGGGGTAGGTAAACGTCATATTTTCCACACGGATCTCTTTTTCCAGTTTCACCGGTTTATAATCCTTCTTTTGTTCGATATCAATCTTTAAATCACGGATTTTCACATATTCCTCACCGATCTTATGGATGACCACGCCGTTGTGGATAATCGAGGCAAGATACTCAGACATCTTGTTCGCGGAGGGCAGCAGATAAAAAGCCGAGCCGGCGAACACGCCCAGCACGCTCATAAAATGCGCGGGGTCGACGCTGCCCATATTCATGCGCACCGCGATCGTGATCATAAGCCCGGCAATGCACAGCGCCTCCATCAGCGGTCTGGAGACAGAACTTAAAAACGCATTCTGCTTGATCACATAAGTGTAAAGCCCGTTCTGTCTGCAGAACTCCTGTTCAAAATAGGATTCGCGGTTCGCGATCTTGATCTCCTTGATGCCGCCGAACGCCTGCTGCATGCACTGGATGATATTGGCATTGTAAACCCGCCGCTCATCCCCGAACCGCGCCAGAATCCTCTTTAACTTCCTTAGAAAGACAAACACCATCAGAATCATGGCGAACGCGACGCCCATCGTGATGACCGGATCCGTGATAATCATGTATATGACCAGAATCACGCTGACACACAGCTCGGATGCCAGCTGCAGGATATTTAAAACCGCGGCGTAAAACATCTCCGGGTCATTATTGATGTCGCGCATCAGTTCCGCACTGTTGTGATTCAGAAAAAATGTATAATCTTTGCTGATATAATACCGCATCAGCTTATCCTGCATTTCCCGCTTGCCGTAATAGGAAAAACGATACTGCATATTGTTCATAAAAATCACAAAACCGTTTTTCGCCGCATAGACGACAACAATCAGAATCGCAAGCGCCGTGATCAGCTGCTGATAATTCTGAAAACCGGCCATATCGTAAAACAGGCGCACCCACTCATTTTCGAGCAGTTCCTCCGGGCTTGTCACCGCCTGGATAAATGGAACGAGCACCCCCACCCCCAGCAGACTGACCCCCGAATTGATGAGAATCAGCACCGCCATTAATATCAGTTTTCTCCTCTGCGCCCCGTCGAATACCTTCAGCACACTTTTTATAAGATTCATAAAACAATCCACTCCTTCAAACGCATCTGGCCGCAGCCTTTGTACTCCGGCATAATTACGACTTTGTCCGGAGCGGGATTCAGATAGGCAGCCCAGGTGGAAAATGAACTGTTGGAAATAATCTGGTTGCGGCAGGCCGCCATCAGAAAAAATTCATCCACATCTGAAAAAGTACCCAGCCCGGAAATATATGCCATATCTCTCCCGCTCCACAGTTTTCCCAGCGCCTCGTCCGCCTTTTTCCTGTCGTTTGTAAAAATAAGATAGCGAAGCCCCGGCCGCTCCCGGTCCATGCGCGCAAGAGCCCTCCCGAAAAATGCCGCCCCGGGCCCCGTGATGTCGCCGCCCCGGACATGCACCGCGCAGGTTCCCTGCGTCTGAAACGAGCGGATCAGCTCCTGAACCTGCGCGCTCTGCTCATATGCAGGCTTCATCATCGCGGTAATCTCCCCCAGATACTCCTCAAAGTAGGCGAGATGCTGCCAGTAACCGTGCAGATATTTGTCGCGCAGCTTCTTCTTCTCAAACACTCTCCTGTCAACGGCGTGAACGTCCCTCTCCTTTATCACCCGGTAGCGCAGATTTCTGCGCAGCCGCTTGTAAAGCTTCTGGAACACATTTCTATTCGGAAATGTCTCCCTCGCATCATAGCTTAGCTGAAACCGGTCCAGCATAAAACTGCGCAGCGTGGAATTGTCCGCCTCGGAGGTATCCAGCTTCAGCGAATCATGTTCCCTGCGCGCGGCGGCATAGCCGCACGCATAATTAAAAAGCTGGTTTCCCATCCCGTCCCCTATTTTTACAACAATCATAGACTCCCCTTTTTCACCGTTTTGCCTGCAGAATCAGCCCGCAGATGCGGTCCACATCCTCTTCTGTCAGATCCGCGTACATCGGGAGCGTCAGAACCCGGCGCGACGTCTCTGACGCCACCGGCGTCGCGGACGCGTCATACCGGTTCCTGTAACACTCAAACGAGCTGGTCAGCGGATAAAAATATTTTCTCGTGAAAATCCCGTGTCTTTTCAGCATTTCACAGATCTCATCCCGGCCGCAGCCGAACAGCTTCTCATCAAACACCACCGGAAAATATGCATAATTGGGCCTGACATCTTTCTGTACCGGCGAGAGCTTTATGCCGCTCACCCCGGTGAGATGCTCCCGGTAGCGCGCCGCCACGCGCGCCCTCTTTTCCGTCTCCTCCGCAATGTGCCGCAGATTGCAAAGCCCCATCGCCGCCTGAAATTCATTCATTTTGGAATTGGCCCCGACCGCATCGACGACCTCCTCATTGCGGATCCCGAAATTTTTCAGACCGTAAAGATCTTCCGTCAGTCCGTCCTGTTCCCCGTTGAAGCAGACAGCCCCGCCCTCGATCGTGTGAAACACTTTCGTAGCGTGGAAGCTGAACATCGATGCGTCGCCAAAAGCCGCGACACCTCTTCCCTTATATTCTGTCCCGAATGCGTGCGCCGCATCATAAATTACTTTCAAATGATGTTTTTTTGCGACCGCCCCGATCGCCTCCACGTCACAGATACTCCCATAGACATGCACCGGCAGAATGGCGCTCGTCTTTTCCGTGATCAGGGATTCGATTTTTTCTGCATCTATCGTGTAGTCGTCCGGACGGATATCACAGAATACCGGCACAAGACCGTTGCGCACGATCGCATGGGTCGTTGAGACAAATGTAAACGGCGTTGTGATCACCTCACCCGTAAGATTCATGGCCTGTAAAAGCAGCTCCAGCGCCATGTGACCGTTTGAAAAAAGGGATACATGCTCCACGCCAAGATACGAAGACAGCTTCTGCTCCAGCTCTCTGTGCTTCTTCCCCATATTGGTCAGCCAGTGGCTGTCCCAGAGCTCCCTGATTTCTTCGATATACTCTTCATATCCGGGCATTGAGGAACGCGTTACCAGAATTTCTTCCATTCTAAACCTCCATACGCACACGCTTCTATACCCCCGGGAGTGTGCGCGTGCATACAGGGCCGGGGTATCTTTATCTTTTCCTTATTTTTTCCATAATAATCAAAACACAGGTGCTTGTCAATCTCCGGCGCTGTTTCCGGACGGGATACATTCTCTCAGTCCCCCCGGCGCTTCCTTTGGATCCGGTGGATCTGCGGGCGCAGCGCAACCTCAGTAATCACAACTCCGTCCCGCGCTGTGAGCACAGACTGCACCGCATCCGCCACATCCTCCGGCAGCAGATAGGAGTCCTCCTCCTCCCCCACCCCGAAATCCGCATTGCGGTACAGCCCTGTCTTCGTCATATCCGGAAAGACCGACACAACCTTCACGCCATATCTGCGCACCTCGTCTGAGAGGCTGCGCGAAAAACCGGCCAGCCCGGCTTTCGTGGCTCCGTAGGCACAGCCATGAGGGCTGGACTGTTTTGCCGTGACAGAGGAAATATTGATCACAAATCCTGCATTTTTCTTTAAACTTCGCAGAAGCTGCTGCGTCAGAATCAGCGGAACCTCCAGATTGGTCCGCACCATCATGCTGATTTTTTTAGGGCCAAGCTCCTCGTGAAGTCCGTAATACCCGATCCCCGCATTGTTCACCAGCACAGATACACCGCTGTGCGCCGCAATATCCCTGACAAGCGCACAGAGCTTATCTGTCTCCAGAACGTCGCAGACCACCGGGCAGAACCTCCCCTGTTCCGCAAAATACCGCATCCCCTCATCCGCCATTGTCCCTGAAAAATCACGCCCGATTCCGTGCACCTCATAACCCAGCTCACAGAGCCTCCTGCTGATCTCCAGACCGATCCCGGAGGACGCCCCCGTCACAACCGCGGCCCTGATCCCCGCTTTTTCCATACAGCCCCCTCCCTCCATTTCAGGACAATCCGCGTGCATCTCAGAACTTCCAGCGGAAAATCTTCTCCTCCGGTATCCTTTTTGCAAGCTCCCCCGCGACGTACTGTTCCATCTGCTCCATCAGCGCATCCGGGTAATGACAGTAGCCGTGATCATTCTGATAGGGAAACTGTGCAACCGGAGAGTCCGGCTCCTGCCGTCTCATTTTTTTCAGGTAATCCTGCGAAATGCGAAACGAACCGACGCTCACATCCACAATCTTATCCGGATCCACCGCGGCCCATACCTGCCCTGGCATTTCCCCGTAATGCCGCTGCCATCCGGGAAGATACATCAGCGGGTCAAAGCAGAGGCGCACCGCAAAACCGGCCCGCACCGCCTCCGCCACACAGGCAAGCCGCGCCGCCAGGGACGGGGTGCCGTCTTCCATCTCTTCTATGACCGCCTGCGGCGACAGTGTAAAAGCATAAATCACCCCTGGAACCGGATCTGTATCCCGGAAATACTCTCTGGCGGCACATTTCGTCCGTATCTCAAGCGTCAGCCGGCTCTGCCGCGCCGCAAACCGACTCCACTCCCTGACATATCCCGTAATCCGCTCCAGCGCCAGCAGATCCGTGTCATAGGATACGCACAGATAAACCGGATGTTTTTGCAAAAGAGCCTCCGTCTCCTCAAAAATATCCTCGAGATTCACAAACATCACAATGTTTGCGGAAGGATACATGCCCTTCAGGTAGCAGTACTCACAGTCATAAATACAGTTCATCACACAGGAGGTATAATAGAAATGATCATTCCCGAAATCCTGGCACACCGGCGCCCCCCGGTACAGCAGTCTGCCCTGCTTTGAGGCCAGAATAAGCTTTCGGGCACGGCGCTGCTGCGCGCAGCTCTGACCTGCGCGGCAGAACACATCTTTGTAATGATGAATCAGAATCCGGCGGGCCGATGGAAATGCCGCCAGAACAGCCCGTGTGCGCGGATGCTCCAAGACAGCCTCCTCCACATAAATATGGGAAAAAAACGGATTATAATAGTCTTCTTTTAAGCTCTTCAAAACACTGCTTTCCCTCTCTCTTACTGTGACACGGCAGCCTTCCCTCTTCATACAGGGTCCGGATCACCGTCCGGTAATCCACCCCCGTCAGGGACAGATACCGGATGTACTGTCTCAGGGAACCGCGCATCGTCTCGGAACAGCGCAGATCATTCCCCAGCTCTCTAACCAGTTCTTCCTCCTCCGGCAGAAGTCTCCAAAGCCGCCCCTGTCCCTCCCGCCCGATAGACAAAAGAAACCGGATATAATTACAGATACCATCTCTGTGTGTATCCATCTGTCTGTGAACCTGCTCCGCCGTGACCGTCCCGTCCGCCCCGTGATCCGACACAACCTTTAAAAACATCATCCGGTGCGGTCCGAAAAAGAAGCGCCCTGCCTGAAAGACAGCCGCAGCCTCCATATCATAGAGACGCCCTTCGGATTCCACCCCGCCCTTCCCGGCGCCGCAGCTTTCCCCTGAATCTTCCCGGACGGCAGTCCCTGCGCCGCCCTCCCCCGGCCGCGGGCCGGCCGCATACTCCGGCCTTCCCTTCCACGGCGTCATTCCGGTCACAACCTGTGCCTCCGGAAACGCGTGGCGGTAGAGCATATCCGGATAAAATGACTTTCCGGTCGCCTGCTCTGTCAGACAATTGCACAAAAAGACCCCTTCCATCCCGTCATTACCCCCGCAGATTCCAAGGTTGAGCAGAAAGTCCTCCTCCGGCGCCGCTTCGGGGCTTCCCGGGTATTGCGCACAGCATCCGGCGACAGCCGCAGCGGCGGCAATCTCCCCCACTCCGGTAATCGTCAGGCGGATTTGGGCGTCCTCCCGGTAAAACTCCTGAAAACGGGTGTTTCGCACATTTTTTTCCAGCTGAAACGCTTCGATTATCATGCGCGCTTCACAATAGAGCGCCGTAAAAATAAAAATCATTCCTCACTCCGCGCCTTTCTGTACACGGTCAGCTCCACCGGCGTTTCTCCCGTCAGTTCCACACTCCTCTTATCAGGCTGTGAAAACCCGGCGAACAGCTGAAAACGGGTCCCGTCCACAAAACGTCTTCCCGCGTCATCCACAACCGTAAATGCCCGCTCCGGAACCGGGAGAGACACCTCTCTCTCCTCCCCCGCCCTCAGGGCGACCCGGCAGAACGCGCACAGCGACGGATGCGGCGTATCATGCACAGAATCCGCTTTCCTGATATATATCTGAAGAACATCCTCCGTGTCCCGCTCCCCCTCGTTTTTCACCCGCGCACAGACCCGGTACTCACTGCTCTCCCAGCCGCTTTTGCCTGATACTGCGCTGAACTCACCTCCGGCCTCCGGTTCCACAGGCACCTCTTTGCCACGCTCCACATTCACCGGTTCGACCCTGGCCGAGAGCACTTTTTCCTTTCCGTAAGTCAGCCCGAACCCGAACGGATACTGCGCCTTTCCCTTCAGATAACGATAGGTGCGTCCTTCCATCGCGTAATCCGTAAATTCCGGAAGCTCTTCATACGTCTCATAAAATGTCACCGGAAGTTTGCCGGAAGGCGATATTTCTCCAAATAAGACATTTGCGGCTGCGGTTCCTCCCTGTCCTCCCGGGTACCACATCTGCAGAATCGCATCAAAA
>CAMSQM010000055.1 GCA_947062675.1 uncultured Roseburia sp.
TCTGGTCCGATATCCTGTATCATAGAAATAACCTCCGGTCACTATGTCTTTCTGTGGTATGTAACAGACGGCTTCTCCGGCCTGTGCAAAATCCGCCGGGATTAATAATTTTCCGCGTGCACTTCGAAGTAACTTTGCGGATGACTGCAGGCCGGGCAGACCTCAGGCGCTTTTGTTCCGACGATGATGTGTCCGCAGTTGCGGCATTCCCACACTTTTACCTCGCTCTTTTCAAATACGGAGGCTGTCTCAACATTTCTGAGCAGGGCGCGGTATCTTTCCTCGTGATGTTTTTCAATTGCGCCCACAAGCCTGAATTTTTCAGCGAGATCATGGAATCCTTCCTCCTCTGCGGTTCTGGCGAAATTTTCATACATATCTGTCCATTCATAATTTTCGCCGTCGGCAGCCGCAGTGAGATTTTCCGCGGTACTGCCGATTCCATTGAGCTCCTTAAACCACATTTTTGCGTGTTCTTTTTCATTTTCCGCCGTTTTCAGAAACAGGGCCGCAATCTGCTCATAACCTTCTTTTTTTGCGGCGGAAGCAAAATAGGTGTATTTATTTCTCGCCTGTGATTCGCCTGCAAATGCCGCCTCCAGATTTTTTTCGGTCTGTGTTCCTGCATACTTTGTTGTTCCCATGTTTTTCCTCCCTGATAATGTGAGACAATATAAGATACCTGCCGGCAGTATAAATGTTCCGGCATATTTTCTTATCATAATATTTTTTTGTAACTTTGTCGAGGGATTACAGAAAAATAAATGAATTACGGGGTAAACCGGGCCTTTGTTTTATGTTATAATGGGAATTGTGCATTCTATGATGAGGAGAAAGGAGAGTCTGATCTGACGGACATAAGATAAAATGAAAAAAGTGGATTTTGATAATGGCACGATTACGGAAAATATGATACAGACAGCGCTTCCGATGCTGGTGGCACAGGTAATCAGTCTCCTGTACAGCATAGTGGACCGGATTTATATCGGAAGAATCGAAGGATACGGAACACAGGCGCTCGGCGCAATCGGCCTGTGTTTTCCGGTTATTATATTAACCGGCGGCTTCACCAATATGTTCGGCCTTGGGGGCGCCCCTTTATTTTCGATCGCTCTGGGGAAACATGACAGGGAGAAAGCCGGCAGGGTATTAAATACGGCATTCCGGCTTGAAATCATGACAGGCGCCCTTCTGATGGTGTTCTGCGGGCTGTTTGCGCCTCAGATTTTAGCTGTTTTCAGCGCAACCGCGGAAGAACTCCGCTTTTCAGTGCCGTATATAAGAATCTATCTGGCGGGAACGATCTTTGTTATGGTATCTACCGGAATGAATCCATATATTAACGCGCAGGGCTATGCGGGAGCCGGCATGAAATCCGTACTGATCGGTGCAGTCGCGAATATTGTACTGGATCCCGTGTTTATTTTTCTGTTTGGCCTGGGGGTGAACGGAGCGGCCATTGCGACCGTGATCTCACAGCTTTTATCCATGCTGTTTGTCCTGAAATTTCTTCTGGGACCTGAGAATGAGTTCCGGATCACCTTAAAGAACCCTTTTTCATTTCCGCATGCAAAAGAAATTATCGGTCTTGGATTATCGCCCTTTGTCATGCAGTGTACCAATTCACTGGTGTCTGTGGTGTGCAACAGCGTATTAATGAGGACTGGCGGGGCGCTTTATGTCTCTGTTATGACGATTATTTCCTCGGTGAGGCAGATACTGGACACGCCCATCCTGGCTGTGACAGAGGGGGCGTCGCCGGTTATTTCTTATAATTACGGGGCGGGAAGACCGGAAAGGGTCCGGAAAGCAGTGATATTAATGGCGTCGACGGCAATTTTATATACCTGTCTGATGTGGGCGCTGATTGAGCGGTTCCCATTGATGTTTATTAAGATCTTCAGCGATGACGTGAATCTGCAGCAGGCTGCCCTGCGGCCGCTGCACCTGTATTTTTCTGCTTTTGTTTTTCAGGCGTTCCAGTATTCCGGACAGACTGTTTTTAAGGCCCTGAATAAAAAAAAGCAGGCCATATTTTTCAGCTTATTCAGAAAGGTACTTATGGTTGTACCGCTGACATGGCTGCTGCCATATGTATTTCAGATGGGAACAGATGGTGTATTTGCGGCGGAGCCGGTATCCAACCTGATCGGAGGACTGGCATGTTTTATAACCATGGCCGCGATGATTATTCCGGAACTGAAAAAGATGGAGGGCTGATGTGTACATGCAGGAAAAGAGCCGCTGTAAAACATTATAGTGACTGCTTTCCTGTGAGACAAAAGCCCTCCGGACAGGATTCTTTTTTACAGCAGACCTTTTATGTATGCTGCAATTGATTCTTCTTTGCAGTTTGCGAAGAACAGTTCGCTGAAGTGCTCTCCCGCGACAGCTCCTTTCACCAGTTCCGGATCAATCGCCTGCAGACACTCCGTCAGCGGCCGCAGTGTTTTGCTGCGCACTTCGTCGAGTATTTTTTTGTTCCGCTGCTCCGGCACGACACGGTCTGCCGGATATCCCTTTCCGTGGCCGAAACCGAATAATTTTTCAAACATGTATTCCAGGTTCAGCTCGCCGCCCCAGCCAAAGCCTTTTGCGAACGGAAGAGCCACGGCGTTTCCGTCGTTGACGTGCGCAAAGGTGTAGGCGTCCACGGGATCCTCGATGTGGCCGCAGATGACGTTCGGAAAGCTGTTCATCGCCAGCATCGCGCCCTCGCCGGTGCCGCAGCCGGTGACCACGTAGTCTGCCGCGCCGCTGTTTAAGAGGATTGCGCCGAGGATTCCGGCCTGGACGTAGGTCAGCTGTGCGGCATCGTCCGCGGCGTACATCCCGTAATTGTCCACGGTATGTCCCATCGGTTCCACCACTTTTTTCAGCGCGTCGCAGATCAGACTGTTTTTGCCGGCCTGGCTGTTCTCATTGATTAATGCGATTCTCATAAATATTCTTCTCCTTATTATTGATATCAGATGGTGCCTGTGAAGTTACTGCGGCTGTTTGCCGATATACGCCAGGATACCGCCGTCCACATACAGAATATGGCCGTTGACGAAATCCGAGGCGGAGGAAGCCAGAAAGACAGCCGGGCCTGCCAGGTCGCCGGCTTCACCCCAGCGCGCGGCCGGCGTCTTGGCGATGATAAACTGGTCAAACGGATGACGGCTGCCGTCCGGCTGCACCTCGCGCAGCGGAGCGGTCTGCGGCGTCGCGATATAGCCGGGTCCGATGCCGTTGCACTGGATGTTGTACTCCCCGTACTCGCTCGCGATGTTTTTCGTCAGCATTTTTAAGCCGCCCTTGGCCGCCGCATAGGCGGAAACGGTCTCACGCCCCAGCTCGCTCATCATCGAGCAGATATTGATGATTTTGCCGCCGCCCTGTGCGATCATATCCGGAATCACTGCCTTGGACATAATAAAAGGCCCGTTTAAGTCGATGTCGATGACCTGACGGAATTCAGCGGCTGTCATTTCACACATCGGAATTCTTTTGATAATTCCCGCGTTGTTGACCAGGATATTGATGTGACCGACTTCCTCCGTGACCTGTTTTACAAAAGCGTTAACCTGCTCTTCGTCAGTCACGTCGCAGACATAGCCGTGGGCCGTGATACCGGCATCTTTGTAGGCTGCGAGACCCCTGTCCACCAGCTCCTGATTAATGTCATTAAATACAATGGTGGCTCCCTGTTCCGCATATGCGCTCGCCAGCGCAAATCCGATTCCGTAGGAAGCTCCTGTCACAAGTGCCACTTTTCCGCTCAGACTGAAATCCAGCATATATCCTCCTTATTTCTGCGCGGCTTTATGCATATCAGGTCTGTGGATGCCGCGCGGACACCGACCTGCGGACGGACTCATTTCCGGGAAATGAGTATCTGCCGTATCTGCTGTACCTCCCGGGAATACCTGTCGCACAGCTATTGTGCGCAGGATGCATATTTTTTGGGTGATATTCCCACAATCCTGGTAAATGTTTTCAGAAAATTGCTGTAATCCCCGAAGCCGCACAGACTGCTGGTCTCCGTCACGGGATGCCCTTCCGCCAGAAGCGCTTTTGCGTAAGCGATCCGTTTGGCAGTGATATAGCGGTTGATGGTGGTTCCCGTCTCATCCTTAAAGATTTTGCAGAGGTAAGAGCTGCTCAGGTAAAAATGAGCTGCCAGCACCGGAATGCTCAGTTCTTCTGACAGATGCTGATTGACATAGGAGAGAATCTCATCAATCCGGGCGTGATGGCTGCCGGTGCGTCCCGGCGTATCTTTCGGGATCCCGCCGGATTCCTGCGCGCAGCGGAGCCGGAAGATCCGGGTCAGGAAAGTTATCATCTCAAGAAATACCGCCTGATCGAGAATATCCTGACCGAAGTCTTTTTCCTCCGAGAGCCGGTGCACATAATACAGAAAACGGTTCCGCTCTTCCGCGCACAGGGTGACCCTGTGGCCGGACGAGGCGTTGCGGCAGGTAAAACAGTAGCTTAAATCGGTCTGCGCCGTTGAAAAACGCTTCAGGTATTCCGGATGAACCGGGAGCACAATCCGCTCATGTGTCAGCTGATCCACCTCCGAGAGATAGTGGCTTTCATACTGATTGATAAAAAAAATATCGCCCGGCGCAAACTGGTATACCCGGTTGTCAATCAGAAACTGTTTTCCTCCCGAGATCGAATAATAGATCTCATAGCAGTCGTGAATGTGGATGCCCATGGTTTTTTCATCGTGGTACAGGCGGGCGGCCGCAAAAGTCTTCGTGTCCAGACAGGCTTCGATTGCCTGCTTACAGGAATCAAAGAATAACATACATACTCCTTTAAAAACATTTACCATGACCGGTTATATTCAGCATATCATGAAAGATAATCGGTTTCCTGTCATATTTTCATAAAAATGTTGCAAATCCTCTGCTTTTTACTCAGGTCAGACAACCGGGACTGTCTCTGCTTCTGATTTTACCATGACGCGCTCTTTCCGGCAAGGACGTTGTTTTTTCTGAAACAGCCTGAATAGTGTTTACGGGGTTTATGGAATCTGTTATTCTGGTATTATGTCCGGAACGGGGACAGAGAGGCGATGGGAGAGAGTATGTCATTACAGTTTGTTTTTGGAAATTCGGGCAGCGGGAAGTCCGGATATCTCTATGATCTGGTGCTGGAGCAGGCCAAAAGTCATCCGGAACAGAATTTTCTGTTTCTGGTGCCGGAACAGTTTACGATGGAGACACAGCGGGAGCTTGTGGCGCGGCACGAAAACCACGCCATTATGAATGTGGATGTCTTAAGTTTTGCGCGCCTGGCTTACCGTGTTTTTGACGAGCTTGGAAAACAGGATCTCGTGGTACTTGAGGAGACGGGGAAGAATCTGGTGCTGCGCAGGGTGGCGGGGCAGAAGAAGAAGGAGCTGCGCATCCTGGGCGCGAATATGAATAAAATGGGGTATATCGGGGAGGTCAAATCCCTGATATCCGAACTGACCCAGTACAATGTGTCCCCCGAAGAGCTGGCGGATTTTCTGGAGGACGCCGCGGTGGGGGAGGCGCTGAAGATGAAACTTTCCGATATCCTCACGCTGTACCGCGGGTTCCGGGAATATATGCAGGGGCGCTATATCACGGCGGAGGAGGTGCTTTCCCTGCTCTGCGCCGTGGCGGGGGAGTCTGCGATTTTAAGGGGCAGCGTGATTGTATTTGACGGGTTTACGGGGTTTACGCCCCTGCAGAACGGTCTGATACGGCAGCTGCTTCAGATCGCGGACCGGGTGACTGTCTCGGTGACGATGGATGTGCGGGAGGATTTTTATCACAGCCGCGGGCTCCACGAGCTTTTCGCCATGAGTAAAAAAATGGTGGGTTCGCTCCTTAAAATGGCGGCTGAGATTCCGGCAGAGGTTCTTGAGCCGGTAATTCTGGCGCCCGGGGAGAACGTGCGCTACCGCGGCGCGCCGGCCCTGTTTTTTCTGGAGCAGAATCTGTTCCGCCCGGCGGGAAAAACATGGGATGGCGCGGTGGAAAATATCAGTATTGCCGGGCTTAAGGACCCGGCCGGAGAGCTGGGGTATGCGGCGCAAAAGATTGCAGAACTGGTGCGGGAAAAGGGATACCGTTACCGCGATATCGCGCTGGTGACGGGCGATGTTTCGGGGTATGCGCATTATGTGCCGGAGATTTTCGGGCAGTACGGGATCCCGTATTTTATTGATCAGACAAGAAATATTCTTTTTCATCCGTTTATCGAGCTGATCCGCTCTGCCCTTGAGGTGGTCGAATATGATTTTGCCTACGAGCCGGTGTTCCGGTTTCTTCGCTGCGGGCTGGCCGGGCCGCTGCTGCGCGGGGAGAAGGAAGCTGAAATGGCCGGGCCGCGGGAGGAAGGAAGAGGCCGTGAGGGCGGGGCCGGCGCACCGGAGCCGGGAGAGGAGGATACCGGACGGCTGACGGAGGAGGATACAGACCGGCTGGAGAACTATGTGCTCGCAAGGGGGATCCGGGGCAGAAAGCGGTGGAGTCAGCCGTGGACGTTTGTTGCGGGCGGGCATGGGGCTGGCGCGCACACAGCTGCGCGGGAGGATCTGCTGCATCTGAACAGAGTGCGCAGAAGCATTGTGCAGCTGTTTGAGCCGCTGTGCGGGGTATTCCGTGGAAATACGCACACGGTGGCGGAGCAGACGTACGTGCTGTACCAGTTTATCCGGAGCCTGGATGTGGAGCGGCAGCTGAAGGAAAGGGAGCGGGAACTGCAGCGTGAGGCAGCGCAGAATCAGTCCGTCTGCGGCGGGGGCAGTGAGCATCCCGCCGGCGCCAGACTTGCGCAGGAATACGCGCAGATTTACAGAATCGTCATGGACCTGCTGGATAAAGTGACTTCCCTGCTCGGGGAGGAGACGATTCCGGTCCGCGAGTACAGTGATATCCTGGACGCCGGATTTTCCGCCGCAAAGGTCGGCAGTATTCCTCCGGGAAATGACAGGGTGACGGTCGGTGATATCGAGCGCACCAGGCTTGGCGCAGTCAGGGTTCTTATTTTTGCCGGGGTCAACGACGGCGTTGTGCCGGGAAGCAGGAGCACCGGAGGTATTATTTCGCAGCTGGAGCGGGAGGTGATGGCGGAGCATCATCTGGAACTTGCTCCGGGGGCGCGGGAAAAGGTGTTTATTCAGAGATTTTATCTGTATCTGAATATGACAAAGCCGTCGGATGCGCTGTATCTGACGTATTCGCGTGTGGGAATGGACGGAAAGGCGCTGCGGCGTTCCTATCTGACCGGGACACTGCTCACACTGTTTCCGCAGCTTCAGATAACGGATCCGGACCTGCCGGGCCGTGACGGGGAAGAGGATGCGGGGGATATGACGGGAGAGGTGCGGCCGGCAGAGCCCGTGTGTAAAGACGTCTGCGGGGAGGCCGGAAAAGACGCCGTGGCAAAGCTGCTGACGCCGGAGAGCAGCCTGTGGTTTCTTCCGGAGGAGCTTGCGGAGGGGCGTCTCACGGAGCCCGTGGCGGCGCTGGCCCGGTGGTATCTGGAGCGGGAACCATACCGGGAAAGGGTGCTGCGCCTGTTTGACGCGGCCTTTTCCGTACATACGGATGATCCGGTCAGCCGCGCGGTGACGCGGGCGCTCTACGGAACGACGCTGGAGAACAGTGTGACGCGGCTGGAGCGGTTTGTCTCCTGTGCCTACGCACATTTTCTGAACTACGGGCTTCTGCTGCGGGAGCGCGAGCTGTACGGTTTTGCCGGTGTGGATATGGGAATGATCTATCATGAGGCGCTGGAGCGGTTTGCTGAAAAAGTGCGGGAGTCGGAGTATACATGGACTGATCTGCCGGAGACGGTCCAGGAAGCGTGGGTGGAGGAGAGCATGGAGGAGGCCGTTCTCTCCGGAAGAACCGCGGGGCTTTTTGAGGAGGCGAGAAACCGCGCCATGCTGGAGCGGATGAAGGCGACCATACGCCGCACAGTCTGGGCGCTGATTGTTCAGGTGAAAAAAGGGCGGTTTGTTCCGAGTGATTTTGAGGTCTCTTTTTCCAGGTATGACAATCTGGAAGCCATCCGTTTTACGCTGGGCGGGGAGGAAAAGATGCGCCTTCAGGGGCGGATTGACCGCGTGGATCTCTGTGAGACGGAGGATAAGGTATATGTGAAAATCATAGATTACAAATCCGGAAATACCAGTTTTTCCCTGCTGAATCTTTACCACGGCCTGCAGCTGCAGCTGGTGGTCTATCTGAACGCGGCGCTGGAGCTGACAGCAGAAAAATATCCGGAAAAACAGGTGGAGCCGGCGGGCATTTTTTATTATCACGTCAGCGATCCGATGGTGGAGGGAGACGGAACCGCGTCGGAGGAGGACATCCGGCGGGCTGTGCTGGAACAGCTGAAATTAAACGGCATTGTCAACGCGGACCCTGCGGTTTACCGGGCGATGGATGAGGATTTTACAGGCAGTTCCGCGGTGATTCCTGTTGCGCTTAAGGCGGACGGGACGTTAAAGGCTGTCTCGAAGACTGTGGACACACAGGAGTTTAAGGCGATTTCCGCCTACGTGAACAGGGCGATACAGGACGCCGGACGGCGGATAATGGACGGCGATGTGGCGGTACAGCCGTATGAACTGGACGGGCAGACGGGCTGTGATTATTGTCCGTATCACACGGTCTGCGGGTTTGATGTCCGCCTGCCGGGATTTGCGCGGCGGCGGTTTCAGAAGTTTGACAGTGCGAAGGAAATACTTGCGAGGATCAGGGAGGAGGCAGGTGAATGAGTGTTACATGGACGAAGGAGCAGCGGCAGGTGATTGACCTGCGCGGCCGGAATATCCTGGTTTCCGCGGCGGCGGGTTCCGGAAAAACGGCGGTGCTTGTGGAGCGCATTCTGGGGAGAATCACGGAGGCGGAACATCCGGCTGATATCGACCGTCTGCTGATTGTGACATTCACAAACGCGGCGGCCGCTGAGATGCGGGAGCGCATCAGCGCGGCGATCGAAAAAGCGCTCCTGCTTCAGCCGGAAAATGAACATCTGCAGCGCCAGCTGACGCTGATTCACAACGCGCAGATCACGACGATCCACAGTTTCTGTCTGTATGTCATACGCAATCATTTTCATGAGACTGACCTGGAGCCGAATTTCCGGATCGGGGATGAGGGGGAGCTGCGGCTGCTGCGGGAGGACGTGTTGAAAAAAGTGCTGGAGCGCAATTATGAGGAGGCTGCCCCGGCATTTCTCGCGCTGGCGGAGGGGTACGCGCCGGGAAAGAGCGACGCGGCGCTGAATGATATGGTTCTGTCGCTGTACGCGTTTTCGAGGAGTTTTCCGTGGCCGGATGAGTGGCTGGCGGAGTGCGGAAGGGGTTATGCGTGCGCGGATGAGGAGGCGTTTGGCCGGGCCCCTTTTCTTAAGCCCCTGACGGAGAGTATCCGGTCCGTTGTGCGGGATCTCGCCGCGCTGATGCGGCGCGCGCTTTTTCTGACACGGGAGCCGGACGGTCCGGGACATTATGAAGGAGTGATCAGAAGCGATCTGGAAAAATACGAAAAGACCGCATCCTGCTGCTCTTTTGCGGAGTTCGGCGAGGCGCTGTCCGCGCTCGTTTACGACAGGCTGCCCTCGAGCCGCGGATATAAGGGGGATCCGGAAAAGCTTGAATTCGTGAAAGCGCTCAGGGACCGGGCGAAAGAGGCCGTAAAAAAGCTTGTCCGGCAGTACTTTTACGCCACCCCGCAGGTTCTCTCAGAGCAGCTTCGGCAGACAGCGCCGGCGGCGGCAGAGCTGACGCGCCTCACCGCGGAATTTGCGGACGCCTTCGCGGCCGAAAAACGGCGGAAAAATCTGGTGGATTTCAATGATCTCGAACATTTTGCGCTGGAAATCCTTGTGGACGGGCAGACAAAGCAGGTGAAAAAAACGGCGGAGGAATTCCGGGACGCCTACGAGGAGATTATGATCGACGAATACCAGGACAGCAATTATGTGCAGGAGACGATTCTGAATGCGGTTTCCCGCAGGGAGCGCGGAGAGAAGAATATTTTCATGGTGGGGGATGTCAAACAGAGCATTTACCGCTTCCGCCTGGCGCGTCCGGAGCTTTTTATGGAAAAATATGAGACTTATCCGGTGGGGGAGAGCGACGAACAGCGGATTGACCTGCACAAAAATTTCCGGAGCCGCCCGCAGGTGCTTTCCTGTGCAAATGATCTTTTCAGACGGATTATGGCGAAGGATCTCGGAAATGTGGCGTATGACGCCGACGCCGCGCTCTATCCCGGGGCAGATTATCCGGAGCCGGACTCTGATCTGTTTGTGCCCGAAGTTCTGATTTTTGACAGCGGCGATGAGTTGCTGACGGAGAGCGGATTCCGGGATAAGAAGATTCCGGAGGCGAGAATGGTCGCAGACAGGATTGCGGCGCTGATGGAAGAGCAGCTTGTGACAGACAAAAAGACAGGAGCGCTCCGGCCCGTCCGGTATTCGGATATTGTGATTCTTCTGCGGAGCCTGAGCGGGTGGGCGGATACCTTTGCATCGGTGCTCAAAAGCGCGGGAATTCCGGCGCATGCGGTTTCCGCGACGGGGTATTTTTCCGCGGTGGAGGTACAGACGGTGCTGGCAATGCTGCGGATTCTCGACAATCCCGGACAGGATATCCCGCTGGCGGCAGTGCTGCACTCCCCGATTGCGGGACTCACGGAGGAGGAGCTGGCGGTGCTGCGGCTCTCCGACAGGGAGAAGAGCTTTCACGACTGCGTACTGGAGCGGTGCTGGGAGCTGTGCGGGGAGCGGGAGAGCACCGGAGAGACGCCGTGGAACAGCGGAGATGCCGGCGTGCAGGAGAGCCTTGACCGGAAGCTGCGGGATTTTTACCGGATGTATCTTCGGCTGCGCAGACTGGTGCCGGATACGCCGGTCCATGAACTGCTGAAGATTCTGCTCAGAGAGACCGGTTACGGCGCGTATGCCGCGGCGATGCCGGCCGGAAGCCGAAGGCAGGCGAATCTTAAGATGCTTGTGGAGAAAGCGATCGCCTACGGGAATACCAGCTACCACGGATTGTTTCATTTTGTGCGCTATATTGATGAACTTCAGAAGTATGACGTGGATTTCGGGGAGGCAGATATAGCCGGGGAAAATGAAAATGTCGTCCGCATTATGAGCATCCACAAGAGCAAGGGACTGGAATTTCCCGTGGTGTTTGTCTGCGGACTCGGGAAGAACTTTAACCGCCAGGATACGAGGAACCGCATGGTGCTCCACCCTGAACTCGGCGTGGGCCTGGACTGTGTGGACGTGAAGCGCCGCGTAAAAACGCCGACAATTCTCAAAAAGGCGATCGCAGGGCAGCTGGATCTGGAAAATCTCGGGGAAGAGCTGCGGGTCCTCTATGTGGCCATAACCCGCGCGAAAGAAAAGCTGATTCTGACCGGAAGCCGGAAATGTGGCGCAGAGGAGAGCGCCGCCGCGGCGCAGGACGCGGAGGGGGTTCTTTCCTATCTGGAGAGGATATCGGCCGCCGGATATCTGGACTGGATCATGCCGGCGCTTGGCGTATACGGGGACCGCTATCCCGTTCAGGTCGTCGGTGTGGCGCAGCTTGCGGCGGAGGAGCTTAAGGGCCGGCTCGCGGATGCATTCTGCCGGGAAGCCTGCATGGAGCAGATCCGTAATGCGGACGAGGCGCTTGTCCGCAGGATTGCGGACCGTTTTTCATTCTGCTATCCTTATCAGGCGCAGATTGCGCGCAAAAACAAATATTCCGTCTCGGAATTAAAGCACAGAGCGATGCGCGAACATTTTGAGCGGGAACAGGAGGAGACGGTTCCCGTGTTTGCCAGGGAGGAGATTGTGCCGTATATCCCGTCATTCGTGCGGAAGCGGGAGCAGATGCAGGAGGACGTGAACCGGGGAGCGCTCCGCGGAACGGCGGTGCACCGCGTGATGGAATGTTATCAGTTTGCGGCGCCGGAACCCGCCGGGGTACAGATCGCGCAGATGGCTGCTGCCGGGAAGCTGTCGGAGGAGATGAGGGCGCTGGTGAAAGTTTCCCTTGTGGAGCAGTTTGCGGCCTCCCCGCTGGGGCAGCGGATGAAACGGGCGGAGGCGGCAGGCACCCTCCGGCGGGAAAAACCGTTTGTGATGGGTTTTACACCGGAGGAACTGCGCCGCTTCGGATTCGGGGAGGAAGAGGGCGGTGCGGGAGAGGGCGGGGACGCTGAGCTGACGCTTATTCAGGGCATTATCGACGTATTCTGGGAGGAGGAGGACGGAATTGTGCTTCTCGACTACAAGACGGACCGGGTGGAGCGCGCAGGACAGCTGGCTGACCGCTATGCCGCGCAGCTGAGACTGTATGCGGAGGCGCTGGAGCGCATTTTAAACGGAGGCGCCGCGAGAGCGGCGCGCGTGAAGGAGCGGCTGCTGTATTCATTCCGGCTCGGGGAAGTGGTTGCGGTGTGATTCCGGCGTCACATGTTTCAGCGTGAATTCAGCGTGAAAAAGAGGCCCTGGGGACCGGCGGCCCCTGGGGCACTTAGCGGTGCGGGCCGGCTGGCAGGCGCAGGACGTGCAGCAGCCAGCGTTCTGGCAGTGTCCCAGACTACTGTGTGGAAAAGAGGACCGGGGACGGCTCCTGGGGCACTTAGCGGTGCGGGCCGGCCAGCAGGCGCAGGACGTGCAGCAGATAGCGTTTCAGCAGTGTCTCAGACTCCGTGAAATCACAGGTCAGCTCGAAATAGCTTTTTTTGTCTCTGTAATTTTCGAGGAAGAACGGCTCTGTCACCTTTTCGTACTGCGGAAGAAATATGGCGTACTTTTTTGTGTAACAGGTGGCGGCCGTCGCTTTTTCGCGGTGGTCTTTGTCCACATAGGAGGATACGCTTTTGTGGATTGCGGTGTCTTCCTCCGGGAGATAGAAATAGTTGGCGTAATCGGGGAAAAAGAACTTCAGCTCTCCCTCGAACAGACCGATGCGCAGACATGCCGCGTCCCGGAAGGCTGTCAGGTAAAATTCCCTGTAATTGCAGGAGATCCGCGCGGGAAGCGGCTCCTTCAGCTGCAGACGGATAAACAGCTCGCGGTGGCCGGTGCTGCCGTCCATGGCGGTGTATTCGTTTCCGCTGATCGAGACGACATGAAAGGCTCCGTCCGGCAGCGCGCAGAATGACAGGACAGGAAGCAGCGCGGGCATGTGCAGTACATCTTCATAATTATGAAGTTTTAAGAGGGAGAGCGCGTCTGCGGACCGGGTCTGCGTATATTCTTCATAAACGAAGATCAGTTCGCCGCCTGTGCAGGTATCCTGGCGCGCGAGTCCCAGAAAATCCCCGACGGACTTCTGACTCAGGCCGGAGAGGTTCAGAAGAGACTTTATGCGGGCTGCGCGCTGGCGGATATCCACGCTCTGTAAGCCGGCGAACGGGTCGGCGAGCCCGAGGGTCCCGCATTTTGCCCGCAGGTAGGGAATGTCGAAGCGGTCGCCGTTGAAGGTGATGACCGTGTCATACTGCGCAAGCAGTGCAAAAAAGGCGTCCATGATCGCAGCTTCCTCCGCGGGCGTTTCCGCAAAAAACTGGTCGAGAATCAGAAGATCCTTTCTGCGCGCGGCGCAGCCGATCAGATAGAGGGAAGTGGAGGCGGGGGAAAGACCGGTCGTCTCGATGTCAAAAAAGAGGGATGTCCCGGTAAAGACCCGGCTGACCGCGGGGTCTGAAAAGTCAAAGGGAAGCTCATCGTGCCATGTAATCATTGTGGTATCCTCTGTGAAAAGTCCTGTCTGCTGTGTTCCGGCTCAATATAACACAGAACAGGGGGAATATTCAAGACATTTGCCGGAAGCGGAGGTTCTGTGATTTTGTCACGGAAATCCGGTGCGGAATCTGTTAGCCTGAATACATGAAATCCGGGAGGTCAGATTTATGAAAACAACAACCAGAAAAAAGAAAAAAGCGTTTGTCAGCACAGATGTCTGCGTCGCATGCGGCAGTTGTGTGAAAGTCTGTCCGATGAAGGCCATTGAGATCCGGAAGGGGATTATGGCGGAGGTCAGCGCGGAAAAGTGTGTGGGCTGCGGGAAATGTGCCGTGGAATGCCCCGCGTCGGTGATTGAGATCCGGGAGGTGGAGTTATGAAAAAGAAATGGTATGATTACCTCTGGATTGTATCCCTCACATATCTGATTCTGGGATTTTTTAACATTTTGTCTGCATGGCTGGGTCTGCTGTGTTTTTTTATTCCGCTGATTATTTCCGTGGCCACGGGGACAAAAGGTTACTGTAACCGCTACTGCGGGCGCGGACAGCTGTTCGGCCTGCTGGGAGGACGTTTCGGTCTGTCGCGGAAAAAGGATATTCCGGGGTGGATGAAAAGTAAATGGTTCCGGTACGGCTTTCTCATTTTTTTCTTTGTCATGTTTTTTCAGATGCTCTGGAACACGTATCTGGTATTTGCCGGTGTGCGGGAGATCAGCCAGGTTGTGACGCTTTTGTGGACGTTCCGCCTGCCGTGGCACTGGGCTTACCATGGCTCGCTGTTTCCGCAGGGAGCGGTCCAGTTTGCATTCGGCTTTTACAGTGTGATGCTGACTTCGACAGTTCTCGGATTTGTCACCATGATTCTGTTTAAACCCCGCAGCTGGTGTGTCTACTGCCCGATGGGAACGATGACGCAGCTGATCTGTAAGATCCGGAAATAAGGATTGCAGGGGCTTCCTGCGGCAGGTTTCCGGCATATGTCAGATATATTCTTGACATATGCCGGAAGTCGTTTTATACTGTGAATCGATTTTAAAAAATATGTGCTGCGGACAGGAGGAGGTGCGAAGTATGCCCAGACCACGAAAATGCAGAAAGGTATGTCATTTTCCCCGCACGCTCCTCTTTTCGCCGGAGCAGTCCGGGGAGCGCGGGAGAACCGTGATTCTGACCGTGGATGAATATGAGACCATCCGTCTGATTGACAGGGAGGGGCTGTCGCAGGAGCAGTGCGGTGATTTTATGCAGATCGCGCGGACCACGGTACAGCAGATTTATACCAGCGCCCGGCACAAGCTCGCGGATGTGCTGGTGGAGGGACTGCCCCTGCGCATTGAGGGCGGGGATTACCGCCTGTGCGACGGCGGGGACGGGGACGGCCTGTGCGGCGCATGTTATAAACAGAAGTTCAGCAGGAAATATGCAAAGCCGAAAGGAGAGACGGGAATGAGAGTAGCGGTAACTTATGAAAACGGTCAGATTTTTCAGCATTTCGGACACACGCAGCAGTTTAAGGTGTACGAGACGGATCAGGGAAAGGTCGCCTCTTCTGGGGTTGTGGATACCGCCGGACAGGGGCACGGCGCCCTTGCCGGTGTGCTGCACGCGCTGAATGTGGATGCGCTGATCTGCGGCGGGATCGGCGGCGGCGCGCAGGCGGCGCTTTCGGCGGCCGGAATCCGGCTGTACGGCGGAGTCACGGGGGACGCGGACGCGGCGGTGGAAGCCCTGCTGGACGGCAGCCTGGAATATAACCCGGATGTCCACTGTGATCATCACGGGCATTCGCACGGCGGGGAGCATGACTGCGGCAGTCATGACTGTGGGGGACATTCGTGCGGGAATCGCGGCTGATCCCGGATTTCACTGCTTCCATGTCACACAATTACCGATAACGGGGGCGGAAACGGAATGTTTCCGCCCCCGGCGTTCCTTGTTTCGAAACCGTTTTTGTATCCCGTAAGCATTGAAGCAGATGTTAATCTGTGATATAATTGTTGAAATTCTGGTACGGTATACACGGAGGAAAGATCATGGTCGTGAAATCATCGGTGCTAAAAGAGCTTGAAAGTCTCTATACCCGTCCGGGCAATCAGCTTTTTGTGCTCAGCGGCCGGGCGGACTCGGAAAAAGAGCTGCTTCTGAAACAGTTTCTTGAGAAGAAGAAGCATTTTTACTATCGCGCGCGGCCTGCATCCGCCCTGGAGCAGCGGAACCGGATGGGGGCGGAGCTGGCGGACAAAATGAAAACTGCTCTGACAAAATACACCTATGACGAGTATTTTAACCGGGTCAGAAGCGGGGATCCGACGAAACTCGTCGTTGTTATTGATGAATTTCAGCATATTGTCAAAAAGGACGGGGAGTTTATCGCGTCGGTTTTAAAGCTGAAGGGGAAGCGTCTGTATCCGGGGCCGGTTATGATTCTTCTGTGCAGTTCCGCCGTGGCATGGGTGGACCGGGAGCTGGGAGACTGTATCGGGGAGACGGCGGCAAAGAAGATTGATGAGATAATCCGGATCGGAAATCTCAATTTTCTGGAGGTCGTGCGGGCGCTGCCGGAGTATCCGGTCAGCGAGTGCATCCGGGTGTACGGCGTGATCGGCGGCGTGCCGGGATACATCAGCCGCTGGGAGTCCGGAAAGAGCCTTAAAGAGAATCTCTGCCGCCTCGTGCTCAGGGAGGACGGTTATCTGCACGGGGCCGTGGAGGCGCTGCTGAAAGCGGAGCTGCGGGAGCTCTCTGTCTATGAGACCATTCTGGCGGCGATCGCGGGAGGCGTGGACAAGCTGAATGATCTGTACCTGGCGACCGGATTTTCGCGGGCGAAGATCAGCGTGTACATGAAAAATTTAAGTGCTTTCGGGATTATCCAGAAAGTGGTTTCGTTTGAGACCGGAGGCTGGGAAAATGCCAAAAAAGGAATTTACCGGATCTGCGACCATTATGTGAATTTCTGGTTTCACTTTATTTACCCTCACCTGTCGGATTTCTACATGATGGAGCCGGAGGAGTTTTATGATACCCGCATCGCGCCCGGGATGGACGCGTATCTGGGACGCTACTTTATCGAGGTATGCATGGAGTATATGCAGCTTCTCGACATGGTCGGAAAGCTGCCGCTCTCGATCCGCAAGATGGGGACCTGGGTCGGCAAGAAGGGAAATATTGACATTATCGCACAGAACGGGATCCGGCAGAACATGGTCGGACTCTGCAACTGGGACAGACCGCAGCTGACCATGGCGATGTGCGAGGATCTTTTTTCCAATATGGAAAAAGCCAGGATAAAGGCGGAACACTATTATCTGTTTTCCGCAAAGGCTTTTGAACCGGCTGTGACGGAGCTGGCCGCCAGGGATAAGCGGTTTATTCTGGTGGATATGAATCAGCTGTGACAAACTGCAGCAGTGTATGAATTCCGGAGGAGATTTATTTTGGCAAAATCGTTGATTATTACGGAGAAACCGAGTGTGGCACAGGAATTTGCCAGAATACTGAATGTGTCCGGGCGCAGGGACGGCTACCTGGAAAATGAAGAGTATGTGATTACCTGGTGCGTCGGACATCTGGTGGAGATGGTTTATCCCGAGGAATATGACATAAAATATAAAAAGTGGCGCCTTGAAGATCTGCCGTTTCTGCCGCAGGAATACAGATACAATGTCATCGCGAAGGTCCGCAGACAATATGATGTGGTACACGGGATGCTGCACCGCGCGGACATTGACACGGTGTACTGGGCGGGCGACGCCGGGAAAGAAGGGCAGACCATCGAGGAGAATATCCGGCGGTTTGGCGGTGTGAGGAAAGGAATGCGGGAACTGCGCGTCTGGATCGATTCCCAGACAAAGGAAGAGATTCTGCGCGGGCTCCGCGAGGCGAAGCCGATGTCAGAGTATGACAACCTGGCAAAATCAGGAGTGATGCGTACCATAGAGGACTATGCGATGGGAATCAATTTCTCGCGCGTGATGTCGGTCCGGTATGGAAAACTGTTAAACGACGCCGCCGGGACGAAAACTTACACCGCGATTGCGGTCGGGCGTGTGATGACATGCGTGCTCGGCATGGTCGTTGTGCGTGAGCGTGAAATCAGGGATTTTACGGAGACGCCGTTCTACCGCGTGGCGGGGGAATTTGCATGCGGTGACGGGACAGTCGGCGCGGAGTGGAAGGCGGTGGAGGGCTCTGCATACCACGGGTCGCCTCTTTTGTACCGGGAGAATGGCTTCCGGAACAGGAAGGACGCGCAGAAGCTTATCGACGGGCTTTCGGGGGAGCGTGCGGTGGTGAGCTCGCTTGAAAAAGGAACGCAGAAAAAGCGTGCGCCGCTGCTTTTTAATCTGGCAGAACTGCAGGCGGAATGCGCAAAGCGTTTTAAGATCAGTCCGGACGAGACGCTTGCGGCGGCCCAGGTATTATATGAAAAGAAGCTGACGACTTATCCGAGAACGGATGCGCGCGTGCTCTCCTCCGCCGTGGCAAAAGAGATCAGCCGCAACATTGGCGGTCTGAAAGGCTGTGAGCCTGTGGCGGATTTTGCGGAGCAGATTCTGAATGAGGGGTGGCACAAAAAGATTGCCCGCACCGGATATACGGACGACGCCAGAATTACCGACCACTATGCCATTATACCGACGGGGCAGCTGACGGAGCTGTCCTCTGTAAACAGCCTGCAGCGGCGTGTGTTTGAGCTGATTGTGCGGCGTTTCCTGAGTATTTTTTATCCCCCGGCGGAATATCAGACGATCAGGCTTGCCGTGAAGGCTGGGAAAGAAATGTTTTTTGCTTCCGCGAAGACGCTGAAAGTGCAGGGGTATCTTAAGGTCGCGGGAATATACGGGGCAGGTCAGACCGGGGAGAGCCGCGGCGCGGAGGGAGCGGCGGATGCACGGCGGCAGGATGCAGTGGCGGAAGAGGGCGCGGATGGGCAGGAGGAGAATGCAGGGCTGGCAGCCGCGGCCTCAAAGCTGAAAAAAGGCGATGTGCTGGAAGTGAACGGTTACGCGATCCGCGAGGGCAGGACATCCCCGCCCAGG
>CAMSQM010000056.1 GCA_947062675.1 uncultured Roseburia sp.
CTCAGCACCACATCAATCACCGTATTCTCCGCAACGCTCTCGCCCGCCACCGGATCCTGACTTGCTACCGTTCCCTCTTCATATTCATCGGAAGACACTTCTCCTCTGTTGCGGATGCCCAGACCGATTTTCTCTAACTCTCTTTCCGCCTCCTCGTACGTCTTACCGCCGAGCGACGGCACCGGAATCAGCTTTGAGGCGTCCATATCCGCATCCGCATCGGCCCCCGTCTGGTCGTTCGGCACGTCCTGGCTGACCTGGCTGCTTCCCTGTTCCGAAGATTTGTCTTCCTCTGTCTGTGAGGACTGTGTATCTGTGCCTTTGTCGTCCGCAGTGTCTTTTCCTTTCGCGTTGAAGACACCCAGAAGGTTCAGGAGAAGCACCGCGATAATCGCCACAATAACGACGGCCGCAGCGATCCCCATAATCGTGATCGCCTTCTCCATCCCCGGATTGAGCTCTCCGTCGTCTTCCTCATCTTCCTCCTCCTCATCCCTGCGGGAGTAGGACTCCTCTTCCCTTCTGCTGTCATAATCGCCGGGTTTCAGATAGATATTTCCGGTCTCCTTTTTAATCTGCCGCACGTCCTCGTCCCTGATAATCCGGGTTTTATCCTGATTTGACACCGGAACCATCACGACAAAATCCTCGTCCGGACTGATTAACGCTTTTCTTAAATCTGCGAGCAGCGCTGAAACAGACTCATACCTGCGGTCCGGATTCTTCTGCGTGCATTTGAGAATAATTTTCTCCATACTCACGGGAAGATTCGGCGCGTAGGCTCCCGGCGCAACCATTTCCTCCTGCAGATGCTGAATCGCCACCGCCACCGTCGTATCCCCGTTAAACGGAACACGCCCGGTCACCATCTCATACATGACGATTCCCAGCGAATAAATATCGCTTTTGCCGTCCACAAACCCGTTTCTGGCCTGCTCCGGCGAGGAATAGTGAACGGAACCCATAACGTCAGAGCTGATCGTATTGGCAGATGCCGCCCGTGCGATTCCGAAATCCGTTACCTTGACCTTTCCCTCCGTCGATATAATGATATTCTGTGGCTTAATGTCCCGGTGAATAATACTCTTGCTGTGAGCCGCCTCAATACCGCGTCCCACCTGTATCGCAATGCTTACGGCTTCCTTAAAGGTGAGCTGTATTTTTTTTTCAATATAGGTCTTTAATGTGACGCCCTCGACAAACTCCATCACAATGTAATGCATTCCATGCTCACTGCCGACATCGTATATATTCACGATATTCGGATGCTCAAGTCCTGCAGCGGACTGTGCCTCTGTGCGAAATTTTGTCACAAAATTCATATCCTCAGAGAATTCTGATTTGAGCACCTTGATCGCCACAAAACGCCCCAGCGTCAGATCTTTCGCCTTATAGACATCCGACATACCGCCGGTCCCTGTTTTTCCGATGATTTCATAGCGGTCTGCTACATACATTCCCTCAGTTAACATGCCCAACCTCCATTTAACACTGCAGACTTCAACGGTTCAAGTCCTCCGAAAACGGCTCAATCAGAACAACCGTGATATTGTCCCGGCCGCCGTTCTCATTCGCAGTCTCCACTAACTTTTTCACTTTTCCGGCGATCTCCTCCCGGCCCAGAACAATCTCCCTGATCACGGCATCTTCAATCATATTGGTAAGTCCATCCGTACAGAGCAGAACATAATCGCCCGGCACAAGGCGCGTCTCAAAAAAATCCACCGCAACCTCCGGCATCACACCGACCGCCCTGGTAATAATGTTCCTGTCCGGATGATTTTTCGCCTGCTCCGGCCTCATTTCACCGAGCCGGATCATCTCCTCCACCAGGGAGTGGTCCCTGGTAATCTGAGTAATCCCCTCCTCACTGATCACATACAGACGGCTGTCGCCGACATTTGCCGTATACAGGCGCTCATCCGCAATCACAGCCGCCACAATCGTGGTACCCATTCCCATCTTATCACAATCCGCACAGGCGGCCTCCGCCAGAAGTCCGTTTGCAAAAAGCACGGCCTCCCTGAGTGCAGCCACAGGCTCCCTCTGTTCCGACTGCCGGATATGTTCTGTCATCGTTTCCACAGTAAATCTGGAGGCATAGTCGCCGGCTGCATGGCCGCCCATCCCGTCTGCCACCAGAAACAGGCTGGGCAGATTTCCGACAGCCGTCTCCGACGTAAACAGGTAATCCTGATTCATTTCACGCCGCCGCCCGATGTGCGTCATGGAAAACGTCTTCATGTTCTTCCTCCATCCGGGCCTTCCCTTCTATCCGGATCTTATGCCTGTGCATAGCGCCTGCGGAGCTGACCGCAGGCCCCGTCAATATCCCGGCCCATTTCCCTTCTAATAGTAACATTTATTCCATTTTTTTCAAGTTTATTTTTAAATGCCGCAACCACAGCCCGGTGCGGCTGCCGAAAAGCACGCCCTCTCACGGGATTTACCGGAATCAGATTTACGTGGCAGCGCATCCCTCCGCGAAGCCCGCGCAGCAGCCCGGCCAGCGCGTCCGCATCCGCCTCCGCATCGTTAAAGCCTGCGATCAGGCTGTACTCGAACGTCACTCTCCTGCCCGTCTGTTCAAAGTAGTACTGACATGCTTCCATAAGCTCCGGCAGCGGATAGCGGTCCGCAACCGGAATCAGCTGCCTGCGCTTTTCCTGAACCGCCGCGTGCAGGGAAACTGCAAGCGTGAGAGAAAAACGGTATTCCGCCAGCTTTCTGATCTCCGGCACAAGTCCGCAGGTGGATACGGTCAGGTTTCTCTGACTAAGATGAAGACCGTCCTCATGCGTGAGCAGTTCAGTAAACCTCACAAAACTGTCAAAATTATCAAGCGGCTCCCCGATTCCCATCACAACGACACTGGACACCCGCTCCCCGGTCTCCTTTCCGATCTGATAGACCTGATCAAGCATCTCCGACGGTGTCAGGCCGCGCGCCAGCCCTTCCTGTGTAGAAGCGCAGAACCGGCATCCCATCCGGCAGCCTGCCTGCGACGAGATACAGACTGCGTTGCCATGCCGGTAGCGCATCAGAACACTCTCAATCCGGTTTCCGTCCGGAAGCATAAACAGATATTTCCGCGTCCCGTCCTGTTCTGATATCTGGACGGTTTCCTGTTTCAGCGACAGCGGCGCGCACGTCCGGGAGAGTGTCTGAATCAGATTTTTCGGGAGATTTTTCATCTCCTCAAAATCTGACACCTGTTTTGCGTGGAGCCAGTCAAAAATCTGCTTTGCCCGGAAACTTTTTTCGCCGAGCCCCGTGACAAATTCTGTCAGCTCCGCGGGATTCCGGGATTTGATATCATATTTTTCCTCTTTCATCTGAATTCTCCATTTTATCCCTGTCCGCCGTTCCGGACACATGTTTCCTGCGGTTTCCTGCGAATGCATTCCGCGAGGAAGAACCCGTCACCTGCGTTTTCTTCCGGAAAAAACTGATGCATTCTTGTCAGCACGAACTCCGGATGGCGCTCAGTAAACCACCGGACATTGTCCTCATTCTCCGGACGTGATACCGTACAGGTAGAATAGATCAGCTTTCCGCCCGGCTTTACGAACGCGCACACATTAGAAAGGATCCTGCGCTGCAGCTCAGCGAGCTCCTCCTGCTGCGCCGCGCTCATCCGATAACGGATATCCGTCTTCCTGCGGAGCACGCCCAGACCGGAACAGGGCAGGTCCGCGATCACAAGATCCGCCTTTCCCTCCGACTCCTTATCATGCGCCGTGGCGTCCATGCATTCTGCGGTGATGTTCCGGAGCTGCTGACGCTCAATATTTTCCCGTATCTGCTCCACTTTCCACGGAGTCAGATCCCTGGCCGACACATGACCGGTACCGCAGAGCTTTTCCGCCAGATGGATGCTCTTTCCCCCCGGCGCCGCACAGACGTCAATGCAGTAATCCCCTTCCCGGGGGTCTGCCCATTCCGCCACAACCATGGAGCTGATATCCTGCACGTAGAACAGACCTTCGGCAAATGACGCCATCCTGCCCGGATAATCCACACCTGAAAGCACAAATGCATAAGGCAGCGGCGGATAGCCGCTGCGCACTCCACGCTCTCCTGTCTGCACCGGTATGGCCGAAATCCCCTCCGACTCCAGACGCTCCCGCAGCGCCCCGGATGAAATTCTGGTCAGATTCGTCCGGATCGTAAACGGGGCCTGTGTGAGTGATACCTCAAGCATGCTGACGGTGCGCGCAGCGCCGTAATTTTCCATCCACTGCCGCACTATCCACTCCGGCATTGAATACCGCACAGAATATGCCCGCACCGGATCCACGGCTTCATCCGGATATGAAATATCGCCGGCATGGCCCGCAATACTGCGCAGCACTCCGTTCACAAAGCCGCCAAGCGACGTAAATCCTCTTTTTTTTGCCAGCTTCACGGCCTCGTTGCACACCGCGGAGTCGGGCACGGAGTCCATATAGCAGAGCTGGTAGACACTCATCCGCAGCAGATTGCGGATGACAGGCTTCATTTTTTCGGTTTTTATTTTTGAGAACCGGTCAGTGATATAATCCAGTTCAATTTTGCGCTGGATCGTCCCCTCCGACACGCGTGTCAGAAAAGCCCGCTCTTTTTTATCGAGATACTGGTACTTTTCGAGGACCGCACCGATCACGCGGTGACTGTACCCCCCTTTCTCCAGCACGGCGATGAGGATATCGAGAATCAGAGACCGGACATTTACCGTATCAGTCGTCACCGCGTCTTCCTCCGAACAACAGTACGAGCCTTAAAAGCTGTAATATCGCAGCTGCGGCGCCTGCGACATAAGTCAGCGCTGCGGCCCCGAGCACTTTCCGCGTATCCGGAAGTTCACTTTCACTTAAGATTCCCTCCTGCCCTAAGATGCGAAGCGCCCGCGCCGAGGCGTTAAATTCCACGGGAAGCGTGACAAGCTGAAAAAGTACCGCGGCGGAAAAGCACAAAATCCCGATATTGATCAGCAGCCCCCCCGTTCCGGTCGTAAAAAACATACCGATGAGGATCAGGGGCCACGCCAGCATGGAACCGATATTCGCGACCGGCACGATCGCCGAGCGGATGGAAAGAGGCGCATATCCCTGCTGATGCTGGATGGCATGTCCGCACTCATGTGCCGCAACACCGATGGCCGCAACAGACGTCGCTCCATAGACGTCATCCGACAGATTCAGCGTCCTGCGGGACGGATTGTAATTGTCCGTCAGGCTGCCTCCGATATGGCAGATTGTCACATCATAGATTCCGGCAGATCTTAAAATCCGCTCCGCTGCCTGCGCGCCTGTCATACCAGACATGCTGCGGCGTCCGGAATATTTGTGAAATGTTGATTTCACCCGCGCCGAGGCCAAAAGGCAGATCACAGCGCCGATTAATACCAGCAGATAAGTCGGATCAAATCCCCTGTAATAATATGGCATAACTTCCCATCCCTTCTATATAGATATATGTACATACCATTTGAATACCCACAGCTTACACCCGTTTAAAGCAGGCGCCTTCTTCCACTGAACAGCCATTCAGAAATGCATCGACGGACATTCTTTTTCTGCCCTCGAGCTGCACATCAAAAATTTCAAGATAACCGTCCCCGGTCTGTACCCGGATGCGGTCCTTCTCCACCCGCACAATACAGCCCGGAGATGCCTCCGGCGCTCCGAACACCACTTTTGCCTTCCAGATTTTCAGTGTTTTGTTCCCCAGACGCGTGTAGGTCCCCGGCCACGGGCTGAGACCGCGGATCAGACATTCGATCGATTTCGCATCCCGCGTCCAGTCGATATTTCCAAGCTCTTTGCGGATTTTGGCCGTGTGCGTCGCCTGCGAGTGGTCCTGCGGCGTATATACCGCGGTCCCGGCTTCAATCTCTGCCATTGTTTTCACACACAGCGCCGCCCCCGTTTCCGAGAGACGTGTAAACATACTCCCGCCGGTATCATTTGCCCGGATGGGAACTTCCTCCTTTAAGATCATATCCCCGGTATCAATTCCCTCATCCATCCGCATGGTCGTCACTCCCGTCACGCTCTCCCCGTTGATGACTGCCCACTGAATCGGGGAAGCACCGCGGTATTTCGGCAGCAGGGAAGCGTGTACATTGACACAGCCATATCGCGGCAGATCCAGAATCTCCTTCGTTATAATCTGCCCAAAAGCCACGACTATTATGATATCGGGCTTAAATCCGCGCAGGTAGCCGACACACTCCGCGTCACGCACCCGGGCGGGCTGATACACCTCTATCCCGTGCGAAAGCGCGCACTCCGTGACAGGTGTGTGCCGGAGCGCACTGCTCCGGCCCACTGCCTTGTCCGGCTGCGATACCGCCAGGACGACCTCATGCCCTGCCTTTATAATTTCCTCCAGAGTTCCCACCGCAAAATCGGGTGTTCCCATAAATATCACTCTCATCGCTCAGTCCGATTCCTCCCCATAATCCACATCATGAACCGGGCCTTCGGCCTTTTCCGTGTACATGTGCCCTTCCAGATGATCGAGCTCATGGCAGATTGCCCGCGCCATCAGTCCCGTGCCCTCAATCTCATACTCCTCCATATCCGCGTTCCACGCTTTTGCCCTGACATATTCGGGACGCGTCACAACCGCCGCCTTTCCCGGAAGGCTTAAGCATCCCTCATCGCCGGTCTGCTCTCCGGAAGTTTCCAGCAGTTCCGGATTGATCATAACGACCGGACCTTCCCCGATATCGATCACAACGACACGGCGCAGTACTCCTACCTGAGGGCCGGCCAGCCCGACACCGTTCGCCTCATACATGGTATCAATCATATCGCCGATCAGCTGCCTGATTTTCGGTGTAACCTCCCGTATATCCCTGCATTTTTTGCTGAGTACAGGATCTCCCTGTAGCCTGATTGTCCTAAGTGCCATAATTTCCTCCATACGTTATTTTGTGCCCGTCAGTTCGCCGGATTAAAATCAAACTGCAGTATCACATCGCGGTACTCCCTTTTTCCGCGGGTATACGCCTCCGCCATGTCTTTAACTGCCACCAGCGTCTGGTAATTCCTGGCTTTGATGTAAATCACTTTCTGATAGATGTCATTGATCTTTGCGACTGCGGCGTCCGCCGGCCCGATCAGATAAATCGTTTCATCCTCTCTGCCCGCGGCAAAGGACTGAATCTGCCCCGCCAGGCGGGCGGAGGCATCCGCCGCGGACTCCTGCTTCCCCGAAGCGCACAGAATGACAAGCAGATTCCACACCGGCGGATAGAGCATCATTCGCCGGTACTCGATCTCCTGCGCATAAAATGCCCCGTAGTCCTGTGCGGACGCGGTCACAACGCTGTAATGCTCCGGCTGGTAGGTCTGTATAACGACCTCGCCGGGGAGATCCCCGCGCCCCGCTCTTCCCGCCGCCTGGGTCAGCAGCTGAAATGTCCTCTCCGCAGCATGAAAGTCGCTGACATGCAGCGATAAATCCGCCGCGAGGACTCCCACCAGCGTGACATTCGGAAAATCATGCCCCTTCACAATCATCTGCGTCCCGATGAGAATATCCGCCTCGCGGTTGGCAAACGCCGACAGAATCTGCTCGTATCCCTCCCTGCTGCGTGTCGTGTCAAAATCCATCCGCAGCACCCCGGCCCCGGGAAACTGTGCCCGCACCACCTGCTCGATCTTCTGCGTTCCGGCCTTAAAACCGCCGATATACTTTGACCCGCAGACCGGACAGACTGCCGGCACCGCCTCAGTGTGCCCGCAGTAATGACAGACCATCCGGCCCGTATCCGGCCCGCTGCCGCCGTGCTGGCTCAGCGATACATCGCAATGCGGACATTTTATCACATGTCCGCAGGCTCTGCAAGAGACAAACCCCGCCATCCCTCTCCGGTTGAGAAAAAGCATGGCCTGTTCTCCCCGCTTCAGCCGGTCCTCAAGAAGAGCGGCAAGGCGCCTGCCCAGAATGGAACGGTTGCCCGATGCAAGCTCGCTGCGCAGATCCGTCACCGTGCACACGGGCAGAGGCTTTTTCTTCACCCGCTCCGTGAGCTCCAGAAGGCAGTACACCCCGTTGCCGGCGCGGTAATAGCTCTCAAGCGAAGGCGTGGCGGATCCCAGAACAACACTGGCATCTTCCATCGCGGCGCGCTCCACCGCGGTCTCCCGCGCGTGATACCTGGGCACGCTTCCGCTCTTGTAGGAAGTTTCATGCTCCTCGTCGATTATAATAAGCCCCAGATTCTCAAATGGCGTAAACAGCGCGGAACGCGGTCCGATGATAATGTCTATCTCCCCGTTTTTCGCCCTCAGAAACTGATCATAGCGCTCCCCGGCCGACATTTTTGAATTGAGAATGGAGACCCGGTCAGAAAATCTGCGATAAAAACGCATGACGGTCTGATATGTCAGGGCAATCTCCGGGATCAGCACAATCGCCTGCTTTCCAGCGGATATCACGTGCGCAATGAGCTCCATATAGACCTCAGTCTTGCCGCTTCCCGTCACTCCCTTCAGCAGATACGTCCGGCGCACCCCCGCGTCATAATCACGCACAACCGCATCGACCACCGCCTGCTGGGAAGGATTCAGCACAAGGCTGTATTCCTCCGCCGGCAGATTCCCCACCGGATTGCGGTAGCACACCCGGGTGAGCACACGCACCACCCCGGCCTGTTCCATCGCGGAGATTACGCTGCTGCTCACATTGAGCTTTCCGGTGATTACTTCCCATCCGAGTTCCTGCTGCGCGATCAGAGCCTCGAGAAGCCTTGCCCGCGCCGTATTATGCTTTCTCTGATACACACCGAGCTGGTTCTTTGCCTCCACCCCGTCCAGCACAAGACACACGGTCTTTTTTTGCACGCGCTTTTTTTTCTCCCGGACAGGAAGAACCGTCTTAAGCGCCTGGTTCATCGTCCCGCCATAATTTCTCCGCATCCAGCCGGCCAGCGCGATCAGCCGCGACTCAATCGGAATGCTTCTGCCCACAATCCCCAGAATCTCTTTGATCTTTGTGGTATCATACTCCGCCCTGTCTGTCAGCTCCACCACATAACCCCTGATTTTCCGGTTCCCAAACGGAATATATACCTGTACCCCGACGCCCACTCTGTCCGCAAGCGCCTCCGGAATCCGGTAAATAAATGTTTTATCCAGTTTATCATGTGAAATATCCACAATAATATTTGCGTATTCTGCCATATTTCTCCTGTTTTTCTTCACACGGAAAGGGCATCCGCGATAAGTTCACGCTCGCTCACCGGATATTTTACCCCGTTAATTTCCTGATAGCCCTCATGGCCTTTTCCGGCGAGCACAATGATATCCCCCTCGCCAGCCAGAGAGACGGCATAGCGCACCGCCTCCCGCCTGTCTGCAATCCGCACATAACGCCCTCCGGTTCCGCGTATCCCCGTCTCGATATCGTCCAGAATCCGCTCCGGATCCTCCCACCTTGGATTATCCGAGGTCAGAATTGTAATATCCGCCAGCCTCCCCGCCGTCTCCCCCATCCGGCTCCTGCGCAGACCGGACCGGTTCCCGCCGCATCCAAAAAGGACAATCAGGCGCTGCGGATGAAACTCCCGCAGCGTGACGAGGAGATTTTTCAGACTCATCTCATTGTGGGCATAATCAATCAGAATCACATAATCCTTTGAGACGCTGACATTCTCGCAGCGCCCCGGCACCATCTGCCGCCGGAGCGCCCGCGCAATCTGCCACCGGCTCACCCTGAAATGAAACGCGACGGAAGCTGCCGCCAGGGCATTATAAATATTAAAACTTCCGGGAAGCTGCATCTGTACCGGAAAGCTCTCAGCTCCCACAGACCCCTCCGGTTCTCTCCGGATCTGAAAACGACTGCAGAGCTTTCCCCTGACCATATAAAAAGATTCATGCTCCGACCGGATATCCGCCCGGTAAAGCGCCTCTCCGCTGCCTCTGCGCGAAAATCCCTCGACCACGCAGGTATGTCCTTTTAATATACGCTCTGTATTCGGATCATCCAGGTTGACGATCCCGGTCTCACAGCGCTGCAGCAGCCTGCTCTTACAGTACAGATACTCGGAAAAGGATGCATGCTCCCCCTTTCCGATATGATCGGGCTCAATATTTAAAAAAACACCGATATCAAACCGGATTCCATCCACCCGCCGCATTTTGATTCCCTGTGAGGAAACCTCCATCACACAGCAGGTGCAGCCGTTGTTCACCATCTCAGCGAGATCCCGCTGTACCTCGGGCGCCTCCGGCGTCGTGTGGGACGCCATGCGGGTCTCCCTCCCGTTATCCGTCCAGATTGTTCCGATGACACCCGTCCTGTATCCTGCCTCCCGCAGGATTCCCGCCGTCAGAAACGCCGTGGTCGTCTTGCCCTTCGTCCCCGTAATCCCGATCATTTTCAGCTTCCGCGCCGGATAATCATAAAAAGCGGCCGACACCGCAGCCAGCGCCCTCCTTGTGTCCACCGCCACAACCACGGACACCCCGGCGGCCCGCATCTGTGATACGCACAGCTTTCCCTGTCCGGTATAGAGAATACCGTCCCCGTTCTTCACCACCAGACTGCTCTTTTCAATCATCACTGCCGCGGCACCCCCCGCCAGCGCTTCCCGTATGTAATCGTGCCCGTCGCTCCGCAATCCCCTGATACAGACAAACAGCGAGCCCTCCTTCACCTTTCCGGAGTGATAACAGATACCGCTTATCTGTTTCTTTAAGCTTTCCTGATCGCATTCATATGTGAGGTGTTCCAGTAATCTGCCTAACTGCACGCGCACTTCCTTTGAAAATCAGTTTTTTCATTATATGCTTACCGGAAGGATTCTTGTCAGATGACTTTTGTTTTGAAAATTATTATATCGGAAAGGGGGCGGGGTGTAAAGTACAGAGAGTACGCAGGACAGGTAAAAGGACTTCATAACCACGATTCAAAAGTACACGCGTGGAAAAAACGTGCGGATGACACGCAGAATACGGGACAATCTGCACCGGACGGTCTAACCGGAACCGCTGTTATCACAGTAATACTTGAAATACTGCTTTTTTAAAGGCTGGAAAGCCCCTCTGGGCAGATAAATGTTCTCACCGGTGTCCAGACAGATATGATGTGAATTCAGTCTGATGATGTGCTCCAGATTTACAATATAGGCTGCCCCGACCCTGGCAAATTCCTCAAACGGTTCCAGCATCCCGTAAAGGCCGGCCATCGTCAGATGGAGCGTCAGCCGCGATCCGTCTGACAGATGTAGGAACTGACGCTTTCCCTGTGCCTCGCAGAATACAATGGTATCAGGCGCAATCCGGTGCGTCATCCCGTCCGTCTTCAGCAGCAGATACCGCCTGCGTTTTGCGTCAATGTCGGACACACATTTGTCGAGCGCCGCAAAAAAGTCTTTTTCCACAACCGGCTTTACCAGATACTGGAGGGCATCCACACGGAATGCCTCCAGCGCGTGATCCACCGACGAGGTGAGAAAAATTATCCGTCCATCACTTCCCAGTCTGCGGAGCTTTCTCGCCACCACGGTTCCCTCTATCTCAGGCATATAGATATCCAGCAGAATCAGATCCGGCATATATCCGTTTTCCTCCGCCCGCTGCAGCAGGGCCTCCGGGCTCACAAAGCACTCCGCCTCAAATTCACATCCCGGATGCTCCTTCCCGTACGCCATAAGGAGCTTTTTCGTCTTGTCCAGTTCTTCTGTCTCATCATCACAAATCGCTATCTGGTACATTTGTTGTCTTCTCTCTCCTGAAACCGTATCTGTGCCGTAAAATATTTACCGGAAGTAAGCCACCCCGGACTCAAAAAGCTTCAGATCCTGTTCTCCGTATATATTTACCGCAACGCCGTCGCCCCGCCGCTCGGAATGTGCCATTTTTCCAAGCACACGCCCGTCCGGACTGGTAATGCCCTCGACTGCGCGGTAGGATCCGTTGATATTCCATTCTTCATCCATGACCGGAACGCCCGCTTCATTCACATACTGTGTCGCAACCTGCCCGTTCGCAAAAAGCCGGTCGAGCCATTCCTCCGTCGCCACAAAACGTCCCTCGCCGTGAGATGCCGGATTGCAGTACACCTCTCCCGGAACAGCGAGCGAAAGCCATGGGGATTTGTCCGACACCACTTTTGTATAAACCATGCGGCTGATATGCCGCCCGAGCGTGTTGTAAGTCAGCGTCGGGGAATCCGCGGACTGCGGGCGGATATCCCCGTACGGTACCAGCCCGAGCTTAATCAGCGCCTGGAAACCATTACAGATTCCGAGTGCAAGGCCGTCCCGCTCATCCAGCAGTCTGCGGACCGCTTCCGCCATTTTCTCATTGCGGAAAGCCGTGGCAAAAAACTTTGCGGACCCCTCCGGCTCGTCGCCCGCGGAAAATCCGCCCGGAAACATGATCATCTGTGCCTGCCCGATCGCTTTTACAAATTCATCGACTGAATCGCGTATATCCTCTGCGCTCAGGTTCTTAAACACCTTAACAACCGGTTCTGCTCCCGCGCGCGCAAATGCCCGCGCACTGTCATACTCACAGTTTGTCCCGGGAAATACCGGAATAAACACTGACGGCTTTGCCACTTTATGCCTGCACACGTACACGCGGTCCGTTTTGTATATATCTGATGACGCATGCTCCTGCCCGCCGGTCTGCATCCCTCCGGTGCGGGTTGGAAATACGCCCTCCAGCGTACCTGTCCACGCGTCGAGCGCCTCCTGCATGGTGATCCTGACACATTCGCGCGTCCCCGGCGCACAATCACAGGAATCGCCCGCCGCAGCCTGCGCGCTCTCCGCACCCGGGACCTCCTCCCGGTACACAAATACTCCTTCCGCATTTACGGCACCAATTTCCATCCCGTATGCGGAGAGCCCTGCCACATTCAGAATCTCCTTTACAACGGAAACCTTATCCGCAGCGATTTCCGCCACCAGACTGCCGAATCCCGGCCCGAAGAGCACCTCTTCCGACACAGTACCGCTCACCGTCACGCCGAGCTTATTGCCAAATCCCATCTGGCTGACCGCGGCCGCAAGGCCTTTCCCGTCCAGGGCATATGCGGAAAGGACGGCCCTTTTCTGAATCATTTCATGGAAAGCGTCGTACAGTTTCATTACCTGCGCGTAAACCGGCAGATCATACTCATCCCTCTCAGCCGTAAATAAGTACATCCGGCTTCCGGCTTCCTTTAACTCCGGTGAAATCACATCTGCCTCCCGCGCAACATCCACCGCGAAAGAGACGAGTGTCGGCGGCACGTCGATCTCATTGAACGTCCCCGACATGGAATCCTTTCCGCCGATCGCCGGAAGTCCGAAGCCCGTCTGCGCGCTGTAAGCCCCCAGCAGCGCCGCCACAGGCTGGCTCCAGCGCCGCGCCTCCCCGCTCATCCTGCGGAAATATTCCTGGAAAGTAAAGCGCACCTTTTTATAGTCGCCGCCCGCAGCGACAATCCTTGACAGCGATTCCAGCACCGCGCAGACGGCCCCGTGGAACGGCGACCAGGAGGACAGATACGGGTCAAACCCGTAAGCCATCATCGTGACGGCATCGCACTTTCCCGTCATCACCGGAATCTTTGAGGCCATAACCTGAGTCCCGGTGAGCTGATATTTTCCGCCGTAGGGCATCAGCACGCTTCCGGCGCCGATAGACCCGTCAAACGTCTCCACAAGCCCTTTCTGCGAGCAGACATTCAGATCTCCCAGCGTCGCAAGCCACGCTCCCCTGACATCTCCCTCCGCGAGGGCCTGTGCAGCCTCCGGAAGCGCAATCCTGCGCAGGTAATTTTCTTCCCGTTTTGGAATTTCCACAATTACAGACGTCTCCTGATGCGCGCCGTTTGTGTCCAGAAATGCGCGGGAGATGTTTACAATCTCCTTTCCGCGCCACTGAAGAACCAGCCTGGGCTCTTTTGTGACAACGGCAGCCACAACCGCCTCCAGATTCTCTTCCTTTGCACAGCACAGAAAGGCTTCGGCGTCCTCAGGCGCCACCACCACCGCCATGCGCTCCTGCGACTCAGAAATCGCAAGCTCTGTCCCGTCAAGACCTGCATATTTCTTTGGAACTTTATCGAGATCCACGCGCAGACCGTCCGCCAGCTCACCGATAGCCACCGACACTCCGCCCGCGCCGAAATCATTGCATTTCCTGATCATATGCGTCACTTCCTCACGGCGGAAGAGGCGCTGGATTTTGCGCTCCGTCGGCGGATTTCCCTTCTGAACCTCTGCCCCGCAGACTGCGGTCGATTCGGTATTGTGCGCTTTTGAGGAACCCGTCGCTCCGCCGATGCCGTCCCGCCCTGTGCGGCCGCCCAGCAGGATAATCACATCTCCCGGCCTGGAAGTCAGCCTCTGCACCGCGCGTCTGGGCGCCGCTCCCAGAACCGCGCCGATCTCCATGCGCTTTGCCACATAATCTGGGTGATAGATTTCCTTCACATAACCCGTCGCAAGTCCTACCTGGTTTCCATAGGAACTGTAGCCGTGCGCAGCTTCCCGCACCAGCTTTTTCTGCGGAAGTTTGCCCGGAATCGTATCTTCCACCGCCGCGGTCGGATCCGCCGCCCCCGTCACACGCATCGCCTGATACACATAGGTACGCCCGGAGAGCGGATCCCGGATCGCGCCGCCCAGGCACGTCGCCGCACCGCCGAAAGGCTCAATTTCTGTCGGATGGTTATGCGTCTCGTTTTTAAAATTGACCAGCCATTCCTCCGTTCTGCCGTCCACCTCGACCGGAACGACAATCGAGCACGCGTTGATCTCGTCGGACTCCTCCTGGTCCTCGAGCTTTCCTTCTTTTTTAAGACGCTTCATCGCCATCAGGGCGATATCCATCAGACAGACATACTTATCCCCACGGTCACCGTACAGACTTCTGCGTGCGTCCAGATAATCAAGGTATGCACCCTCGATCGGCGCACGGTAATACCCCTCGTCAAATGTCACATCCTTTAATTCCGTGGAAAACGTCGTGTGACGGCAGTGGTCTGACCAGTATGTGTCAAGCACGCGGATCTCCGTCACGGTCGGATCGCGCTGCTCCTCTCCCTCAAAATAACGGCGGATATGGAGAAAATCCTGAAATGTCATCGCCAGTCCCAGAGAATCATACAGCTGCCGCAGCTCTTCCTCTGTCATGCGGATAAACCCGTCAAAGCTGCGGACGTCCTCCGGCTCCTGAAATTCCTGCACCAGCGTTTCCGGCTTTTCCTCCCCTGTCTCCCTGGAATCCACCGGATTGATGCAGTGCTTTTTCACCGCCCCGAGCTCTTCCTCCGTCACAGTTCCTTCTATTACATATGTCACAGCGCTGCGGATCACCGGCGCCGCATTTTTGTCCAGAAGTTTCAGACACTGCTCCGCCGAATCCGCCCGCTGGTCAAACTGTCCGGGCAGAAACTCCACCGAAAACACTGCGGCGTCCCCCGCATCAAACGTCTCCTCATAAACATAATCCACCGGCGGCTCCGAAAAAACGGTTACCAGCGCCTCACGGTAAGTTTCCTCTGAAATATTTTCCACATCATAGCGGGTCAGCACGCGGACATTCGTCACGCCGCTGATTCCAAGATAATTGTGTATCTCCGCTGCAAGTTCCACCGCTCTCACGGCAAAAGCAGATTTCTTTTCCACGTACACCCTTCGGACATTACCCATAGCTGCCTCCTTGTTTATCCTTCCAGTTTCCAGGATTTTTGTGCAATGCGTTATATTTTAGCATAAGAACATAAAAATGAAAAGAATCTTAAAGCCTTACCTTTTCTCATCGTTTCCGGTCTGCAGCTTCCGCCGGCCGGCAGCGAATGCCGGCCGGACATCCGCGCCCTCTCACAGGCGCTTTCCCACGACCTCATTCCGGCACTTGTATATCGAGTCTGGCGGCACAACCCCGCGCACGCTGGACAGCGGATAGACATTTGTATGCCGGCCGATCACCGTCCCCGGATTTAAGACCGAATTGCAGCCAATCTCCGCAAAATCCCCGAGCATTGCGCCAAATTTCTTTAATCCTGTATCGATTTCTTCCTCCCCGTCCCTGACTACCACAAGTGTTTTGTCAGACTTGACATTGGACGTGATCGAGCCCGCGCCCATATGCGATCTGTAACCGAGAATGGAATCTCCGACATAATTATAATGCGGCACCTGGACCGCGTTAAAAATCACCACATTTTTCAGCTCTGTGGAATTACCCACCACGGCATCCTTTCCGACGATCGCACTCCCGCGTATAAATGCGCAGTGCCGGATCTCCGCATTTTCATCAATAATTAAAGGGCCATTTAAATAAGCGGACGGGGCTGTCCTGGCGTTCTTCGCCACCCAGATGTCCTCGCCCCGCTGCTCGTACTTCTCCGGGTCAAGCGCAGGACCCAGCTTCCGGATAAAATCGCCAATCGCCCCGAGCGCCTCCCACGGATAAGCCAGCCCGCTGAACAGCTCCCGCGCAATGGTCTGTTCCAGATCGTACAGATTACTGATTTTTGCCTGTTCCATATCTCTCCCTCCATATTTGTTTTCCGGTAACTTCCTGTCTCACAGCCTGTATTCCAGCTGACAGTCGTATGGTTCCTGTGCGACATGCGCGGCGCTGTATTCCTCCGCCTCCACACACCCGAGGCTTCTGTAGAACGCCTGTGTCTCCACCGCGGAATGCGCCGATATATAAAGCTTTTCCGCCCCCCGTTCCCGCGCACAGTCCGCCGCCAGAAGAAACAGTTTCCTGCCCACCCCTCTGCCGCGCAGTTCCAGAGAGACGTGCAGTGCGGTCAGGTCTGCGTACTGCCCGCGGCTCCCGAAACGCTCTGCCTCCACGGAGGCAAATCCTTTGAGCGCTCCGCCCTGAAACGCCCCGAATACCGCCCCTCCCGTCAGAACCGTGTTTCGCAGACACTTTACCAGAAAGGCATAGTCATCCCCGCTCCAGTCGTCCGTGAAAGGGTCCGCCTTAATCACCCATGCGTCTCCCTCCCTGCGCCAGCAGTCTGTGACTACCTGGCTGCGGCAGAACTGCGAAAAGAGCTTTATGTTTATTTCATCCTGATTTAACTTCCTGTATTCCGGTTTGAAATCCATTTTTCCCCTCCTGTCCCTTATGTTCCGCCGTCGTTTCCCTTCCAAATTCAAACTGTATCTGCCGATCCAGAAATTTCAGATGTGCATCAAATGTCTTTCCCGCTTTTGACAAAAATCCGGTTATCTTTTCGCCTGTTCTCCCAGTTTCCAGCAGCTCCTTCATCACATCTTCCGAAAGCTCCACCCTCGCCACGGTGTGCGATACCTTAAAACCGCACTCACATTCATAATACCACTGACTTTTTTTCAGCAGCTCTCCGCAGACAGGGCATTTTACGGTCGTCTCAGTCGGCCGGGGCCGGTCGGGAAAATCAAATACCACCCGTTTATCCTCTGTCAGTTTCAAAGCCGCTTCAAATTTTCCGCCCGCTTTTGACTGAAAGCCGCCGATCACTCCGGTCCGTCCTTTGGTCAGAAGTTCCCGGAGATTCGCCATGGACAGCTTCTTTCCGGCGATTTTTCCGATGGAAAAACGGCAGGCGGAGGGATCATCCTTCACGTAAGACGCGCAGCCGTAGCCAAACGGGGTTACCGCGATCTCCCCGCCGCAGACGGGACATTTCACATCGCGGACTTTTCTGGACTCGGCGTGTTCAAAATCAAATTTCAGGCTGCACTTTCCATCCTCCTTCACCAGGGCGATGCACGCGTCAAACTTTTTTCCGGTTTTCGACCGGAAATCGCGGATCGTTCCGGTGCGGCCTTCCGTGAGGAGAGCCGTCACATCCTCGTCACCCAGCTGTCTCCCCGCGATCGCTCCGATCGCAAATCCGCAGCCGCTTCCGTCTTTTTTGTAATTGCTGCACCCGTATCCAAACGGCGTCGTCCCGATATCGCCGCCGCAGACGGGGCACGCGAGTCCCAGGCTTTTGCGGGCCGCTATCCCGCGCCCTTCCTTCCCGATAAATGGCCGGATTTTTTCCGCCACCTGTCCGGTCAGATCATGCTCCATCATGGAAACAGTCTCACGGCGGATAAAATCCTCCAGTTTTGCCCTGTATTCTTCCATCACAACGGTCCCTCTGGTGATGCCGTCAAGCCCTTTCTCCCAGGAAGCCGTCATTTCAGGGTTCAGCAGCGCCGGAACTGTCATGGAAACCACCTCAAAGATCATTTCCCCGAGCCGCTCGGGGGTGAGCACCTGCGTCTTTTTGTTCAGAGCCAGGTAGCCGACGCGGACCAGCTTCTGAATAATCTCCGCCCGCGTAGCGGATGTCCCGATGCCGGAGCCTTTGATCTGGGCGCGAAGCTCCTCGTCCTCTATCAGCTGACCTGCATTCTCCATCGCAAGCACCATCGAACCCGATGTATAGCGCCTGGGCGGGGATGTCCTGCCCTCGCGGATCGCGTAACCGTTCACTTCCAGCACA
>CAMSQM010000057.1 GCA_947062675.1 uncultured Roseburia sp.
TTCAGAAATGAAAACTGAATATCAGCAAGGTTTTTCTTATTGCATTTCTTTGGCTATTTCTCAGATTTCTTAATGAGGTAATCACTTATTTCTTTGGAAGGCGTCCTTGCCCAAGGTAGTGTCAATAGTTTTTCGCAAATTGATAGTGTCAAGGTTTTTTCGCAAATTTAATTTCCGCCGTTCAGCAGATGACAGTTAACCGCCTATGATATCAGACAGCAGATCATCCTCCGGTTTGGAAAGATGATCCATATTCATACAGCGTCTGGCTCCCCATTGGGTTCCTGCTACATGACGCAGTCTGGCACATACCAGCATTAACGCACTTTGACCATCAGGAAATGCGCCGATTGCCCTGGTTCGGCGTTTGATCTCCCGGTTTAACCGTTCAATGGTATTACTGGTCTGGATTCCGGTCCGGTGCTGTGCTGGAAACTCCATATACGTGAGTGTCTCCCCGATACCATCCTCTGCCTTTTTGGCAGCAGATACAGGTTTCATCTCCTTCAGTTTCTCAGCTGCTTGCCGTGCTTTCTCACGTGCTGCCTCTCGGCTTTCCCAGGCATGAATAGCCTTTAAGAACATTAGATACTGCTTTACTGAATGAACTACCCAGAAGTGTCACGGTAAAAGGCTCTGGCAAATCAAGGGAAAAAGATATGTTATGTGCCGCTGCGATTAGCTGGTGCGGCTCACATAGTTCTTCAGGCAATTCAGATAGATCAATAGTCTTTGGCTGTTCTGCAATGCCATTCAGTTTAGAGGTTTCTAAAATTTCAAGTATCATCTTAGAAAGCCGTTCAGCTCTATCTTTGCATTCAGGTAAATATGTGGCATAATCCTGATACTTTCACACGCCTAAAATCATATTTTCAAGGGTCGCGTTCAGAGCAGTCACGGGAGTTTTTAATTCATGGGACGCAGCCCGCAGGAAATCCACTTTTGCCCGTTCCATTTCACTAACCCGGTCTTTTTCCTGTTCCAAATGCTCAATAGCAGACAGGAGATTAGAATACAAATTATTGACATTTTGTGCCAACACCCCGATTTTATTCTCTGGGTGGATAGGGCAGTTTGCCGCCCAGTCTGATTTCATCATTCGTTCAGTTGAAGAAGAAATGTGCTCAATAGGGGCAACAATCGCTTTAGAAAACAAGAACGAACAGATGACGGAAATCACCAGGCTGCAAATGAGCGAGAACGGCAAAGCACTTTCTATCGCCTGTATGACAATTTTTTCCTCACCAGTGCCGACTGTCATAAGTTCTGTGATATTAGCGGCAGTATCAGTCATAGTAATCTCCATAGCCCTTTGGGGGCAGGCAGATAAATAAGAATATGAGCGATTACAACAACAAATACCATTAACGCCAGTGTGTAAAAAAAGTTTTGGGACTTTGACCGTTACAATACGATTAAGTCGAAGTTTCTTCCGTAGATTTTTGATGCAGGTATCAATTGTTCTGTCAATAATCGGAGCGTTGATAACCCATAAATCGTCAGGTATCTGTGAGCGCGTCAGCACCAGCACTTTATGTTCAATAAGCAATCGCAGCAAGTGGGTTTCTTTAGGTGTAATATCAATTTTTTCGTCAGGGTCTTGTGCCGTATAGCCGGAAAAATCAACGGTTACATCACCGAAAGTTACTATTTCGGATAGGATACCTTTCCCGCTTCTTCGCAAAAGTGCGGTAACGCGTCTGCCAGGTAAAACCATGGAAAACGGTTTTGTAATATAGTCATCTGCCTGTTCGTCAAAACTTGTTACCTGTGTATATTCATTTTCAATAGCCGTGAGCATAAGAACAGGGACTACACTTTTCTTCCGTATTTCATGGAGTACGGAAAATCCCGTAATTTTAGGGAGCATTATATCTAAAACAACAGGATCAATATTTCCCTGCCATAAACGCACCTCCCTGTTTTAAGTTTACCAGGTCAATGTGAAACAAATATGAAATCATTTTATCTAATCAATAGAACTGTATAGACATTTCAGGGATTTTGGGGAAGCAGTCAGGACAGCCCGGAAAGGGCGCAGGGAGAGCAGGAAAAAGTATGCGACGAAATGTATATATCTCCGCGATACCTTGCGAATATTGAGAATAAAGGGCAGCCCCCCATGAAGATTTTTGTTAAGTGCTTTTCTGAGTTATTGACACAAAATTTTCAGCGCGGCGGGGGACGGGGCAGGAAAAGGGGCGCAAAACCTACCGCCAGAATGAAGTGGACAAAAGCGTGGGCAGGATTGTTTTTCGTAATTGAGTATGGTATAATTTTTTCCGGCATAACCGATAAACCGGTATTGTAAAAAAGGAGCAAAAGAAATGAACATTATTGAGAACATAAACAAAAAACTGGTTTTTGACGAAGATGAAATTTGTGCTGGTGGTGAAAACGATATTGAAGAAATCAATCGCGTTTCACCAGTCCCTCTGCCCAAAGACTATATTGAATTTTTGAAACAGGTTTCAGGGGAAGATAGCTATGGGCCCGAATTTGAAGTGGAAGGCGAAGGGTTATCTATCTGGATCTGGAGTGCAAAAATAGCATTAGAAAAATTGGAAGAGTTTGATCAGCCTTTTAATCAAAAATTTATCACTAAGGCATGGTTGTTTGGCAATGACTTAGGGGATTTAGTTTACTTTTTTGGAACTGGCAGGGATGGCTTTGGTTTATATCGCACTTCAGAGGGTTGGTTAGACTTTGAAAATGCTGAAAAAATTGCTGATACTCTTACGGATTTTCTCGTTAATGGTGTTGGGATTGATATTGCCACAAATTTATAACTTTCAGTTTATCGGTCTGAAAAACTCCAAAACAGGGCGGCGGTGACAGGCATTGACTATCCCGCCGCTTTGTCTGTTACCGCTCCATATCCTGCTTTCTGTGGGGCTGTTGTTCCCGCTGTTCCTGCCGCAGGATACTGTAAGCGCTCTTTCTGATTTTCCCGGCGTCTTTCACTTCTTCTTTCAGTGCAGGATACCGTTGATTGAGCGTTTTCCTTTTAAATATGATTGCCGAGGGAGGCTGATTATGAGAAAAAAGACAATTATTATTTCGCTGATCTGCATACTGTCAGCAGCTGTCATGATGATTATATTTGCTGTTGTCAGTGGCAGGAAGCCCTATAAAGACCTGGAGGCGGAACAGATCGTATCTGCTGCGGTACATTTATTACCGCCAGATAAAACCATTCAGATTACAGAAGTTAAGGAATTAGTGGATTTGCTAAAAGATGTTGTGATTTATCATGAGGATAATTCTTATACAGAGTATGCCGGACAGGGCGTTACCTTTACACTGGTCATGACGGATGGAACACAAACGGACATCATGGCATATAACCCGTTTCTTGTAATCGATGGTACTGGCTATAAAACAAAATATGAACCGTGCGAAGCGCTGAATCATTATGCAAATATGCTGTCTGAAAGAACAGAAACACCTGTTTCTGCGAATAATACGCGGGAAGTAACATTTCAGGCAACAGTCATTGAGGTGAGAGACGATTCGATTTTAGCAGAACCTGCGGAGGATTCTTTGGAATCTGACACGGCGGATAGATTCAGCATCCCTTACAAAGAGAAGCAGGTGTTGCAGATTGGCGATACTGTGGAAATTGCTTATAACGGAGATATATTGGAATCATACCCGGCACAATTGGGAGAGGTATATAAAATTACGTTGCTGGAGCAGGCAAAGGCAGATGCTATGGGGAAATAGATAAACCGGACCTGCCTTTGCCTTATGACGGTATCGGTATTACTTCGCAGATCCGGCTCCTGCTTTGCTGCGTTCTGCGGCGAAAAACAGCAGCAGCCACAAAATGCAGTGTGCAGACAGCACAATAATATTTGTTTCAATTCCCTGTGTCTGGCCATTCAGCAGATCCATCAATCCATAAAAAGTTGCACCTGACGGCAGAAGACAGGACAGGGAATGCATGAAACTGCCGGGCGGAACAGTCAGGTATAATAAAACGGGAGGGGCGAGAAACAAAATCATAACTGCCTTGATGCAGACGATCCCGGTCATCAGCCCGCCTGAAAGCTTTCCGGTGAATAACCCTGCCAGCGCCGCCACAAAAGCGGACAGGACAATCAATAGAAGGAAAGGCAGTATCTGATTTACAGATACTCTTATGCAGATAGCCGCCGTTAACAGGGTGGAGATAACACCGCCGATAAATCCTAATGTGATTTTCTGAGCGATATACTCCGCTTTTGTCATAGGTAAAATCTCATTGATAAAAGAAATACCATCTTCTTTTTCTCCGATAATGCTCATGGCATTAAATGTACAGCCCATGAACATGGCTGTAATCATCGTTATCGCGATGAGCAGTGATTTAAGAGCATCGCGATTCTCTGCAACAGGAGTGATACTTACCTGAGCTGCGGCAAAGTTATTTCTTTCTGCGTAAAGCTGCGGGAGTGTATTGCCGGTCACTGTGTATATCTGCAGTTCATCGCCCGACAAAAGAGTTCTTATGCCGCCTTCGTCTTTTAGCACACCGATCGCCTGCGTGGCAGGGTTATTGACCGCATCTTTCAAAGAAGCGATATCCGGAAATGCGGTTACAGTGCCAATTGTCTGCAGCCATTCCGTGCATTCGTCCGGAAGGTCATCTTCCATGACATAAAAAATCGTTTCGCTCAGAGACGAAAAATTTACTCCCGAAAGCAGACTGACTGCGAATCCGGCAAGGACGGGAAGCAAAAATGACACGATGCACAACTTGTCCCGGCGTATGTTTTTCAGCTGATAAATGAACCCTTTCATACTATCCCTCCTTTGCCATTTCACGGATAAGTGTGCGGCGCACTAATCCGGACAGCAGTACGATTGTCAGGCCGCAAATTGCATAGTAAATACCGTTTTCAGACGGGATCCCCCGATAGGCATTTTTCATCGCCATAAAAAGATGGTACATCGGGTGATAATTTATCCACCCCCGGGCGGTGCCCGTCTGCCCTGCGAGAAATACGGGCGTGGTGATGAAAATCGCTAAAACGAGGTACAGCAGAGAGAACTGTTTAAAATCCCGCAGGAGTATTGCGCAGGAAAAACCCGTCAGTGCCATAATTAAAGACAGAATACCCGTCTGCAGTAAAATGTAAGGCAGAACGGCAAATCCCTCTGAAACACCTAAATTTATGACTGTCAGTAATAATGAGAATACAAGATCGCAGATCAGAAACAAAAGTAATTTTGACAAAATAAAAACTGTTTTGCCTACGGGCAGCACACCGTGAACACGGATAATGCCCATTTGCTTTTCTTTAAAAAGCACGGAGGCAATTCCCAAAAAGCCGACCGCAGCCAGTTCAAAGAACAATAATTCGCAGGTGATTTCCCGGCGGCTTTTCATTTCTCTGTTATCTGTTCCTATAATTTCCGCTGCGGTATGGTTTTTGGAGGACAGCAGGGACATGGCATATGCGGCACGGTACTGGTCGATGCTGCTGATTCCCGATGAAATCATGCTGATGTCCGGCGTTTTGCCTGAAACGTCAATGCCCACGGCATAGCCGTCGCCGGTTTGTGCCTGTAATTCCTCTGAACTTTCAACTTTTATCAGTTCAGAAGATGTCTCGTTATGTACACAAAGCGGGTCGTAAAGGTAAACAGGATATATGTTTTGATCTAAGCCGGCATAAATAAAATTGATATAGCAGGAGTAGAGAATAAGAGAACCGGTCATAAGCAGGAAGAACCGGCCGGACAGCATCAGTTTGAAGTCCTTTTTCAGTAAGGCAAAAAATTCTCTCCACATTATGAAAGCCCCCTCCCTGTGTAATGTATAAATATATCCTCCAGGGTCGGCTCTCCGGAGTGAATACTGACAATTTCGTCATAAGGGAATGGAATACCCGCCTTTAGCTCCGGTGTTTCAATGAGCGCTGTATTTCGTTTCCCTTTATACAAATATGTGATTTCAGTCAGATGACTGCTGTTCTTCTCCTTTAGATTTTTGGGAGAATCAATGACCCTGATTTCCCCGTCCGCAATAAATGCCACTCTGTCACAGAGCAGATCAGCGTCCGTCATATTGTGGGTAGTGAGGAAAATGGTTGTGCCCTTTTTTCTTTCTTTCTCAATGATATTCCGGAACAATACGGCCCCCTGTGGGTCGAGCCCGCTGGTCGGCTCGTCCAGAAACAGAAGATCCGGGTTATTGAGCAGCGCCCTTGCCATGCTCACACGCTGTCGCATTCCTTTGGAACAGGAGGATACGGGCTTTTTTAAAAAATCCTTTTTGAACTCCAGCATCTCTAATAATTCGTGTATATTGCGGCAGCGTTTTGCGGGATAAAAGCCTGCAAAATAGTTCAGATTATCAAGAGGACTGAGGTTGGTGTAGAGATAGGGAAGTTCAAACAGAACCCCTGTTTTCTCACGGAAATCTTTTTGCTGGCATTCCAAAGGCTTTTCAAATAAATGCACCTCGCCGTTATAACCACGCAAAATACCGGTCAGGATTTTCTGCGTTGTGGACTTGCCTGAGCCGTTCGGACCTAAAAAGCCGAATATTTCGCCGTCAGCCACCGAAAAGGTCAGTCCGTGTAAGGTTTCTTTTTGCTTTTGATAAGAGAAAACCAGGTCTTTCACATCAATCATTCTTCATCACCCCACCTGTCTCTGCGGTTACCATTCTGTTCCCGATGCCGTTTGCCCCACCATTTCATAAACCTGATCTTAAACGGAATAGAAAGGACGGTAACGGCGATTATAATCAGCCACCAGTACCATTCCATACCTGAAAACATATACAGGACCTCCTTTTTTGTGTTTGATGAGGACAGTTTAGGAAAATGAGGTGAAATCGAAGTGCGGCAGGTGTGAAGTCCCTGTGAAATAAAGAACCCCGCTCCGTCCCGGGAGCAGGGGGTCGTGTTTCGCTTTTATGTGGCTGCAGGAAAATCAAAACGGAACGCTACGCCGCCCGGCATATTTTGAGCAGCGTACTCTGCATGATACATCGATAGAATCTGAGCTGCGATGGAAAGGCCAAGACCGGAGCCGGAATCTGATTTTTTTTGCGGAGCTTCTCCGCGGTAGAAGCGGAGCCATATTTTTTCAATATCCTGAGGCGGTATCTGCTCTCCCTGGTTAAAAATTGAGAATCTCAGCTTGTTTTCTGTGCGAATGACGGACAGGTGAAGTTTTCCGCCGGTACAGACATGATTCTTTGCGTTCAGTATCAGATTGTTCAGCACCTGTTCCATGCGGTGCTTATCTGCGATAATAAAGCACTTTTCATCGGGCAGTTCATAAGTCAGACAATAATCTGCACAGGGCACATCTATGAGCAGTCTTCCCGCGACAGTTTCTGCCAGCTCTATGAAGTCAAAGCGTTCCTCTGAAAATTTCACGGCCCCCGCTTCCAGAGCAGATAAGTCAAGCAGCGATATTATCATGTGGTTCATCCGGTCTGTGGCGGATAAAATAGCATCTATGTACTGCCTTTTTTTCTGTTCGTCCGTTTCGTCTTTCAGGCCTTCGGCATAAGCACGGATAATGCTGAGCGGTGTTTTCATTTCGTGGGATAAGCTGTCGGCCAGTTCTTTTCTTTGCGCCAGTAACAGATGTTCACGTGCCACATCTTTTTCAAGCTGCTTATTGGCGGTTTCCAGTTTTTTTAGTGTTTCTCTCAGACTGGCAGACATGGCGTTCAGGCTTTGCGAAAGTTCCCCGAATTCATCGTCTGTATGGATATTGCAATGTGCCGAAAAATCCAGATCTGCCATTTGCCCTGCCGTGCGGCTGATTTCATTTAAAGGCCTGGAAATGAAGCGGCTGAGCATAATGTCTACGCCGAGAATAACCATTATCAGTAGTATAAACCAGATCAAAAAGGCGCTGGTACGGCTGGGTAATTCTGACGTGAATACGTAAAATAAGACAATCGAACCGCCGGCTGACTTTGAAAGCAGCAATACTTTTTTTCTGACCGTGTTCAGGCCGGCCCATTTACTTATCTTTTTCATTATCGCACCTCGAATTTATAACCCGAACGTATCAGAGTTACAATGCAGCGCCCCTCTGCGCCCAGTTTTTGCCGGAGCGTTTTGATGTGCGTATCGACTGTCCTTGTATTTCCCTCAAAATCATACCCCCAGATGCGATTCAGCAGCTGTTCGCGGGAAAAAACCTGATTTTTGTTCAGCATGAAACACCGCAGCAATTCAAATTCCTTGTAGGTCAGATCGATATGGTTACCGCAGACAGTCACACTGTGAGAAGCCGGCACCAGGACAAGGTTTCCGGCTGTCAGTACTTCCTGTGGGTTTTCAGACAGAGAACGCCGCAGCAGGGCATTCACTTTTGCGAGCAGTACGCCGGGGCTGAATGGCTTTGTCATGTAGTCATCGGCTCCATAATCATATCCTTTTAACTTGTCGTCCTCGTCTTCTTTTGCCGTAAGGAAGATGATTGGAATGCTGTACATTTCTCTTGCTATTTTACACACCGAAAAGCCGTCCAGGTGCGGCATCATTACATCCAGAATGGCCAGATCAACAGGATTGTTTTTCAAAATTGTGACAGCATCTATCCCGTCATCTGCCGTAACGCAGGAGTGACCGCCACGCTTCATATATTCGGCAATTATATCCTGTACCTTTTTTTCGTCTTCCGCAATTAAAATAATAGCCATCCGTATTCGTCGCCCCTCTCTGCTTTCCCGCACTTTTTTGAGCCGCCCGTCTGAGGGCTTTTCAGAATATGTTTCATGTTGTTTACAAACTGCCGCTTTCTGATCTGTGGTGAGGATGTATATCAGCTTTTGTAATCCGCATAAGGTTACCTTCCGCGCGGATATTTTCTGATTATCTTAACGAATATCATTGGCAGAGTCAATATTGCTGTCAGATTTTCTGCTACTGGTCATCGACATTCAGAGAGTTAAGGATAAAAGGATAAGCAGATATCAGCCTGAAATTAGGATTTTGTTAATAATTAAGTGATATATTTTTAAAAACTGTAGTCTTCTTATCTGGTAAGATCGTTACAGAAAAGCAAAATACAGATTTTTCTTACGTTCGGAAAGGAGCAAAAAATAATGGGAGTAAAAAATATGAGAGAAAAAACAGATCAGCACAGAGGCAGGAGTGTACGGCGCAGGAGACGGAACCGGCGGCATGCCGGATGGGTACTTCTGATACTGTTGCCTGTGATCGCATGGGGCGCAGTCTTACGGGGGACGCCGTCAAAAGCCGCGCCGCCGGTTTTCACTGAGCCGGATCGCGCTGGCGAAATGGAGGCGGGCAATGCCGTTCCGGGGAATCAGAAGGCCGCGCCGCCGGTTTCCACTGAGCCGGGCCGCGCTGGTGAAATGGAGGCGTGCAGTGCCGTCCCGGGGAATCAGGAGAACACAGTGGAAACGGGCGCGGATACGGACTGGAATCTGACACTTGTAAACAGGTGGAACCCTGTGCCTGGAAATTATGAGGTTAAGCTGGTGGAAGTGGCGGGCGGCCAGCAGGTGGACGAGCGCATTTATGAGCCGCTGATGGAAATGCTGGAAGCGGCGAGAGAGGGAAACCTGGATCAGCTTCCGCGCGTCGTGTCGGGCTATCGGACGCAGGAAAAGCAGCAGCGCCTTTATGATGAGAAGATTGAGGAATACCGCGGGCAGGGATTCACGGAGGACGAGGCAGCGGAGATGGCGGAACAGTGGGTTGCCGTGCCGGGATATAGTGAGCATCAGCTCGGCATTGCGGTGGACATCAATGGGGCAACTTATGACGTATACCTGTGGCTTCAGGAAAACAGCTATAAGTACGGCTTCATCTTCCGATACCCCGGAAACAGGACAGAGATTACCGGTACAGCGGAGGAAGTCTGGCATTACCGCTATGTGGGCACCCGGGCAGCCGCGGAAATCCACGAACAGGGCATCTGTCTGGAAGAATACCTGGAAAATCAGAAGAGCCCGGATGAAACGTAAATTTGTGAATGCTGTCAGGGATGCCCGCGGCGGAATCCGGTTTCAGGTCTCCGGATTATGTCACAGTAAGTAGTTATTTTCCCTGTCAGCCACCTGCAGGGGTGCGAGCGTGTATGTCGCATATCCCCCGGCGACCAGAGGTTCCTGTTTGCACAGGGCGTCGGCTTCCTCGTAGCTGTGCGTTTTAAATATGACCATGCCGGCAACACCGGGATAGCCCCTGAAAGGTCCGCAGAGCTCTAATTTTCCATCGTCATCTAATTTTTTCAGATTCTCAGCATGCTCTGTGATGACAGCTTTCGTGACCCTGTTGTAGGATTTCCCTTTTTTGATAATCATGACATAAAGCCATTTTTCCATGATAATACCTCCGGTTTCATAATGGTATCTGCATTCTGCTCTTTGCCGATGCAGTAAATCAATGATAGCACACTGAATATGACATGTAGCTGTCATATCCGGTTATTATTTCAGAATAGCGTATTTCTGCAGAATGTTCAATCCGGCGGTATCCGCAGGATTGAGGACTGAGCGGCTTTGACATCTTCGGATTCTTGTGCTATGCTTAAGCGCATGAAAATAGTAATCTGTGATGACTGTATTGAGGACCTGATAAAACTGGAAAAGCTTTTGTACAGATGCCTGGAATTCTGTGACGGGGCTGCCGGGATTGAGACAGAGAAATATACCAATCCGCTGGAGCTCTGTGAAAAAATATGCAGGGAAGAATTCGCGGATATTTATATCCTGGATATGCTGATGTCAGGGAAAACGGGGATTGATATTGGAAGAATGCTGAGGAGTTCCGGAAAAAAGCATGTGATCATTTACGTCACTTCTTCCGATGATTTTGCGCTGGACGCCTACAGGGTACATGCGGCGCGGTATCTTATAAAGCCGGTGCGGGAGGCGGACTTTTCGGAGGCACTGGAATACGCATTTTCCTTCATGGAGGTAAAGAGAGGCCCGGTTTATCTGGTAAAGACGAAAGACGGCGCCGTTTCCGTTCCCTGCTCGAGAATCGAATATATTGAAAATGTGTCCAGGATGCTGGAGGTGCATCTGACGGACAGGGAGCTTCTGAAAAGTATCTTTATCAGAAAATCATTCGATGCGGAGATCGGGGAGCTGCTGGCAGACAGACGTTTTCTGCAGGTCCATAAATCATATGTCATCAATTTAAATTATGTCAGCAGACTGACACAGGGCAGTGTCATGATGGAAAGTGGGAGAAGTATTCCGGTCAGCAGGGCCAGAAGTGCCGGCGTAAAGAAGGAATATCTTCTCTTTGTTTCCGGGGAGTACAGGTAGGTACGGACATGAACTTATTTCGAAATATATCATATACGATCAGCCATTTGTTTCTGATGCTGTTTATCTATTTATTTGCGACACATCATTATTCACGGAGAACAACAGTGGGAATCTGTTTTTCTTCTTTTCTGATCTTAACATTCACCGACATCCTGAAGCTGAATCTGTATCCGGAGAGCGGGATCTGCTATGTGGTTGTGACCATTGGCCAGATTCTGGTGACACAGTTCACCGCAATTGTGATCTCTGCGACAAGGGACAGCAAGGCCCTGTTTATGGGGCTGACAGCGTCCAATTATGTGATCGCAGGGAGTATCGCTTCGATCATTTTTCATATATACACGGGAAACGCATTCTGGTCCCTGGCGGGCGGGTTTCTGATTCACCTTGTAATTCTTCTGGTTCTGTATTTCAGGATCAGGGATATCTGGCTGAAGTGCTATGAAAAGGAAGATACACAGAACTGGTGGGGCCTGTGCCTGATTCCTGTATTTTTTTACTGCGGTTTCTGCTTTCTGGTGATTTTTCCGTGGTCGCTTTATGACCGGCCGGAAAATAGCCTTGGGACATCCATGTTTATCATTACGATGTTTGCGTCATATGTAGCGGTGTTCCGGTACGTGGAGAGCGAGTCCGACAGGGCGGCGGTTTACTGGAAAAATGCACTGTTTGAAACCTGCATCAGGGGAATGAAAAATCAGTATGATCTGGTGGAGCAGTCCGAGAAGAATCTTAAGATTCTCCGGCACGATATGCGCCATTATTCCGGCATGATTGATTCGCTTCTCGCCGAGGGCGAATATGCCGGGATAAAGAAGATCACAGAGTATATCAGCAGGGTGACAGATGAGAACAGGGTGGTGAAATATTGTGAGAATATTGTGGTCCAGGCTATTTTATCAGGATTTGTGGAAAAAGCCCGCACATGCGACACACAGATCTGTCTGGATGCGGTGATACCGGAGGAGATACCGGTCAGCGACTATGAGCTGGCTGCGGTTATTGCGAATCTGCTGGAAAATGCGGTGGACTGTGTGCGCGTTTTTCCGGAGAAAGAAAAACGGTCTGTCAGCGCAAAAATCCGGTGTACGGATGACCGCCTGCTGATTGAGATGAAAAACGCATGCGAGGACAAGGTGACATTCGACGCGGCTACGGGCCTGCCCGGGAGCAGGAAAGGGAGCGGCCACGGGCTGGGAATGCAGAGCGTGTCTGCGTTTGCGGATAAAATCGGGGGAAATATCGGCTGTTTTCATGAAAACGGCGTTTTCAGTATTATTGTGTTTGCGAAATTTCAGGCTGATTTGCGAAAAAACAGGGAGGGCTGCGGCGGGAATTAATGGTATAATCCCATCAGAAGCTGTGAAATAGTGAGGAGAATACAAAAAGGGGACCTCGATGCAGAAAACATTTATCAGGTATACTTTTTTTATTGTGACATCTGCCGTTCTCCTGATCCTTCTCGTACACTTCCAGTACAGCCTGCATATGCTCGAGGAACAGCAGTACGATACTTTTTTCGAAAAAACAGAGCAGATGATCCATACACTGGAAAATAATCGCGAGGAGCTCCGGAAGATGAATGAAAGCCTGGATGAGGACTATCTCACAAGGGCGAGGGCGGCAGCCTATGTGATGGACAGACAGGAGGAGATTACCGTTGATGTCCCGCAGATGCAGTATCTGGCGAAGCTTCTCAATGTGGACGAGCTTCACGTGATTGATGAGAACGGAATCATTGTATCAGGATCCGTCTCACAGTATGTTGGAATCGACATGGCGGATCACAGGCAGACCCGTGAATTTCTGTCGATTCTGGAAAGTGATGACGAGGATGCATTTCTGATTCAGGAGGCCCAGCCAAATGCAGCGGAACACAGGATCATGAAATACGTCGGCGTTGCCAGAAAAAGCCGGAAGGGAATTGTACAGGTCGGATTCGAACCTACCAGACAGATGGAGGCGATGTCGAGAAATACTTACGACTACATATTTTCCAGATTTCCGACGGACATAGGGGAAGAGCTGTTTGTGCTGGACATCGCCACGGGAGAAGTGCTCGGGCACTCCGGGGGGATGGAGAGGGACTTTGGAGCGGAATATTTTCAGCCGGAACATCTGGCGGAGTGTAAGGAGGGGGCTTATAAAAAGGGTGAAAACGGGGATACACTGTATGTGCTGAGCAGAGAGTACGACGCGATCCTGCTGTGTGCGGCCCTTCCCAAAGAGATTCTTCTCCGGAAGCTCTGGAAGCATGTTTTTGCCGCCCTGAATTACCTTCTGTTTATTGAGGCCGCGGTGATACTTCTTCTGAATTACCTTGTCGGGCAGAAAGTCATCCATGGAATCCATTGTATTATTGAAGATCTGACGGCCATCACGAACGGCAATCTCGACACCAGGGTGGCGGTCAGTGGAAACCGGGAATTCGAGGAGCTCAGCGCGGGAATCAACAATATGGTAAAAAGTATTGTGAGACTTTCTGACCGTATTTCTGCCATTATTGAAATCAGCGGGATTCCGCTGGCAGCTTTTGAGTACGAGCGGGGTGTGAGTTATGTGTTTAACACATCAGGCCTGAGTGAATTACTTGAATTACCCGCGTCAGAAGCTGCCGGACTTTATAAAAACTCCGCCCTTTTTGACCGGTATATCCGTAAAATTACGGAACATCCGGCGGAGGGGGAGGAAGATATTTTCAAAATCAGTGAAGAAAGATATGTTCGCATACATATGTCGGAGACGCAGGAGGGGCATCTGGGTATTATCACCGATGTCACAAAGGACGTGCTGAGCAGAAGACAGATGCGGTACGAAAATACCCATGATTCGCTCACAGGGCTGTATAAGTTCAGCTGTTTTAAGGAGCTTGCGGAGGGGATCGTGCGCAGACTATCGTCCGGCCGGTTTTGCGCCGCCGTGATGCTCGATCTGGATTATTTTAAAGCTGTCAATGATACGTTCGGGCATGATGCGGGAGACCGGTATCTTCAGGCATTTTCGGCTGTCATGCATTCCATGCCCCCGGAGCACTTTCTGTGCGCGAGGCGCTCCGGCGATGAGTTCTGTATGATGATTTACGGCTGTGAGGAGAGAGATGGGATTCTGAGGTATCTGGAAGAGTTTTACAGGGTGCTGGGGGAAAATAAGGTCGCGCTCGCGGATGCGGAGCCCAGGGCAATCCGTGCCTCGGCAGGTTTTGCGTGCACGGATCAGCCGGACTGTGAGATATCTGAGCTTCTGCGCCGGGCGGACGAGGCGCTTTATGAGGTGAAAAACGGGACGAAGGGATATTTTGCGGAGTTCCGGAGCGGAAAGCAGGGGTAGAGGAATGGCGGCCCCTGTTTTTTTGTCGCATTAAAGCGGAAAACGGTCCCCGGGACATGTCCGCCTCAGGGATCGAGCCGGCTCACGGAATTGGCCACGCGCTTTTCATGGGTGATTCTGGTAGTATAAAAACGCTGGGAGATTCCGAACATGAGCATTTTCAGATCGTTTTCATTATTGATCAGAAATGAGGTGCCGTCATATTTCAGATCCGGATAATATTCGTCTGTATAGCGGAACATGTCGTCCCGTTCCGCGGCGGAGAGATTTTTCAGCACTTCCCGAGCCACGGTAATCCTGCGGCGGTTTGCAACCCCGACCCGGCCGGTGTGATAGGCGTCGCCCAGCCGGATAAACGGGCTTTCGAGAAAGTCGCGGACATCCTGCTCGCAGGCTTCTTTATATAAATCGCTGATTCCATGAAAAACCGGGGCGATGGTTTCGAGCTTTCTGAAATAAAGAAGGTCCTCTTTGCGGAGATAAAGCGCGTCCGGAAGGTCGTTTATGACCAGTCCGTGTTTTTCCTCGCAGAAACGGATATCATCCCCGATGTGAAGAAAACGCTTCTGTTTCATCAGACTGCTCTTAAAGATCCGCTGAAAATAGAACTCGTTTTCGTCCTGATAGGAACAGATATAGTCAATTTTTTCCGGCTGGATGACGTTTAACATTTTCCAGCCCGTGGTATCCAGCGGTTCTTTTAAAACCTGCAGGCAGTACGCTGTTTTTGAAAAATCAGTCAGCACAAACTATTCATCATCCTCAGGCTTATAACCCGGGTCATAGGGCTTTGCATTGGCGAGATCCTGCGGACGGCTGTAGATGGCGACGTCCGACAGCAGTGTTCTGTAATGATTGTTCCTGTCAGTTACCTTTGCAAACACCTGATCCATTCTTCGGCTCCTTATCTATATATGTAAAGTCATTGATCCGTTTCAGTCTCCGGAAGCACAGATTCTTTGTGTCCGGAATCTCCCTTTTGGTGATAATGAACACCCTCATGCCATTCCCTTTTGTGACATAATAAAACTGGTAGCCAAACAGCAGAAAAAGCGGGTTGTAGTACATTGTCTGTGAAAAAAGCGTAAAAACAAACAGCACGCCGAAAACGAACCACATTGTGAGAGGATCGCTGGACGGAATGCTCAGGGCGACAAAAAAATAGCCAAGGTAGGCTGGCAGGTAAGAATCGTTCGCCATTTCCACGCCTCTGATGCCGCCTTCGATTGTGTCCGTCCGCAGAAGACCGGAGATCTGCAGGCAGATTCCGGAAAGAAGAACCGGGAGCAGGATGTAGACAATCACGGAGCAGGCGTTAAGGTATGGAATCCATATCTTTTCTTTCACAAAATAAATCATGATCAGAAGCATGATCGCGTTGAAGCTTAAAAGTGCCCTGAAGAGAAGTTTCATTCTGTCTCCTGTCTGTGTTCTGGTATTTTAGAAAAGTATAGCATAATTTCCGGCGGTCAGCCACTACGTTTTGCAGTGAGAGAACGGGAAGTTGTGAAAAGTATAAAAATCCGGACTTCAGTACTGCCGGGGCAATACATTCCGCTTTAAGCTGGTATAGGCCATCAGGATATAGATTGCATATATCAGGAAGAAAATCCCCAGCGAGATTGCCACAATGATCCCGGGGCTGCTCATTCCCACCATAACCCCGGGCTCGGGAGCGTGTGCCAGGTGGAGGATAAAGGGCACACCAGTCAGCACAGGCGGCACAGCAGGCAGGGCGTAGTAAATGGCAAACTGGCTTCGCAGGGTTTTTGCCATCCCGCGCTGGTCCATCCCCAGCTTTTGCAGAAGCCGGAACTGCCGCCTGTACTGCTCTGTCCCGCTGAGCTGCTGAATCGTCAAAATGGTGGCGGCGGTCATGGTCAGCGCCAGAGCCAGATAGAACAGGGGGAACACACACAGGGCGGTCTGGTAGGCCACCTCTGCTTCCTCATTTGCCCGGGTGGTAATGCTGTCCGAATATCTGCCCGGCCCGTGCTGGTCCGGACGGTTATTGTGCAGGCTGTGCAGGGCATCATACTGTTCCCGGCTCACAGGCAGGGCCGTTTTAGCGGCATAGGTCCTGTGGTGGACAGCCAGTCCCTCCGCAGCCTCATCAGGGACCACCAGGATGTAGCCCCGCCCGTTGGCAATGCCGCCGCTCTGGGAGAAATGCCCGGTACAGACGCCTCCCGGCTGGAGGGTAAAATTCCCAAAGGTCAGAGGCTGGTTATAGGTCCTCAGGGTATCCTCCAGATAGGACATGCAGTGAAACAGGTATTCCCCTTCCTTCAATTCCACCGCCGGGTAGCCCGCGACAGACCGCAGGGCAGCGTAGTCACTATACCGGAGAACAGGGTCCTGGTCGTAGTTATAGTAGTAATAGACGGTCCGGGATTCGATGTAGTCCCGCACAAGGGGGCTGTCAGTGAGATAGACCTGATACTCCACCGACTGCTCCACCGGGATATTCTCCCCGATATAGTCCAGATAATCACTGTGGTCCCGGCCTGGGTCACTAATGCTGATGAACAGGTCGAAACAGGCAGCGTCCGCCGCCCGCCCCTCGAACAGCCCCCGGAACACCAGTCCTGTTCCTTCGGCGATGAGTGTGGCTGTGAGAATCATGGAGATGGTGGCCATCAGCATTCCCATGGTGGCCAGTCTGGCCGTCAGGGTGCGAAAAATCAGCAGATTCCGGCCCCGGTACTTAAGGGCGGGCCGCTTATCAAAGAAAGCGGGCACACCGGAGGCGAAGCTGAGAAAGAAGGCAAACAGAAACAGAATCAGGCATCCCGCTCCGGCAGCGGCCACCATCGCATCCGGGACCATCATCAGGCAGGTTCCCGCAATGGCCAGGACGACAGAGCCCCCGAAAATCCAGCGGCGCATTCTGCCCGTCCGGATGACAACGCCCTCATTGATCCGGTCGGAGTAAATCAGTTCGTGAATTCCGGCCTTACGGATATATTTCCGGCTCCTGCGCAGAGCGTGGAGGTAAATCAGAACAAAGCAAACCACCGTCAGCGCCAGGGCTGGCAGAGCGAAGCCAAAAGTGAAATGATAGGGCAGCTTAAACAGCGCCAGTACCACGGCCCGGAATATCTGATAGAGCAGTCCGCCCAGGACAATCCCCAGTGCCAGGGCGCAGCCCCCCACTGCCAGATTTTCCAGAAAGAACAACCGGGCAACCTGCTTATTCTGAAGGCCGGCGAGCAGATAGGTTCCCAGTTCCCGGCCCCGGCGCAGGAGCATGAACTTTGTGGCATAGGCTGTCAGCCAGCCAAACACACACACCACTACGACGGTGGCCATGGTAATCATCAGAGGAAGCATATTCATCCCCCCGGCCAGTGTTCTGATCTCCTGGGAAAAGGTCAGGGCGTTAAAGGAGTAGAGCAGGGCGGCGGCCATAACTACCGTGACAAAGTAGACCAGGTAGTCCTTTGCCTGTCTCCTGGCATTTCGGAGGGAAAGCTTAAATAACGTCACTGACATCACCTCCCAGCGCGGCAAGAACATCCAGGATTTCGTGGTAGAATACAGGCCGTCCCCGCTCTCCGCGCAGCAGCTCATTGAACACCCGGCCATCCTTCAGGAACAGCACCCGTCTGGCGTAGCTGGCGCTGTAAGCGTCATGGGTAACCATAAGGATGGTAGCGCCCATGTCCTGGTTCATAGCGGACATGATCTCCAATAGATTTTTGGATGCCCTGGAGTCCAGCGCCCCGGTGGGCTCGTCAGCCAGCAGCA
>CAMSQM010000058.1 GCA_947062675.1 uncultured Roseburia sp.
ACCCACGTATCCAGCTTGGAAGGCTGGTGTTCTACCATTGAACTACACCCGCTTAAAATATGAGCCCATAAAACTTCAGAGATACAGGCTTCTCCTTTGAACAACCTATATGTTATCATAAGATCAGCGGAAAGTCAATTGCTGATTGACAGTGTTTTGAAAAAAACGGATATTTTGGAGAAACGGAGGCGGAATGATGAGATCGGGGAAATGTATGGCGCTGGAAGGGCTGATACTTCGCGCGGAACGGCGCAGGCAAAAAAGAGGGCAGAAAGAAATCTGCCACGGGATCTGTGTTCCGTCATGGCTGAGCAGGATTGAGCACGGGAACGTCTGTCCGGACGAGGATACGCTTGCGGCTCTGTTTGCGAGACTGGGGATCCGGTATGAGAGGGACCCGCAGGTGCTGGATGAATTCGGGGAGAAGATCAGGGAGTATTTTTACAGGCTGGAGTATCACATGGAACCGGGACAGGTCTACAGGGAGCTGAAAAAGGCGGATGAGACATTGCGGTTCGGGCGTTTTGCGATTGACTGGCAGCTGATACGGGGATTTGAGGGAGATGAAACGGCGCTGTCTGTGGGCTGGGAAGACTGGAGAGAGTGGATGAGCGTGCAGCAGCTGGGGAGATATCTTTTGCTGTGTTATCTTGAAAAACCGGATACTCAGGATGGTTATGAGTCGTGCCGGAAGGCGTGCGAACTCCTGGGCAGCTCTTATGCCATGGTGCTGTACTGTTCAGCCTGCCTGATGCGCGGAGATTACGCCGGTATTCACCGGCTGGAAAACAGGGTTGCCGCGGCCGCGGTGGAGGAGGGAAATACCTATAATCTTGCTTCTTATTATTTTATGAAAGGGAACGCCTGTGCCTGTCTGAATATGGAAAAAGTGATGATGGACTGTTATGAGAGGGGGCTCAGGCTGCTGCAGAACACGGGATGGAAAGAGGAACTCCGGATGGTATATTACAATATCGGAGCTACTTATATCAGTCTGAAAAAATATGATCTGGCCGTGGAGTGGCTGGACCGGGCGTTCACGGAGGAGGAGATGGCATTGTTTCCGGAAGGCAGGAACACAGGGAGCCAGGGCAGGGAAACGGGAACCGAGGGTGAAGGGAGTGGAGGAAAAAGGGTCGTAAAGGGACTTTCAACAGAGGAACAGTTTGCGGTGCTTCAGAAAAAAGCGCTTGCGCTGGCGCGGAGCGGCAAAAGAGAGCAGGCGGCAGAGCTGCTGGACGTGGCGGGTGCGTGGGTGCTGCAAAACGACGCCTGCCCGGAGGCGGATTATCTGAAATATGAGGAAGCACGGATGGAATGCGAGGAAGGATTTCTTTCCAGCGAAGCGTATGCCGCTCTTCTGGAGCGTCTGCGCAGGGTTCTGGAGCGGGACTGCCATTTCGGACATCTGTATTTTTACCGGGATGTGATCACAGAGTGTTACCGGAGGCAGAGAAAATATAAAAAGGCGCTGGAATTTGAACAGGAAATTTCCGAAAAAATGCTTCTTACAGGCATTTAGTGCACAAATAGAGAGCAGAATTTCCCACAAAAAAGGTTTTTACTTCTGTGAGTGTCTGTATTAAACTTTCCTTAATTCACAGTTATGAGGAAAGGATGTTGCAGATATGAAAGAAAATCAGAAAAGAAGAAAAACGGGATTGTGGACAAAGGATTTTACCTGCATTACTGCGGCGACTGCGCTGTCCGCGATCGGCGGCGAGGCGCTGAACTTTCCGGTGAGCCTGCTTGTCTTTGAAAAAACACAATCGACGCTGCTGTCAGCCCTGATTCTGGTATGCGGCATGCTGCCGGATACGGTACTGCCTGTTCTGGCTGCGCCTCTGATTGACAGGGGAAGCAGAAAGAAATGGATTGTGGGAATGGATATTCTGCTCGCGGTATTTTGTTTCGGCATGGGCGGGCTAGTGGCAGGAAATGAATTTTCCTACGGAGCCTATGTGGTATTTGTGCTGGCAGTCGGAACTGTCTCCGTATTTTACCGTCTGGCATATGCTGCATGGTATCCTGACCTGATTCCGCGGGGGGCGGAACAGAGAGGGTATGCGGTCAGTTCTGCCCTGTATCCGTTTATCACGGTTGTGGCGGCTCCGGCTGCGGCATTTCTCTATGAAAGAGCAGAGATGGAACATCTGCTTTTTCTGGCTGGCGCCCTGATAATTCTGTCGGTGGCGGTGGAAAGTCTGATTGCGGAAACAGGAGTGCGGCAGGGAGAGAGATATCCGTTCCGGCAGTATCTGCTGGATATCAGGGAGGGATTTTCCTATCTGAAAAAGGAGAAGGGAATCCGGAATATTTATACATATATGAGCATTACGAATGGAATCAGCGGCGGGATGGATGTCCTTGTGCAGGCATTTTTTCAGACCAATCCTCTTCTGAGCGTCACGATGCTGGGGATTTTAAAAAGTGCGGAGATGATCGGGCGTGTTGTCGGCGGCTGCGTCCAGTACGCAGTGGAGATTCCCGTGAAAAGACGCTATGTATTTACAAAAGCGGTATATCTTTTTTATGAGATGACGGATGCGGTGCTGCTGTTTCTCCCGTATCCGCTGATGCTGGCGGGACGTTTTCTGTGCGGAGGGCTCGGGATTTCGAGCGCCACAATCCGGGAAACGGCGGTGCAGAGCTATCTGAAACCCGGAATGCGGGCGCGGGTCAATGCATTCTTTGATGTGGCTGTCTCGCTGGGCTGTGTCGCTTTTCAGCTGCTGGCGGGGCTGCTGGGCAGGGTAATGCCCTTAAGGTATGCGGCGGCAGGATTCGGGCTGTTCGGGCTCGGCAGTATTATCGTGCTGATTATTATACCGGCGGGCGTGAACCGTCCGGTGTATGAAGCCGCCCGGAGAGAGGAGGACGACTGATGGTTTTCGGAGATTTGAAAAAGTCGTTTCTATTCTGATGTCCGGTCAGGTAAATTATCGGGGTAACTTTGCTGCGCAAAAGCAGGTGAAAATTCTGCAAATAAAAATCCCTGAAACCACTGCAGATATAGTGATTTCAGGGGCTGTTTCCTGATTAATGCCCAGTTCCGGAATCGAACCAGAGACACGAGGATTTTCAGTCCTCTGCTCTACCAACTGAGCTAACTGGGCTTTTAAACAGAGTTTATTTTACATGAAACCGGTATTTTTGTCAAGAAAAAAATAAAAAAGGGCTTTTCGGATATCGCCAGACATGTTAAAATAGGAGGACAGCGGATAAAAGGCGGGCGCGGCGCTGTGACAGAGGTGCGCCCGCACGGAAAGAGGTAAAGATGCACGAGATATTAGTGATTATTCCAAGACGGAAGAAGAGCGGCGGGAAGGTTCTGAACATGGTATGGTTTGTGCTTGCCTGCCTGATGATTATTCTGGCGATGGGCTCGCCGTTGTTTTTCACAATTCCGGCAGTTGTGTTCGGTCTGCTCTGGTATTATCAGACTTACCAGTCTGAAATCGAGTTTGAGTACACTTACTATGACGGGGATCTGCGTTTTGCGAAAATCCGGGCGAAAAGCCGGAGAAAGTCGATTGCGATGCTCGAGATGGATGATGTCATGATCATTGCGCCCAGAGGGGACCGGAGTGTGACAAAGTATGAAAACGACAGGGGAATTCCCTGTAAAGACCTGACGTCCGGGAGGCCGGACGCGAAGGTGTACGAGCTGGTCTGCAAGGGAGAGAAGGGACTGCTGCGGTATGAGTTTGAGCCGGACGAGGATATGCTGAATGCGATCACGGTGAAATATCCGCGTTCCGTCGTGCGGTAGCGGGCGCGTCCGGAATCAGAATACGGAGGGCTTCATGTTAGAATTGAGAAATATCACCTATGAGGTGGACGATAAGGATGATAACAGGGAGATATTAAAAGATATCAGCCTTGTGATGGACGGGCATTTTGTGGCGGTGACCGGGCCGAACGGAGGGGGTAAATCCACTCTCGCGAAGCTGATTGCCGGAATTTTAAAGCCGTCCGGCGGGCAGATTCTGCTTGACGGGGAGGATATCACGGAGCTTTCCGTCACAGAGCGGGCGCGGGCGGGGATCAGCTACGCGTTTCAGCAGCCGGTCCGGTTTAAAGGGCTGACCGTGAAAGATCTGATCACGATCGCGGCGGGGAAGAAGATGAATGTATCTTCAATCTGCGATATTTTATCGGAGGTGGGGCTGTGCGCCAGGGAATATGTGGACCGTGAGATAAACGACAGCCTGTCCGGGGGTGAATTAAAGCGGATTGAGATCGCTATGATCATCGCGCGGGGGACAAAACTCTCAATCTTTGACGAGCCGGAGGCGGGGATTGATCTGTGGAGTTTTCAGAGCCTGATTAAGGTATTTGAAAAGATGCGGGAGGATATTAACGGGACGATTCTGATTATATCCCATCAGGAGCGGATACTGGAGATTGCGGATAAGATTATTGTGATCGCGGACGGGCAGGTGAAGATGACCGGAACGAAGGAACAGGTGCTCCCGGGACTGCTTCACACGGCGCAGACATGTCCGACGCTGACTGAAAAAATATAAGGGGGAGAGTATGGACCTGATACAGAAACATCTGCTGGAACAGGTTGCCGGGCTGCATGAGGTCCCGGAGGGCGCTTATAATATCCGGGCTGACGGAGAGAAGCTCGGGCGCAATACCACGGCCGGTATCGACATTATTTCCAGGACGGACAGGGACGGAATTGATATCATCGTAAAGCCGGGAACGGTCAATGAGAGCGTGCATATTCCGGTGCTGCTGAGCAAAAGCGGGCTGCAGGAGAGTGTGTACAATGATTTCCATATAGGGGAAGGCGCGGACGTCACGATTGTGGCGGGCTGCGGGATTCACAACTGTGGCGTGGACACGTCAAAGCATGAGGGGATCCATACCTTTTATCTCGAAAAGAACGCGCGGGTGCGCTATGTCGAGCGGCACTACGGGGAGGGCGACGGGAACGGGAAAAATATTATGAACCCGCAGACGGTTGTTCATCTGAAAGAGGGCGCTCATATGGAAATGGAGACTACCCAGATTAAGGGGATTGATTCGACCGTGCGGGTGACGAGGGGAACCGTGGCCGCCGGGGCTTCCCTTGAAATTTATGAGAAGATCATGACGCACGGGGAACAGTATGCGAGGACAGATTTTTCCGTGGATATGAACGGTGCGGATTCGCGGGTTAATCTGGTCTCACGTTCGGTGGCCAGGGAGAAGTCCAGACAGGAATTTTTTTCGGTGATCAACGGAAATGCGGCCTGTACCGGCCACAGCGAGTGCGACGCGATTATCATGGACGCTGCCTGTGTGACGGCGAGTCCGCAGCTGACGGCAAATGATATTGACGCGAATCTGATCCATGAGGCTGCGATTGGAAAGATTGCAGGGGAACAGCTGATTAAACTGATGACTCTGGGGCTGGATGAAAAAGAGGCGGAGGAGCAGATTATCGGCGGATTTCTGAAATGAGCCGGATTCGGGGAATGATTTAAATGATGCCCTGGATCAGCCCGTGCACCGGCGCTGATCCAGGGCATTTTTGATGAGGTCAGGAGCGTTTCCCCTCCTCGAGAAATCGCATGCGGGTATCCTGCTCCTGCTGGGCGGCGCCGTGTCCGGACATGCCGGACTGTTTCAGACACTTTGAGCAGAGAGAACCAAAAAGAATGGAAGTGCCGCAGTTCTGACATTTTCCGGTGAGGTGTGTGTTGAGGCGGTCATCTTTGTATTCGATCCGCCCTTCTTTGATCCAGTGCTTGACCTGCTGGCGGGGGATGTTAAAATGCTCTGCTACATCATATTCCGTGACATCGTTGTCGCGGATATATTCCTTTACATTCGTAAAAAGCTGATGTTCCTGGCAGGCGGGACAGACAGTGTCCGTGTATGTAGAGGGCAGGGGGCGTCTGCACAGTTCGCAGTACCTGTAGTGACCAAAAAGATTTTGCGGTTCCAATATGAGCACCTCCTATAAGTATAATAATATATGCTTATTATAGCACGAAAGACGCGGGATGAAAAGAAGAAAGAGGACGGATTCATGGAGGTTTTGATGGATAAAAGAACGTGTCCGATTGGTATATTTGATTCCGGGGTTGGAGGAATCAGCGTGCTGCGGCAGCTGATCGCGCTGATGCCGAATGAAGATTACCTGTTTTTCGGGGATTCGAAAAACGCACCGTACGGGACAAAATCATTCGAAGAGGTGCAGAGACTGGCCTGCGCCGACGCGGAATATCTGCTGTCTAAAAAAGTCAAGGCGCTCGTGGTCGCCTGCAACACGGCGACCAGCGCGGCGATACAGATTCTGAGAAATAAGTATTCAGGTATGCCGGTGATCGGGATAGAGCCGGCGTTAAAGCCTGCCGTGCTGTCCGCCAGCGGGAAGAAGCCTGCCGTTCTGGTAATGGCTACGCCGATGACGCTGCGGGAAGAAAAATTTCACCAGCTGATGATGCGCTATGAGCAGGATGCCACGATTATACCGCTTCCCTGCCCGGGACTGATGGAATTTGTGGAGCGGGGGGAACTGTCCGGAGCGGCTCTTGAGGCTTATCTGGGAAAATTATTTCAGGCACATTTAAGAAATCCGGTCGACTGTGTGGTTCTGGGATGTACGCATTATCCGTTTGTGAGGGATACGATACAGAAGATGCTGGGGGATAAGGTGGCGATATTTGACGGGGGCGGGGGAACTGCGCGGGAGACGCACAGGCGGCTTGCGGAGTGCGGGCTGCTCTCGCCGTTCCGCGCGCGTGGCAGGGTCACAATTGAGAATAGTTCAGAGTCCCGGGAAATCACGGATCTGTGCAGTATGCTCTTAAAAATATAAACAAAAAGAAATAAATTATTAAAGAAATATAAATTGACGATGGTTTTTTTTAGAAAGCTTTTCGAAAATTGACATACTTCGGACATATTTCTTTCGTATACTGAATTCATCGAAAGGAGCTGACGGTCATGCGCCAGGGCATGGGCGCCAGGGACGGAGAGACAGAATAAAGGCTGTATTTTCCGGGTATTCTTTTCGAGACAATTTCCTTTATATAGATTAACATTTTCATAACTAAACTCCTCGGAAAAACCCCGGAAACACTGTGTTTCCGGGGTTTTTCTATGGAACGGGATATGGCATCTTCCGGCTCAGGAGAGATGGGATTCAGGAGCGTTTTGCGGATATGTGCATGGGACGACAGGCCTATTGACGTACATAGTATGCGGTGGTACGATTTTTCCGGACATAAGATCTGTTACAAACTTGAAAAGCGGGGTTTTTATGGAGAAACTATCAGTATGCGAAGAACAGATCCTGCTGTGTGTGATGCAGATGAAAAAGGCATCCGGTCTGCGGGACGTGATTAACGGGGTGAATGAGAGATACGGGCACGACTGGAAGACACAGACGGTTTCCACTTTTTTGTCCAGAACCGTGAAAAAAGGGTATCTGAAAGCAACGGGAAAGGGAAAGTCCACGCTGTACTATCCGGTCAACACACTGGAGGAATATCAGAAGGAAAAGCTGCAGAAGCTGCTGGAAGAGCTGTTTGACGATGATACGGAGCTGCTGCTCCGGTGCCTGAACGAACTTGAAAGAGCGCCTGAAACGACCTGAAAAGAAAAAGTGAGAAAACATGTGACTTTCCTTCCGGGGAGTGCTATAATACGTTCAGAATGCGCAAAGGAAGTCACGGAATATGAAAAAATTACTGCAGTTTACAGCGACAGCCGCGTTGCTGCTCCTGGTGCTGGCGGGCGCCGGATATATAATTACAGCGGAGCCGGAGGAGGGATCTTACTCCGGAACATCCGGTTATACAGGTGTGAGGGCGGGCAGTTCCGGCAACAGAAGATCGGGCGCGTCCGGCCGGACTGGGAAGGGACGGGCAGAAGGCGGGGATTCGTCCGGCCCGCGGATCCGGTATAAAAATGAATACGCACAGAGCGGGGAGGCGGAGGAAGTTCCCGTGTACAAATATGACAAGGGATATATTTTTCTGGGGGATTCAAGGTTTTATCTGATGAACCAGGATTGCGGGATTGAGGCCGTGGGCAATTTTTTTGTGGTGGCCTGCCCGGGCATGGGGTATGAATGGATGATTTCGGAGGCGCTGGCGAAAGCTGAGGCGATCCGCTCGGCACACCCGGAGATCAGGGACTGGGTCGTGATATCAGGGCTTGGAATTAATGACATGGAAAATGTGGATTCCTACATAAGTACATATCAGGAACTGTCGTCGGGCATAAATCTGATGCTTGTCTCCGTCAATCCCACAATGGGGCGCGCGGAGCCGGAGTACAGTAACGACAGTATTGATGCGTTCAACAAAAGGCTGCAGGAGCTGACCTCCCGCAATCCGTCCATCGGGTATATCAATTCCCACGATTATCTGATGGAAAAGGGATACTGGATGACGGATGGCATACATTATCAGCCGGAATCTAATCAGGATATTTATCAGTTTATTCTGAACAGCATCGGTGTGCGCTATTAAACAGGGCATTCCGCCGGAAGGGAGCGGCCGCACGGGGAAGGAGATAACATTTCTTTTTCCGGTGCGGCTTTTTTCTTCCCTTATCATCGCTCTGATGCCACTGCCGGGCGGTTATCGGAAACTTGCGCTTTTGCCGGAATTGTGTTATCCTGAAAATCGGTGATAGAAAGGTGATTTATGAAAAAGGAGAATATTGTACTTATCGGAATGCCTGGCGTAGGAAAAAGTACAGCCGGCGTTATACTGGCAAAAATGCTGGGATACCGTTTTGTGGACGCTGATCTGGTGATACAGGAGCAGGAGGGGAAGCTGCTGCATGAAATCATACAGGAGGCCGGTCCCGAGGGATTTATTGAGGTGGAGAACCGCGTCAACAGCCGGATAGAGGCCAGGCGTGCCGTAATAGCCACAGGAGGAAGCGTGGTGTACGGGGCGGAGGCCATGGCGCACCTGAGAGCGCACGGAATTGTGGTATATCTTTCGCTCCCCTACCCTGTGCTTGCACAGAGACTCTCGGATATCAGGGGCAGAGGAGTGGTGCTGCGCGACGGGCAGACGTTAGGGGATCTGTACGGGGAACGCGTGCCGCTCTATGAGAAATATGCGGATATCCGCGTGGACGAACAGGGACTTGACATAGAACAGACGATTGAGAGAATCATAGAGGAATTGGGAAAGTACACGATTAGATGAAAAGGGAAGCAGTTTCATGCACAGGATAAAGTTAACCAGGAATACAATCGTGCAGGCGGCGGTGGTCGGGACGGTTTTTGTGCTCGTGATGCTGGCCGGCGTGTCGGAGAAGACGGCGATCGGGCAGGCGTACCAGCGTGTCAGCGTGAATGGGGCGCAGGTGGCGTGTGTGGGCCGGAAAACGGATGTGGAACAGGCGTTCAGGCTGGCGAGAAGGGAGCTGGCGGCGGAGAGCAACGAACGGCTGTGTATGGATTATGACTGGGAGGTCGTATCAGCACGGGAGCCGTTTGTGCCCCTGCAGACGGAGGAGCAGCTGAAGGATTCCCTCAGGGAAGTGCTGCGCGGGACAGTCATCCGGGAGCGGCAGCGCGTCTATACAGTGGCTATCGACGGTTACCGGGCTTCATTTACGACGCTTGCGGAGGTGCAGACATTTCTTGACAGGGTCAAAGCGCCAGTGGACGCACAGAATGAATATCAGACACAGATACACCCCGCGGATTCCCATATCAGCGGGCTTCTGAGAGCGGAACTAAAGGTTGTGCCGGAGGGCGGGGCGGCAGCTGCGCCGGAGAACACGCCGCAGAGGGAACCGTTATCTCCGCAGGAATTTTCCGGACAGGAGACGTCTGCACAGGTGGAGACAGATACAGAGTCCGCGCTCCGGGTCGGAGCGGGAGTGACCGCCGCGCTGTACTCCGCAGCCACGGCAACGCCGGAGGCCGGAAACGTGGCATTGCCGGAGGAAGGATCAGGCGAGGCGCCGCCGGGAGATGAGTCGGCCGGAACGCCGGAGGCCGAAAACGTGGCAGTGCCGGAAGAAGGATCAGGCGGGACGCCGCTGGGAGATGAGTCGGCCGGAACGCCGGAGGCCGGAAACGTGGCATTGCCGGAGGAAGGATCAGGCGGGACGCCGGAGAGTGGATACCGGACCGGAATTCTGGATATGGAATTTGTCGAGACGGTGGAAGTCTATGAAAATTATGTAAATGAGGACGAGCTCTCGGATATGGAAGAGGAGCTTGTCGAAGTAACAAAAGAGAAAGAATCGAATAAAATATATGTAGTAGAGAGTGGCGACTGTCTTTCCGTGATCGCCATGGATCACGACACGACGGTTTCCTCGATTGTGGCGCTCAACCAGCTTGCCAACGCCGACGCCATAAGGGAAGGCCAGGAGCTGATTATCGCGGTTCCCGAGCCGGATCTTAAGATCCGGCTGACGCTGGGGGAAGTCTATGAGGAAGACTATACGATGGAGCCGGTAATCAGGGAAAATGATTCCTGGTACACCAACCAGGAGGTTGTGCGGCAGGAGGGGACCACGGGCCACCGGGAGCGGAATGATGTCGTGGTTTACGAAAACGGTCTGGAGATCAGTCGTGAGATGGTAGCACAGAATGTGATGACGGAATCGCTTCCCGCCATTATCGAGAAAGGGACGATTATACCGCCAACTTATATCAAGCCGCTTGCCGGGGGACGATACACGTCAGGTTTCGGGAGACGCTGGGGGAGACTCCACAAGGGAGTGGACTGGGCCTGCCCGACCGGGACGACGGTGTATGCTTCCTCCGCCGGGACTGTCATTCAGGCTTCTTACAGCGGCGGTTACGGGAATAATGTTGTGATCAGTCATCCGGACGGCAGGCTGACACGGTATGCGCATAACAGTAAGCTTCTCGTGCGCGTGGGACAGACGGTAAAACAGGGGGAAGCGATCGCCCTGAGCGGAAATACCGGGCGCTCTACAGGCCCCCATGTGCACTTTGAGATTTATATTAACGGTGCGGCGGTGAACCCGCTGAAATATATCGGCAATTAAAGGAAAAACGACAGAAACTGTGCCGTATGACAGGCAGTGGCACGGTGAGATCAGGAGTGTTTACAGCAATTGGAAATTCCAGTGATGGAAGAATTGCTTGACAAAAGCACATAATAGTTACTATAATTACGTGTTTGTTAGGAAAGTGTTCATCGAGGTGTGATATGGAACAGTATGTGATTAAAGGCGGCAATCCTTTGGTTGGCGAGGTAGAGATAGGCGGTGCGAAAAACGCGGCGCTGGCAATTTTATCCGCGGCGGTTATGACGGATGAGACTGTTACAATAGAAAATATTCCAAACGTGAGAGATACGAATGTGCTGCTCAATGCGATACAGGAGATCGGGGCGAAAGTGGAGCGGATCGACGCCCACACTGTGCGGATAAACGGCTCATTTATCCGGGACTTCAATGTAGATAATGAGTATATCCGCAAAATCAGGGCGTCCTATTATCTGATCGGAGCGCTTCTGGGCAAATATAAAAGGGCGGAAGTTGCGCTTCCGGGCGGATGTGATATCGGAAGCCGCCCCATCGATCTCCACATGAAAGGGTTCCGTGCACTCGGAGCCAGTGTGGATATCCGCTACGGGCTTGTGATGGCGTCCGCCGAAAAACTGACCGGGACACATATTTACCTGGATAAGGTCTCAGTCGGAGCAACAATCAATATTATGATGGCGGCTTCCATGGCGGACGGAAAGACGATTATCGAGAATGCGGCAAAAGAGCCGCATGTGGTGGATGTAGCCAACTTTCTGAACAGTATGGGCGCCAATATCCGCGGCGCGGGAACCGATGTGATCCGCATTGTCGGTGTGGAAAAACTCCACAAAACAGAGTATTCCATTATCCCCGATCAGATTGAGGCAGGAACCTTTATGCTGGCGGCCGCGGCGACGAAAGGGGATGTGACCGTCAAAAATGTGATTCCGAAACATCTCGAGGCGATCAGTGCCAAGCTCCTGGAAGTGGGCTGCGAGGTTGAGGAGTTTGACGATGCAGTGCGCGTCGTATCGTCAAAACCGCTCCGCCATACACAGGTGACGACGCTCCCCTATCCGGGTTTTCCCACTGATATGCAGCCGCAGATGGCGGTGGTGCTTGGGATGACAGACGGAACGAGCACGGTGACGGAGAGCATCTTTGAAAACCGTTTTAAATATGTAGATGAACTGACGCGGATGGGAGCGAGTATCAAAGTTGAGAGCAATATCGCGATTATCGGCGGCGTGGAACAATATACCGGTGCCAGAGTCAATGCCCCGGATCTGCGGGCGGGCGCAGCGCTTGTGATTGCGGCGCTTGCGGCGGAAGGTCTTACCGTGGTGGATGATATCTATTATATTGAGCGCGGTTATGAGGAATTTGAGATGAAGCTTTCGGCGCTGGGGGCTCTTATCGAGAAGGTCAGTACGGAGAAGGATATCCAGAAGTTTTCGCTTAAAGTGTCCTGAACCGGAGCAGTGGCTGTCACAGAAATCAGAAGTTGTATTGTCAGGCGGGAAATCCGGTGAGGGTTTCCTGCTTTTTTGCTGTTTCCGGCAATAAAAAAACACTGCCGCTAATCCGGAAGCGCTCGCTGGGAGCTACATACAGCGCTTCCGTACAGGACAATGCTTTCATGGGCAGAGGTGGATTCGAACCACCGAAGCATTTTGCAGCAGATTTACAGTCTGTCCCCTTTGGCCACTCGGGAATCTGCCCGTTTGTCAAAAATACTTCTGACAGGAAATAATTATAGCACAGATCAGAAAGCTGTGCAAGAAAATTTTACCGGGGGAACCGGTTACAGGCCGGGTCATGGTCGCCATGCCCGGGTGTGTTTCCTGATCCCTGTGGCTGCGCCTATTGTCACTCAATTTCCTGTATGTTATAATCGGATTAAGGTCTGACGCGCTTAAAAGCGGAGTAATACAGAAATATTCCGGATCCGGCGCAGCTGAAGGGACAATACGGAGGGAGAGGGAACGGGGATGACACAGGATACAGAGAACCTGCAGTACAAAAAGATGACAGAGACACCGGTGCCGAAGCTGATTCTTATGCTTGGAATACCGACAACCATCAGTATGCTTGTTACCAGCATTTACAACATGGCGGACACTTATTTTGTCGGCCGGATCGGAACAAGCGCATCAGGAGCGGTGGGGATCGTGTTCGGGCTGATGGCGATTATCCAGGCTTTCGGGTTTATGTTCGGGCATGGTGCGGGGAGTATTATTTCCCGCAGGCTGGGGGCCAGGGATGTGGAAAGTGCGTCGCGGTTTGCCTCGACAAGCTTTGTCTGCGCGCTTGCGTCGGGGGTTATGATCATGGCGCTGGGACTGCTGTTTATCAATCCGCTGATGCGTCTTCTGGGGAGCACGGAGACGATTCTGCCGTATGCGAGGACGTACGCGGCCTATATTCTGTGCGCCGCGCCTTTTATGACCTGCAGCTGCGTGCTCAACAATATCCTGCGGTATGAGGGCAGGGCGACGTTTGCGATGGTGGGGCTTACGACCGGGGGAATACTCAATATTTTCGGGGACTGGCTTCTGATGGGACGCTTTTCGCTGGGAGTGACGGGAGCCGGCATTTCCACCGCAGTGTCGCAGGCCATCAGTTTTCTGATTCTGCTGTATATGTTTGCGGCGGGAAAGACGGAGAGTAAACTGGGACGAAGATGGCTGACGAAGGATTTCGGGGATGTGACGCTGATTTGTAAAACGGGTCTGCCGAGTCTGATGCGTCAGGGGCTTTCAAGTGTATCCACGATGGTGCTCAACGGACAGGCCGGTATCTACGGGGATGCTGCGGTGGCTGCGATGGCGATTGTCAACCGGATCTGTTTTCTGATCTTTTCTGTCGGCCTTGGCATCGGGCAGGGATTTCAGCCGGTATCGGCGTTTAATTACGGGGCGAAGAAATATGACCGTGTGCGGCAGGGATTTTATTTTACATGGATTGCGGGCGAGGTGCTGCTCGGTGGGATTGCCATTGCGGGGATGTTTTTTTCCGGGAGCCTTGTGGGGTTCTTCCGGGATGACCCGGAGGTGATTGCGATCGGGAATTTTGCGCTTGCAGTGCAGCTCGCGTCTCTGTTTTTCCAGCCGTTGTCGGTAGCTGCAAATATGATGTTTCAGAGTATCGGTAAAAACGGAATAGCCACTTTTCTGTCGAGCCTGAGGAGCGGTCTGTTTTTTATTCCGGTGATTGTTGTGCTCTCAAAAGCGCTGGGTCTGACCGGCGTGGAGATCTCTCAGACCGTGGCGGATGTGATGACATTTCTGGTGGCGCTGCCGTTTGCCGTGGGGTTTATGGCGGAGCTGCGGAAACTGGAGCGGTCTGAGAAAGGTAAGGGTGAGGTCTGTATCAGTAAATGACAGAGTACATGTGCTGACCGCGTGAAAGCAGGGGTACGCCGGAGTCCGGTATGGTGGTGCAGGATATGGTTGACAGCGGTGAACGGAAGCGGTATGATACATACGGCAGGCAGCGCTGTGACGCGTTGCAGTGCGAAAGAAAAGCAGGATCAGCATTTTTTGCTGAACTGAAATGAGGAGGTCTGTTTATGGAAATGGATATGGAATTTCTGCGAAAGCTGCCGACGCCGGAGGAGCTCAAGCAGCAGTTTCCCGTGAGTGATGAGATTGCGGCCGCAAAGGCAGAGAGAGATGCGGAGATCTGCCGTATTTTTGAGGGAAAGGATGACAGGCTGCTTCTGGTGATCGGACCGTGTTCCGCTGATCATGAGGACGCCGTGATTGATTATATTTCCAGACTGCGGAAAGTGCAGGATAAAGTACAGGATAAGATTTTTATTATTCCGCGTATTTATACAAACAAGCCCAGAACGATCGGTGTCGGATATAAGGGGATGCTTCATCAGCCGGACCCTGAGAAGGAAGCGGATATGTTAAAGGGGATTATCGCAATCCGCCAGCTGCATATGCGCGCTGTGCGCGAGACCGGTTTTACCTGTGCGGATGAGATGCTCTATCCGGAGAATCACAGGTATCTGTCCGATCTGCTCTCATATGTGGCGGTCGGGGCGCGGTCGGTGGAGAATCAGCAGCACCGGCTCACGGCAAGCGGTGTGGGAATCCCGGTGGGGATGAAGAATCCGACAGGGGGAGATCTGACGGTGATGATGAACTCCATTATCGCGGCGCAGTGCGGTCATACATATCTGTACCGCGGCTGGGAGGTAAAGACCGGAGGAAACCCGTATACCCATGCGATTCTGCGCGGCTATGTCGACAAATTCGGCCGCAATATGCCGAATTATCATTATGAGGATCTGCAGCATGTGCTGGAGCTGTACGGGGAGAAGGAGATTGCCAATCCGGCTGTCATTCTCGACACGAATCACTCCAATTCCGGGAAGAATTATGAGGAACAGATCCGCATCTGCAAGGATATTATGCACAGCTGTAAAGTTTCGCCGCAGATCCGCAGGCTGGTCAAAGGTCTGATGATTGAGAGCTACATCGAGGACGGGGCGCAGAAAGTCAGCGAACACTGTTATGGAAAGTCGATTACCGATCCCTGTCTCGGATGGGAGAAGACCGAAAAACTGATTTACGATCTGGCGCAGGAGAGATGAGTGGGAGAGATGTATGTATCGTATTCTGATTGTGGAGGATGATGAGGTTATCGCCAGGAGCCTCAGGCGGCATCTGGAGAGCTGGGATTATGAGGCGGCGTGCGTGGAGGACTTTGCGGGGATTATGGCAGAGTTTACGCGGTTTGCGCCGCATCTTGTACTGATGGATGTCAAGCTGCCATTTTATAATGGTTACCACTGGTGCCAGGAAATCCGAAAAGTTTCCAGTGTGCCGGTGATTTTTGTTTCCTCGGCGTCGGATAATCTGAATATTGTGATGGCCGTCAATATGGGCGGGGATGATTTTATCGCAAAGCCGTTTGATCTGGATGTGCTGACCGTGAAAGTGCAGGCCATGCTGCGCAGAGCGTATGATTTCACAGGGCAGAGCAGCGTGCTGGAGCACAAAGGGGCGCTGCTGAATCTGACGGAGGCGACTCTTGTCTTTGGCGGGGAAAAGCTTGAGCTGACGAAAAATGAGCTGAAGATTCTGCAGGTGCTGATGGAGAATAAGGGGAAAGTGGTGTCCCGGGATGCGTTGATGGTGAAACTGTGGGAGAGCGACAGTTATGTGGATGAAAATACGCTTTCCGTCAATGTCAACCGGCTGCGGAAGAAGCTGGATTCGGTGGGACTGACAGAATTTATCGTGACGAAGAAAGGCGCGGGCTACCGGACCGGTTGAGGAGGAAATGGAATGCTGCCGGAGCTGCGGGCGGAGCGGAATCAGAAAGATCCGGAATAGCCCGGAAACTGCGAAACGGAAAGGTGTCATTATGGAAAATGAAAATACGGATCTGAAATCCGGGCCCGGATGCTTCTGGTCTTTTCTGAAATATAATTTTATATGGCTGTTCCTGATTTGCTTCTGCGGGTTTCTGATGGGGGCCGTCCTGTACTTAAATAACATCCCGGCGGAGGAGATCTTTTACGGGATGCTGTTATGTCTTTTTCTGATGGTTGTGGGAACGGCTGTCATGTTTTTCCGCTACCGGAGCCGGTACCTGATTCTGCGGAAAATGAGAAGTTGTGTGCCGGTGTCGCTGGACGGGCTGCCGCAGACAGAGGAGCTGACGGAACAGGAATATCAGGCGATGCTGCGGATTCTCCTGGAGGAGAACGGCAGGCTGCAGGAGGACAATATACGGCGGGAGCGCGACTGGATGGAATATTACACCATGTGGGTGCATCAGATCAAGACGCCGATCGCCGCGCTGAAGCTTTTGCTGCAGGAGCCGGACCGTGAGAGAGAACGGGACGCGGGGGAGGAGCTGCAGGAGCTGTTTTCGATCGAACAGTATGTGGAGATGGCGCTGCATTATATGCGCCTGGGGTCGGAGACGACAGACTTTGTGCTGCGTCGGGTGTCTCTGGATGATGTTCTCCGCGAGTCAGTCCGGAAATATGCGAGGCACTTTATACGGAGAAAGATCAGCCTGGATTACGAGGCGGTGAACGCCGTGAAGCTCACCGATGAAAAATGGCTGGGATTTGTGGCGGAGCAGCTTCTTTCAAATGCGCTTAAGTATACGCACAGAGGAAAGATCTCTATATTTATGGAAAATGAAAAGCTTGTGATTGCGGATACCGGAATCGGAATCAGGAGCGAGGATCTGCCGCGGGTATGTGAAAAGGGGTATACGGGCTATAACGGACACGCTGACAAGCGCTCCACGGGGATCGGGCTGTATCTGTGCAGCCGGATTTTAGGAAAGCTCGGGCATAGTCTGGAGATTACATCGGAAGAAGGGGTGGGAACCCGGGTGATGATCGGATTTCCTGAACACGAAGAATAGCAGATCCGGTAAAAAGCCCGGCAGAGAGATTCTCTGCCGGGCTTTTTTAAGGTCTTTATGGTTCAGATTGTTCAGAGCGCCTGTTTTCGGTGCTTCCCGTGCTGTTTAATGAAATTCCGGATCAGCATTTCCGGGGGAACTGCTTTCCATGCCGGTTTTTCCAGCCTGCCCGGAAACGTCGGGGATGGTAGTTTCCGTATTTTTACTGCCATCGCTGATGTTTCCGGAATCACTGCCGCTGCCGGGGAATCCGCCCTGGGTGCCGCTGTCAGGGATTTCACTGCCTTCAGTGCTGCCGCTGTCAGGGATTTCACT
>CAMSQM010000059.1 GCA_947062675.1 uncultured Roseburia sp.
GAAGAAGGACCGGAAACAGACGGCGCACAGCCCGGGCCGCTGGATGAGCCCGGAGACGGTAGCGAGCCGGGAAATGCTGCGGATACCGGAAACGGAGCGGAATCGGGAAACGCAACATCAGACCCGGCTGCGGAGCAGGGGCAGAATCCGGATTCCGGACCGGTGCAGCAGGCAGAACCGGCAGATACGGATGAGCCGGAGGAAGAACCGGAGAGTGAGAGCGCTTTTAAAGCGGACACTGTGACGCCCGGGAAGGATGCGGCTTCCGCACTGGAACTTGTCGCCGGAACTCCGGTTACAGCAGTGAAAACTTCTCTCCGCCAGACAGACTGGTACAAATTTACGCTGGCCAGGTCCGCAATGGTGGCGGTGACGTTTGAGCAGCCTGCGGTCGCGGGTCAGGTCAGTGTGGCGGCCTGGAATATCGGATTCTGTGTGGATAATGCCGGAAACGCCATGTATACAAAAGCAGTCATGACAGGCGATACGAAGATTCAGACAGTGCCGGTGGGGCTTGCCGCGGGAACTTACTATATCAGAGTGGAAGGCACGCTGGCGGTGCCGGTCGGCGCGTCCTGCGCTCTTGGGATTGTCGTGGAGGAGACGGTCTGTGAGACAGAGCCGAATAATTCGCCGGCGCAGGCGAATGCTCTGCCGTTTGGCACGGTTGTGACGGGGAGTCTTTTTGACCGGAGAAACGATCCGCAGGATTATTATGCGGTGGCGCTTCCGGAGGCCGGTGCGCTCCGGGTGGAATTCCTGCATGATGTGATTGCCGGCAGTGAGTCTGCCGCAGTCTATCAGTTTTCAGTGCTGGATAAGAACGGAAAACAGGTGTCTGCCGGAACGAGCAGGGGCGGGGATCCCTCAGTCCGGACACCATGGCTGGGACTTGCGGCCGGGACTTATTATATTCTGGTTCAGGGAGCCGGAATTGATATAAATCCGGGGACGGGCATCACCGCCGGCACGGCGGCTTATGAGAACATCTACAGGATAAAAGCGGAATTTACGGCGGGAAGCTGGGAGACGGAGCCGAATAATTCCATGACAGCTGCGAATCCGCTGGCACACGGCACAGTGATAAACGGATGTCTGACGGACATGATACAGGACCCGCAGGATTATTATGCAGTGACGCTCGCCAGCCCGGGAGCGCTGTATGTGGAATTTCAGCACGATGTGATTGCGGGGAGCGAGACGAAGGATGTCTTTGCGGTCACAGTCAGGGATAAAAACGGAAATGAGCTGATGAAAAAAAACAGCAGAGGCGGGGAGACGCGTATGACGACCCCGTATCTGGGACTTGCCGCGGGCACTTATTATATCGAAATCCGGGGAGCACTGGATGTGACGGATATTGTCACGGGAAATACGGCGCCCGCCGCGTACGGGCAGAGTTATCAGCTGAAAGCGGGATTTTCCGGTGGAAACTGGGAGCAGGAAAGGAATGACACATTTTCCGATGCGAATGTCATCAGGAGCGGAACAGAATACCGCGGAAGTATTCATAAGAGCGCACAGAGCGTGATTCCGGGGCTGACGGGGGACGGGGATAAAGACTATTACCGGATAGAGCTCACAAAATCAGGGTGGCTGCAGATAAAGTTTTCTCATGAGGACACCGGTTCCGCGGATGAGATTCTGCGGGTCAGACTGTATGGCAGTGAGTATACAGAGCTGGATCAGTTTACGAGCCGCGGGACGCAGAGCAGTATCACCACCCCAAAGACCGGGCTTGCCGCCGGTACATATTACATACTGGTGGAGGACAACGGCAAATCTTTCACGGGCAATTACCGGCTGAAGGTGACGGCAAAGACGGCGTCCGGCTGGGAGACAGAACCGAACGGTAATTCTGCCACGGCAGACCGGATTAAAATCGGAAAAACAGTGACAGGTGTGAGCTGTTCGACGCTGGACAACGACTGGTTCCGCTTTACGCTGGACAAAGCGGCTTACTTAAACTTTGGCATCTCTCATGAAAAAACCGGTTCTTCCGATATGGCCTGGTATGTAACGCTGCTTGACCAGAACGGCAGCCGCGTCAGCTATAAGAAAAACGGGTATATTTACGCTTACGCCGGGGAATCCTATTCGGAATCACAGGCGGCAAAACTGCCGAAAGGCACGTATTTTCTAAAAGTACAGGCGGCTGGCAGTGCCGGTGTCGGCAGGGAATACAGACTGAGTGTCAATAAGATCCGGGCAGTCAGTCCTAAAATCACAGGCGTGAAATCCACTGCTTACAATAAGCTGAAAGTCAGCTGGAATGCAGTTGCGGGCGTGGAAAATTATACGATTTACCGGAGCACCTCAAAAAACGGGACGTATGAGAAGATAAAGACGGTCAGTGACATCCATGCGACCAGCTGGACCGACAAAAAGGTTACCGCAGGAAAAACCTATTACTATAAAATGACGGCGACCGTGAAAACCACAGGGGGCAGTAAAACCGGCGGATACTCCGCGGCAGTGCAGGGGAAGCCGGTTCCGTCAAAAGTCAGTCCGAAGGTGACGGCTCCTTCCGCGGGAAAACTCAGACTGACCTGGAGCAGGATTGCGGGAGCGGATGGCTACGAGATCTTCCGCAGCACCTCAAAAAACGGGGGATACAAAAAGGTAAAGACGATCACAAAAGGAAGTATAAAGACATATACGGACAGCGGTCTTTCCTCAGGAAAAACCTATTACTATAAGGTGAGGGCTTACCGGAAAGTAAACGGGAAGAAGATATATGGAAGCAATTCAAAAATCGTATCAAAAAAAGTGAAATAGGGAATAGTAAGAGAACCATGCATCGGCCGGGGAAACGGCTGATGCGGGGTTCTTTTTTCTTTCCTGAAAAAGTCTCACTCCTGAATCCGTGTGCCGGCCGCGGTATGCGGGCACATCATTCTGAAAAGCCCGCGTTTATTCAGGGCGGTATCCACGCAAAGATGGAGATTGCATGTAAAATGGAAAGATGTTATAATCTTCGGAAGAGATTGTACAAATTATAAGGAGCAAAAGACAGCGTGAGGAAAAGAGATGAATACAAACACCTGCTAAACGGAATATCCAACTGCATCCAGCTGGCACTGCAGACTGCGATTTTTGCCGTGATCTGGTATGAGGTCTATGTGCCCGGTATGAAGTATCACTTTTTCCGGCGCGGAAACTGGGCCGTGATTGGTATCTACACGCTTTTTGTCTGCTTTTTTACACAGATACTGGGTGGCTACCGGATCGGTTATCTTCGCATTACAGACATCTGCCTGTCCCAGATTCTGGCAGTCTGCTGCGCCAATGTCGTCGCCTATTTCCAGCTGTGTATGGTGGCAAGGGATTATGTGAAGATCTGGCCGGTCTGTCTGCTGACGGGCATTGAGACCGCGCTGATCGTGCCATTCGTATATGTGGTGAGATATATCTATGTACGCCTGTATCCGCCGCGCCGGATGATTGTTATATACGGGAATTACCCGCCGAATGATCTGATTGCAAAAATCAACACGCGCAGGGATAAATACAATATCTGCGCCTCAATCAGCTACGTGGTCGGCTATGAAAAGCTTTATCCGCTGATTCGTGAGTACAATGCGGTTGTGCTCTGCGACCTGCCCGCGCAGGCAAGGAACCAGATTATGAAGTACTGCTATCAGGAGTCGGTCCGCACCTATGTGACCCCCAAGATCTCTGATGTGATTCTGCGGGGAGCGGATGATATTCACCTGTTCGACACGCCGCTGCTGCTTTCGCGCAACAACGGGCTCTCAATCGACCAGCGGTTTATAAAGCGCACCGTGGATATTGTTTTTTCCATGGCGGGTCTGATGATTCTGTCGCCGTTTATGCTGCTGACGGCGGCGGCGATAAAGTTTTATGACGGGGGGCCGGTATTTTATAAACAGGAACGGCTTACAAGGGACGGCGAGAAGTTTGAGATTATCAAGTTCCGCAGCATGTCGATGGATTCGGAGGCGGCGGGGGCCAGGCTGGCGGCAAAGGGCGACCCTCGTGTGACGCCGGTGGGAAGGGTGATCCGCAGGATCCATTTTGACGAAATTCCCCAGCTTTTTAATATTTTAAAGGGAGATATGTCTTTTGTGGGGCCGCGGCCTGAGCGGGAAGTGATCGCGAAAGAGTATATTGAAAAAATACCGGAATTTGTACTGCGGCTTAAAGTGAAGGCGGGGCTGACCGGCTACGCGCAGGTATACGGCAAATACAACACGACTCCGTACGATAAGATAAAACTGGATATCACCTATATAGAGAACTATTCGATCTGGCTTGATTTTAAGCTGATTTTAATGACGGTAAAGGTCATTTTCCAGAAGGAAAATACGGAGGGTGTGGAGCAGGAACAGAAAACGGCGATGAAATAGGGGCTTTGATTATGAAAAAAAATCTTTTAATGCTCTGTTACAGGGCGCCTTATCCCATCCGTTCGGGGAGCGAGATCAGAATGTATCAGTTTCTGGAAATTCTCTCGCAGCAGTTTTCAGTGACCCTTCTGTACTTAAAGGAGCGGGAAGAGACGGGGGATATGCGTCCGCTGTATGAAAAATGCGCCGGGGTGGAAAGTTTTCCGGTGAGTGTGTGGAAACGGTGCGCGCAGGCGGGCGCGGGGTATCTTTTCCGGAACCTGCCGCTGCAGGCAGGGTATTTTTATTCCGGCGCCATGCAGCGCTGGGTAAATGCGCATATCGGGGAGTTTTCACATATTCTCTGCATGCATATCCGGACTGTGCGGTATGTGCTCGGGATAAAGCCGGGAAAACTTGCGGGGAAACATATTTTTCTGGACGGAATTGACGCGATCACGCTGAATTACTACAATTCCTATCTGACCTCGCACGGCCTCCGCAGACTTGTCAACGGGATGGAGTACAGGCGGATGGCGGAGTATGAGAGACGCGCGTATTCCCGTGTGAAAAAGAGCATCCTGATTTCGGAGCGCGACCGGGACTATATTGTAAAGGAACTGGGAGCGGACGCGGATCCCGCCGTAATCTGTAATTATGCCATTGATTACGGTTATCAGCCGCAGACGGTGAAGCAGGAGTGTACGATCTGCTTTATGGGAAAAATGAATTATGCCCCAAATGTGGATGCCGTGCGGCATTTCGTCTCGGCAGTCTGGCCAGGGCTTAAAAAGGAATATCCACAGCTGGTATTTACCATTATCGGAGGAAATGCGACGGCAGAGATTTTAAAACTGGGACAGACTGAGGGGATTGAACTCTGCGGCTTTGTGGAAAATCCCGCCAGCCTGCTGCAGGAGGCCACCCTGGTGATCGCTCCGATGGTCAGCGGTTCCGGCCTGCAGAATAAAATTGTGCAGGCGATGTATCTCGGGTGCACTGTGGTCACCACACCTGTGGGGGCTGACGGGCTGACAGGCGTGACGGGGGAGGAGCTCATTGTCGCGGAGGCCGGCGAGGAGTTCTGCGGGAAGCTGATCCGCTATCTCGCGCCGGAGGCGGAGGAAGAGCGGAGGAAAACAGGTGAGCGGGCGCGGGAATATATCAGGGAACATTACAGCTATGAAAAGATTCAGAACGACATTCTGACATTTTTTGCGGAGTGAAGGTTCCGGACGGGGCGCAGGTTTGACTTTAACAGGGTGATATGATAGAATTACGGGGGTTTGGGATGGGATCCGGGTATCAGATACTGCAGGAGAGGCTGCTGGAAATGTATGATGCATTTACAGAAGTGATGGAAGAGGCGCGGCTGGATGTATTTCTGGTGGGCGGTTCCGCGCTGGGAGCAGTGCGCCATAAAGGATTTATTCCCTGGGATGACGATATCGACACCGCGATGCTGCGGGAAGATTTTGAAAAAATGGAGCAGATCATGGCCGCGCGCGGCAATGTGATCGGGGAATTCCGGTATCTTGCAGCGGAAAACCGGATACATCCCGACGCGCCTGTGGGGCATATTTATGACGGAAGGATGGCGGACAGGGCCGGGTATGCGGGGGCTGCAAGGATTGATATCCACCCGCTCGACGGCGTGCCGGGCGGGGCTTTTCTGCGAAAAGTCCAGCATACCGCCTCCAGGCTCTATTATCTGTTTGCATACAATCATCCCGCGAAAAACAAGGGCAGGCTGGCGCGCTGGGCCACAAAGCTGATTCTGGCCGTGACACCGGAATTTCTGCGGAAAAAATATGTAAGAGGGCTCAAAAAAGTTATCACTTCCTGGAACAGCAGGACAGAAAAAGAGGTCTGCAGTCTCTTTGGCGAGGCGGGGTACCGGAAGGAGATCATTCCTTACGGGATTGTGAGGCCTGCGCGCACGGTGGAGTTCGCGTCGCGGGAATACACCACATTTTATGATGTGGAGGCGTATCTGAGGCAGCGATACGGGGAAGATTATATGCAGCTGCCTCCCCCAAAGGAGCGCACGCCAAGGCACAGTGTCAGCAGGAATTACAGGGACGGTGACAGACAGAGCGGATGAAAAAAATAAAAAAGCTGATAAAACGGTTTGTCTCGTATACGATTGAAGATGATATCCGGATATACAGGCTTAAACACACGCCCGTAAAAGTCACCTGGCCGCTGACCAGGAGGTTTCTGGCGAAATACGGGGCGCTTCCTGTAAAACCGGATAAGATTGTGATTGACAATTATATGGGGCAGGGATATGGCTGCAATCCGAAGTATGTCGCGGAAGCGCTCGCGGGGAGCCCGTACGAGCTGGTCTGGATTGTAAAAGACGCCGCCCTGCGCCGGGACGGGTTCCCTGCGGGGGTGCGCCTGGTGGAATATCTTTCTGCGGAGGCGCTGTATGAGTATGCGACGGCTGGGATCTGGCTCTGCAATTATCATCTGATCGCCTATTTCAATCGCGGGCTGGTGAAAAAGCCGGGGCAGGTCTATATCCAGATGTGGCACGGCTCTTTTGGCATCAAAAAAATTGAAAATGACTGCGGGATTCTCACCGGAAACAAAAGCTGGTATTATCTGGCACAAAAGAACGCGGCGGCTACGGATTACTGGATTTCCAACAGCGGCTTTGAGACGGAAGTATACAAAAGTGCTTTCTGGGGAGCGGGGCCGGTGCTTGAGTACGGGCACCCGCGCAATGATGTGTTTTTCCGGAAGGACGCGGCGGCGCTTGCCGGGAAGGTAAGCCGGGCGCTGGGTATTTCACAGGAAGAGAGAGTATTTTTGTATGTGCCTACATTCCGCGAGCGGGGGCAGTCGTCCGTGGCGGCACTGGACGTCGGTCTGCTGCTGCGGACGCTGCGGGAGAGCCGGCTGGCGGCGTCAGGCGTTGTCAGATGCGAAAAAAAAGCGCAGGGCAAAGAGACGCTGCGGGATACGCAGGAACATTCCGGAACAGGGATTTTTCCGGAGGCGGCCGCCTGGCGAATTGTGGTCCGGTTTCACCCGCGGATGGAGCGGGCGCAGAGAGAAGCGTTTCTGCGGAAATGGCCTTCGGTTGTGGACGCGACCGCATATCCGGATATTCAGGAACTTCTGGTGCGGGCGGACGCGGCCATGACGGATTATTCGAGCTGTCTGTTCGACTATCTTCTGAGCGGCCGTCCGGGTTTCCTGTTTGTGCCGGACCGGCGGGAATATGATGAGGAGCGCGGATTTTACTACCGTCTGGAAGAGAGTCCGTTTCCGGTTGCGGAGACGAACGGGGAGCTGGAGCAGAAGATAAGTTCCTTTGACAGACAAACGTATGCAGACCGGGTGCGGGATTTTCTCACACAAAAACGGGCGGCGGAGGACGGACGGGCGGCGGAGCGCGTGGCGGCCCTGATCCGGCGGACGGTGGAAGGGAAGAAAGAAGGCATATGAAAAAAATTACGAAGTTATGTAAATCATTCTGGAACCGCAGATATCTGCTGCGGGAGCTGGTGATCAAGGGGATCAGGCTAAAATACAGGCGTTCTTATCTTGGGGTGGTATGGTCGCTGCTGGAGCCAATACTGACGACGATTGTACTGACGATTGTGTTTGGGACGCTTTTCGGCAGGAAGGACCGGACTTTTCCGGTCTATATTCTGTGCGGACGTCTTTTGTATTCTTTCTTTTCCCATTCGACGAAAGCGGCGTCAAAATCCATACGGGCAAATGCCGGGATGATACGCAAGGTGTATGTGCCAAAGTATCTCTATCCGCTGTCCGCTGTTCTGTATAATTATATCATATTTCTGATTTCACTGGTGGTACTGCTGCCGCTGGGAATTTACTGTGGAATACAGCCGGGGATCAGGATGTTTCTGCTGGTGATTCCGCTGGTACTGATTTTGTGTATGACATATGGTGCCGGTCTGATTCTGGCGACGATCAATGTTTTTTTCCGGGATATCGAATATATCTGGGATGTGGCACTGATGGTGATCATGTATACCTGTGCGATTTTTTACGATCCTGAGCGGCTGATGAAAAGCGGTTATGACTGGATCCTGAAATATAATCCGCTGTACGGTGTGATTGCCAATTTCAGGCATATTATATTCGGGGACGCGCTGGAACAGGGACTGCTGCTTTACGGCCTGCTTTTCAGTGCGGCGGTGCTGCTGATCGGGAATGTTCTATTTTACAGAAAGCAGGATCAGTTTATCCTGCATATATAGGTGGCAGATATGGCAAAAAAAGCTCTGGTCGTGGACCATGTAAGCATGAAGTTTAATCTCAGCGAGGAAAAGGTGGACAGTATCAAGGAGTATATTATCCGCCTGATTCGCGGGAATTTAAAATATAACGAGTTCTGGGCGCTCCGCGATGTGAGCTTTACCCTGAACGCGGGGGACAGGCTGGGGATTCTCGGGTTAAACGGCGCGGGAAAGAGCACGCTGCTGAAGGTGATCGCGGGCGTGTTCAAGCCGACGGAGGGGATGGTCAGGCGTTACGGAAAGGTGGTTCCGCTCCTGGAGCTTGGCGCCGGTTTTGACAAACAGTACACGGGACGGGAAAATATCTATCTGTACGGGGCGGTGCTCGGTTACAGCCGGCAGTATATTGACGAAAAATTTGAGGCGATCGTGAAGTTTTCAGGTCTGCGGAAGTTTATCGACGTGCCGATCAAGAATTATTCCTCCGGAATGAAATCAAAGCTTGGATTTGCGATCGCGACGATCGCAGAGCCGGAGATTCTGATTCTGGACGAGGTGCTCTCCGTGGGTGATGTGAAGTTCCGGAGAAAAAGTATGCGCAGAATTAAGCGCATGATGGCTGGGGGAACAACAGTTCTGTTTGTGTCGCACTCTACTGACCAGGTCCGGAAAATCTGCAATAAGGCGATGATTCTGGAGCAGGGAAAAGTGATTGCGTACGGCGATATGGAAGAGGTTGTGTCGCTCTATGAGAAAATGAACGGTGCGGATGAGAGCGACGAGGAAGTGCCTGAGACGGAAACGGGGGAGAGTATCCGGGACGGGGGTTCGGAGAAGGATGCGGGCGCGGATGGAAACGGAACCGTACCGGTGACTTGCAGCGGAAACGCATCTGTAAGTGAGAGAGAAGAGGAGACAGGGGAAATATGAAGAGTCTGGTAGATCAGAATCTGCTGACGGCGGCGGTGACCGGAATCCGCTGGGAGAGAATCTATCTGTATCTGGATATCAGGGTGACATTCGCGGAGCATGCGGATACGGACAGGAAGCTTGACTTTTACGCGGTAAATGAGCTGTATGAGGCAAAAATTCATTTTAAAGCGCAAAAGATGGGGGACAATTGTTATTGTCTTAAGACGAATGTGACAAACAGCGGGCAGAACCGGTGTCTTCCGGTCGGGACCTACAGTATCTATGTGTGCAGCGGGAAGGAAAAGCTGGCGGACTGTGTGGCGGACTCTGTGATAGTTCCGGCCATAGATGATTATTCGCGCAATTTTCTGTACGGCAACAGGCGCAGGGTCTATACGGTCACGTTTTTTATTCAGGAAGGCGGGGACACCCTGCCGTTCCGGTTTCATGCCCTGACATCCTCAAAAAACGGAATGGAATTTCCACATAATCCGTCTTATTTCCGTTCCCTCCATCTGGTGGCGAACTTCCGGAAAAGCTTTCTGAGTTCCATGGTATTTTTGCGGAGGACTTACGCATTATTCGCGCGGAAAGCCCATGACCCCGCAAGGCCGGCTGTTCTGTTTATGACGGAGCAGAGCGATGTCTTAAAGTCGAATCTGAAGGCTGTTTATGACCGGATGCTGGCAAGGGGGATGGAACAGGATTACCGGATTCTGGTATCCGCGCGGGCGGCAACGGCCGGGCCGCAGTCGAAAAAGAGCTGGATCGGGCTGACAAAGAAGATGGCGCAGAGCGATATTATCTTTCTCGACGATCACGCACCGGTTCTGGACTGGCTGCAATTAAAGCCGGGGACGAAGGTGGTACAGCTGTGGCATGCGGGCGCGGGATTTAAGTCTTCCGGCTACAGCCGCTGGGGGCATGAGGGGTGTCCGAGTCCCGTTTCCTGTCATCGTCAGTACCGGTACGGGATAGCCGGCTCGAAGAATATCGCACCGTTTTTCTCTGAGGTCTGGGGGATTAATGATGAGCTGGTGCTTCCGACGGGCATGCCGCGCATGGACCAGTATCTCGATGAAAAGTACCGGGAGGAGAAGACAAAGGAACTTTACCGGCAATATCCGCTCTTAAAGGGCAGAAAAGTCATACTGTTTGCGCCGACTTACCGCGGTATGAATCAGTCCACGGCGTATTATCCTTATGAGCTGATCGATTTTGACCGTCTGTATGAGGAGTGCGGCGAGGAATATATCGTTCTGTTTAAAATGCACCCCTGGGTGAATAATGAGCTGGTGATAAAGAAGAAGCATGCGGACAGATTTATCGATGTGAAAAAGTATCCTGATATCAATGATCTGTTTTATATCACGGACCTGCTGATCACGGATTATTCATCCAATATTTTTGAATATTCCCTGATGAGAAAGCCAATGCTGTTTTTTGCATTTGATAAAATTCAGTATTCTTTTTCCCGCGGATTCCACCGGGACTATGAGGAATCCGCGCCGGGAAAAGTGTGCTACACCTTTGCGGAGCTGATGGACGCCCTGGCTGCAAAAGATTTTGAGGCGGAAAAGGTGGAACAGTATGTGGAACATCATTTTGACTATATCGACAGTGGTGCCGCGGACCGTGTGATCGACTGGATTGTGAAGGATGAGCTGCCAGAGGATCTGCGCAGGGAGATTGAAGCGCAGGAGGCGGATATGCTGTATATGGAGACACTTAATTTTACGCCGGAGCTGATCGGTGAGAAGGTGGATTCGAGGATCCGGATGCTGGAGCGCGAGGTGGAAAAGGCGCATTCAGAGGAGGAATAGAATGGGGATGAATATCGCAGTTATTTTTGCCGGCGGCAGCGGTGTGCGGATGGGGGCCGGCGTTCCGAAGCAGTTTCTGGAGATCAACGGGAAGCCGATCATTGTTCACACGCTGCAGCTGTTTCAGTTTCACAGTATGATAGACAAAATTTATCTGTCCGTGCTTAAGGATTTTATTCCGTATATGGAGGATCTGACGGAAGAGTACAGGCTGAAAAAAGTAGCCCGGGTGCTTCCGGGAGGAGAGACGGCGCAGGATTCCATTTATAACGCGCTGAAAGTGGCTGAGGCGGAGAATCCGGAGGATTCCATTGTGCTGATTCACGATGGTGTGCGGCCGTTTGTCTCCTACGATGTGATCAGCAGGAATATTGAGGGTGTAAAACAGAATGGAAATGCGATCACCTGTACATCCTGTTATGAGACCATCCTCATCAGCGGGGACGGGAAGCAGGTGGAGGATGTGCCGTTCCGGAAAGAGACGTTTGCGGCACAGGCGCCGCAGAGCTTTTATTTAAAGGATATTATCGCGGCGCATGACGCGGTCCGCGCGCGGCCTTCCCGCTATGAGAATATGGTGGATGCCTGCACGATCATACGCAGCCAGAATATACCGGCGCATATGGTAAAGGGTAACCGTGGAAATATCAAAGTCACGACGCCGGAGGATGTCTATATGTTCCGGGCGTTGCTGCAGTATAAAGAAAATGAACAGGCATTTGGATTCGGGATCACGGACCATATCGAGGCCCGGATGAGCCGCGCCAAAGAGGCGGGACCGTGTGAAGGGTAATCCGGGGCATGGAGGGACAGATGGAGAAAATAATAGAAAGTCCGGATAATGATATTTTACAGGAGGATCTGGAGCTGCTGGCGCAGAGCGGCCTGCCGGCAGAAGAGCTGAACAATTCGTCTGTGTTTGTGACAGGCGCGACCGGTCTTCTGGGCTCGCAGACTGTTAAGGCGCTTGCCTGCCTGAACCGTGTGAAGAATGCCGGAATCAGGGTGACTGCGTTTGTGAGATCGCGGGAGAAAGCGGAAGCTGTTTTCGGGGAGCTGCTGCGCCGCGGGGATGTGGAGCTGTGCACAGGGGATGTGAGCAGGCCCGTTGCGTATTCCGGCAGTGTGGACTATCTGATTCACGGCGCAAGTCCGACCAGTTCCAGATATTTTGTGACGAATCCGGTGGAGACGATCACGACAGCGCTTGACGGGACCAGACATGTGCTGGAGTTTGCGCGGGAAAAGCAGGTAAAAGGTGTGGTATACCTGTCCTCCCTGGAGGTCTACGGCACGCCGCCGTCCGACAGCGGTCTGACAGGAGAGCGCGATTATGGCTATCTGGATCCGCTGAGCGTACGCAGCAGCTACTCCGAGGGAAAGCGCATGGCGGAGTGCCTCTGTGTTTCTTATGCAAAACAGTACGGGGTTCCTGTGAAGATCGCACGGCTTTCCCAGACATTCGGAGCCGGGGTAGATTACGATGACGGCCGGGTGTTTGCGGAGTTTGCGAGATGCGCGCTGGAACAGAGAGATATTGTGCTTCACACTGCGGGTAGAACGGTCCGCAGCTATTGTTATACCAGGGATGCCATAAGCGGGATTTTGTATATTCTGCTGAAAGGAGAAGCCGGGGAGGCCTATAATGTGACGAATATGGACACGGCAGTCTCCATCCGCGGGATGGCGCAGCTGGTCTGTGACACGATCGGGCAGTCGCGGATCAAAGTCGTCGTGGATATCCCGGAGGATGTGGCCTCGTTCGGGTACAATCCCGAGATGGTGATACGTCTGGACAGCACGCGGCTTGGAGGGCTTGGATGGCGGGCAGAAGTGGGACTGGAGGAGATGTACCGGAGGATGACGGCGGGTGGTTTCAGAAAATAAGCCTGACAGGAGGAACGACTGCACATGGGTGAGAAGAAAAAGGATACGTCGGAACAGCTGAAAGGATATTATGACAGGGCACGCTGCTGGATGATCCGGCGTTTCTGCCCTGTAAAGAAAAATAAAGTTGTTTTTTCACAGTTCGGGGGAAAAGGATACGGCTGCAATCCCAGGGCGATCTGTGACGAGTTTTTAAAAAGGGATGAATCGTACGATCTGGTGTGGATTCTGGGGAAAAGTCTGGACCGGGAAAGAGCGGGAGTCCCGGACGGGGTGCGGACGGTGACGGGAGACGAGGTGCTGCCGGAGCTTCTGACGGCGAAAGTGTGGGTGAACAATATTCACTTTAATGTGCTGATTGAGCGCGGTCTTGTAAAGCGGAAGGAAACGATCTATCTCAACACGTTTCATGGCGGGATCACGCTGAAAAATGAGGGAAAGGACAAGCACGGCTATAAGGAAACACAGGAGCTTAGTGTGAAAGAGCAGATGTACCGCCGGGACGCGGAATTTGTCGATTATATTACCAGCGGCTGTGACATGGAGAGGCACGTCCTTGAGGAATTTTTCTACGGAAACGGTGAAATAATAAAACTCGGGGATGCCAGAACAGACATTCTGGTCAACGGTTCGCCGGAGACAGAGCAGAAAGTGCGGGCTTTTTACCAGATTCCGGAGGGCACCAGGCTTGCGGTTTATGCGCCCACGTTTCGCACCGATATGAAGCTGAAGTGGTATGATATGGATTATGAGGGGATTCTCGACTGTCTGGAGGCTGAGTACGGCTGTCCCTGGGTGATGATTATACGTCTTCACCCGCGGATTGCCAGCAAGTCAAAGAAACTTGTGCCGCATACGCCGCGTTTTCTTGACGGAAGCAGATATATGGATATGCAGGAGCTGTCCGTGGCCGCTGATCTCATGATATCGGATTATTCCTCGGTGATCACGGATTTTATGCTGTCAAAAAAACCCGCGTTCATGTATGTGCCGGACCTGGATTATTATATCAGATCGCGGGGCATGTATTTTACGATGGAGGAGCTGCCATTTCCCTATGCCAGGACCACGGAGGAGCTGGCCGGATGTATCCGGAATTTTGACAGGGAGGCTTATGTCCGCAGGGTGGATAGGTTTATCGAAAGGCTCGGTTATATCGCCGACGGAAAGTCCTCGGAGCGTATTGTGGATTTTCTGACGGAAAAAATGAAATGAGCCGGGTCGGGGGAACGGATGAAAGATGCAGCATGGCTGTTTTTCCGGCAGAATGATGGCCGTGCCGGAATGCGGGAGGAAAAGGAGGGACACATGAAAAAAGTAATCACGTACGGAACATTTGACCTGCTCCACTACGGGCATGTGAATCTGCTGCGCAGGGCAAAAGAGCAGGGGGATTATCTGATCGTGGCGTTGTCCACGGACGAATTTAACTGGAAAGAAAAGCAGAAGGTGTGTTATTTCAATTATGAGAAAAGGAAACAGCTTCTGGAGGCGATCCGCTATGTGGATCTGGTCATTCCGGAGGAGTCCTGGGAGCAGAAGCTTTCGGATGTCCGTGAATTTAAAGTGGATATTTTTGTGATGGGAGACGACTGGGAGGGAAAATTCGATTTTCTGAAAGAACACTGTGAGGTGATCTACCTGCCGCGGACTCCGGAAATATCCACGACGCAGATCAAGGAGAATCTGAAGAAAAAGGAATAGGAGCAGACGGGGGCGGCAGATGATCTCAAAGTGCAGAAATATCTTTAACAGGCTTAAGGGAAAGGCGCCCGTGACCAGCAGAATTGTATATCTGGGAAACGGGGCGGCGGGGATTCTGCCGGATGTATTGCGGGAATATCCGCAGATCCGGTGCAGAAAGCCGGAAGCGGGAGCGCTTTCGCCTTCCCTGGAACAGGATGTGGGAGGGGCAGATGCAGATTGCAGGCTGCTCTCTCCTTTTTTTCATGAGGGAGGCGCTTTCACGGGATACCATGCCAGGGCTAAGCTGGATGGAAACTGGAAATGGTACGGAGAGGACGGAAACTGGTACAGCAGCAGTGAGCTTGCGGCGGATCCTCTCCGCAGAAAACACCTTTTAACCCCGGACGGGGGGGGCATCAGGGACTGTATCTGCGGGAGAGGGACGGTATATCTGGTGGCGCAGTGGCGCAGTCATAAGACCGGCGGGAATATGGACGCGGGATATCCGGTGTTTTGTCACGCCCTGATGGCCCACGCGCTGGGTGGAATAGACGGAAAGTGTTATACTAACACGAGGGAGGCGCTGGAATGTTCCTACGCGGCAGGATACCGGTATTTTGAGGTGGATGTGGCGCTGACGGAGGACGGTCATCTGTGTTTAAGCCACGGCTGGGATGAAAAATCCTGCCGGACCACGGGCATGGAGTATCAGCCGGAGTTTGAGCATATGACGTGGGAGCTGTTCCGGAAGCAGAGGATCTTCGGCATGCACGTGATGGATGTGAGGGAACTGAGAGCGTTTATGGAGGCGCATCCGGATACTTATTTTGAAATTGATTCACACAGGACAAACGCGGCGGAAAAGATCAGGGCTCTTCTGGAAGCATTTTCATATGATGAGGCGCTGCTTGGAAGACTTCTGATACAGGCAGAAAGCCGGAAGATTTTTAAGGAGATCGATGCAGTTTATCATTTCAGGAATTATCAGCTGATCCTGGGAAAAGAATGGCTGGAAAAGCTGGAGGAAGGGATCAGCTTCGCGCTGGAAAACGGGATTGTGACGATTGCAATGCGGCAGGCGTTGTTTGACCGGGTAACTGTCCGGACGCTGCGGGAGGCCGGGCTTAATGTGATGGCCTATACAATAAAAGGGGACCGGAAACGAAGCCGTGAGCTCCTCGCCATGGGCGTGAATACGATCTGTACGGATTTTGTTAAACCGGAAGATATTTCAGGAAATCCGGTTGCGGCAGAGCAGATATAGTGCTACAATGAGACGGTAACAGAGACTGATAATTCAGGAAGGGAGTAAGAGCATGAAAAGAGCAATTGCTTTTATCCTGGTCATGGGGCTGACCTTTTGCCAGGGTGCGGAATTGTGTCTGGCTTCCGGTGTGAGTACGGAAGCAGTGGGACAGGTGTCCGGGGGGACAGAAGATCCTGTTTCACAGGATATGCCGGATACGGAGACACCGGAGGATAAGGCTGGTGCAGAGAATGCCGGGGCTTTGCCTGAAGAGGAAGAGCTGGGGATGAACGAGGCGGATAACACGGATCCGGGAAGTGACGACACGGAAGCGGCGGTAAATACAGAAATGCCGTCCGGTACAGAGTCGCCGGAGGGAACCGGGACACAGGAGAATACAGAACAGATAACACCGTCCGGGAATACGGAGAGCACGGAGACAGCGGGGACGCCGTCCGGAAGCACGG
>CAMSQM010000060.1 GCA_947062675.1 uncultured Roseburia sp.
TCACGAAGGTGGATTCCAGTGTGGAGCGCTCATATATCTGGTAGCGGATTCCGCGCGTCGAGGTGTGCAGGAAAAAGAGGGCGGTGAATTTGTCACGCTCCCCGGGCTCACAGATACAGGTGAGAAGAATGCCGGGGCGGCTCTTTTTCATCTGTATCGGAATGGTGTACACATCCAGCGCGCCGGCAGCCATCAGGATCTCGGCGGCGAGCCCCAGCGCCTCCCCGGTCATATCGTCGATATTGCAGGAGATCGCAAGCACGGAATCATCGCTGGGAAAACCTTCCCCGTAGTCGTCCTCCGCGGTGTCATTTCCGGATACCGGGGAGAGATCTTCCGCCTCACCTGCGTGTTTCCCTGCGGTGTCTCCGGTGGCTTTTGCGGGAGTGTTCTCTGCTGTGTTTCCGGGCGCGGGAGAGAGATCTTCCGCGTCATTGTCCGCGGCATCTGCAGCCGCGCCGGCCTGGGCCGCCAGAACAGCGTCCCTGGCAGCCTCCGCAAAAGCTGTCAGCGCGGCGGGATCCTGCCAGTCCGGCGTTTCCGGCACAAAAGTTTCGCCGAGGAAGACGCGGACGCAGTTGGCGATCTCAAAATCTTTTTTTCCCATTCCGTAGCCGACCGCCTGCGTGATCATGGGCGGCATGGAGAAAAACCGGCTGACATAGTATTTTAAAAGTGCGGCGCCTGTGGGGGTACAGAGCTCGCCGGCGATGGCTCCTGTGTAACAGGGGATACCGTTTAAGATCTCGGCTGTCGCGGGAGCGGGTACCGGCAGAACGCCGTGCGCGCAGCGCACAAAACCGCTGCCCAGATGAATGGGCGAGGCGAGAATCTGTTCCGGTGCGATCAGATGGATCAGCAGTGCGCACCCCACAATGTCGGCCAGGGCGTCCAGGGTTCCCACTTCATGAAAATGAATCTGCTCCAGCGTGGTTCCGTGTACTTTCGCTTCCGATTCTCCCAGAATCGTATAGACTGCCGAAGCGGCATCTTTTACGGGATCCGGCAGAGGGAGAGAGGCAATCCGGCTGCAGATTGATGGATAATCGGTGTGAACATGTGCGCCGTGTTCGCTGTGCACGTGATTTCCATGTGCGTGTCCGCCGTGCGCATGCCCGTCGCCGTGTGTATGTGTGCTGTCCGGCCCGTCATGTGTATGTATGGATCCGTCGTGTGAGTGCGCGTGTCCTCCGTCTGTGCGCCCGTCATATTCGTCCATGTCCGGCATGGCCTGTGTCTGGCGACCGTTTTGCATACCCGGCGCGCCTGTCCCGTATCCGTCCGGGGTTCCGCCATATTCACCGGATGTGTATCCGTCCGGAAGTTCCTGCGGCATGTGTCCGTCCGGTTCGTCCGGAAGGCCTGCCCGTGCGTCGTCCGTCTGTATCCTGCTTTTCGGGGAGGCGTTTTTGATGCTGTCGTGCAGCGTTAAGGAACGCACGGTGTGGGCCGCCTGCGGCGGAGCGGCCTCTTCTTCACCGTGAACGCGCACGCGCATGCGGGTCCCGCCGATTCCGCATTTTTCGGCTGCTTCCGCCTCCACGGAGACCTGAAAAGGCGCGAACACGTCGTTCATTGTGGTAAGAAACAGTTCCTTCTGGTCGCAGATTTCGTAAAGGGCGCCCATAAGCATGTCCCCCGCAGCACCCATATTGCATTCAAGAAAAAGTGTTTTCATTTTGATTTTGTCCCTCCGATATGGTTGATCATGCTGGCAAGGTAGCCTGCACCGAAGCCGTTGTCGATATTTACGACGGAGACGCCGCTGGCACAGGAATTGAGCATGGAAAGCAGGGCGGATAGTCCCTGAAAACCTGCGCCGTATCCCACACTTGTGGGAACCCCGATGACGGGGCAGTCCGTCAGCCCGCCGATCACGCTCGCCAGGGCTCCTTCCATTCCCGCCACGGCCACGATGACGCGGGCGGTGGCGAGCACCTCCATACTGGCGAGCAGACGGTGAAGTCCTGCGACGCCCACATCATAGAGCCGGACAACGCGGTTGCCGAGCGTCTCTGCGGTCAGGGCCGCTTCCTCCGCCACCGGGATATCGCTTGTCCCGCCGGTGGCGACAACGATCGTGCCGTCGGCGGAAAGATGTGCTCTGCGGTTGACAATACCGATCCGGGAGGAAGCGTCGTAGAACAGTTCAAAACGCGTGGAGAGGTATTGTGCGGATTCTTCGGAAAGGCGCGTGATCAGGATATTTTCCGGACAGTGGGAGAGAAGGCTGTTAAGGATGCCCTCGATCTGTTCACTGGTCTTGGAGGCGCCGTAGATGACTTCCGGGGCCCCCTGGCGCACCGGACGGTGATGATCCACCTTCGCGTAGCCGAGATCCTCAAACGGGGCCAGCTTCAGCCGGTTATAACCCTCGCCGGCGGATATGATTCCGTTTTCGATGTCTGATAAAATCTGTCTGATGTGCCCGTTTTCCATAGCTGCCTCCATGACGCAATATTCATTGTTTTTTATTATACAGGAGAGGTGCTTTGATTGCAAGTGTTGTGAAAGCTTCAGCCGGCAGTATCATACAACAGGAAAAAATACGTTTACTCCTTTTCATATTGGGAAAAGCTGTTATAATGAAAGACATTGAACAAGAGCGAGAAAGGAAAATTCAATTATGAAGCTTTCAGAATTAACAGCATATGAGGTTCTGATGGAGCGCGGACTTCCCGATATTAATTCCGTGGGATATGTGCTCCGGCACAGAAAAAGCGGAGCGCGGATCACTGCGATTTCCAATGATGACGAGAATAAGGTGTTTTATATCGGTTTCAGGACTCCGCCGGAGAACTCCACCGGCGTGCCGCATATTATCGAGCACACGGTGCTCTGCGGCTCCGAAAAATATCCGGTCAAAGATCCGTTTGTGGAGCTGGTGAAGGGGTCGTTAAACACCTTTCTGAATGCCATCACTTATCCGGACAAGACGATTTATCCGGTGGCGAGCTGCAACCGGAAGGATTTCCAGAATCTGATGAGCGTGTATATGGACGCGGTATTTCATCCGAATATATATAAATATGAAGAAATCTTCCGGCAGGAGGGGTGGCACTATGAGATGGAGAGCGGGGACGCCCCGGTTACGATCAACGGTGTGGTGTACAATGAGATGAAAGGGGCGTTTTCATCCCCGGACGATGTGCTTCAGCGGGAGATTCTGGGTTCCCTGTTTCCGGACACGTGCTACCGCAATGAGTCGGGCGGGGATCCTGAGCATATTCCGGAGCTTGACTATGAGGAATATCTGGATTTTCACCGGAAATATTATCATCCCACCAATTCTTATATTTATCTCTACGGGGATATGGATATCGCCGAAAAACTGCAGTGGATGGATGAGGAGTATTTAAGCGGCTATGACAGGGTGGCGGTGGATTCGGAGATCCGGATTCAGAAGGCGTTTGACGCGCCGGTGGAGCTTCACCGGAAATATCCGGTTGCCTCGGGGGAGAGCACGGAGGCGCGCGCTTACCTCTCCTGGAACATGGTGACCGGGAGTGTGCTCGATAAGACACTCTATCAGGCGTTCGATGTTCTGGATTACGCGCTGCTCAACGCTCCTGGGGCGCCGCTGAAGCAGGCGCTGCTCGATGCGGGAATCGGCAAGGATATTGTGGGCGGATATGACAGCAGCGTGCGGCAGCCGTTTTTTTCCATTATCGCGCGCAACACGGAGATCTCGGAGAAGGACCGTTTTCTCTCCGTCATCCGGGAGGTTCTGGCGCAGCAGGTGAAAAATGGTATCAATAAAAAGGCATTGCTGGCGGGGATCAACAGCTCGGAATTCCGTTTCCGGGAGGCTGACTACGGGCAGTTTCCGAAGGGGCTTTTATACGGTATCCAGTGTCTGGACAGCTGGCTTCACGACGACATGCAGCCGTTTATGCATCTGGAAGCGATCGAAACCTACCGTTTTCTGCGGGAGGCGGTGCAGGGAGATTATTTCGAAAAACTGATTGAAGAATACCTGCTGGATAATCCGCATGCTTCCGTCATAACGGTTGAGCCGCAGCGCGGGCTTTCTGCGGAACGGGAGGCGGCGCTGGAGAAAAAGCTTGCCTTATACAGGGAGAGTCTCTCGGAAGATGAGACCGCACAGCTGGTCGCGGACACGAAACGCCTTAAGGCTTACCAGGAGGAGCCGTCCCCGAAGGAGGATCTGGAAAAAATTCCCGTGTTAAAGCGGGAGGATATCCGGACGGAGGCGGCGCCGCTCTGCAACCATGTGAGGGATGAGGACGGGACCACGTTCGTCCATCACGGAATGTTTTCGGGTGGTATTGATTATCTGACCCTCCTGTTTGACATCCGTGATATTCTCCCGGAGGAGCTGCCGTATCTGGGGCTGTTAAAATCGGTGCTCGGCTATGTGGACACGGCTGATTACCGGTATGCCGACCTTGCCAATGAGATTAATATTCATACAGGAGGCATCGGAAGCAGCGTCGGAATTTATCCTTGTTATGGAAAGGAAGACGGGGCCGGAGACTCGCTTAAATTTGTCTATGAGGTGCGGACAAAAGTGCTCTCGGACCGTCTGCCGGAGGCGATGCGGCTGATCCGCGGGATTCTGCTGACTTCGGATGTATCCGATGAAAAAAGGCTGTATGAGATTGTGGCGCAGCAGAAATCAAGGCTGGAGACCGCATTAAGCTCCTCCGGGCACTCTGTGGCGTCCACGAGAGCGCTGTCCTATCTTTCGCGCGCGGCGTATTATCAGGATGCGGTCAGCGGAATCGGCTGTTTCCGGATGCTGGAAGAATATGAGGCGCATTTTGAGGAGAAAAAAGCGGAGCTTGCGTCAAAACTCGCAGGGATGATGAGGCGGATCTTTACCGCGGACCGTCTGCTGGTGAGCATTACCTGTGAGGAGAAGGACTATGCGGCTGTCAGGGATGAAGTCCTTGCCCTCAGGCGGGAGCTTCCCGTGCCGGAGGGAGGGAACCCGGAGCGCGTGATGCCGGAGTTTGAGCTGCAGAAGAAGAACGAGGGATTTCTGGATGCATCCCAGGTGCAGTATGTCGCGCGTGCCGGAAATTTTGCGGCGCACGGCTATGCGTACCACGGGGCGCTTAAGATTCTGAAGGTGATCATGGGGTATGATTATCTGTGGCTGAATGTGCGTGTGATGGGGGGAGCCTACGGCTGTATGAACAGTTATATGCGCAACGGGGATACTTTTTTTGTGTCCTACCGCGACCCGAACCTCGGCGCGACGAACCGGGTCTTTGAGGGGATTCCTGAATATCTGGCACAGTTTGAGGCGGATGAGCGGGATATGACAAAGTATATTATCGGAACGATCAGCGACCTGGATACGCCGCTGAATCCGAGTGCGAAGGGAGCGCGCTCCATGACGGCGTACCTGCAGGGAATTACGTCGGAGGATATCCAGAAAGAGCGCGACCAGATCACCGGGGCCACCAGGGAGGATATCCGCGGGCTTGCGGATCTCATCCGCTCGGTACTTTCAGACGGGTGTCTGTGTGTAATCGGAAATGAGAGTGCGCTGCGGGCGGAGGAAGAACTGTTCATGAAACTGGAGAATCTCTGCCAGGATGCGCCGGTGAAGTAAAAAGGGAGGATTTTTATGGAAGAAAGTATGGAGCGGACGGACTGCCTGAAGTCGGGATTTGTGACTATCATTGGCAGGCCGAATGTGGGAAAATCGACTCTGATGAATCAGCTGATCGGCCAGAAGATTGCGATCACATCCAACAAACCGCAGACGACGAGAAACCGGATTCAGACCGTATACACGGATCCGGACCGGGGCCAGATTGTATTTCTGGACACCCCGGGAATTCACCGGGCGAAAAATAAGCTCGGGGAATACATGGTAAGCATTGCGGAGCATACTTTAAAAGAGGTGGATGTGATACTGTGGCTGGTGGAGCCGTCCAATTTTATCGGTGCGGGTGAACGCCACATTATAGAACAGCTGAAACGGGCGAAGACACCGGTGATCCTGATGATCAACAAGGTGGATACCGTTGCGAGGGAAAAAGTGCCGGAATATATAGATACCTACCGGAAGGTCTTTGATTTTGCGGAAATTATTCCGGTCTCGGCTCTGCGCGGCCATAATATGGACATCGTGCCGGATGTAATCTTCCGCTATCTGCCGTACGGACCGATGTTTTATGACGAGGATGTCGTGACGGATCAGCCGGAGCGCGCTATTGTGGCGGAGCTGATCCGGGAAAAGGCGCTGCATGCCCTGGATGATGAGGTGCCGCACGGTATCGCGGTCTGCATCGACCAGATGAAGGAGCGCCGGGGCCGGGACCTGATGGACATAGACGCGACAATTGTCTGCGAGAGGGACTCCCACAAGGGGATTATAATCGGAAAAGGCGGCGCGATGCTCAAAAAAATCGGGACGAACGCCCGCTTCGAGATTGAGCGCCTTCTGGACGTGAAGGTGAATCTGAGGCTCTGGGTGAAGGTGAGAAAAGACTGGAGGGACAGCGACACCCAGATGCGGAATTTCGGTTACAACAAAAACAGCCTTTAAGCTGTGGAACGCCCTTCCAGTTTTTTTCCAGTATAGAAGCACAGCCATGCGGTAAACCTAAAGAACAGAAGAGGAGGGTGTGCTGATGGATGAAGCCTGGAGGGAATTTGAAGTAACAGGAAAAGTGACCGATTATCTGAACTTTAAGAGGACAGAGACAGAGAATGTGCGCTCCGCGGCGGACGGCGGAGGGCGGAAAGAGAGACCGGATGGGACAGAATGTTACGGTGACGGGGATGGTCTTAAAATGGATGCCGGCCGGGGATTATGACAGGAGGATCACGCTTCTGACCACGGAGAGAGGAAAGATCACGGCATTTGCAAGGGGGGCCAGGAGGCAGAACAGCCAGCTCCTGGCGGCGGCCAGTCCTTTTTCCTTCGGCGAATTTGAGCTGTTCGAGGGCAGGAGTTCCTATACAGTGGCGAAGGCGTCCATTCAGAACTATTTCCGGGAGCTCACGGCGGATTATGAGGCTACATACTACGGATTTTATTTCCTTGAATTTGCGGATTACTGCTGTCAGGAAAACAACGACGAGCGGGAGATGTTAAAGCTGCTCTACCAGTCTCTGAAAGCGCTGGGCAGCCCTTCTTTTGACAACCGCCTGGTGCGCGTGATTTTTGAGCTCAGAAGCATGGCGGTCAACGGAACAGGGCCGGGAGTTTTCGCCTGCGCGCGGTGTGGAAGCAGGGAAAATCCTGCTTTGTTTTCCGTCAGACACGCGGGGGTGCTGTGCGCCGCATGCGGGAAGGAAAGCCCGGCCGCCGGAACTTACAGACTGGAGGAATCGGCTCTCTACACGATGCAGTATATCCTCTCCATGCCGGTTGAAAAGCTTTATACGTTTGCGGTCAGTGATTCCGTGCTTTCCGTGCTGATGCAGATTCTGAAAGAATATCTGGCCGTTTATCTCGGGCATTCGTTTCAGTCTTTAAAAATACTCTCCGATACGGGCGATTTTACAGGTTGAAATCGTACTTTGAAAATAGTATAATAAGACAGGTTTTGGAAAAAGAATGGAGAGTGAAATTATGAAACGATTATGGTGTGCAGCTGTCATACTTTTGCTGGCGGTGGGAATGGCCGGAGGCTGCGGGACCACGCTTGAATCAGAGACGAGTGTGGTGTACGTGGACAAAAAGGGCACTGTCGTTTCCCTCGATGTGGAGGAACTGGGGCACGCATATTATGACGAGACGGAACTGGAAGAGTTTGTGAAGGAGGCCGTGGACGCCTACACGGCGGAGCACGGTAAGGGAACGGTCACGCTTGACAAAATCACGGTCGAGGACGGGACTGCCAGAATGCAGATGACGTACAAAACAGCGGCGGATTATGCGGGATTTAACGGTATTGAGCTGTATCAGGAGCGTGTGGTGACGTCCCTGGCGGACGGCTATGCCTATGACGGCGACTTTGCGAAAGTGGAAGCCGGAAAGGTCACCGGAGCCGCCACAAAGCAGGAGATTTACGGGGAAGAAGATTTAAAAGTGGTGATTATCCGCGCCAATACGGATGTGAAGATCGAGGGAGAGATCCGCTATGTTTCCTGTGAGAATGTGAAGCTGACAGGGACGGATACGGTATCCATCCGGGAGGGATATTATCTGGACAACGGCACGGGGAATGCGGCCGGCGATGCAGATAACAGCCTGTACGGTTCCGGGACAGAGTCCGTCGGCGGGACGGAATATCCGGCAGAGGGATCAGTCGGGGCCACTGAGTACGGGGATGGAATATCCGGATATGGAATGTCCACGGAATACGGAGCGAAGCAGCAGGATATGACTTCGGGGAGCGGGGCGGCTGCGGAGGACGACGGCTCATTTGAGACAGAGGTGTATACATTTATTATCTATAAATAGAGACGAGGAGTTTTTATATGGAAAAATCAATGGACAAAATCATAGCGCTTGCAAAATCGAGGGGATTTGTGTATCCGGGCTCCGAAATCTACGGTGGTCTCGCAAATACCTGGGATTATGGTAATCTCGGCGTGGAACTGAAGAATAATGTGAAAAAGGCGTGGTGGCAGAAGTTTATCCAGGAAAATCCTTACAATGTCGGGGTGGACTGTGCGATTCTGATGAACCCGCAGACCTGGGTGGCCTCCGGTCATCTCGGCGGGTTTTCCGACCCGCTGATGGACTGTAAGGAATGCCATGAGCGTTTCCGCGCGGATAAGCTGATCGAGGACTTTGCAGAAGAAAACGGGATAGAGACAGGCGGATCCGTGGACGCATTCACACAGGAGGAGATGGAAGCATTTATTGCAGAGCATAACGTACCCTGCCCGACCTGTGGAAAGCACAACTTTACCGGTATCCGGCAGTTTAACCTGATGTTTAAGACGTTCCAGGGAGTCACCGAGGACGCGAAGAATACGATCTATCTGCGTCCGGAGACCGCGCAGGGTATTTTTGTCAATTTTAAAAATGTGCAGCGCACCTCAAGAAAAAAGATCCCGTTTGGTATCGGGCAGATCGGAAAGTCCTTCCGCAACGAGATTTCCCCGGGCAATTTTACATTCCGCACGAGGGAATTTGAGCAGATGGAGCTGGAATTCTTCTGCGAGCCGGGAACCGACCTTGAATGGTTTCAGTACTGGAGAGGATTCTGCCGCGACTGGCTGTTAAGCCTTGGCATGAAGGAGGAAGAGATGCGTCTCCGCGATCATGACGCGGCGGAGCTGTCTTTCTACAGCAAGGGCACGACGGATATCGAGTTCCTGTTCCCGTTCGGCTGGGGGGAACTCTGGGGGATTGCCGACCGCACTGACTACGATCTGGGACGTCATCAGGAGACTTCCGGGCAGGATCTTACATACTTTGACGATGAAAAGGGTGAGCGCTATCTGCCGTATGTCATTGAGCCGTCCCTGGGTGCGGACCGCGTGGTGCTGGCATTTCTGTGCGCGGCCTATGACGAGGAAAATCTGGGCACGGAGGAAAAGCCGGATATGCGCACAGTGCTCCGCTTTCACCCGGCGCTGGCTCCGGTGAAGATCGGTGTTCTGCCGCTCTCGAAAAAGCTTGGCGCGGGAGCGGAAAAAGTGTTCACGCAGCTCTCAAAGGTCTATAACTGTGAATATGACGACCGGGGCAACATCGGAAAGCGTTACCGCAGGCAGGATGAGATTGGCACGCCGTTCTGCGTCACCTATGATTTTGAGTCGGAGACGGACGGCGCGGTGACAGTGCGCGAGCGCGACAGTATGGAGCAGGAGCGCGTAAAGATAGAAGAACTGGAAGCATATTTTGCAGACAAATTTACATTTTAAAAACAGGCTGTACGCCGTGGGGACCATAGAAACAGACTCCGCGGGCGTGCAGCCTGTTTTTTTGCAGCACGGCAGCCGGCGTCCTGTGCCGCAGACGCTTCGCGCGGACCGCACTGCGTCCGGGGAGAGCATACACGGGGCCGATGGAAATATCTGCTTGTAGAATTTGCTGTTTTTCTCTGATAGAATACCCACATAACACAAATGAAACAAATTTGTAACAATTATTTAACAGACATTTCATAAACCGGAGGGTGGATCAGATGAGAAAAAGAATGGCGATTTTACACATGATACTTGCAGGCTGTATTCTCTTTGGGAGTTCAGGAGTGGCGACAGTGCAGGCAGCACAGCAGAAAATCCAGGGTATTCCGTCAGTGGAGGAGAGTTCCGGCGGACAGAACGGCGAAAATGATTCAAAGGAAGAAGTATCAGAAGGAAAATCCGGCGGGGCGGCCGGGACAGACTCTGACGGCCGCACTCCGGGGAATCCGGATGAAAAACCGGAGAAAAAGTCCGGGGAAGAGGCGGAAACGGAAAACGGAGTGGCGGAGACGGTTTCAGAATATGCGGATATCGCGATTGCGCAGGTCAGGAATTATGTAAATGTCAGATCCGAACCGAACACAGAGAGCGAAGTGCTGGGAAAGCTTTATAACAACTCCGCGGCCACGGTAAAGGAAGTGACGGAGGACGGATGGTACCGCGTTCACTCCGGAAGCGTGGAGGGGTATGTCAAGGCGGAGTACGTGGAGGTCGGCAATGAGCAGTTGGCGAAAGAGGTCAGCACGCGGTACGCGACCGTCACAACAACGACTCTTTTTGTCAGAAAAGAGCCGACCACGGATGCAAAAATCCTTACCATGCTGCCGGAGGGGGATGACCTCGTGGTGCTGGATGAGTCCCATGACGGCTGGGTGAAGGTATCCACGGTGGAGGGGGACGGATATATCTCTACGGATTATGTGAAGCTTTCCACCGAATATATTCACGCGGAATCGAAAGAGGAGGAGCGGGCGCGTCTCGCAAGGGAAGAGGCTGAGCGCCGTGCGGCGGCTGCTGCGGCAGAAGCGTCGAGGCGGGCAAGAGAGGCGCAGGAGCGGGCGAAACGGTCTGCCTCACGGTCAGGCGGAAGAAGCAGTGCCTCCGGCACGGCAAATGCGGGAAGCGCGGGAGGAAGTGCCGGCAGTTCCGGCGGCGGGACGTCCCATGCAGGTTCCTCCAACGGACAGGCAGTGGTGGATTATGCGAAACAGTTTGTCGGAAATCCGTATGTGTACGGCGGGACCAGCCTGACAAACGGTGCGGACTGTTCCGGGTTTGTCATGAGTGTTTATGCGGCGTTCGGCGTCAGTCTGCCGCGCAATTCCGCGGCGCAGCGCGGCGCGGGATATGAGGTAAGCCTCTCCGATATCCGTCCCGGCGATATTGTCTGCTACAGCGGACATGTAGGGATATATGCGGGAAATAATACGCTGCTTCACGCAAGCAATGAACGGACAGGAATTACATATACGTCCCCTGTGACGTATCGTCCGGTGCTGGCGGTGAGAAGAATCTTTTAAGGGTGCCGGCGCGGTAATCGCGCTTTTGTTTCCCCGGACATTGTGTCCGGGGATTTTTTTGTTTGTAACAGGTGAATCACATAATAGTCCTGCTTACCCGGTAACGGGGATTTCGATCTGCACAATATAATCCTCAATCCGGTCAATGACATTTTCGTTAATGCCCGTTTCATAGGAAAATCCATGGAGATTCAGTTTATGTTCTTTTGCATACTTAAGAATTTGCTGATACCGCGCTGGGATTCCGCTCCATTCCCCTTTATGGAAAGCCCGCAGGTATTTTCCGCTGGGCATGATGTGCAGGCCGGCCTGATAGGGAAGGAAAGGGATTTCAATGAAAAGTCTGGAATAATTTTCAAAGCTGCCGTTCAGCAGGCTTTCAACGGAGATCATGGAGCCATAGGAAGCTTTATGGAGGCGTCCAAGCTGATATTTTTCGGTCTCAGCGGTAATCAGTTCCACTTCCTGCTCAAAGGAGGTATCCTGGTTTACATCCACGGTGACCAGGCAGTGTTCCTCTTTTTCAACGATACTGATTTCCGATAAGTCCATAGTCAGCAGGGTGTCCATATTCTGCTGATGCGTACATAAAGTTGTCCGGACTGCCTGCAGGTGGGTAATCTGCCTGTCAAGTGCCACGATCTTTTCTTCCAGAAGGCGTTTTAAACTGGCGGCGGACCGGTTTTTTATGAAGTCCTGTATTTCACTGACGGATACATCCAGTTCCCGCAGCAGCAGGATGGTTTCGAGGACAGGGCTCTGGTGGTAATTATAGTAACGGTATCCGTTTTCAGGGTTGATGACAGCCGGTTTGAACAGCCCGGTCTCATCATACCACATCAGAGTCTTTTTATTGATGCCGTGCATGGCTGCAAACTGGCCGATTGTGAGAAGCTTGTCTTTCTTATTCATGGTTGCCTCATAAACTAATTTAAAAATTGTATTGACCGTACAGTTACTGTATGGTCTATGATATCAAATACAGGAATCGAATACAAGGAAAACGGAGGAAAAATTTATGGAAAGCCCAAATGTATATGAAAAGCCTGTCACACTGAAAAATATCCTGAAATTTGCCGTGCCAACGATTGCAATGACGGTATTTATGTCTTTTTACACGATGGTTGACGGACTGTTTGTGTCGAACCTGATCGGGACAGACTCTCTCTCGGCAATCAATCTGACGGCGCCCATTATCCAGCTCGTCACGGCAATCTCCACCATGCTTGCCACCGGCGGCAGCGCGGTCATCATGAAAAAGATGGGTGAGCAGAAAACGGATGAGGCAAAGGAGGATTTTACATTCCTGATTCTGGCGAATGTCATTGCGGGGATTGTCATGTGCACAGTCGGGTATCTGGCAATGGATCATATTTTTGCAGGCATGAACCTTTCCGCGGATGTGGAAGGGTATTGTGTGGAATATTTAAGCCGGTATCTGATATTTACCGTGCCGATCCTTCTTATGAATAATTTCACGCTTTATATGATTGCGAGTGAAAAGGCCGGTCTTTCCCTGGTCTGTTCCGTGACAGGCGGTGTCCTGAATATGGTGCTTGACTATGTGTTTATTGCCGTATTCGACATGGGGATCAGCGGCGCGGCGGTCGCGACGGGACTTGGATATTCTGTGACAGCAGTGGCGGGCCTGTTTGTTTTCAGCCGGGAAAAGAGCCTGCTTCATTTCAAAAACCCGTATTCCGGTTCAGGGTTCTGGCGGGCGCGTCCGCAAACGGATGCTCGGAGATGGCGACTGCGCTCGTTACCGGGATCATTACAATGATGTTTAACTGGACGATGCTGCATTATGTGGGTGAGGATGGGGTTGCTGCGGTCACCATTATCATGTATGTGCTGATGTTTGCAAGCTCTCTCTATACAGGATATTCTTATGGCGTGGCTCCGATGCTCAGTTATTATTATGGGGAGCAGAACCATGAAAAATTAAAAAAACTGGTTGCGCTGAGCATGAAGGTGATCACAGTGATCTCCGTGGTGACGGTTGCGGCTTCTTTTATGCTGACAGGACCGCTGGTATCCGTATTTGCCCGGCCGGATAATCCGGTGCATGATCTGGCAGTGACGGGAAACAGGATATGCACGGCAGCACTGTTCTTTATCGGATTTAATATTTTTGCCAGCGGGATGTTTACTGCATTATCCAACGGGATGGTTTCGGCAGTTCTTGCATTTTCCAGATCGTTTGTATTTATGCTGATCACGATGATTGTGCTTCCGCTTATTTTAGGAGTGAATGGAATCTGGCTCGCAACGCCTGCGGCGGAACTGATGGCGCTTGCATTGTCCGTTTTTATGTTCCTGAAATATAAGAAGAGGTACGGTTACTAAAGAAAAATGTCTGATGTCCGTACCTGTCCCCTGACGTTTTTCGGAAGCCATCCGGCAGGAGGTTCTGTAACAGGACCGATGATGACTGGCAGACGGCAGCCCCTGTTCTGAGTGCCAGATACAGCTATTTTTGATAACTGTATCTGGCAATTTTATTTTGGGGTTGACTATGGGCGCATAGGTACTATAATGTACTTGTACATTAAGTACAATCTGACAACAAAGGCGGTGAGTTATGGACATCATTATCAGCAATAATTCAAACAAGCCGATCTATGAGCAGATCACATCGCAGATAAAAGCAATGATAATGAGTGGAGAATTGCAGGCCGGAGACACCATTCCCTCGATGCGTTCGCTGGCAAAATCTATCCATGTCAGTGTGATTACCGTCCAAAAAGCATATGAGGATTTGCAAAGGGACGGTTTTATTGAAACGACAGTGGGCAGGGGGAGTTTTGTATCGGCACAAAACAAAGAATTTTATCAGGAGGAACAACAGCGTATTGCGGAAGAACACTTACAGGCAGCCGCAGAAATTGGACGGATGAGTAATATTTCTCTTGAAAAATTAACAGAACTGCTTGCTTTATTCTATCTGGAGGATGAATAGCATGGAAAATATTTTAGAATTACAACAGGTTTCAAAAAGATTTCCCGGGTCAGATTTTGCGCTGGAAAATGTGACTTTTTCTCTGCCGTATGGCTCTATTCTGGGTTTTGTCGGGGAAAACGGAGCCGGAAAAACGACAACGATTGGTTGTATTCTAAACACAATCACAAAAGACAGCGGAACGGTAAAGCTGTTTGGAAAAGAAATGACAGATGCAGATACGGATATGCGGGAAAAAATAGGTGTTGTCTATGACGGAGATAATTTTCCGGTCTATTGGACAGCAGCGCAATTAGCAAAAGTTATGGCAGGGTTTTATAAGCAATGGGACAATATTTTGTTTCAGAAATTTTTAAAAGAATACAAATTACCTGCAAATCAGAAAATTAAGCAATATTCCAGAGGGATGACGATGAAATTAGCGATTGCGGTTGCTTTATCACACCATCCACAGCTGCTGATTCTGGACGAAGCCACTGGCGGACTTGACCCTGTTGTTCGCGACGGGATGTTAGATACCTTTCTTGATTTTGTACAGGAAGAAGATCACTCTGTTTTACTTTCTTCCCATATTACAGGGGATTTAGAAAAAGTAGCAGATTATATTACATTCATTCACAACGGAAAACTGATTATGACCGTATCGAAGAATGATCTGGTTTACAATTATGCGGTTATGCGCTGCAGGGAAAATCAGTTCCCTGCATTAGACCCGGCAGATATTATTACTTACCGGAAACGTGATTTTCAGATTGATGTTCTGGTTTCGGATTATAAGACAATGCAGAGAAAATATAAAGACATCGTGACAGACCGCGCTTCTGTTGATGAAATTTTTTTGCTTTTAGTAAGGGGAGAGCATGTATGAAAGGACTTTTCAAAAACAATTTTCTGGCTGTATGGACAAATGTAAAATTTTTTTTGCTTTTTATGCTTGCAATGGGGATTGCCGTTATCATTATCCCGGATCAGACATGGCAGATGTATTTCATAATTATTGGAATTGCCGGATTAGCAGTAAATGCAGCTACCGTTATTGAGAGTGAATTTTCCTCAAAATGGGGAAAATATAAACTAATTTTGCCTGTAAAGCGGATTGATATTGTAAGAAGTTTATATCTGAACCAATTATTATGGATTACGGCAGGGGTGTTTTTCGTTGGCATTGTAATAGCTCTATCCTGTCTATTACATGGAGTTCCTTTTGAACAGTTTGAGGGTGTATCAGGTGTGGTTGTAATAGGGATTAGCATAAGTCTTACAATGAGCGCAATATTTATTCCTGTGATTTATTTAGCGGGGGAAGATAAAACCATTGTGTTTCTTATCATATCTTTGCTCTGTGCAATTGGTATTGCCGCAATGCTTTTTAATATGCCGTCCGGGCCGTTTATTTTAACCGGCTGTTCTGTATTGCTGTTTATTGCGTCCTTTCCGCTGACCGTTAGCATTTTCAGGAAAAAAGAATATTAATAGAAATATCCCATGAATACCTCACAGAAGAAAAGCTTTTTTCCACCTTATGGGAGAGCCTTGCTTCCTTTGCAGGACGGTTATCCGTCCACCCGCGTTCTATACGATAGATAGACTGGAGTTAAATATGTAATTAAGATAGTTTGGTTAAAGGTTAAAGTAGTTCAAACTTGTCTGAATAATTATTTTAAGGTAAAGAATGGTTTTTTCTTTATCCCTGATGTGTTTTTCTCTGGCCCAGTCAACTAAGGTTCCGGCAAGTGCCTCTGTATAAAAATGTGCAAGGAAATCCTTGAATTCCGGTTCAAGATGTTTTCGGGCTTTTTCATCTGCATGATTGATCAACGAGGATGTTATTGCTATAAAATCCGAGTAGAAAAAGCGTTTCATTTCATCCCGCCCTATGGCATCATAAGCGCAACTGATAATGTAGTCATTTTCATCTACATAATCCATGATAAAACGGATAGCATCTTCGTAATCGACCAGCAGATCAAAATGTTT
>CAMSQM010000061.1 GCA_947062675.1 uncultured Roseburia sp.
CTCATGTGTGCCATAGATGACTTCACGTTCTGCATACGGGATATACTGTCTTTTCCTGGAACGCATGGTCCTGATCGGTCTTTCCGCCACGGTAAGGTTTCCTGCATATGTTGTTTTGTTAAACGATTTCAAGGTTTTGAAGATTATAGGTAAAGTGAAAAACATATAAAAATTCCATAAAGGTTTAGTGCTTTGATTTCACCAAATGAGAATTTATATTTTTCGTGCCTTTATACAAAATGAAAGCGGCATCACTTTCGCTTTTTGGGTTTTAGTATCAATATCTCCAGCTGCTTTAAGTGAATCACTATCTGTTTCTTCTATAAATTGTTCAACCATAAAGCCTGCTTTTGCCAGTGCGTTAATATATGTGGACATTTTTCTATTACATAAAACAATCTCACTATCATGCACAGGCATTTTGAAATATGTTTCATCATAATAACTTTTAGTTAAAACAAATTTATTATCAACCAGGACATCTTTTCTCTCATCGCATGACCATGCTATACAATAATTTAAAGTGTGATGCCAGCTAAAAATAAAAATACCATCTGTCTTCAGATAACCGGCTATTTTATTAAATGTACCTTGCAGGTCTGTTGTCCAGCCAATTCCATATATAGAGTAAACATAATCAAAGTATTCTTTAGGTACATTCAATTCATCTTCCATTTTTGCACATATCAGATTCGCTGAATAACCATTTTCTTTTAATAATTTAGCAGCATTATCCAACTGATTCTGTGATAAATCAACGCCCCATAGTTCACCTGCGCCTCTGTCAGCATTGTACTTTAAAGAATGTCCGCTGCCACAGCATATTTCTAACATTTTCTTATTGGCAACATTACCAAATAAATGCAAATCATCTTCCGTCGGAAAGCGAACCCCATATACGGGCAAAGCTGTTGTGCCAAACCATAAGTCTGCATGCTCATTCCAATAAGTTTTGTTAGTTTCTATAATTTCTTCATTATCCATAGAATACCCTCCTCAAATGTTAATTGTTTAATACTATTATTCTACCACAAACACGCTCGTAATTCCACTAAGCTATGTACAATCTTCTTTATCCCTATTCCGTTCAATCATCATCTGCCCTGCCCTTTCCCTCTGCTCTGTACTGATTGCCCCCGGCTTGCGATAATTGATGTTTCCTCATAACTGCCTTATCCCCTGTGCAGACAGTGGCGGTCTGTTCTCCTGCATTGTAATTGACAATCGTTTCCTGCCCGTATCGTGACAGTTTCATAATACCCCCTCCCTTAGTCTGGGTTCTGTGCTTTTTTCCCCGGCAACTGTCGGCTGTTTTGCCTGTCCCTTTGCTCTGGCTAACCTTGCCATTATGGAATGGTCACGCCCGGTCAGTTTCCGTCTTTTGGTGGTGGCAGTCAGTTCCGCACACGTTTCCCCTGACAAAGCATTTAATTTCTTTAATGTATCGCTTACTGTCCAGAATAGAGAGCCGGTATTTTGCACTTTCATTTTCCCCGATCTCAATGGTCAGGACTTCTTTGTATCCGTCCCGGCTGATGCCCGGAATAACGTAAGCGGCAGGTGAATCACGCCGTTGTCACGCACAGAATAGTGAATGGCATCTATGCAGAGCACGGGATAAACCTCTGGGACAGGGCGATCCTGCCAGTCTTCAGTCTGCGGCATGATCCTGTCAGTCACATCAGAGATGAAGCCTTCGGATGCTTCAGAACCATAGATATCGTCCAGTGTTTCCGATATCCGGCGTGTGGTCATGCCCTTTGCGTACATAGAGATGATTTTCTGGTCGATATCGGAAATGTCCTTTTGCCGCTTTTTCACTACCTGTGGCTCAAAGGCGGATTTCCTGTCCTGTGGCACAGTGATCTCCATGCTTCCATAGCTGCTGACCTTTTTCTTTTTGCAGCCGTTGCGGCAGTCATCATTGTCGGAACGCCGGGATTTGCCGTAGCCAGGATGGTCCTCCATTTCTGCTTCCATCATTTAAAGCATCCTGAATGTCCCGGGGGGACTCGATATCGTATTCCTGCAGGAGCATTTGGATGATGCTGCGTTTTCCTTCTGTCATTTCAACTTTGTGTACATTTTTCTTTTCTCCTGCCATAAAAAAGGCCTCCTATGATTTTTATTTCATCATAGAAGACCAGTTATTTCTTTTTTTACAGAAAAAGTTTCACCGTCCTCTTTCGATCCACTCCGCAAGCGTATCCGCCCGCTGCGCCCAGGTGTGATATGCCCGCACCTTCGGCATCCCTTTTGCAGAAATGCTCTCCATTTTCCCGCCATCCTGCAATAGCTCCTGCACAATCACCGGCAGCTCCTGTATTTTCCCAAGATCAAAGTAGCAGACCCCTTCTCCGTCAGCCAGCTCTCCGCCAAGATATGCGCTCGTGTCCGACACACAGACCGCGCCGTTTAAAATGGAATTGAACACACGGTCATGCGCGCCGTCCTTAAACCAGGGCATCACATTCAGCGATATCTTTGACTGCCGCAGCAGGCGCAGACATGTGACGGAATCTGTCTGCGGATGGAGAATAAGGTTTTCAGGATGTTCACAGTCCAGGTCTTCCCAGCCTTTTCCGACAACATCCACACGGATTCCCGCATCCGCCAGCAGGCGGACCGCCAGACCGCGCCAGTAATTGCGCACATACAGATCAATAAAAATCATTCTATAAAACGCCCCGCGCAGCTGATCACACGCAACCTTTCCCATCTCCCGCTCGCAGTGCCGCAGAGCGACCGCCTCCACGGTCTCTGCGGGCTTCTGAATCAGCTCCTGAATAATACCGCGGTAGAACTCCGCATACTCATCGTTAATCCAGTTGATATAAGGCTCAAAAAATGGCAGTTCCGTGTAATTTCCCGTAAAGACCACGTCGATCGGACGGGATGCGGTCTGCAGTTTCCGCCCGTCCGCAGCGTCGGCCAGCTCCGTCCCCGCCAGCGGCAGGAATCCCACTTCCGAAAATTCCGGATAAAACTCACGAAAATACTTCTGGTGAAACCGGTCGATACTGACATGGTAATAAGCCTTCGGGAGCTCCCGCAGTCTGTCATGATAAAAATACGGATGATCAGCCGCGATATTATAGCATGGAATCCTGTATGCATCCCATACATAGCCCTCCCGTTCGCTGTAGACGCCCGCCTCTTTTTCCAGCCCCTGAAAATTGAACGTGACCAGCGCCGTCTCCCCGGTTTTTATAAACTTCCGCAGCTTTTTCGCGCTCGTATCCTCATCCTTCAGATTGTAAAAAAATACCAGATATCCCGCCTCCCGGAAACGCTCCGCCATCTGATGGGAAAACCACCCGAGTGTCTCAACGCCACCCTCAAACATCACAATTCTCTTCATGTACAGCCTCCGTCCTCACGCAGCCCGCTCTTCCCGGCCTGTGCCGAGATATCCGCCTCTGACACTGCATGTCCGTTCCCGCCATGCAGCTGCAACGGCCCTCTCTTCCTTCCATGCCATGCAGCTCCACGGCCCTCTCTTCCTTCCATGCCATGCAGCTGCAACGGCCCTCTCTTCCTTCCATGCCATGCAGCTCCACGGCCCTCTCTTCCTTCCATGCCATGCAGCTGCACCACTCTCTCTTCCTCCATGCAGCTGCAATGGCCCTCTCTTCCCGCCATGCAGCCGCACAGCTGTTTTTCTGTCCGTCACTCGTGCCGCAGCGCATCAATCGGGTTCAGATTCGCCGCCTTATAGGATGGAAATACCCCGAAGACAATCCCGATCACCATGGAGAACCCCACGGCCCCGACGGCAGCCGGCACGCTGATCGCCACAGGCGTCGTGCTGATATAGGAAATGATCTTGGCCAGAATAATCCCCACCGCAACGCCGAGCAGACCGCCCATACTTGTGAGCACCGCCGCTTCCGTCAGAAACTGTCCCAGAATCCTCGATTTGCGCGCCCCGATCGCTTTTTTCAGCCCGATCTCCTGCGTTCGCTCCGTCACAGAGACAAGCATAATATTCATCACGCCGATTCCTCCGACGATCAGGGAGATCCCGGCAATCCAGACAAGCATCATATTTGTGGAACTGCTCAGATCCTGAATCTCCTGGGCTTTTTCCAGCAGGTCTTTTGCCTTATACCGGATCGTCTCATCCTTTACCGTGAGAAAACTGTTCAAAAGATCGGCACATTCCCTTCCCGCTTTCGTCATGCTGTCCGTGCTGTTCGTGCGTATCACGATATTCTGCGGCTCATCATACTGGTAAATCACCGGCCAGCACGAATCGGGCACAAAAATACTGCCCGCTGAACTCTGCGCGTACATATTATAGTCTTCAATGGAATTGATGACCGGCTCAAATACCTTTGCCTTTGTCACAATGCCAATCACCGTAAACGGTTCTTTCTGAATCTCAATCGTCTGACCGACCGGGTCTTCCCCCTGAAAAAGCGCATCTGCGGACGTGGTGTCGAGAATCGCGACTTTCCTGTATTTTGTGTAATCGGCGTCCACAAACCCACGCCCTTTCTGCACAATATAATTGCAGGTATCAAAGTAATTGCCGTCGATCCCCCGCACATATCCTCCGGACAGGCTGGTGTTGAGATAATATACGCCGTTATAATCCTGTCTGCTCAGACAGGCGGACACATTTTCCACATTTTCAATATCCCGGATCTGATCGAGCAGCTTCTCCGTCACAAGGGGAACTCCCTGCGGAACGCCGTTGTACTCCATCTCGTACTCCCATTCCCCCTGATACAGGGAGATCTCCACCGTATTCTCACCGGAACCGATCAGATTCTGCTTAATCTGCTCATTTGTACCCTTGATCGTTGACACAATTGCGATAATGGCCGCAATACCGATAATAATTCCCAGCATGGTCAGGAAAGAACGCATTTTATGGGACCAGATTCCCTGAAAAGATAATCTTATATTTTCAAACATGCCGCTCCTCCCTAAAAACTCGCCCTGGATTCTTCGATGACATTCGCGCCCTCCACCGCATTCTTTCCATACGGAAATGCGATCCGGTCAGACTCCGAAAGGCCGGATTTAATCTCAACGGCGGACCCGTAAATCGTTTTTCCGGTCACCACATACTGCTTTTTTAAACGGTCATTTTCATCCGCAATCATGCAGTAAGACTTTCCGTCCTCCTCCCGCACATAGGCTTTTTCAATATATATCGCATTTGTATCCGTCTCCGTCTGGTTCGCCGCAATCGAGAGGTCCACATACTCCCCGTTCTTTAAGGCGGAACTGTCCTCGATAAATGCGGTATACTCGTAATATGAGACGTTTGGATTACCCTCGCCCCACGAATTGCCGCTCACCGGATAATCAGAGATCTCCGTCACGGTCGCCTGGAAAGTATTGCCGCTCTCCCATGAATTCGCTGTCACCACGGTCCCGGGCTTAACGGTATCGAGCAAAAGTTCGCTGATTGTCCCTTTCACGTACAGGCCGTCCTCGCCCGTCAGTACCAGAAACGCCCCGTCGCTCTCCCCGTCGTCCGGATCGCCGACGGACTTCACCACCCCGTCAAGCTTTGCGTACACAATCCCGTCCGAGGCGGTGTCCTCCAGGGACTGCAGCTGAAGGCGTTCCTTGCGCAGTTCCAGATCCAGCTTCCGGATCTCCTCCTGCTTATCCGCGATCGCTTCCGCCAGATCTTCTTTTGTATATCCGTCCAGCTCATCCAGACTGTCCTCTTCCTCCTCGATCTCATCGAGAAGATCCTGGAGCGTGTCGTAGACTTCCTCCCCCGAAAAAATATACCACATGCGCTCTTCATCATAAGCGGTGGGGAAATTATTTCCATTGAAAACAATCGTGTTCGGCGTCACACTGTCATCCGGCACCGGCACCTTTTTTACCGGCCCCGAATAACGCACCGTGTCGGAAACAGTCACAGACTTCTCCTTTAACGCTTCCTCCCCACCACTCTCCTGCTGTTTATCTCCCAGCGCCGCGTCGGTACCCTGCGTCACGTCCGGTAACTGCTCTGTGGATGCGGGCGGATTTTCCGGCGCCTGTGTCTCTGACGGCGGCAGCGGATTCTCCGTCGGCAGCGGAGGCTGTGGATTATCCGGAGGAAACGGATTTTCCGGCGCCTGTGTCTCCGACGACGGCGGCAGCGGATTCTCCGTCGGCAGCGGCGGCAGCGGCTCCTCGGTCTCTGGCGGCGGCGTCGGGATCGGAACGGGTGTGAACGGAGGCGCCGGATTGTCACATTCTGTATCCGCCCCGGTATCATCCGGTTCTTCCGTGTCCTGGGTATCCGGCGGCAGTTCTGTCTCCTCCCCCATCACCATTTTTCCATTGCTGTCTTTTTTACAGATAATAAACTTAACGTATATCCCGTCTCCCCCGTTGGACGATGCCCGGATGGAATTAAAAAAACTCCCGTACGCATAGGCGTCTTTATTGCAGTAAAATATGTACGGATTTTCTTCCGAACCGTCCGCGGTATCTGCATTGTACGGCTCCGACTCATCCGTGACATAATTATAGATCCGGCTGTCTTTCTTATCCTTCTCCGGATACGATTCCAGCTCTTTTATCTTTCTCTCCAGCTCCCTGCGCCGCTCAGACATATATGTCGTATCATTGTCCGGCCTCTCCACCGGCTTTATCTTCCGCAGCGTTTCCAGCGCGTGCTCCGCGATCGCCTTATTATTCTGCGTCGTGGATACCTCAAGCCGCTTCCTCTTAATCTCAATCTGAACTTCGCTCATGTCATACTGCAGCAGCCGGTCTCCCTCTGAGACGGTGTCTCCCTCCGAGACAAACACCTCCGCCACCGTATTGGCATCCTCCAGATAAATCTCCTGCGCGGAATCATTTGTCACCATCCCGTAGCTGGTCTGCGTATCCCCGTAGTATCCCCAGTTGAGGCTGGACACCGGCTGAACCTCTATGACCAGATTCTTCTCCTGATAAGATTTGTAACTGTTAATTCCGCCTGCCGCCGCGCCTCCGGTCAGCGCGATAACCACGGCCACCGCAATCACTTTTTTTACTTTCATGACGCTGCCTCCTCTCCGTCGCCTTCAAAGATAACCCCGTCAATGATTCTCACCGTGCGCTTTGCCCTTTCTGCGATCTTCGGATCATGCGTGATCATAACCACGGTGACGCCCTCCTCATTGAGTCTGGCAAACAGCTCCATAATCTGCTCCCCGGACCTGGAATCCAGCGCCCCCGTCGGCTCGTCCGCCAGCAGGATCTTCGGATTATTCACAATCGCGCGCGCGATGGCCACGCGCTGCTTCTGTCCGCCTGAGAGCTGTGTCGGCTTAAAATCCACCCGCTCGCCGAGGCCCACGCGCTCCAGCGCGCTCACCGCCCGCTCCCTTCGCTCCCTTTTGCGGACTCCCGCGTAGCTGAGCGGAAGCGAGACATTCTCCGCCGCCGATTCCCGCGGCATCAGATGAAAACTCTGAAACACAAAACCGATGCTTTTTAAGCGCATATCGGAGAGCTCTCTGTCCTTTAACTTCAGCACATCCTCACCGGCCAGCTCGTAACTCCCGCTCGTCGGCCGGTCCAGGCATCCGATAATATTCATCAGCGTTGTTTTGCCGGAACCGGACGGCCCCATTATCGCCACATATTCCCCCTCATCCACGGTCAGACAGATATCTTTGAGCACCGGCACCACCAGCTTATCCTGCTGGTAATCTTTGAATATATTCTGCAGGTTTAATATCATTCGTCTTCCTCCGTATCATAGAGATCCACGGCTTCATACTCCTCCCCGCTGTCATCATCGAAATCATACTCTGTGGCGTCCATTCCTGTGTCATACAGATCATATGTCTCTGTTCCGTATTCCATATCCGTAAACGCCGGATCCATGCTCTCAAAATCCCCCTCAAAGTCCCCCTCAAAATCTGAAAAGTCCTCCGTGCTCTCCGGGTTATACAGCGGGGAAGAATAGTCCACTTCATCCTCGCTCGTCACCGTCGTAATGCCCTCATACAGCCCGGGCATCGGCCACGCGACATAATCATCCTCCGTCAGACCGGAAAGAATCTCGTATTCATCCAGGGCCGCATCGTACCTTCCCAGCTCCACATAGCGCTTTTCCAGGCGGTTCTTCTCATTTGCCACCCACACATACGCCTCACCAGACGGGGCGTCCCCGAAGCTGCCCGCCGGACCGGAAAAATCGTCCTCCGCTTCCGTGTCATCCCCCCAGGACATAAGGTCCTCCGTGTCGCCCATTCCCGACAGGGACTCTACAGCCTCCTCCGGGTCCGCAGCCTCCTCCGGGTCCGCAGCCTCCCCCGGGTCCACGGAATCCCCTGGGTCCATGGACTCCTCATCTCCGTCTGCCGGCTCCGGGTCCGCCTCAGGGTCATCTGCGTCTCCTCCGTTCCCGGACAGCTCGAGGGAACCCATCCCCCAGCCTCCGCGCTGTGTTTCCGCTGATTCTCCCGCGTCACCAAAACCGCTCTCCCCGGAAAATCCGTCTGCCGGTCCGGACAGCTCTGTGTCCCAGTCCCCGCCCATGTCCACGGATTCCCCCGGCGTCTGATTTTCTGATCCCTCCAGCACAACATAAGACGCAAACAGCCACAGACCTTCTTTTTCTTCCTCCTGTCCCTCGTCCGTCTCTATGTACACATGCTGTCCCAAAAGCAGACCTTCCACCGATTCCAGCTCAATATAAAACGGATACTTTGTCGCCGATTCCGAAGTGTCCGAAGCGCCGTAATTATTATCCCCGGATGACTGCGTATTATCTGTATCCACCTTGGTAATGGATCCGCGCCATATCTTATCCTTTTCCACCCGCGAGCGGATCACGACAGGCTGTCCCTCGGACACCATCCAGACGCTCTGTTCGTCGATGCTGCCCTTTACACGGTAATCCCCCTTCTTTAATATTGTCATAAACGCCGCGGAATCCCCGTTGCTGTTTGTTCCATTCTCATTGATCTCTTTCACCACACCGCTCTGCTTACTGACCACAGTCGATTTTGAGAGCTGCTCCCTCAATTTATCAATCTCCAGCTGCTTGCTGTCGAGATCAAACCGGCTCTGCTCAATGGAATTCTCCAGCGACTGGATCTCCGTCGTGTAGGAAAATGTATCGCCGCCGTCCGTGACCGCATCCCGCTCTTTTTTTAACGCCTCAATCTGCTTATTATAATTAGCGATCTCGTTGTTAATTCCCTCCTTTTCAAGCTGCGCCTGCTTAATCTGAAGGTCAATATCGCTGGTGTCGTAAGCGACCAGTTCCTGGCCCTCCTCCACCGTATCCCCTACTTTCACGAGAATTTCCGCAATCGTGCGGGACGAGTCCACATTGACCTCATACGTCTCCTGTGTCTCGACAATTCCGTTGTAACGGTTAGAAGTCCCGGTACTCCTGTTCATGATCCTGGAAACTTTCTGGACATATACCTTGTCCTGCGAATTCCCTCCGCGTAAAAATGGAATCAGATCCATCAGCTGCTCCCGGTAATAGAAGCCCGCCCCTCCGGCTGCCGCAATCAGAAGAAGCAGGCATATAATTACCGCCGTTTTCTTTTTTTTCATCGTTCCTCCCTGTTGTTTGTGCTGATTTCTATAAACTGCATTTATCGCACTCATTTTCTCCCCGTATTACACAATTACACACACTGGATTATAACACCTTTTATCTATAATAGAAATTAAAAATTCTTTAAATTGCGGCTATTGTATAAATTTCCAGCCACAATGCGCATCCGTCATGAAACAGAAAAAAGACAGTCCGGCCGGGGCCTGCGACTGTCTCTCCAATCACATACTTCTTAATATTATAAATAGTTTTGCGGGATCCGCCCGCACCGCTTCAGCCAATGCTGCACATCTCGTACAACAGCTGCAGGATATCCTGAATCTTGCTGACCTGCGCCGGATTTAGCGAATCAGGTCCGATCCTCCCTGTATCCGGCGTCTCAATAGCGCGAAGCGCCCTCTCCGGACTCTGGCCTGCCATCTCCCCGCCAAACAGTATATAATCACAGCTGACGGAGAGGACCCGCGCGATGCGGCCCAGAATATCCGCGGAAAATCCCTTCTTCCCCGTCTCAATCTCATACAGAAACTTGGTTGAAACATTAATTCTCTCCGCAAGGCTCTCCCGCGTGATCTTCCTCAGTTCGCGCAGCCTCCGGATCCTTTCTCCTACACGTACATCTGCCATGTCATCCCCCTGTAAACCGGCGCCAGACCAGCCGCCTTCTTTACCGTACAAAGATAGTTTACCACAGATGACATTTTTAGGAAAGTGTTTCCTGCAAATTTCTCCGATTATTTATTGACGCAGAACGCGAACGGCCCCTGTTCCGTCTCAAACAGCATACAGCAGTACGGAGTCTCCATGTCCACTTTCCGGAAAAACTCCTCCCGCGTCATCATATAATCCTTGCGGAACCGGAACAGTCCCATGTCCTTAAAATACTTCCCGGTACGCCGCACGATGTGCTTCGCAATCTGCCTGGTGGCGCTGAGCGCAGCCTGGTCAATTTCATTCCCGGCAATCCCCGGAAGCTGTCTGAGCGTATAGAGCAGCAGGTGACGATCGATCAGAAAGCTGACAAGCAGCCGCTCCTCCTGATCCGAATAATAAGCCAGACTGTAATAGGCGCCTTCCCCGAATTTTTTCGCATTATAGCTCATGCTGGCAACCTTCGTCTCCAGCCCGAAAATCTCGCGCATACTCCGGGTAATCTCTGCCTCCAGAACTTTCTTTTCATAATCCGGCTGACGCGGTATGTAAAGGCCGGTGCCCTCCTTCGTGATCGCATGATCCTCCGTCATAATATGTCCGCTCAGCCATCCGATCGCAAAACCCGTAAACCGCTGAACCGCCCTATCCGAATATCCGGATATATCCAGCTCCTTCTCGCAGGCCGGAAGCATGCGGTCCCGCAGATCCTCATGAAGCTGTTTATGCATCTCATATCCGCCATAGCTGATGGAGCGCATATACGCTTCTTCCTGTGCAAAATGCTTCACCGCATAACTCCTGAAATACTTCACCGCCTCCGAACACGCCCAGCGCTTCTTCTCCTCATCCTCCTCGAAAAGTGTCAGCCTGCGCACAATCGTAAAAAGCTTTTTATGTGCATTGTCTATCACATCCACACCCAGGCTGAAGCGATCATTCCACACAATTTCCTCTGACATCGTATTTTCCTCCTGTTTACAGTATTTCCCGCTTCAACTGTTCCATACTATTATATAAAAAAGCCCGCGCAATGTCCATCCGCAAATTTACAGATACCCGGTTGTCTGCCGGAAATGTTTCTGTTATAGTGGGGAAGGTAAATACATCTGTAACAGGCAGCATATTTTGATCGAAAGAAAGGATCACATCCATGAATCAGACTATTATTCCGCGCATCCGGCAGGCCGGTATCCTGCTTTTGTCCCTCGTCCTGCTGTCCTCCTCTGCGGCCCTGTTCCGCCTCCGCGATGCAGGGTGCCGGCGGGACGCCGCCGGACACGCCCCCGATCTCTCCCGCGAATATCTCGTGACGCAGTATCCGGACGCCACCGGGGTACAGGGCACCTTCTACACCATCACTAATGACAGTTCCCTGATTATCATTGACGGCGGATGGGCGGAAAATGAATCCGCCGTGCGCAACATTATCGCAAAACATGGAAATGTCGTCGATGCCTGGATTCTCTCTCATCCGCACCGCGACCACGCGGGCGCCTTCAACGCCATCTGCGCCAGCCCGGAAGGCATCACCATAAAAGAAATCTATGACAACGGCTTCGACTTTGATTTTATCGAGTCTGCCGGTGAACCGTATGATGACATCACCGTTATGGAAACTTACCACAGCCTCACAAAAGATGCCGCAAACGTCACGCACCTGACACGCGGCGACACCTTCAGCGTCTGCGGCCTGACTTTCAGCGTCCTGAACGCCTACGACGACCTCGTTTTATCCAGCGTGGGCGACGAGAAAGATTACCAGAATAACGCCTCTCTGCTCCTGATGGTCAGCAGCGAAAACAGCCGCATGCTGTTCTGCTCCGACATCAAATATGACATGGACTCTGTCCTGCTGGAACAATGCGCAGACAGCCTTGCCTGCGACTATGTCCAGACAGGCCACCACGGAAACTGGTCCTTCTCGGATGCATTCTACGAGGCAACGGGCGCTTCCGTCTTCTTTTTTGACGCGCCCCCTGAGATCACAGAAAACCCTGACTTTCCCGCCAGCACTCTGAAAAAAAGCCTTCTCGAAAAAAAGAAGACGGTGCTGGATTTCAGCACCGCCCCCAATTATATTACATTAAAATGACCTGATTAATTATTATGAGCCTGACCCTGTGTCCATTCAGCAAAATTAAATGAACCATATCTTATCTTTTGTGTGATGTAATCAGCAAATTAAAATGAACCATATCTCAATCTTTTTGTGTGATGTAATTTAGATTTCCGGTGTAGTATAATTTTGGAAAATGTAAGAGGCTTCTGCCTCTTCTCTTTCCTGCCCGCGGATTCCGGCCGCTTGTGCGATGCCGTAATCTGCTAACGATATCTATTTTTCCTTTATTAATAATATCTGATTCAAAATAAAGTGGAATCAATAATAGTAGTAGCTACCTGCCGCACTGATTGTTGCATCACTCTCGTTCTGCACCAACACGCGATATTTACCATTACTTGGAACCGTAAACGTGTGGCTAAGATCACCTCTTCCTGATACATAAATTACATCTCCGCTGAAATCATTCATAATTCCTATCCAATAAGTATTTGTCGTTGGTACGGAAGAACACGACACATGTACCTTCTGTCCACTTTTTAATGAATAAAGTGAGCTTACCATCCTTACATGCGGCGAAACAGACCAGTTAAAAGTCACCTGCTGGTATGCATCCAGTATCGGCATAATCTCCTCCGCCTCAGGATTCGCAATCTCTATCTCACTGTACGAGCCATCCTCCGCCCCTGATAAAAATTCCTCGGTTAACGCAGCCTCCTCCCCGTCCGCCACGGTATCCTCCAGCTTATCATACGAACTCTCATATACATAATCGCTGATCTGCGCCAGCTGGCTTCCCGCCGCATAGACTGTCGAGACATTTGCCGCCAGAAATGCAAATGCCAGCGCTGCAGCCGTTCCTGTTGCCATTAATTTGACATCCTTATATCTTTTCATATACTCAATTCTCCTTTCCAAAGCGTCTCCCGCTTCGCCAAGCATCGAAAAGATACAGTTCCTCTTCTGTTCTGACAGTGTTGTCCTCATAATACTCATAATCAGCTCAAAGTAATATTTCCCGCTATTGTCATCGCCCAGAGCTCTCACGGTCCGCATATCGCAGTAGTACTCACTCCAGAGATCGACAGCCTTTCGCACACCCGGAATATCTTCCGAGACCGGCAGCAGTGAATCTATGTATATTGCAATCAGCTTAAAGAAAACATCACGACTCTTATAATGCATAAGCTCATGCGTGAAAATTACCCGCAGCTGCTCCCCGCTGTAATCACAGCACGGCAGCACAATCCGGTGACGGAAAATCCCTGTAATATTGGGCACGGACAACTGATCGTTGCGGCACACAGTGATTTTACCGTGAATATTCATCTGTTTCTGAATCTCACCGAACAACCGGAGAATCTTTTCATCATTCTCCGGAAATGTACCTGCATAAAACTCCCGGTCCGCGGCACTCCGCCTTATATAACCGGCAAACGGCTTTACCAGCAGATACGCCCAGACCGCACACAGCGCCATCAGCACAAACTTCACAATTCCGGTGGTGTGAAAATTCAGCTGCCACAGGTTCTGCGTCTGTATAAAACCATCCCTGACGGTCAGCTGAATCAGCAGATAACCGAACGGCATTACAAATAATATGCAGGCCAGCCGGAGCAGCAGGTACACAATCTGCGGATTCCGGATCAGACCTGCTCTCACAGCCAGTTTCCAGAATCCCAGACCCAGCGTACCTGTCAGTAATGTCAGAACAATCGCAACAGATGCCTGATCAATCCAGTTCATCTATTTTCTTTCTGAGTCTCTCAATATCCTCATCCGAAAGAATATCATCGCAGAGACCACAGGCAAGAGCTCCCATATCCCCTTTTGTAAAGAATCTGGCATTCTCCTGCATGGTCGTCTTCCAGTATTCTTCTTTTGTAACAAGCGGCTGATAATAGGAATATCTGCCCTTGCGGTATACATTCAGAAACTTTTTCTTTACCAGCCTGGCCAAAAACGTGGAGACTGTCTGCGGCTTCCAGTTCTTGCCATTCTCCTGGTTCACCCCGTTCATAATCTCCTGCAGCGCCAGTTCCTCTTTTGAATCCCAAATGATCTTCATAACGAGTCTTTCGCATACAGAAATATCGTTTGTATCCATTTCCCGTACTCCTTTCTGCCGATAACGTCCGCCATATGCTGTACCATGCCGGATATTATCTTTTTCATTATTACACTATTAAAATTACCATGCATGTTTCTTTTAAATACAGGAATATTTTCCCATACTTTCTTACATTTTGAGAATCCATGCATATCCGTTATTATAGCGTAACTTCCCCCGGAAATCCATCCTCTTTTTCAATTTTTTTTAAATATTTTGCCGGTACGGTACTTTCCCTCTGTGCTTATCTGTCTTTCCCGGAAAACGGCGGAAAAACCGGCCGCCAGATACCATGGCACCACCGCTCCGTTCCTTATAATATTATCTGAAGCGCCACGGAAAATTTACACGCTCACATTTTTTTCAAAAAAGTGGTTGACAAATTTCTCTCCGCATAGTATGATATCAACTGTGCTTAAGAGTTATGCGCGAGTGGCTCAGTTGGTGGAGCACGACCTTGCCAAGGTCGGGGTCGCGGGTTCGAGTCCCGTCTCGCGCTCTTTATTCACAGAAGTTTTCTTAAGATTTTGTTGAAAGTATTTTTCTATTATGCGCGAGTGGCTCAGTTGGTGGAGCACGACCTTGCCAAGGTCGGGGCCGCGGGTTCGAGTCCCGTCTCGCGCTCTTT
>CAMSQM010000062.1 GCA_947062675.1 uncultured Roseburia sp.
CACAAGGTACCACACTCTTTCCCTACACGACGCTCTTCCGATCTAGAGGGTCAGCGCCAGCGCATGGGAGGGCTCAAACCGGTTCTTTTTAATCGTGCCCAGATGCAGACCCGGACGAAGGACCCTGAGCCCGTTCACAGAGGGCATCCCCTCCGGGATCCGGTACAGCTGCTCCCCGAACCGCAGGTAGCGCCCCTTTCCCCACAGCTGCTCTCCCGCCCGCAGAAACGCTTCACGGGCCTGCTCTTTCCCACGCTCTTCCTTCTTCCGGCTCCCCGCCGTTTTCTTTCCTGAGAAGCCGCCCCCTGTCCGCCGGGCCTGCTGCCGCGACTCCACCGGCACACACCCTTCCACAGCACCGAACTCCCTCAGTGTCTCCACGGCAAATGCTGCAAACTCAGCAATCCCTCTGCCGGCCTGCCACAGCTCCCGCGCCGGAATTCCGGACTCCGGCCCGTTCGCGCAGCATCCCGCGACTGCAGGGCGTCTTCCTTCCTTTTCCAGCACCGCGATATAATGTCCTTCGCCTTCGATGCGGTGCGGCCACAGCCTGACTGTTTTCTCAAGCTGCTCCGGCACTCCCGCTCTCACAGCCTGCCCCGTAGGACCGCCCGCCTCCTGCGCCCCGCCGCATATCGCGCCCGGCCGCCCCGTCTCCGCCGGAAGCGTCCGAAACTCCGGCAGATCATCTTCCATCCCCGCCGGAAACATCGAAAACCACTCCGGCACGCCGGCGGACATTCCCGGAAAGCGTTCCGCCTGCACAACCGAAAACTCCGGATGCCGGTGCAGAAATCTTCCGATGCTCCCCTCATCCTCCTCCGGCGCAAACGTGCAGGTGGAATACACCAGCCTGCCTCCCGGAGAGAGCATCCCCGCAGCACAGTCGAGAATCTCATCCTGCCGCCCTGCACACTGGCGGACAGCTGAAACGCTCCACTCCCCGCGGGCCGCCTCATCCCTGCGGAACATCCCCTCACCTGAACAGGGAGCATCCACCAGAATACGCGTAAAATATTCCGGAAAAACCTCAAGAAGTCTCTGCGGCGTCCCGTTTGTCACCATGGCATTGCGCACCCCCATCCTCTCGATATTTTCAGAGAGTATTTTTGCCCGCGCCTGGTGTATTTCATTGCACACAAGAATCCCCCTGCCGCGCATCGCTCCCGCAATCTGTGTGCTCTTACCGCCCGGGGCCGCGCACAGATCCAGCACCCGCTCACTCTGCGAGGCCTCTTCCGTCTGTGGAAAGCCTTCCATCAGATACACTGCCGGAGCCATGGCGCTCGGCTCCTGGATATAATAAAGCCCCGCCTCATGAAACGGATGCTTTCCAGGCATATCTTCCTGCCTGTAGCAGTACCCGCCCTCAGCCCACGGAACCGGAGTCAGCGTAAACGGACATTCGCGCAGAAATCTCTCCCATCCCTCCTTCTGCGTGCTGACACGCAGCGCCCGACGGCACTCCTGCTCATAGCTGTCGAGAAACACCGGAAACTCATCCGCAAGCATTCTCTCCATGCGGTTCTGAAAATCCTCTGGCAGCATCGCTGCACCTCCCTGTCTTATCATTCTCATATCACCATTATAACACATCTTTCACGCAATTGCAAACATTTGTTCTGTTTTTTCCCTGAAGTTTCCGCATTGCCTTCCAGGGCCTGTCATCTCCCGGATCTCCGGGAAATTTTACCGCCCGCCTGATATGCAAATTGAATTTATCTAAAATATTCTTCAGGTACAGTTTAAACAGGTTCTCTTATGTCGGTATTATTCATTTTCTCATTTACAGCATTGATGTTTTTTGATATAGCTGCCCGCACTGCTTCAATATCACTTTTGCCCGATGCGGATCCGGAGTATGATACAAAAAACAGGAAGCCCCGCAGCTTCCTGTCCTGATATCCCGGCGCTCCCGCGCTGTATAAATAACCGCCGGACTTTTACAGCCCGGTCAGCCCGTCATCCACAACCGCTTTTTTCTTTCCAATCCTGTGCAGAATCGAGAGTGCGATCGCCGTGGAAAGAACGATTGACACATAGTCCGCCACGCACTGGGCATAAATGACACCGTTTAAGCCAAACAGCGCGTTTAAGAGAAATACCATCGGCACAAATACCAGCCCCTGGCGGCAGATCGTAAGTATCAGGGACGGTATTGCTTTGCCCATTCCCTGAAGGGTATTGATATTTAAGAAAAGGATTCCGATAACCGGCCCCGAAATCTGCAGGGCAACCATAATACCGATTCCCGACTCAACCACCGCGGCATCATCGATAAATGCCCGGATGATTCCCTCCCTGGCCACAATCATCACGATGGTGAGAATCGTCCCCATCACAACCGCGCACAGGCCGGTAAAGCGGTAAATCTGTTTTAAACGCTTCACATTGCCGGATCCGTAGTTGTATCCGATGAGCGGCTGGATTCCTGCGCACAGACCGATCTGAAGAAGCACGACCAGCATATTCGCCTTCATCGCGACTCCCATCGCCGCGACCGGTGTATCCCCGTAGGATGCAAGCACATTGTTTAAGATGATATTTGCAAAACTCATCAGAATGTTGTTTAAGGACGCCGGAATTCCGATCGCCATCACGCCCAGCGCAATCTGATCCCCCGCCTTAAAATCCTGCAGGCGGATGGAAAGCGACGATTTTTTTCGCAGAAAATAGAGCAGATAAAAAGCACATGCCGCCATATTGCCAATTACCGTCGCGATCGCAGCCCCGGCAACCCCCCAGCCCAGCAAAAGGATCATCACCGGATCCAGGATAATATTGGTCACTGTCCCGATCATATTACCGATCATGGATTCTTTTGCAGCGCCCTCGCCGCGCAGAATATTGCCAAACGCGGTGCCGAACATGATAAACGGACCGCCGAACGCCAGATAAGTCAGATACTGCCTCGCATACTCCACCGTATTCTCGCTGGCCCCGATCATCATCAGAATGGACTCCATCCCCGCCAGGAACAGAACCGCCATAATCACGCCAAGCCCCAGCGAAGCATAGCAGCAGAATGCTGAAATCTGCCTGGCTTTCTCCATACTGCCCTGGCCGAGCGCTCTCGAAATCGCAGAGCTTCCGCCGATCCCGAATAGATTGCCAAGCGCCATAAATACCATAAACACCGGTGTCGCCAGGGAAACCGCCGCCACCTGCATCGCGTCTTTCGTCTGTCCGATGAAAAAGGTATCCGCCATATTGTAGATTACCACCACAAGCATTGTGATGATCGTAGGTACCGCCATGACCGTGACCGCTCTGGGTACCGGAGCATTTTTAAATAATTCCTGGTTCTTATTCATTTACGTTTCCTCCTGTCCTGTAATAAAGGAGATTGTCAGCGTGCTAACAATCTCCTCTTTTATTATACGACAGGATGTTCGCCAATGCAAGGAATTCTTTACAGAGTTTCCCAGGAATTCTTTACAGAGTTTTCCAGGAATTCTTTACAGAGTTTTCCAGGAATTCTTTACAGAGTTTTCCAGGAATTCTTTACTCCCTGAGGAGATATGTGGCGCGCTGGCTCCCGCGTGTCACCACGGCATACAGCGGTCCTTCCCCTTCTGCCAGCTCCGCGGGCACCTCAAAAATCAGTTCCCCGTCCTCCGACTCTCCGGGTTCCAGGGTCGTTCCGTTCAGACACCTGTCATCGCTGAGCGCATCCACACAGTCGTAGAGCTCCCCGTCTGCAGCACCTGTAATCTGCACAATGGGGTCTTCCTCCACGCTGTATACCATCGGCAGGAATGTGGCTTTTTCCGTACCGCGGTTTGTAATCGAGAACTCCGCACGGATAAAACGGTTGCCCTCCTCCGCCTCATAGTAGAACATTCCCACATCAAATGTCTGCACCGCCTTGAAGGAATGGTATGTAATCTCCCAGCTCCCAAGGATCACGGATTCCCCGCTCTGAAGCTCCGAATCCAGACCGGCAGTATTGTCAAAAAGCGTCACGTACGCATCCGGATTGCTGAGATTATGGTAGATATAAGTCAGCACATCGGCTTTTGTCAGCTCCGGAAACTGCGCCACTTCCTCATTCGGATCCTTAAAAATGGAATCCGCCGGCAGCTCCTGAATTTTTCCAAGGTGCCCCATGCAGGCTCCCGTCTTCGCATCGTAGAGATCCACCGATGTGGACGAATTTACCTGCTGGATTTTCGTCTCATTCCCGGAACGGTCCTGATAGTAATCCCCATACGAATAATCCGCTGTCAGTACAAGATAATAATCTGCCTCAGACAGGGACGCCGGATACTCCTCAGCGGGAAGCTGCAGCATAAAATCACCCATCACCTGCAGCGGCGCCGGAGACCCCGGGAAACCGGCCTGATCCGGATTCCGGTAGAACGCAACGACCTTTTTCCCCTCGGTCGTCACGCCTTCCGGCAGGGGGCTTCCGTCGGAATCATTCAGGGAAGGCAGCTCACCGACCGTCACCATCATCTGCGTGGAATAATACGGCTCACCGGTAAGCTCCGAGGTCTCCTTAAATCCATCCGCGCCAAAGTCACCTTCCAGCTTCGGAAGAAGGGTATTTCGCAGATAACTGACATACCCGAGCGCTTCGTCCGCCGTGGAAGTCCGGATTTTTCCCTCATCCAGGGAACTATAAAAATAAGCGGATTTCCAGTCGTCCAGCGTCCAGTCTTTATAATAATCCGCCGCCATCAGCTCGTCGCCGATCGAAGTGATTCTGGCGGGATTCTGCTCCACCCATTCTTCAACGGCATCGCTGAGCTTACTCTGATAACCGCTGCCCTCCGGAATGCTGCCCGCAAGCGCGGTCACCGTTGCGCCGTCGAGCCCGTCCGCCGCCGCAAGCAGCGACTCAAAACAGTCGTACGGATAAAATGCTTCCTCCAGACTCTTCCAGAATTCTTCCCCCTGATCCTTCACTTTCGCCAGAAAACTCTCCGCAAGCGGTCCACTGACAGGGTAATCAAACTGATACTTTCCAGCCGTGGTACTGCCGCTTCCGACCGCCTGTCCCTGTGTGCCGCCGGCTTCCGTGCCCTCCGGGGCCACGGAGGCTTCCCCCGACACACTGTTCTGGTATTCCAGCGCAGCCAGGAGTGTGACAGCCTTAAACTGTTCTGCCAGAGAGCCTTCCGCACCGCCGGCTTCCGTTTTTAACGCTTCCATATCCATCTTGTCTGCGTTTTCCGCCACATACGCGGCAAAATCCTGCGCCTTTTCCGCCGCCTTCCAGTGTGTCTGCGCCTCGCTTTTTGACAGGCCCTGACAGCCTGCCGCAAGGCCCGCCGCAAAAAGGCAGCCCGCGGCTGCGATTGTTCTGAGTCTCATTGTCTTTGTTCCTCCCTTGTTCTGATATTATCTGTTTATATCTGTCATTTATGTGAAAATTCCCGGAATCCAAAACTATGTAATTCCGGGAATCCATGACCTGAAACATTACAGAGACTCAAGAATCTTTGAAAGCTTCTCAATCTCTATCGGCTTTGCAATATGGGCATTCATTCCGGCGGACTTCGCCTTGTTCACATCTTCCTTGAACGCGTCCGCCGTCATCGCGGCGATCGGAATCTCCACAAGATCCGGCCTGCCGGAAGCACGGATCGCCCGCGTCGCCTCATAGCCGTTCATATTCGGCATCTGGATATCCATCAGAACCAGATCATAGTAATGCGGCGGAGTGGCAAGCAGGCGGTCCACAGCCTGTTTTCCGTCAAAGGCTTTTTCCACCACAAGACCGATAAATGTGAGCAGCTCCTCCGCGATTTCCATGTTCAGCTCATTATCCTCCACAACAAGCACCCGCTTTCCTTCACAACGGGCCTCCGGCACCAGCTCCTGTCCGGCCGCATCTTCCGTCTCCTCACCTGTCTGCCCGTCCTCTCCGGCTTCCACAGACAGCTTCAGATATACCGTGACCGTAAAACGGGAACCTTCTCCCGGCGCACTTTCCACACGGATATCCCCGTTCATCATTTCCACAATATTTTTTGCGATCGGCAGCCCCATGCCGATTCCTTCCATGCGCCCGGTTCTCGAATCCCCGGCACGGCTGAACGGCTCAAAAATATGGTCTATGAACGACTCTCCGATCCCGATTCCATTATCTGTCACCACAATCTCATAACAGCCGTTCCCCGCAAATACAGACTCCTTTTCGCGGACGGTAAGCCAGATCTTTCCTCCCTCCGGTGTAAACCTCACCGCATTTTCCAGCAGATTCATCACTACCTGCCCCATCCGCTGAAAATCGCCGATGACATCTGCATGAGAGATATCCGCTATATTCACGTCAAGGTTCTGTTTCTTTACCTCCACCTGCGGCAGAACAACCTGGACGGCGTCCCCGACTGCCTCGCGCAGGTCAAAGGCCTCCTCCGACAGGCTGACCTTCCCGCTCTCGATCTTGGACATGTCAAGTACTTCATTGACCAGACTGAGCAGACGGTCATTGGAGACCGCTATTTTGTTCAGACATTCCTGCACGCGCGTCGGATCTTTAATGTGCATCGCCGCAATGGATGTCATTCCCATAATCGCATTCATCGGTGTGCGGATATCATGGGACATCCTGGAAAGAAAATCACTTTTCGCGTGGTTCGCCTTTTCCGCCGCCTGCAGCGCTTCCTTTAAGGCAGTATGCGCCCGCAGCTCGTCCCATTTCGCCTCCGTCACATCCTGTCTGGTAAAGAGCACCATCACTGGCACATCCTCTTTCTTGCGCACACAGATAATATTGAGATTAACCCAGAGCGCTGCATCCCCCCGCGATTTGTATTCACAGTGGAGATTGACATGTGTTTTTAAATAATCCTGAATATATCCCTGGCGGAATACCTCGCGGAAACGGTCCCGCTCCTCCTCCTCCAGAAACGTGGAGACAATGAAATCCGCAAGCGCCTGGTATTCCCCCTCCAGGGGAATCTGTGCGATATCCGGCAGGACATCCCCCATAAACTTATAGGTATTATTTTCAAAATCAACCAGAATAAAACGGTCAAACACCTGCGTGATTCCCGTGATCACCTGCGCCATCTCATCGTTGTCACACAGCAGCTTCTTTTTCTGCCGCCGGTCCGCCACAATCAGCACCACGACATAGATCACAAACGCGGCGACCAGCTCTATTTCCAGAATAACCCCCGCCGCACTCGCATTCACCAGCATCTGCCTGGTGATACGTGGCGGAAACGTCTGGAGAATCATCCAGTCTTTCTCCGGCAGCTGCGCCATATAGGCGACGCCGTCCCCGTCACTGCTTTTGTACGTCGTGCTGTAGGCTGTTCCATCCGCGAACGCCCTCCGTATCTCCCGAAGTGTCGCCTCCGGTACCAGCCCGGATTGCTCAAGATAACGGAAAATATTTTCCCTCTCCATCGCCTGTTCCGACGCGGAAACCACTGTTCCGTCTTTCAGACAGAGAAAGGTCCCGGCTGACTCTCCGAAAAAAGAGGTTTTCAGAATTCCGCGCAGCTGATCTTCCCTGTAATGTCCCACCAGCACACCGGCAATCTCCCCCTGATACCGCAGTGGGGAATAAAACACTACCGTCACACCGTCCGTCCCCTCCGGATCAAAAATCAGATCCATCCCGGAACCTCCGCGGATCCCATCCTGAAAATAGAAACGGCCGGAAATATCCACCGGTTCCTGTCCGGGACTGCGGATCATCCCGTCAGCCCCCACGAATTCAATCGTGTCAAAACGGGATTCCTCCGAGAGACGGATGAGTGTTTCCGGGTCCGCCTCCGGGGACGTCATCGTCTTTCCGTAAAGATTTGCAATCGTGCTGACACTTTCCTGCGCCCTCGCCAGAAGTTCAGACACGCGCTGTGCAGTCTGCGTCGTGACCTCCTGCACGTAAGATGTATTCTGCCTTACAATCCTCCCGCGGTTCTCCCTGATAAACAGAAGAAATACCACAACCGTAACTGTGAGCAGAAGCCCCGCCGATAACATTTTTTCTGCCGTCTTTCTTTCAAATGGCATATTCCTTCCCCCTTTTACCACACAGCTGTGTCCCTCTTCTGCTATTTCAGATATTTCTTCAGCTGGGCAACCAGCTTGGGTACATCAATCGGCTTTGCAATATGAGCATTCATACCGCAGTCGAGACAGTGCTGAATATCCTCGGAAAATGCATCCGCCGTCATCGCGATAATCGGCAGCCCAGCATCCCCGCGCTCCAGCGCGCGGATCGCCTTCGCCGCCTCGTAGCCGGTCATCACCGGCATGCGGATATCCATCAGTATCAGGTCGTAGGTCCCCTCCTCCGACGCCTGAAACTTCTCCACACAGATCTGCCCGTTTTCAGCCCACTCCACAGAAAATCCTGCGCTTGTGAGGATTTCCTGCGCGATCTCCCAGTTGAGATCATTATCCTCCGCCAGAAGGATGCGCTTTCCGCCAAACTGCTGCTCCACAAGCACCTGCTGCTCCGGCACCACCGGCCCGCCCTGCATATAACGCGTCAGCCCGAGAAACAGGTTGGATTTAAACAGCGGTTTTGAAATAAAGCCATGCGCACCCGCCGCAACCGCTTCTTCCTCGATGTCGCTCCAGTCATAGGCGGAGATAATCAGAATCGGCACATCATCCCCCACATGATTGCGAATCTCGCGCGTCGTCTCCACGCCGTCCATATCCGGCATCTTCCAGTCGATCAGCACAACCTCATAATCGTTGTGCTCCAGATTGCGTTTTTCCACCATCGCAACCGCTGTCATTCCATCCAGCGCATACTCCGCCTCAACACCGATCTCTTTTAATGCCTGCACCGCACTGATGCAGAGCTCCTCGTTATTGTCCACCACCAGCATCTTCCATGGCGGCAGAATCATATCCTCCTCCTTTATAACTGCTTTTTCCAGATCCAGCGTGACATGAAATTCACTTCCGGCGCCGGGCTCACTCTCCACCTCGATCATGCCGCCCATCGCTTCCACAATACACTTTGTGATCGCCATCCCCAGACCGGTTCCCTCAATCTTTGATACCTGGGAAGACGTCTCCCGCGTAAACGTCTCAAAAATCTTTTCGCGGAATTCCGGCGACATTCCGATGCCGGTATCCTTCACCCGGAAATGGCAGCGCACATATGCCTCTCCCGACGGGGAATCCTCCTGCGCCAGATAGACATTGATTCTTCCGTGTTCCGGCGTAAATTTAATCGCGTTGGAGAGCAGATTAATCAGAATCTGATTCAGCCGGACACTGTCACAGTACACGTCCTCCGTCTCGATCTTCTGAATAAAAATATCAAAATGCTGGTGTTTCTCCCGGATCTGCGGCTGCACGATATTCACGATACTGTCCATCGTCTCGCGCAGGGAGATCTGATCCATATTCAGGGACAGCTTGCCGCTCTCGATCTTTGACATATCGAGCACATCGTTGATCAGACCGAGCAGATGCCTGCTGGAGAGCGTGATCTTTTTCAGACAGTCCTGCACGCGCATCGTATCCTGAATATTGGCCATCGCGATCGCTGTCATACCGACAATCCCGTTCATCGGCGTGCGGATATCATGGCTCATATTGGACAGAAACTCACTTTTCGCCAGATTGGCGCGGACCGCCTCCCTCTGCGCCCTGTCCAGCTGCTGCATCTGCTGCTGTGACAGGCGGAAATACAGCGCAAATATGATCAGCACTCCGGCTAAAATCGTTCCGCAGGCAAAAATCATTGTATTGACACGGTCACGCCCGAGCTTGTTGATCGCGTCGTCCAGCACACCGTACGGCATAACGCTCACCAGATACCAGTCGCAGTACGGCAGACTCGAACAATAGAGATAGCGGTGAACCCCCTCCACCATTACAAGCGTGGTGTAGTTTCCGTCTGACTCAATCGCCCCGCGCAGCTCCCTCTCATATTCCTCCGCATCCTTTCCGTCCATAACCCCGACAATATCCCGGATGCGCTGGAAATAATTCTCCCGGTATGCGTCGCCACTGCGTATCACAAAACTGCCGTCTTTGTGGATGATATGGGAATAGATCAGCGATTCATTATCATCAAGGACCAGAACTTCCCCCAGATATTCCATTGGCAGTCCGGCCACCAGGGCCACGCTCCTTCCGCCGTCCTGCATCTCGTAGGACGCGCCAACCCCGAGCAGCAGAACACGTTCATCCTGCCGCGTCCTGCCGCTCGTCACTTTCCTGCCGCTTTTTGCCAGATCCTCAAGAAACGTATCTCCCTCGAGCAAAGCCACCGGCTCCCCGCAGATTACGTCACAGTTTCCATCCTCATCGTAGAGCGCGAGATAAGAAAAATTGCGTACCCTGGCACTGAGAATCAGATCATCCGTCATCTGCTGACCGTACCGGCCTGTCTCCGGACTGACCCTGTCTATAATTCCCTGCACCTGCGACAGATGCAGGTTTATTATCACGGAAAACTTCTGATCAAGCTGCCGGTTCATCTCTGACATATAGATCCCGCCGATTTCATTGATCGCAATATCGCTTCTGCTGCTCATATAGATCCCCACCCCGGAAAAGATGGCGATACAGACAATAAGCATCGTCAGTAAACTTATCACTAAAATCTTTCTTATATTTCCAGTCATCCCAGTAACCCTCTCTTTATCCTGTAATCCCGGCTCCGGCACGCGGGTTCCCCAGCTTTTTTATAGTATGCCTGAGCATTTCCATATTCATCGGCCTGGCAATATGCGCGTTCATCCCCGCTTCCATGGCATCCCTGACATCCCGGGAAAACGCACTGGCCGTCATCGCAACAATCGGAATCCCCGCCGCATCCGGATGGCTGCCCGCGCGGATACGCCTCGCCGCCTCGTATCCGTTCATAACCGGCATCCGGACGTCCATCAGAATCACATCATAATATCCCGGCGCGGAGCGCTCAAAGCGCTCCACCGCCTCCTGCCCGTTTCCCACAAGCTCACAGGCCGCACCTTCCATCCGGAGCAGTTCCATCAGAATCTCCGCATTCAGTTCATTATCCTCCGCCACCAGAAACAGCATTCCGGCCAGCGCATCCGCTCCGGCACCTTCCTGTCCTGCACTGCTTCCTCCCGCAGCGCTCTCCTCCTGGTCCGGCAGCTCGGATTCCAGCACCACCGTAAACGTACTTCCCTCTCCTGGGGCGCTCTCAAGGGATATTGTACCGCCCATCAGATCCACCATATTTCTGGTGATCGCCATGCCCAGCCCCGTTCCCTGAATACCGTCCGTGGCCGGATGGGACGCGCGGGTAAACGGTTCAAATATTTTCTTCTGAAACGCACTGCTGATCCCGATCCCGTCATCCTTCACGGTATACTGCACACGGACTTTCTGCGGCGTCCGTTCCAGAAGACTTATTTCACAGCAGATATGCCCCCTCTCCGGCGTGTACATCACCGCATTGTCCAGCAGATGCAGCAGCATGCGGCTGATGCAGAGCCTGTCCCCGGTCAGTATATCCGGAACCTCTTCCGACACCTCAATCCGGAATTCCTGCTGCTTTGCCTTTGCCTGCGGCAGAATCATACCGCCCAGCTCCTGCGCGAGCTCCCGTATCCGGAATTCTCCTATGTTCAGCGAAACACGTCCGCCCTCAATTCTGCTCATATTCAGGATATCACTGACGAGACTGAGAAGCTGCGTGCTGCAGGATGCAATCTTTCCCGCATATTCCGGAAATCGTTCCGGACGGTCCGCGTCTTTTTCGAGGAGATCCGCATATCCCATAATAATGTTCATCGGCGTCCTGATATCGCGCGAAATGCCTGCCAGAAAATGACTTTTCGCCTCGCTGGCACTCTGGGCCGATTCCAGCGCCTCCCGCAGCTTCTGATTCGTCCGAAGCTCCATGGTGCGGTCCGAAAATATCAGAATAAACCGGTCGGCGCCATGCAGATTCACGTGGTAAAAAGCTTCACGGCACCACCGCCGCTCCCCTGTTCTCTGATGCACATACTCCCTGTTCCGCTCAATATGCATATTCAGCGATAATGCGGCGAGCTCCTCCATCCAGTCGTCCCCGCACGGCTCCGCCAGCGCGCGGGATATCACCCGCATATCGCTTCTGACTGCCGCCGTCGTGATGCCAAGAAGCCGCTCCACATTCGGACTGATATATTTTACGCTCTGCATGTCGCTCCCCAGCATCAGAAAAATATCATTCATGGCACTGGAAAGCACATCAAAAAGGCGGCTGACCTCTTTTTTCCTGCTCAGACGCAGAATATGTACCGCCGCGACCGCTCCCAGCAGCAGAATACCTCCCGCGAGCACCGCAGCCATCATTTGTCCCTCTTTTTCCAGCATCCGGATAAATCTCCCCTCCCCGCAATAAATCCTGCATGACCGGATAACCGGTCATTTACCTGTTATTATATCACATGAGAGATAAAAATCAATTTCAAGGTTTGATGAAATGCTTTGGAACGCTGCGGTTGCTGCATAAACTTATAATGCCACAGGTTAAATAAAATTGCAAACAGAAGAAAAATATGAAAAATTTATCCGGATATAAAAAATACCGGAAAACAGTGCACATCCGCCACCATTTCCCGGTATTCACGCCACATTCATAACCGGCAGTCCGTTCCGTTTCAAAGAAAACCCCGTCTGCGCCTCCTCTTCCACGGAATCAGACCGGATCTTCATCTGTCCCCGTACAGCTCTTTTCTCAGTTCCTCACAGACTTCCGCCATCTCCGAAAGCTCTTCTTCCGCCATCATCTCACTGATATCATAGGCGGACGGACAGGCGGAAAAATCCCTGAGCGCCCGGTTCATCAGCGCGTGCTCATCCGGCGTTGCCGTAATGCGAAGCGGCGGCGCACTGAATTCACCGTCCTCCTCTTCTTCACCCGCAAAATCACACAGGCTCACTCTCCCGCTCTCCCTGCACTCCAGCAGCAGGCAGGCGAGATCCGTGATCAGGTCGATGGCATAATAAAACTCCACCTCCATCCCCTCCGGTCCCGCAGCCGTCAGCGGCTCATCATGCCTGCGGAAATCGCCGTTGAGCCGCGCAAGCCCGGTGTCTGCAAAAATCTCCTCCAGCGAAATGTCTTCTTTCTGTTTTGCTGCAAGATATGCAGCCAGCGTCAGACTATCGTCCGTGCCGCCGATAAAGTCTCCCAGATATTTATCCGTATACATCGTATTCACCTTTCCGTTTTCCGCCTCAGTGCTCCTCATTCTTAATTTCCCAGTGAATCAGAAATGTCAGCGCCGCCCGGACAGCGATTATCGCCGCCACCAGGGCGATCTCCGTAAATTCCCGGATCACAACCGTGCGGAGTATCTCGCTCCCCAGCTTAAATTCAAGCCCCAGGGCCATGCCCTGCGCCAGGTGCAGACGCACATCCGGCTCTTTCTTTAAAAAGTTGATCACACCTTTTACTCCGGCCGCGATAATGATAAACACGCCCACCAGCTCAAATCCGTGAATCGCAAGCCCGACACAGGAATACAAAAAAGATTCCAGTATTTTTTCTGCCTGTAACATCCATCTTCCTCCTGCTGCCCCATCGGGGCCGTCTGTATCTGCCGCTGCCCGGCAGACGTTTGTACCGGTATTTTTCCACGCGCCCCGCAGCCCCGGCCCGGACATATCCGGTCAGGGCATCGCGATTTTATCCAGAATCCCCGTCAGGTGCGCGATGGCCACCCCGTAATTGGTCATCGCCACCCCCTGCTCCCTCGCCTGCCCGATGCGCGAGAGCACATAGGAACGGTGAAACATGCAGGCCCCGCACTGAATTACCAGATCATACCCTGACAGGTCCGGCGGAAAATCCGTTCCGCTGACCACGTCCACGGTGAGACGTTCACCGAATCTTTTTTTTAACATGGCCGGAATCTTTTTCCTGCCGATATCCTCCGCAAGCGGGACGTGCGTACAGCACTCCGCGATCAGGACCTTTGCGTCCTCCGTCAGTGCGTCAATTTTCGCCGCCCCCTCCACGTAATACGGCAGATCGCCCTTATAAGCCGCAAACAGCACGGAAAAAGACGTCAGCATACTCTCCGCCGGCCTGTTTTCACAGACAGCGCCAAATGCCTGCGAATCCGTGATAATCAGCTTCGGCGGCTTTGCGAGCGCCTTAAGGGCGTCAGGGAACTGACCGGTCGTCACGCTCATCACAATACATTTCCGGTCCAGAAGCTCCCGCAGCGTCTGAACCTGCGGGAGGATCAGCCTGCCCTTCGGCGCCTGGATATCCTGCGGCATCACGAGGAGTACCAGATCTCCCTCCTCCACCAGACCGCCCGTGATCAGCCGCGCGCCGTAATTTTCCGGAATCAGCCGCGCCAGGGCATCTTTTACCTGCCCGATGCCCTCTCCCGTCACGCTGCTGACAGGCACGGCGGGCGCGCCCGTCTCTTTTTCAAGCTCCGCCGCCAGCTCCTGCGCACCGCAGCCAAGATCGGCCCTGCTCACCACAAAAAGAACCGGGACTTTCCGCTCCTTAAAATACCGGTACCAGGATAATTCCCGCTCCGGTGAAAAATCCGCCGGAGCGCACTGCCCGCAGACCACAATCACAGCCAGCTCTGTTTTCTCCGCGGCAAGCCTGGTCTTTTCCATGCGGCGCTCCCCAAGCCGGGTCTCGTCGTCAAATCCAGCGGTATCCATGAAAATACAGGGGCCGACCGGGTGTACTTCCATCGCCTTGTACACAGGATCCGTGGTCGTACCTGCCACGTCCGAGGTAATCGAGACCTCCTGCCCCGTGAACGCGTTGAGAAACGACGATTTTCCGCTGTTGGTTCTCCCGAACACGCCGATGTGGAGACGTTCCCCCGACGGCGTATCCTGTAA
>CAMSQM010000063.1 GCA_947062675.1 uncultured Roseburia sp.
CTTCCGGAGCCAGAGAAACAATTTTCATGAACTGTTTCTCACGAAGCTCTCTTGCTACCGGTCCAAAAATACGTGTTCCTCTCGGTGTCTTATCTTCCTTGATAATCACGGCCGCATTCTCGTCAAAGCGGATATAGGAACCGTCCCTGCGCCGCGTGCTCTTGACAGTACGCACAACAACAGCCTTCACGACATCTCCTTTTTTGACAACACCGCCTGGTGTTGCATCTTTGACCGTAGCAACAATTATATCACCAATCCGCGCATACCTTCTGGTAGAGCCACCCATAACACGGATGACCAGCAGCTCCTTCGCTCCTGTGTTATCAGCTACCTTAAGCCTGCTTTCCTGTTGTACCATGCCTTAAAGCCTCCTTTAACTATTTTGCCTTCTCCATGATCTCCACAAGTCTCCACCTCTTGTCCTTCGACAAAGGCCTCGTCTCCATGACCTTCACTTTATCGCCGATTCCGCACTCGTTTTTCTCGTCGTGCGCTTTCAGCTTATAGGTTTTTTTTACGATTTTGTTGTAGAGCGGATGTCTCACGTTATCCTGGATGGCTACAACGATGGTCTTATCCATTTTATCGCTTACAACGACGCCGATACGCGTCTTCCTCAAATTTCTTTCTCCCACGATAAGTTCTCCCTTCTGGACTTCTACTGCGCAACTCTTTCTTTCTGGGTGATAATGGTCTGGATTCTTGCAATGTTTTTTCTGACTTCACGGATTCTGCCCGTATTCTCCAGCTGGTTCGTTGCGTTCTGGAATCTCAAATTGAAAAGCTCTTTTTTGGCCTCCACTAACTGCGCCTGTAAGTCTGTGACAGACTGTGTTCTTAATTCTTCCAAATATTTACTCGTTTTCATCTGATCCACCGCCTTCTAAATCTGCACGCGAAACTACTTTACATTTACAAGGTAATTTATGTGTGGCAAGACGCAGCGCTTCTCTCGCAACGTCTTCCGGAACTCCGGAGATTTCAAATAATACACGACCCGGTTTTACAACTGCCACCCAGTACTCGAGAGAACCTTTTCCGGAACCCATTCGTGTCTCTGCCGGCTTGGCTGTCACAGGTTTATCCGGGAATATCTTAATCCAGACTTTACCGCCACGCTTTACATAACGCGTGATTGCGATACGGGCAGCTTCAATCTGATTTGATTTAATCCAGCACGGTTCCTGCGCAACGATTCCGTACTCACCGTAGGTGATCTTATTGCCCCTGGTTGCTTTTCCCCTGATGGAGCCGCGGAACTGCTTGCGGTGTTTTACTCTTTTTGGCATTAACATTACTGAGCTCCCCCTTCCCGTGAAGCCTTCTCACCGGCATTCGCCTTCACCGGAAGCACTTCACCCTTATATATCCAGACTTTTACGCCAACTTTTCCGTAGGTCGTATCCGCCTCTGCAAAACCATAATCAATATCAGCCCGCAGAGTCTGAAGCGGGATCGTTCCCTCGCTGTAGAACTCCGTGCGCGCCATATCCGCACCGCCGAGACGTCCGGAACAGGAGGTCTTGATTCCCTTTGCCCCCGCCTTCATGGTTCTGCCCATGCAGGACTTCATGGCACGGCGGAAGGAAACACGGTTCTCCAGCTGCAGCGCGATATTTTCCGCTACCAGCTGGGCATCGCGGTCCGGTCTCTTTACTTCTTTGATATCCACAATTAATTTCTTGTCCGTGAGCTTCTGGACTTCCGCCTTGACTTTCTCAATCTCAGCGCCGCCCTTGCCGATCACAACACCCGGCTTCGCAGTATAAATAATGACCTTTACGCGGTCGGATGCGCGCTCGATCTCTATTCTGGAAATTCCTGCCGCATACAGTTTTTTCTTGAGAAATGTTCTGATATTATAGTCCTCAATCAGGAAATCTGCAAAATCCGCTTCCGCGTACCACTTCGAGTCCCAGTCCTTAATGATACCGACTCTTAAGCCATGTGGATTCACTTTCTGTCCCATTATTTACTCCTTTCATCCAGCACAATCGTGAGGTGGCTTGTTCTCTTCTCGATTCTGTAAGCCCTGCCCTGCGCCCTCGGTCTGATTCTCTTCATCGTCGGTCCCTTGTTTGCATAGCACTCCGCAATGTAAAGATTCTCTTCTTTCAATCCATTATTATTCTCTGCATTCGCAATCGCCGACTGCAGCAGCTTTTTGAGCAGGCTGGAAGCGTACCGCGGGCTGTATGTGAGGATGGCGAGCGCCGTCCGGACATCCTTTCCACGAATTGCATCTAACACGAAACAGGCTTTCGTGACAGATACCCTTGCGTAAGACAGCTTCGCGGAAGGTCTGGTATCTTTTACTGCATTTCTCTCTCTCTTAATCTGACTTCTGTGTCCCTTAGCCATGGATGAAACCTCCTTTCAAAATATAGTCTTTATCTGACACCCGATTTCTTTTCGTCTTTTCCATGTCCCCTGTAGGTCCTCGTTGCGACAAATTCGCCGAGCTTGTGCCCTACCATGTCCTCTGTCACGTATACCGGCACATGTTTTCTTCCGTCATGCACCGCAAATGTGTGACCTACGAACTGCGGGAAGATTGTAGAACGACGTGACCATGTCTTAATCACGGATTTATCGCCCGATGCGTTCATCGCATCCACTTTTTTCAGCAGACTTGCATCCGCGAATGGTCCTTTTTTTAATGAACGAGACATAATTAACCTCCTAAATATTTCGCAGCCCTTACACGCAACCGCGTGTTCCACAGAGCCGCATATCTCTTTTTCTGTCAGAAAGTCCCCGAAGAATCAGGCAGCTGATTCTCCGGAGTGATAAAACATTCCGGAACGGATTATTTCATCGCCCTTCCGTCTCTTCTTCTCACGATAAGCCTGTTGGAAGCCTTGTTCTTCTTTCTTGTCTTTAAGCCAAGCGCCGGCTTGCCCCACGGTGTGGACGGGCCCGGACGTCCGATCGGTGCGCGTCCCTCACCACCGCCGTGCGGATGGTCATTCGGGTTCATAACAGAACCACGGACAGTCGGGCGGATACCCATATGACGTTTGCGCCCCGCTTTTCCGATATTGATCAGGTTGTGATCGCCGTTTCCGATGACTCCGATGGTTGCGCGGCACTTCAGCGGAACCATGCGCATCTCTCCGGACGGCAGTCTCACCGTCGCATATTTCCCTTCCTTTGCCATCAGCTGCGCGCTCACGCCTGCAGAGCGGACCATCTGACCGCCTTTGCCGGGGTAGAGCTCGATATTGTGTATCTGCGCACCGACAGGGATATTCTCAAGCGGCAGACAGTTGCCGACACGCACTTCCGCTTCCGGACCGCTCATAACCATCATACCGTCCGTCAGTCCTGCCGGGGCAAGAATATAAGCCTTCTTTCCGTCCAGGTAGCAGATCAGCGCGATATTTGCCGAGCGGTTCGGATCATACTCGATTCCGATCACCTTTGCCGGAATACCGTCCTTGCTGTTTCTCTTAAAATCGATGATTCTGTATTTTCTCCGGTTGCCGCCGCCGCGATGTCTGACAGTGATTTTACCCTGATTGTTCCGGCCGGCATTTTTCTTCAACGAAACCGTAAGAGACTTTTCCGGCGTTTTTTTGGTGATTTCGGAAAAATCAGACCCCGTCATATGTCTTCTGGACGGTGTATACGGTTTATAGGTCTTGATTCCCATGGTTGTTCTCCTTTCGCTGTTTCCTGCTGAAATTCGGATTATAAGCCTGTAAAGATCTCAATGTCTTTACTGTCCTCAGTCAGCTTCACGATTGCTTTCTTTCTCTTTGCAGTCCTTCCGACTGTCATGCCGCGCCTTTTTTTCTTGCCGGGCAGGTTCATCGTGTTGACGCTCTGGACCTTTGTCCCCTCAAACATCTTCTCAACAGCCTCTTTGATCATTGCCTTGTTTGCTTCCGGATGAACCAGAAACGTATATTTTTTCTCAGCCATGGCGCTCATACTCTTCTCGGTCACCAGCGGTTTGAGGATTACATCATAATATTTGATGTCAGCCATTATGCATACACCTCCTCGATTGCTCTGAGTGCATCCTTTGTCACGACAAAGGTGTCATATTTCAGAATATCGTACACGTTGATCGTGTTCACCTGAGCCGTCTTGACCATCGGGATATTTCTCGCGGAAAGAATCACGTTCTGATCCACCCCGTTCATCACGACGAGTGCTTTCTGAAGCTTTAAGTTGTTCAGGATTCCCACAAACTTCTTTGTCTTGATCTCATCCAGCTTCAGCTCATCAAGCACAATAAATTTATTTTCCGTCACCCTGGAAGTCAGAGCGGATTTTAAGGCGATCCTCTTCTCTTTCCGGTTCACCTTAAAAGAATAATCTCTCGGCACCGGCGCGAATACCACGCCGCCGTGTCTCCACTGCGGTGCTCTCGTCGAACCCTGCCTTGCATGTCCGGTTCCCTTCTGCCTCCATGGTTTTCTTCCGCCGCCGCGCACTTCGGCGCGCGTCTTTGCCTTCTGCGTTCCCTGGCGTTTGTTTGCAAGCTGCTGAAGCACGGCCATGTGTACCAGATGCTCGTTGATCTTCACTCCGAAAATCGCATCACTGATTTCCACGGTTCCGACTTCACTGCCTTCCATATTATAAACAGCTACGTTAGCCATTGTTCATTTCCTCCTTTCCTGTCCCGGTGTTATTTCCCTGATTTGACTGCTTCCCGGACCGTTACCAGACCCTTCCTCGGCCCCGGCACGCAGCCCTTGACCAGCAGAAGACCATTCCCGGCATCCACTTTCACAATCACAAGATTCTGGGTCGTCACCTTCACGCCTCCCATACGTCCCGGCATCCCCTTGCCCTTGAACACACGGCTCGGCGAGGAACATGCACCGTTGGAACCCTGGTGACGATGAAATTTGGAACCGTGCGTCATGGGACCTCTGTGCTGTCCGTGTCTCTTGATCGCACCCTGGAATCCTTTTCCCTTGGAAATCGCACTCACGTCAATTTTATCGCCTTCCGCAAAGATATCCGCGCTGATAATATCGCCCAGCTTGTAATCACCGGCGTTCTCCAGCTTAAACTCCCGCACAAAGCGCTTGCCGGATACGCCTGCTTTCGCGAAATGCCCCATCTCGGCCTTGTTCACGCCGTGCCTGTGGTGAACCTGTTTTCTGCCATTTGCATCCCTGCTGACAGCGCGCTCTTTCTTGTCGCCGAACGCCACCTGCACCGCACTGTACCCGTCATTTTCGACTGTCTTAATCTGTGTCACCGCGCACGGACCTGCCTGTAACACCGTCACCGGCACCAGCGTGCCGTCCGCGTTGAAGATCTGGGTCATCCCGATCTTGGTCGCCAAAATTGCTTTCTTCAATTCTTTTCCCTCCTGTTTTCTCTACAGCGGAACGCCTCATACCCGTTTCCGGGGGTAGCGGAACCGTTCATCCTAGAAAGTTTATAAAAGCAGCGCCTCACCGGACCGCTCTGTATAAAACCCTTTCAGGATATCTGCCTACTTATTTTTCATTTTGATATCAATAAACACTCCGGCCGGCATCTCCAGACGGGACAGCGCGTCCACTGTTTTCTGGGTCGGCGCCGTGATATCAATCAGTCTCTTGTGGGTCCTCTGCTCAAACTGCTCGCGGGAATCCTTGTATTTGTGGGTCGCCCGCAGAATCGTGACAACTTCCCTCTTTGTCGGAAGTGGTACCGGACCGCTGACCTGCGCCCCGTTTTTCTTCACCGTCTCAATGATCTTCTTCGCAGAAGAGTCCACCAGTTCATGATCATACGCCTTGAGTACAATCCTCATTACCTGTGTTGCCATAAAAAAAGCCGCCTCCTTTTCGCACTCTTGGTACGACAAGCGGTGACTGTACACATCCCCGTGCGTATCGCAAAGCCTCTGTTCTTCCATCCGGCTTTGGATTGCACGCCTTTTCTACTCCCCTGGGGAGTGCCCGTGTTACAGTGACTTGTCGCCAGTTTCCTAACTTGACATTCGCTCCACGGAAAACCTGCAGTCTGCCTGCAGCAACCTCTCGCTTCCACGCTATCATGTCACAGCAGTACTTAGTATACAGGATGATTTCTGTAAATGCAAGCATTTTTTTCATTTTTTTCTATTTTGTCAGACCGGAACCCGAACTTTTTATCCCCATTTTCCGGGGAATGTGCTATAATACCGTCAGGCATGATTCCTTCCGCCACAGAGCGGAGAATTCACCGCCTCCCGCGGCGGATGCCGCACGCGCGGAATAACGGTACAACTAAGGAGTTATTGTTATGAACATTATTATTGTGGGGTGCGGCAAGGTTGGCTACACCCTGGTGGAACAGCTAAGCAGCGAGGACCACGATCTTGTGGTCATCGACGAAAATCCCGAAAAAGTCCAGGCTATCACCGACAGTCTCGACGCCATGGGAATCGTCGGAAACGGCATCAACCATCAGACCTTAATCGACGCCGGAATTACAACTGCCGATCTTCTGATCGCTGTGACGGGCGACGACGAGAAAAACCTTCTCTGCTGCGTGATCGCCCGCAAAACCGGACACTGCAAGACCATTGCCCGTGTGCGCAATCCGATCTACAACGGCGAGATCGAATTTCTGAAAAAAGAATTCGGCCTTGCCATGATTATCAATCCCGAGCTGACTGCGGCGAACGAGATTTCAAGAATTTTCCAGTTCCCATCCGCCATCCGCGTGGATTCTTTTGCCAAAGGCCATGTGGAGCTTCTTCATTTTAAGGTGGGAAAAAATTCTCCCCTGATTCACCTGAAGCTTATGAATCTGCAGCAGACCCTGCGCACAAATGTGCTGGTGTGCACCGTAATGCGCGGCGATGAGGTGATTATTCCGAACGGTGAGTTTGAATTTGAGGAAAATGATACGGTGGCCATCGCCTCCCAGCGGCGCAACGCAATCGAATTTTTTCAGAAAATCGGTATTATGAAAACAAAAGTCGGACGCGCCATTCTGGCCGGCGGCGGAAAAGTCTCTTTTTATCTGGCAAAAATTCTGCTGCAGACCGGCATACACGTCACGATTATCGAGCAGAGCAAAGCGCGCTGCGAGGTGCTGAGCGACCTGCTCCCGAAGGCAACCATTATCTGCGGGGATGCCACCGACCAGGAACTCCTGATGCAGCTGGGACTTGAGAAAGCCCAGGGATTTGCAGCCCTCACCGGGCTCGATGAAGAGAATATTCTTCTGTCCCTGTTTGCCAATGATGTGTCAAATGCGCGAACCGTCACCAAGATCAACCGGATCAGTTTTAATTCTGTGATCAACGAATTAAATCTCGGCAGCGTGATTTATCCGCGGATCATCACGGCTGACTACATATTAAAATATGTGCGCTCCACCATCAATTCCAGAAACAGCAATGTGGAAACGCTCTATAAACTTGCAAACGGAAAAGCCGAGGCGCTGGAATTCAGCATCAAGGCCGACTCTGTGGTAACGGGAATTCCTTTACAGGACCTGCATTTTCGCAAGAATACACTGATCTGCTGCATTTTCCGCCGCAGAAAGGTCATTATTCCCAGCGGACAGGACATTATGCAGGCGGGCGATTCCGTTCTGGTTGTGCTCTCCGGCTACCGCGTTTCCGACATCAAAGAGATTCTGGAGGATTAGGCTGCGATGAATTACTGGATTGTTTTATATATTCTGGGCTGGGTGCTGAAATTTGAAAGCTGTTTTCTGCTGCTCCCGGCCCTCACGGGCATTATTTACCGGGAGCACACCGCGCTGGCCTATTTTGCCGTCGCCGCGCTCTGCCTGATCTGCGGACTGCTGCTCACCCGCAGAAAGCCGAAATCCACCAGCCTTTACACAAGAGAGGGATTCGTCTCGGTCGCCTTAAGCTGGATGGTGATGAGTATTTTCGGCGCTCTTCCGTTTGTACTGACCGGCGATATCCCCTCCTATGTCGACGCGCTGTTCGAGACGATCTCCGGCTTTACAACGACCGGAGCGAGCATTCTGCCCGAAGTTGAATCCCTATCCCGCGCAGGTCTGTTCTGGCGCAGTTTCACACACTGGATTGGCGGAATGGGCGTGTTTGTTTTTATCATGGCGATTCTTCCGCTTATGGGCGGCGGCACAAATATGAACCTGATGAAAGCGGAAAGCCCGGGCCCGTCTGTCAGCAGGCTGGTCCCTCACGCAAAAGATACGGCAAAAATCCTGTATATCCTGTATTTTTCGATTTCCCTGTGCGAGATTATACTGCTGTGCGTATTCGGGATGTCCCTGTTTGATTCCCTGACGACCACTTTCGGCACCGTCGGGACAGGGGGATTTGGCATTAAAAATGACAGTATCGCGGGCTATTCTCCCGCGCTGCAGAATATTGTGACTGTTTTCATGATTTTAAGCGGAGTCAATTATGCGGCTTATTTTTACCTGCTCTCCCGCAAAATAAAGGACGTTGTGCACATGGAGGAAATCCGCTGGTACTTTTTACTGATTTTCGCATCTGCCGGTGTGATTGCGGCAAACACCAGAAGCCTCTACCCCACTGTCCGCGAGACCCTGCGGCATGCCTTTTTTCAGGTCGGTTCCATCATCACGACCACCGGATTTGCCACGACAGACTTTGACCTGTGGCCTGAAATGTCCAAGTGTATCCTGGTAGTTCTGATGTTCGTGGGGGCCTGTGCAGGAAGCACCGGCGGCGGCATGAAAGTATCGCGGCTGATGATTCTCTTTAAAGCCATCCGCAAAGAACTGCGGCTGATCATTCACCCGCGCGAAGTCCGCAAAATCCGCATGGACGGCCACCCCGTCGAACACGAAGTCATGCGGTCCGCAAATGTTTTCCTGGTCATCTACTTTCTGGTGCTGCTGCTGTCAACCCTTCTCATCAGTGTGGATGAATATAATTTTACCACCAATTTTACCGCTGTCGTATCAGCACTCAACAACATCGGACCGGGCCTCGATCTCGTGGGACCGACGCAGAATTTTTCCATTTTTTCTGCGTTCTCCAAATTTATTCTGATGTTTGACATGCTTGCCGGGCGTCTGGAACTGTTTCCAATGATGATACTTTTCATGCCGACAACCTGGAAGCACCGGTGATCATGCCGGAAATCGCGAAAATATTACTATTTCAGAAAGGATCGGTATAATCTATGTGGTCTTCCCGGAAATGGAGTGATTTTGAAGTAATCGACTGCTCCGAAGGAGAGAAACTGGAGCGCTGGGGATCTTATCTCCTCGTGCGCCCTGACCCCCAGGTGATCTGGAACACCCCGAAAACACACGCCGGCTGGAGGCGCCCGGACGCGCACTATCACCGGAGCAAAAAGGGCGGCGGCGAGTGGGAATTTTTTGACCTGCCGGAGCAGTGGAGCATCCGCTACGGCAGCCTGACCTTCCAGTTAAAACCGTTCAGTTTTAAACACACCGGACTTTTTCCGGAACAGGCTGTGAACTGGGACTGGTTTTCCGAAAAAATAAAAAAAGCCGGACGACCTGTCCGCGTCTTAAATCTGTTCGCCTACACCGGCGGCGCGACGCTGGCCGCCGCCGCCGCCGGCGCCAACGTCACACATGTGGATGCGTCAAAAGGAATGGTGGCCTGGGCAAAAGAAAACGCCGCCGTCTCCGGCCTGGCAGACGCGCCCATCCGCTGGATCGTCGATGACTGCGTAAAATTCGCGGAGCGCGAGATACGCCGCGGGAAGCGCTACGACGCTGTCATTATGGATCCCCCGTCCTACGGCCGGGGGCCGAAGGGCGAGACCTGGAAGCTTGAAAACAGCGTCTATCCCCTGATTCAGACCTGTGCAGAGCTTCTCTCCGAAAATCCGCTGTTCTTCCTTGTCAACGCCTACACGACGGGGCTTCAGCCCGCCGTGCTGGCCTACATGCTCGGCTCCGTACTCGGAAAATACGGCGGCGTTATCACTGCCAGTGAGATCGGACTGCCGGTCCGGACAAGCGGACTGTTCCTGCCGTGCGGGGCGAGCGGAAGGTTTGAGATAAACTAGAGTCAGAGTCCTTCTATGTATCGCTCAGCTTCCCTGACCGTCTTTACCAGATATTCCATCGCTTCGACCGGATATTTTCCGACAGCCGTCTCGCCCGTGAGCATCACCGACGCCGCTCCCTCCTGCGCGGCGCGGAAAATATCCGACACTTCCGCCCTAGTCGGCACAGCGGTCTGCTGCATTGACGCAAGCATCTGAGTCACCACCATAAACGGCTTCCCCGCCGCACGGCAGCAGGCTGCAATCTGCGCCTGCAGAACCGGGAGCCGCCACAGTGGAACGGCATTTCCGAGATCTCCCCGCGCAATCACAATTTCATCACAGTGAGGCAAAAGCCCTGAGAGCATCCGCACGCCGTCCGTATTCTCGATTTTGGCAAAGATCCGGATATCTTCTGCCCCGGCTCCGCGCAGCTCCTGCCGCAGATTCAGCAAATCTCTGCTATCCCGCACAAAGGGAAGCATCACTCCCGTAATCCCGTATTCCCGCGCAGCGCGCAGATTTTCCCGGTCACTCTCAGTCAGCGTCGGCGGGTGCAGCTTTCCCCCGGGAAGGGCAATACTTTTACCGCCGTACAGCGTCCCGCCGCGCAGCACGCGGCAGACTGCTTTTTGACAGAATTCCTCCGCCAGGCCTGTGTGCATGTCATTCTGCGCCGTTTTCCCGCAGCAGACCGGCTCTGCCTGACCGCCGTTCTGCGCCGCCTCCCCGCGGCAGGCCGGCTCTTTCTGACCGTCGTTCCCTGCGGAATCAGCGCCACGGAACACTTCCTCTGCACTGCCGTTTAGCACCTCCTCCACTTTCAGAAGAATTTTCCCGTCGTCCAGCAGAATCTCCTGCCCGGGCTCAAGACTGGAAATCACCGGCGCAGGAACCCCGATAACTTCCGCGAATGAACCGCCTCCGTCACACTTCCCCACAGAAAAATCCTCTCCCGCCAGCACAACTGTCCCGTTTTCCTCAAGCACGCAGGGTGCGGCTCTTCTGCCAGTCCTAAGCTCCGGCCCCCGCAGATCCATCAGAATCTCCGGGTTTCTTTTGCATGCCCGCCACTTTCGCACCATTTCCCCGCTACCGTTCTGCAGATATCTCTCCCATGCCAGCCGGACATTGTCCAGCCATCCGGAAGCCTCTCTCAGCTCCGAGTGAGACAGATTGATGCGGATCCCCGTCATTCCCTTTTCAAAAAGACGGGCCAGCGTGTCCGTATCACAGCATGCTGGCCCGATTGTTCCGTATATGTTGATATTCATGTCCCCCTGTGCTTCCTCCCTGTCAGAGCATTTTCTTTTTCCGGAGAAATATCATGGTCGCAATACAGATAATCACCGTGATTCCGCAGATAATCAGAAAACCGTACGGCGTATCTGAAAGCGGCATCCACCGCTCATCCACATTCATTCCGTAAATTCCGGATATAACCGTCGGAATGGCCATCACCATGGTAATCGACGTCAGATATTTCATCACATTATTCAGCCGGTTGTCGAGCACGGCGGACATAAGCTCCCGCGTCCCGTTGATAATATCGCGGTATATGGACGTCATCTCAATCGCCTGCCGGTTCTCCACAATCACATCGCCCAGAAGCTCCTTATCCTCCGGATACTGTTCCAGACGCTTGTAACGCGTCAGCCGGTCAAGCACGACCCCGTTCGCCCGAAGGGATGTCGCAAAGTAAACCAGCGTTGACTCCAGCTCATGCAGATCAATCAGATCCACATCCTTTGTGTGATCCCCGATCCGTTCCTCGATCTCTGTCCGCTTCTTGTCAATCACCCGCAGGTCCATCTGGTAGATCGCCGCTGTCCGGTAAAGGATCTGATACACAAAGCGCAGCCTTTTTTTCGTGCTGAACTCTTTCACCCTGTTTTCCACAAAATTCCTGAGCACCTGGGTATCTTCGGTGCAGACTGTCACGATCACATCCTGTGTCAGAATAATTCCAAGCGGTATCGTCGTGTACATCTGTTTTTCATGCCGTATCTCTGTCGTCGGAATATCCACGAGAATCAGCGTATAGCCGTCCTGAAGTTCGATGCGGGAACTCTCCTCCTCGTCGAGCGCCGCCTTGACATCGTCAATATCCACGTCCAGCTCTCCGGAGAGCTTTTCGCACTCTTCCTCAGACGGATCAATCATCTGCACCCACACGCCGCCCCCCAGGCGGCCCGCCTCATGTATCACCTGGTTGTCCGTCATAAAATATCTGATCATGACATCTGCCTCCCTTCTCCGGAAAATATAAGCCGCAATAAAACAGAAAAAGTATACCAGTATTCAGATGTCTTGTAAATAATAATTTTCTTCCCGGGACGGCTGATCATCTCCGGCTTTTTCGTTCACAGTTTATTCATTTAAGCTTAAAAAAACTTTCATTCCACAAACATGAAAACTTCATTTCTCTTTCCTATACTAAATACAACCAAGGAAACACAAACTTTTTCATAATCTGCCAGGTGAGGCAACACTCACCTGGCATCCTCCTTTTACAGAGACATTTTACACCTCAAAAATCAGATCCCCGTAGGACGGCATTGGCCACATTGCCTTATCTACCAGCATTTCCAGCCGGTCAACCGGCGTCCGCAGCGCATCCATCGCGGTCATCACCGTATCCCTGTAGTAGACGGCACGGTCTCTTCCCTCCGGCATCGCAGAAGCGTTCTCCGCCACTTTCTGCAGCTTTGCAAGTGCCCTCTTTGCCTCCGCCAGCAGTGCGGATACCTCTGTCAGAATCTCCGTCTGCGCGCTGACATCAGCCTCACAGGCATTCCTGACCGCAGTGATGGATTCTGCCAGCACGGTCGTGTAATGAATGACCGCCGGGATAATCTGTTTGGTCGCAATGTCGATCATGGCTCTCGCCTCTATGTTGATCTCTTTTGCATAAATCTCATACTCGATCTCCACGCGGGAATTCAGCTCCGCTTTTGTAAAGACTTTGAACTTTTCAAACATTTTTACGGACTTTTCCGAATTTAAGGCCGGAATTGCATCCACCATGGACCGGATATTCGGAAGCCCCCGCTTCCCAGCCTCCTCCACCCACTCGTCAGAGTATCCGTCGCCGTTAAAAACGATCCTCTGGTGCTCCGTCGCATACTGTTTGATCAGATCGTGGACCGCCATCTCAAAATCATCCGCCTGCTCCAGCACATCGCACGCCTCGGAAAAAGCCTCCGCAACAATGGTATTGAGCACAACATTCGGCTGCGCGACCGAGTCCTGGGAGCCCACCATGCGGAACTCAAATTTATTTCCCGTAAACGCAAACGGCGACGTTCTGTTCCTGTCTGTTGCGTCCTTCATAAAATCAGGGAGTGTCCGCACGCCCGTCTCAAGCCGCTGCCCGGTAATACTGTGGGTTGCCTCGCCTGTGCTGATCAGCTGTGCGAGCACATCCTGAAGCTGCTCACCCAGATAAATAGAGATGATCGCCGGAGGCGCTTCATTCGCACCCAGCCTGTGATCATTTCCGACATCCGCCGCAGACTCCCGCAACAGGTCCGCATGCCGGTCCACAGCCTTTAAAATGCAGGTCAGCACGAGCAGGAACTGCACGTTTTCGTGCGGCGTGTGTCCCGGATCAAGCAGATTAATACCGTCGTCCGTCGTGACAGACCAGTTATTGTGCTTGCCGGAACCATTCACGCCCGCAAACGGCTTCTCGTGCAGCAGACACTGCAGCCCGTGACGGCCCGCAACTTTTTTCAGAGTCTCCATCACAAGCTGATTGTGGTCCACGGCGACATTGGCCTCCGTGTAAATCGTCGCAAGCTCGTGCTGCGCCGGCGCCACCTCATTGTGCTGTGTCTTCGCCGTCACCCCGAGTTTCCAGAGCTCCTCGTTGACATCCTTCATAAACGCCGCAATCCGCTCCCTGATTGCCCCGAAATAGTGATCTTCCATCTCCTGCCCCTTTGGCGGCATCGCCCCGAACAGGGTGCGGCCGGTAAAGATCAGGTCTTTTCTCTGAAGGTATTTTGCTCGGTCCACGATAAAATATTCCTGCTCGGGCCCCACGGACGGCGTCGCCTTTTTCGAGGTTGTATTTCCAAACAGGCGGATCAGGCGCAGCGACTGCTCATTGATTGCCTCCATGGAGCGCAGAAGCGGCGTCTTCTGATCCAGCGCCTCCCCCGTATAGGAACAGAACGCCGTTG
>CAMSQM010000064.1 GCA_947062675.1 uncultured Roseburia sp.
CACCAGCCTTCCAAGCTGGATACGTGGGTTCGATTCCCATCACCCGCTTTTTTATTGTATCATGAAAAGAATACCGGAGTATTTCAGACCATGGAGAAAAAACCAGATTTTAAAGCAATGCCCACAAAGAAAAAGATAGGATATGTATGGGATTATTACCGCTGGCACATTATCGCCGCCATCTGCACCGCGGCGTTTCTGATTTCGACAATCATCCATTTTGTGACTTACCGGGATCCCCTCTTAAATGTCATCATGATCAACTGTTCCGCCCCCTACAATACGGAGCACAGTGGTTTTGACGAGTTTATGAGCTCCCGTGGGTACGACACCGATCCCGCGCTGATTTCCGTGATTTCCAATCTTTACTTCTCAGACGACGCGGAACCCATGTCCGCAATGCAGCAGTACCAGGTGCTCAGCACACTGATCGGTGCAGGCGGTCAGGATTTATTCTTCGGAACCGGAGCCGCATTCAATGCCTATGCCGACCAGGGCGCCCTGCTGGATCTCTCAACTGTCCTGCCGGAGGATCTGCTGGCACGGTATGCGGATTCCCTGATCTATTCCACCGATGACGGTACTGTGGACGCATATCCGTGCGCCATCGGGCTCTCCGGTCACCCGTGGCTCAGAGATAATAATTACTATTACGGACCGTGTTCCTTCGGCATCTTCGCCGCAGCCGCCAATCCCGGAACAGCTGCGGAATTTGTCCGCTTCCTGCTGGAATATCCGGCGGAAAGCGGACATTAATTATGCCGCTCCCTGTTCCGGATGTCTTTTCACATAAATGACCAGTCCCACGATAAACGCCATATCCACCGCCAGCACTGCCAGAATCGAACTCATCCCCGCAAATATTCCGGAAACCTCTGCAATCCTTCCAATTACCGACGGCATCACAACCGAACCGATGCTCGCCATCGTCAGCATAAAGCTCCAGGCCAGATCATATTTCTGAATCGTCATTCCGGCAAACGCGACAGTCGTGGGATATATTCCCGCCATACTATACCCGAATCCCAGAATCCCGGCCAGAATCAGGCCCGTGCTCCTGCCTGTAATAAGCAGGAAGAAGAATACGACAATCCCCGTCCCCATAAGGAGCAGCAGCCGGCCTTTCGGCATCTTCGTGGAAAGCCACGCCGTCGTCAGCCTTCCTGCCAGAATCATTACCCACAGCAGACTCGCCGTCACCTGCGACAGCGACGGATCCAGGAGCCCGGTATCCTTAAAATAAGTAATCATCCAGCCTATCACTCCCTGCTCCGCGCAGAGGTAGAAAAACAGCGTCCCGGTGCACAGAATAAACAATGGTTCTTTAAAAAATCCCATCCCCCCGTCCACAGTCTTCTTTTTATCCGCCGGTTTCTCCTCAACCGGCATCAGCAGATAGAACAGCCAGCTTAAAATTCCCATCGCCACCAGGACATAACACGCATAAACCCATCCCCCTTCTTCTCCCCTCGTCATCAGGAGCAGAAATATGGGAAACAGAAATGCCCCGACTGAGAACATCGCATGCAGGCCGTTTATCAGCCATGCAGTTCCCGGCGCCAGCTGATTGACTGTCGTATTGCAGAAATTGCTGGTCGCTCCCCGCGCAAGCCCGGTCATCGTGAATGCCAGTATAAGCCCTGCCCTGCCGCCGCAGAAAATCATCAGCAGATAAGACAGCACGTAAAAGGAGTTAAACAGCAGAATACTCTTTTTTCTCCCGATCAGCACCGGCAGCATTCCCGCCGCAAAACTGGACGCCAGATTGCCCACCGAGTGCAGACTGACCAGCAGGCCGCAGAACGCATAGTCGAGCCCTCTGGCATCCCGGATAAACGGCAGCAGCGAACCGATCGAGAGCGCCAGCATTCCGTTCATGACAAATGCCCCGTAACTGAAGCAGAACTGCCGCCGCTTTCTTTTATCTTTCAGAAACTCCATCCCGATTCACCTTCCATTCCCATTCTCCGGATATATACCGGCATGTGCCGCCCGCACGGTATGATCCACCCTGCGGGCCCTGGGGCCTTCTCTCATGCCCTCTTTTCAAATGTTTCCGCCACCTTTTCGAGAAGCTCACGGATCTTCAGATGCTGCGGGCAGTGCTCCTCACATCTGCCGCACCGGATACAGTCCCCCGCCTTTCCGCCCTGACCCGTGTGCATCTGATAACTTCTCCGATTCTGCTCACTGACCCCGAACTGTACAGACAGATTATAATCGTCAAAAAGATCCGGAATCCTGATTTTTTCCGGACAGCCGTCCGTACAGTAACGGCATCTGGTGCAGGGAATGACCGGCAGTTTTTCAAGTTCACTGACCACGCGCCCGACTGCACGCTGCTCCTCCCCGCTGAGTGGCTGAAACTCTCTCATGTAAGAAGTGTTCTCTTCCAGCTGCCCCTCGTCAGACATTCCGCTTAAAACCAGTACGACCTCCGGCAGGGATGCCGCATAGCGGATCGCATAAGACGCCGGAGATGCTTTCTCATCCAGCTCGCGGAGTATCCGGGCCGGCTCTCCCGTCAGCTGTGCCAGCGTCCCGCCTTTGACCGGCTCCATCACAATCACGGGCACTCCATGTTTCACCGCCGTCTCATAACATCTGCGCGACTGTACGCCGGCAGACTCCCAGTCGTAATAATTGATCTGAAGCTGTACAAACTCCATCTCCGGATGCCTCTGCAGAATCTCATCCAGTACGTCCGCAGTATCATGAAAGGAAAATCCGATATGCCGGATCTTTCCCTCCTCCTTCATTTTTTTCACAAAATCGAACCCGCCGCTCTTCTCCGTCTCCGCCGCGCTCTCTTTTCCGAGCGCGTGCAGCAGATAAAAGTCAAACCAGGAAACGCCGCACCTTGCGAGCTGTTTGTCAAAAATCTTCTGATAATCCCCGTATTCCTTTGTGAGCCAGACCGGCATCTTATCCGCCAGAAGAAAACGATCCCTGGCATAGCGCTCCACAAGACAGCGCCGGACCGCCTCCTCGGACTTCCCGTTGTGATACGGATATGCCGTGTCAAAATACCGGAATCCCTGTTCCAGAAATGCGTCTGTCATACGGCAGAATGCCGCTTCGTCAATCTGTTCCGAATCCCCGTTTATCACAGGCAGCCTCATACAGCCAAATCCCAGTTTCCGGGACAGCTCCTCCCTGATTCCACTCATTGCTTCCTCTCCTCCCTGCCTGCCACGGCATGTCTCCTCTCCTGCAGCATCCCTTCTCTGCTCTTTACATACGGCAGAACTCTTCCGTCAGATCCGCAATCTGCGCAAGCCCTTCCTTCCAGAATTCCTTTTTCGTCAGATCCAGTCCCATCAGCGCGCCGGCCTCCTCCACACGGCAGCACGCCGTCGCATTCAGCATTGCCTTATATTTCGGCACAAACGCTTTCCCTTCCTTTAAGAAAAGGCTGTAAAGGCCGGTCGCAAACAGCAGACCGAACGCATACGGGAAATTATAAAAGCTCAGTTCCTCACTGTAATAGTGACTCTTGCAGGCCCACATATACGGATGCAGGAACTTCTCATCCAGCCCGTCCCCGTAAGCTTTCCGCTGCGCATCCGCCATAATCGCCTTCAGGTCGGACGCCATCAGGAACTTATCCCGCCCCCGGTCAAACACCTCTGTCTCAAACAGATAGCGGGAATAAATATCCACGATACTCTGTGTCATGTCCATCAGATCGCTTTCCAGAAGAGCGAGCCTCTCCCCGCCCTCCGCGGTCTTAAGCGCGTTCCGGGACAAATGTATCTCATTGAATGTGGATGCCGTCTCGGCCACCGGCATCGGATACCCGTAGTTTAATGTTCGGACCTCTTCCAGCTGTCTGTTATGATAAGCATGCCCCAGTTCGTGCGCCAGCGTTCTGACCGCGTTAAAGCTCCCGTCAAAGTTTGTCAGAATCCGGCTCTGTTTCAGGAAAATTACACCTGCGCAGAATGCGCCTCCCTCTTTTCCTTTTCTGGGATAAAAATCAATCCAGGAATGTTCAAATGCTTCCCGCATCATCTCTGCCATATCCGGAGAAAACGCTTCAAATGTCCGTGAAAGATACTCTTTCGCCTCCTGAGGGGTAAAAGATCTCTCTCCCTCTCCCAGCGGCGCAAACAGCTCATACCACGGCAGACCATTTTTATGCCCGAGCAGCTCCCCCTTTTTCCGCAGATATCTGTGGAATACGGGCAGGTATTCCCTGATCGCGCCGAGCATCGCATCCAGCGTCTCCCTGCTCATCTTCGCCTGATCAAGCGTCATCGCAAGCGGCGACTCATATCCCCGTTTTTCACAGAGCATCGTCACCTGCGCCTTAATATGATTCAGCGAAAACGCCATCGCGTCCTCTATCTTTTCGTAAGCCGCAAGCTCCGCCTCATAAGCGTCTCTCCGCACTTCCCGGTCCGGACTGTAGGCCATATTCCGGATCTCGGGCAGCGTGACTTTCCCGTCCCGGTAAGATACCGGAACCGTGGATGTCAGATACGATGACAGCTGGCTCCACGCCGCGCCGCCCGTCATGTTCATCGAAGAAATCATCTCCTCAACTTCATCGCTGAAAAGATGCTTTGCCTCCTCTTTGTTTTCTTTGAGCAGAAAGGCAAAACTTCGCACCAGCTCACTCTCCGCGGCGACTGCCTCCACATCCGGGATCGTCGCCAGGAGCTTCTTCACGGCCGACTCCGCCGGCGCGGATTTTGCGAACAGGCGGCGGAGTCTGGCCTGCTGCGCCATAATATCCCCGTCCTCCGTGTTCACCGACTGGCGCAGATTCAGATATACCCCAATCCTGTAGGACAGCCGCACCACCTCGTCCCAGGCCAGCAGAAGCGCCTCCACATCCGGCGCCTGATCCATGTTCCCGCCCTGACGCGCCTTTGCGGCAAGCGTGTCAATCGCCCCTTCCAGCGCGGCAAAATCTGCCTCATAGCCGGGATCGTCCAGTCCCTTATAAATTTCATCCAGTGACCACTCTTTATTCATCTTTCCCTCCATACGCACACGATATTGTGCATTCCGGGCCCGCTCGCATGCACACGAGCCCTTTCACCGCAGATCTACGCTTCCCTAAGTATACTTTTGTATCAGCTCCTCTGCCCTGGCATCCACCCCTGCTTTACCGCATTCCCGCAGAAAAGCGTCGGTAAAATGCTCTTTTGTGTAGGCAGATACATACGCATTCCTCTGCCGGTTCTCCATTTCCTTCAGGCTTCCTTTATTCCCGTGCAGCAGAAAATACGCCAGCGCAAAGAAATCCGGCGCTTCCCAGACCATCGCGTCATTCAGCACAGCCCTGATATTTTCCAGTTCACTGCGCAGCATAATTGCGGCCATTCCCGACCTGTCAGCCTGCGCTCTTTCCCCGGCCATCTTTTTCAGGCCCCGGACAGAAGACTGAAAGTCCGGATCATCCTTCCTCAGCAGGCACTCATGACAGACCTGCCCCAGTTCTTCCAGCAGATTCCCCAGACGCACCCCCACCTCTTCCTCCGGACTTTCTCCCATACATAAAAGCAGCTGATCAATCTGCTCCCTCGCGCCTTTCATATGTCCACGCGCCCCGGCGTACTCTGTGCGCAGCGTCTCCCCCAGCTCCAGGGCTCCGGCAAAATCCTTAAGGGCCGTACTGACCGTCCCTTTTTCACAGCCCGCCGCCAGCAGCTCCTTTTTCAGCTGCTTCATCTCATTTTTCAGTTCCTTTGCTTTTCTGCGGGCCTCCGCCCGTTCCCCGAAATTCATAACAACCTCCCGCCAGCCCGCCGTTCCCGCACAGCTGCCGCCTCTGCCCCGGGCTCATGTGAAAATTTTATCACAGCCTGACCGGGATTTCAATTACTGAAACCATTATTAAAATCCGCATAAAAAAAGCCTCTTCTGCCCGCACACAGAAAGAGGCTTTTCCCGTTCGGAAAATAACTGTATTTTTTTATCCCAGATGCCGGAAAAAAAACAGCCATATCACAAATACAAAAACGCCAAGTACCAGAAGCAGTGCCGGAATAAACACAATCAGCGCCGCGATGATCATCGCCGGCCGGTCTGTCCTGTCGAGCCCGACGCCCTCCATCCGCTCTTCGAATTCCTCCTCCGCTTTTTCCACATCCAGCACGCGTTTTACTTTTTTGTCAAACAGCATCAGGACTCCAGCGGATAGTGGCAGGCCACCAGATGGCCGTTCCCCTTATCCTCGAGCATCGGAACATCCTTTTTGCACTTTTCCTGGCACTGATAACATCTGGTGTGGAACTTGCAGCCCGAGGGCGGACTGACCGGACTTGGAATATCGCCCTCCAGCAGAATCCGGTCGCGTTTCCCGGCATTCACATCCGTCGTCGGAATTGCAGAAAGCAGGGCTTTTGTATACGGATGCAGGGTGCGCTCAAACAGCCCTTCCGTCGGGGCGAGCTCCACTAGATTGCCAAGGTACATCACGCCGATCCGGTCGCTGATATATTTGACCACACTCAGATCGTGGGTGATAAAGAGATAGGTCAGGTGTGCCTCCTCTTTCAGATCCAGAAGCAGATTCAGAATCTGGGACTGGATCGAAACATCGAGCGCCGACACCGCCTCGTCGCAGACCACAAAACGTGGTTTTAAGGCGAGACTCCTGGCAATTCCGATCCTCTGCCGCTGACCGCCGGAAAACTGATGCGGGTAGCGGCTGAACATATAATTGTCGAGACCGCACTTTTTCATAACCTCAAGAACATATTCGCGCAGCGCGGGATCTCCCTTTTTGTAGAGCCCGTGGGAGGTAAGCCCCTCCCCGATAATCTGTCCCGCGGTCATTCTCGGATTCAGCGACGAATACGGATCCTGGAAAATAAGCTGCAGCTCCCGGCGAAGACCGCGCATCGTCTCCGCCGGCTGCTCTTTTAAATTCATCATTTTTCCGTCTTTTTCATACAGAATCTCTCCGTCCGTCTGCGGATAAAGCTGGAGAATGGTCCTGCCAAACGTGGATTTTCCGCATCCGGACTCTCCCACCAGCCCCAGCGTCTCACCCTCGTAAATATCCAGCGAAATCCCGTCATTCGCTTTTACATATTTCTGTTCCTCGCGGAAACCGGTCTTCTTAACCGGAAAATACTGCTTCTCGTCGCGGATACTTAAGAGTACCTTCTTCTTCTCAGTCTGCATTTCCATTTCTCACCGCCTTCTCTGCATAAAAACATCTCACCAGATGATCCGGTTCCACCTCCGCCAGCGCGGGCTCCTCATCGAGACACCGCTGCTTACAGTATTTACACCGCGGTGCAAACTTACAGCCCTTCGGCAGATACAGCGGATTCGGGACAGCTCCCGGAATCGGGTCCAGCTTCTCCCCCCTCGGGGTATCGAGACGCGGAATGGAAATCATAAGCCCCTCCGTGTACGGGTGAGAGTAAACGCCGTCTGTAAAAATGGTCCGTGCCTCCGCCATCTCGACGACCTGCCCGCAATACATTACCGCAACTTTGTCCGCCATCTCATTGATCACGCCGAGATCATGCGTGATAAACAGAATGGAAGTCCCGAGCTTCTGCTTCATATCGTTCATCAGCTTCAGGATCTGGGCCTGAATCGTCACGTCCAGCGCCGTCGTAGGCTCGTCCGCAATCAGAAGCTTCGGCTTACACCCAAGCGCCATCGCGATCATTACACGCTGGCGCATTCCGCCGGAAAGCTGGAACGGATACTGCTTTGCGACACGCTCCGGATTGGGAATCTTCACCTCCGAGAGCATCCGCACGGCTTCCGCCTGAGCCTGTTTTTTATCCATGCCCTGATGAATGCGGAAGACCTCCCCGATCTGCCTCTCAATCGTGAAAACCGGATTCAGTGACGTCATCGGTTCCTGGAAAATCACGGAAATCTCATTTCCACGAATAGCGTACATTTCCTTGTCGGAACAGTGAATTATATCACGTCCGTTAAAGTGAATATTTCCGCTGTCAATGTAACCGTTTCCGTCCAGCAGACGGATAATACTCATCGCGGATACGCTTTTGCCGCTTCCGCTCTCCCCGACAATTCCCAGCGTCTCTCCGGGCTCCAGGGAATAGGTCACATCGTTGACAGCCTTCACAATACCGCGCTTTGTCTTAAAAAACGTATGCAGGTGCTCAACTTCAAGCAAACTCATCTGTCATACCTACCTTTCCTTGGATTTCGGATCGACGGCATCCCGCAGACCGTCTCCGATACAGTTGATGCTTATGGTACAGATCGCAAGCACGATCGCCGGATAGACCCATCTCCACCAGTAGCTCTCAATCACCGTGGCGTTCCGCGCCCCGTTTAACATATTTCCCCATGTCGCATTCGGTTCCGTGACGCCGAACCCGATAAAGGAAAGAGAGGACTCCGTCAGCATACAGGTCGCAAAATCAAGCGTCGCATTTACAATAATTACCGTGATCACGTTCGGGAGAATATGGCGGAAAATAATTCCCGCTTCCTTCACGCCGAGCGCCTTTGCGGCTGTCACAAACTCCTGCTCGCGCTCCGCCAGCACGCTGCCGCGCACCAGGCGGGCGATCCCCGGCCAGGAGAGCAGTCCCAGAATCACCATAATCATTATAATTCTCTGTGTCTCAGAGATATTATTGCCGATAATTGCCGAGAGGATAATGGCAAACGGCAGAAACGGGAGGGATGAGACGATCTCTGTCAGACGCATCAGAAGGTTGTCCACCTTCCCGCCCTTATATCCCGACACACCGCCGATAATTACACCGATAAAAGTCGAAATTATTACCGCAATCGCGCCGACCGTCATCGTCATACGGCCGCCTTTGAGCAGACGCCGGAAAACGTCGCGCCCGAAATCATCCGTTCCCATCAGGTAGCCGTCAAGCCCCCAGCTGTAGGTCTTACCGCTCTCCGTGATCGCATAATTGCCATAATACCCCGACGAAATCGTGCTGATTTTTTCTTTAACATCAGGAACCCTGATCTGACCGAACGTATCGTCTCCCCATGCGGCCACCGTGCCGTCGTCGAGAAGCGCCGTAAAGTGGAACCTTGCTCCCTCAACGGAAGTCACGCGCCCCTGTATCTCCTCCGGAATGGCCCTGGTTCCTTTGATATTGTTTCCCCAGATATGAACCATGCCGTCATCGGTAACTGCGGCTGCACTCTCGTCTGACAGCGCAAGATCCACCACCCTGCCCTGTATTTCCTCCGGCACTGCCGAGTACACGGTTGACTTTGGCGAGAGCGCCTCCACGCGCCCGTCCTTTGTCAGGACCATAACGATATCCGTGTTCGCCGCAAACTTTTCAATATTTCCCTGTACCCCCTCCGGAAACCGCACATCAATCAGATAACTGTTTCCCCAGTTGTACAGCCTCCCTTTCTCAGTGAGCGCCAGCGAAATCTGATAACCGGCATAGACCTCCTTCACCCTCTCGCCCATACGGAGCTCAATCGGCAGAGAGCCCAGACCCATACGGTCATTCCCCCAGGTCAGCACTTCGCCGTCCTCATTCAGCGCCACCACATGGTCGAGTCCTGCGGACACCTGCACCAGCTTTCCCATATCCGCCGGCAGCTTTTTCAGCTTCTTATTCGGGAAGCTTCCCCACTCGTAGACATTGCCCTCCGCATCAATACCGACTGAGAACGTACTCCCAAGGCTGATCTGCTCCGCATTGTTCTTAAGGCTTCCCGGAACTTTGAGCATCCCGAATCCCGGAGCCACGTTCGCCTGTGTGACATCCTGATAGTACATGTCGATCGGCAGAAAAAACGGCAACACAACGCAGCAGAGAAAGATGAACAAAAAGCAGAACACCCCCGCCATCGCCACCTTATCCTCCAGAAAACTCCGGTACACCATCTGCACCGGTGTCAGAATCTCCTCCTGTTCCTCCGTCATCGCTCCCCCGACAGCCATCCTGGAAGCAGCCATTCCGACGGTGGATTTTTTCTTCTTTTTCTTTGTATTCTTATCTGCCATGACGCCTCCTAGTTCTCAAGCCTTACCCGCGGATCCACCAGGGTATAGGCGATATCCATCAACACATTGCCCACCAGCGAGAGGATCACGTAAAACATCTGCATCGCCAGCACAACGGCAAAATCCCTCTGGCTCAGACCGGTGATCATCATCTTTCCAAGTCCGTCCCACAGAAAAATCGATTCAATGACCACAGACCCGCCAAAAAGTCCGATCAGCCACCAGGTCGTCACTGTGACGACCGGAACCAGTGCGTTGCGGAATGCATGGACGTAAATGACCACCTTTTCCCGCAGACCCTTGGAACGTGCTGTTTTTATATAGTCCATGCGGAGTGCGTCAATCATCGAAGCACGCACATAGCGCGTAATGCTTCCAATCCCCCCGACAGACATCACAAGTACCGGCAGTATCATATGCTTCGCCGAATCGAGAAACGCCGCCATTCCTGTCCCTTCAAATCCGGCCGTCTTCACCCCGCTGATCGGGAAAAGAGGAATCCGGATGGCAAACAGGTAAATGGCAAGCAGCGCTATGACAAAGCTCGGTACACTATATCCTACAATCGTAATGACCTGAATAAACTTATCGAATATACTATTTTTTCTGACAGCCGTGGTAATTCCAAGCGGCACGGCGACCGCAAATACAATGATCATTGAAAACAGATTCAGAAGAACCGTATTCCGCATCGGCACTCCGATGACGTCTTTCACCGGCCTCCGGTATTCGGTCGAATACCCGAAATCTCCCCGGAGCATATTGGTGATCCATTTAATATACTGGACCGGTATCGGGTCGTCCAGCCCGAGCTGCTCCCGGATAATGTCATACTGCTGCTGGTAGACCTCCGGCTTTACGTTGTCCCCCATCATCATCTTAACCGGATCCCCTGGCAGCGCTTTGTAAATTGTAAACATCAGTATGGAAATAATAAAGAAAACAAAAATGATATAAATCAGCCTTTTCAGCAGATATCTTCCCTTGCGCATTTTATCCGGAACCTCCTCGAAATTATAAAAACTCCGGCCGGAAGATTCTCCGGCCAGAGTTCAGCGTTCAGCCATTATGCCAGATCGCGGTGCATTATTCGGTTACCCATGCATGCAGAAGCGCCTGAGACCAGTCCCAGATAGAGGTGGTATCCCATCCCTGCAGTTTGTTGCTGTAGAAATCATGATACTCATCAGAATACAGCGGAACAACCGGAAGCTTCTGGTTCCAGACTACCTGGAGCTCTTTCCACTTTTCAAGCCACTGCTCCGTATCCTCCAGCGGAATGGTCTTTAACGCCTCAGCTGCGCTGGCAAGCGCCTCATCCTTAATCCAGCTTGAGTTGTAGCCACCACCCATATACTTCTCATCCATGCCGTAATAATACCACGGAGAATGCTGCAGGGAGAACCCTGTCGCAAGGTTGTACATATTATAGATTGTCTCACCCTGGTGATCGATCGCCGCGCTCAGCGTCGGGAAATCCACCGTCGTAGCCTTTAAGTCCATACCGGCTTCTTTCATGGCCTCCGGAAGCATCGTGGAAAGCAGCTCCGATACCGGGTTATCCTTTGTGTTACACCACTGAATCTCAAGCGGCTTTAACTCGCCGTTCACATCTTTGTAGCGCAGACCCTCGCCCGAATACTCGCTGCCGTCCGCATTTAAAGTCCAGCCGTCCTCCGCGAGCAGAGTCTTTGCAGCCTCGATATCCTTCTCATAGGTATTGAGGTTCTGATCGATCCAGTCCTTTGCTTCCTGATACTCCCACTGTGCCAGGCCGTAATCGCCGTGAACAATGGAAGCATAACCGCCGCTGTACTTTTTCGCAAACTCATTTCTGTCAAGGCAGAGCGCGATCGCCTGACGAACTTTCTCGGAGTCCGTCGGGAACTGTGAACAGTCAAAACGGATCAGACCGTATCCGTTGCGGAAGTATGTATGCTTCTGCGCAACGCCCGCGTCCACAAGATCAAGACCTGCCTCGATCGACTCGCCGCCGGAAATCTCAAATAACAGATCTACCGTGCCGGCCTTTAACTCATTGATCTCCGTCTCAGCCGTAACCGTCTTGATAATTACTTTCTCGATCATCGGCTTCATGCCTTCATAGTTTCCAGCGTACAGCTCATTCACCACGAAAGTACCCTGCCTGCTGGACGCATCATAGCTCTCCAGCCTGTACGGTCCACAGGTCACCTGCGGATTGTAGCGGTATCCGGTATCCGTATTGCCGATTGTCTCGAGCAGAACATCCGTCGTAAAATCTCCGCTGATGGAAGCGCCTTCCTCAGAATCCACAATATCACATCCCGGAGCAATCACTGCAAGCGGTCTCGGACGAACACCCGCATATGCAAGGTCATAGTGGTACGGAAGCTCTTCAGCCGACACTGTTAAGGAAAACGTCTTGTCGTCAATCAGACGCATACCTTTTAAATTCTTGGTCTCCCCGCTGCTGAATGCATCCCAGCCGTCGATCTGCGTGTAATTCGTGCCCGAATAATTGTCCACACCCATCATCTCCGGGCTGGACTCCAGAAGCGTTGCGAAGACGTAATCCTTCGCCGTGACATTTGTACCGTCCGTCCACACCAGACCGTCATTGAGCGTAATTGTGAACGTCTTCGTGCCGTCCTCATTCTCCGCCTGCTGAATATCCGCCACGACCGTGGGATCGGTAATCCACTCGCCCTCTTTTGTCGTGACAACGGTGTCATAGCCATGGATAATATTATACGTCTTATAGTTCGTCGCAGTGACTGTGTAATTCGTATCGTAGAAGTCGTCCTCCAGATCCGTCATACTACCAATCACAATCTGGCCCGACGGCGTATCCGGTCTGTCGCCTGCCGGCGCGCCGCCTGCTGCCTCAGTACCGCTGACGGACTCGTTAATCGCCTCCGTCCCCGCCACGTCCTGCACATCGCTGCCGCTGTTATCGCCACTGTTGTCATCACTGTTGTTTGTCACCGTGTCGTCACCGCCGCCGCCACAGGCTGCAAGAGACACTGTCATCGCTGCCACAAGAAACATGGACAGCAATTTCTTCTTTTTCATTGAGAATCCTCCTTTAAAAATATTTATATAAACGCCTGCTCATATGACCGCCTGTCCGGACCGTCGTCCTTCCCGGCAGTATGATGCGCGCTCATATCAGGTCACAGATATCATCGTCCGCTGTGCGGGAAACATAAGAAAAAAAGTGCCCCTGAGCCGATCTGCCCACTGCACTTCAAAGAAAAACAGTTGTCTATCGCACACGAACAAATATGTTTACATTATACATGTCAATCACGATTTGTCAATACTTTTCCCGATGAAAAAGCCTCCTGTACAGGGACAATTTCCCTGAAAAACCGCTTTTTTCTGTTCCGGGACTGTATTTTTATTCACTTCTCTGTTATAATCCGAAAGAGAAATGAGGTGCTTTTATGATTACTACAGAAGACATTCTGAATATGAATTTTTATAAAAAAGAAAAATTTACCGGCAGCTTCCGCGGCATGCGCTATCTGATCCGTAAGGAGCGCCGCGACGATACCGATGTATTTCTCGTTTCTGTCTGGCCGGGACCGTACAGTTCCGGGGCAACAGAAGAATCCGCAAAAATCCATGCCGCATTCCCTTTTACCCCTGAGGGAAAACAGCAGGCTGTCGACTGGATGAACGAACAGTGGCAGAGCCACCGTGAAGAATGGAATCTGAAATAATATTTCAACTGCGGGTAACAGGACTCGAACCTGCACGGTCTCCCACCAGGACCTAAACCTGGCGCGTCTGCCAATTCCGCCATACCCGCATAACAGCCACCGCAGCCGGCGTGCGATTGTCCGGGACACCGGGCCAACGCACGCCCGCGGCGGCAAAAAACCCAAAAAAAAATAAGTCCCCAATTACCCGGCAAACCACCGGGTCTGGTCAA
>CAMSQM010000065.1 GCA_947062675.1 uncultured Roseburia sp.
AGATATAAGGAGATATGAGAAGTATGGTAAAAATATTATTTGTTTGCCACGGCAATATCTGCCGAAGCCCCATGGCAGAATTTATTTTAAAAGATATGGTCCAGAAGCGCGGGATTGCCGCTGATTTTCACATCGCTTCAGCGGCCACGAGCAATGAAGAAATCGGCAATCATATATACCCGCCCGCCAGGGCAGAGCTGGCTGAACATGGTATCGGGGGCAGTGCCTCTGCAGAAGGAGGTTCCGGCAGTCCCCGCGGGCTTGCGGCGGAAATAGCACAGAAGACAGCGAGGCGTATCCGCCGCAGTGACTATACAGAATATGACTATCTGATTGCGATGGAGCATTTTAACGTGCAGAATATGATGCGGGAGTTTGTCAGTGATCCGGAGAACAGGATATACCGTCTTCTGGATTTTACGGATCATCCGGGGGATATCGATGATCCGTGGTATACCAGGCGATTTGATGTGACTTATGAGGAGATTGTGTGCGGGTGTGAGGGACTCCTTGCGCGTCTGGGCTATCGGACGGAATAAAACGGGAGGCGTTTCTGGCTGTCAGGGTGTCCGGTATGGTTTGCGGGAGAGCGCATGGGATTTCGGGGGCGGGAGCCTGTGTGACGATTTCAGGGCAAGAGTGCGGCGGTGAGCGTTTTCTGCTCTCTGTTTTTATGGAAATCGTCAGTGAGATATGATAAAATGTACCATGGAAGCCGGTTCTGCCGCTGTGTGCCGGCCCGGATTACCGGAGGGGATGTTGTGAATCTCAGAGGTGTTTCGGAGCGGAGAGATGACTGGCGGAGAAGGCGGACGCAGAGGAATTGCGGTTGCAGTCAGCGGATAAAACGCCGCAGGATGGAGGTAATAATAAGATGGATAATCAGGTAAAAAGAGTGAAGCGGGAACTGGTGCGCAGGGGGCCGATCCTTGACATTTATGCCGACACGATGGAGCTTCCGGACGGAAAACGGGAGGAATGGGATTTTGTGTCGCACCGGATGGGCGCGGCGGCGGTGGTGCCTGTCCGCGACGACGGCAGGATACTGATGGTGCGGCAGTACCGGAATGCGATTGAGCGCATGACGCTGGAGATTCCCGCCGGTTCCAGGGACAGCGTGACGGAGGATACAAAGATCTGTGCGGCGCGGGAGCTGGAGGAAGAGACGGGGTATCAGAGCGACAATATCACATTTCTGATTTCGCTCAGAACCACCGTGGCGTTCTGCGATGAGTTTATCGACGTTTATCTTGCGAAAGATTTAAGGCCCGGTGAGCAGCATCTGGATGAGGGAGAGTTTATCGACGTGGAGGCGTATGATATTGACGAGCTCTGCGCGATGATTTATGAGGGAAAGATGCAGGACGCAAAGACTGTTTCCGCGCTTCTGGCCTATAAAAATCTGCTCAGTCAGAAATAAATTCCGGAAAAACGCATAGATATAGACAAAGGCAAATGCCGTCTGGCATGGAGGGCTGTGTGAGAAAGAACGGATGGCTGGTGCTGGCATCTTTTCTGGGAGGAATTCTCCTGGCAAATCTGTCGAAAAAAGAACTGTTTACGACCTATGGGATTCTGAACACATATTTTCTGAACCAGTATTCACAACACACGATCAATTGTGACAGTCTGTTCTGTCATGTATTTCTGGAGCGCATGAAGGCGGTGTGCCTGCTGGCGGTCTGCGGGCGGCTGATAAGGGGGCCGCTGTTTGCTGTGCTGGTCAGCTGTCTCTGCGGGGCGACGTTCGGGTATCTGATGGTGGTGGCGATCGTGAATCTCGGGATCAGCGGTATTGCCGTGATTCTGTGCGGAATGTTTCCGCAGTGGCTGTTTTATCTGGCGGCGCTTGCGGGGTTTGCCATGTGGCAGGCGGGAGGGAGGTATCCGGTGTGGAAGCACAGCGGAGCTGTGAAAATGTTTACGGCGCGGACCGGAATGCTGCTTCTCCCGCTGCTTCTGGTTCTGCTCGGAATCCTGGCGGAGAGTTACGTCAATCCGGTATTTTTTGGGAACATGCTGCGGTTTTTGTAAAAAATGGATTGCTTTTCCATGAGTCTGCCATTATAATATGCTCTGTACCTCGTTCCGGGGTACATTTTTTTGTGACAAAAGACTTGTATTCAGCAGCCGGCGCACAGTTACCCGCTGCGGGGAAAAGGAACTCTATGACAGAAGATATCCGTGATTTTATCAGATACATGCATCAGGAAAAACAGACAACAGAAAATACGGAGATTTCCTATGAGCGTGACCTGCGCCGGCTGAAAGATTATCTTGCCGGTCAGGGGATTTCCGACGCGAGGAAGGCGACTGCCACGACGCTGCAGTCTTATGTTTTGTTTCTGGAAAAAGAAGGAAGAAAACCGGCTACAATTTCGAGGAATATCGCCTCCATGAAAGCGTTTTACCACTACATGGAACAGCGATACCGGATGGGGCACAACCCTTCCGAATATCTGAGAGGACCGCGGGTCGAGAAAAAGATGCCGCAGATTCTCTCTCCGGGGGAGGTGACGCGGCTTCTGGAGGAACCCGGCGGAGATTCGCCGAAGGAGCTGAGGGATAAGGCAATGCTGGAGCTTTTGTATGCCACCGGGATCCGTGTGACGGAGCTGATTTCGCTGCGGGTGGAGGATGTCAGTCTTTCCATGGAGTACGTGGTGTGTGCGGACGGGCAAAGAGAACGGATTATTCCGTTCGGAAAAGCTGCGAAGGCGGCTCTGCAGCGCTATCTGACGGCGGGGCGTACTTATCTGGCGGCGGACGGCGGGGAAGACTGGCTGTTTACCAACTGTTCCGGCGGGGCGATGAGCCGCCAGGGGTTCTGGAAGCTGATTAAAGCTTATGGAAAGAAAGCGGGAATCGGCACGGAGATTACGCCTCATATTCTGCGCCATTCTTTTGCGGCGCATCTGATCAGCAACGGCGCGGATCTAAGGTCGGTGCAGGAGATGATGGGGCATTCGGATATCTCGACGACCCAGGTTTATGCGCAGATGAACCGCAAAAAAATCAGGGAAGTTTATCTGAGGGCGCATCCGCGCGGGTAAAAGGGCGTGGAGTTTCCGGCAGCCCCGGTCCGTTCTGCCCCGGCAGTTCCTTATAGATTACGGTACGATTACGATTTTTTCGGAATATTCGCTTCCGGAGAGTCCGGGCGGGCTGCCGGTATGTCGGAAAACAGCCGCCGTTTTTGCGGATTGTACCTGCCGGTAAAGTTCGCCGGCAAAGATGTCCGTCCGCAGGAGTCTGCCCGCATGTCCGGCAGGAAGATAAGACGTGCCGGCCGTCTGTTTTTCAGAAGCTGCCAGTATCCTGCGGGTATCCGCAAGCTTTGCGATTACTGGGACAGCGGAAGTTTCTTTCAGGCGTGAGAGAAGAGGCGCGGCGCTTTTCCGGAAACCAAGTATCCGCAGAAAAGGAATATAGTCCAGCTCTCTGCCGAGCGCGTAATCTCTATCCGTGATCCCGAGAATCAGATGAAGCAGGACGCGGCTGATACGTGTGTATGTGAGGTTGCGGCTTTTTATGGCGGAGCAAAACCGGGTAAATGACTGGAAATGAAAGCGGTGATTCCAGATACGGTTTGCGATATCCGGACTGCAGTCGCCCACGGCGGACAGAGTGGCCGGATCGCACTGCAGAAGCAGATAGCCAAGGATGGAGGAGAAATCGTCGGCATCCATGGGAGGGTATGCTTTCAGGTGTTCTGTCAGTGCGGTGTACGCCGGCAGGGGCATGGCGTCCCGGAGCAGCCGGTCCCGCAGGATCACAGGATCAGAGTCACTGATATCCGAAAAGGAGCCTTCGGCAGTGAGGCCTGAGCCGCCGTTTATGCTGCCCCGGATCTGAGGGCAGCTTAAGAGCAGCCGCCGGATGGCGGACGCGGAAGCAGTGGGGCCGTCCCCGCCCGCGAACCGGGTATCGTGATAACCGGCGCCGGTCCGTCGGACGGGGTATGGGGTGAGAGCACTGCCGCGGCGCCTGAGTGCTTTTAAATATTCCAGCGCGAGGATATTGTTCGGCGTGGCGAGAAGGTTCTGCAGGGTCTCTGGCGAGGCGGGTGAGCCGCAGCCGCATGTGGAGGAGAGCGCATCTGCACGGGCTTTCGGGAAGGAATCCCCGCGCTTTAGACTGGGCGCGAGCGCGCGGCGGAATGTTTCCGGCTCGTCGGAGAGAATGTCTGCGACGGCGGAGAGCAGCGGAAGATCTGCTGTCTCGGCGCCGAAACAGATGCCGTCGGTGCAGCCTGTTTTTTCCAGCAGCGTCACGCCGGCCATGGCAAAGCTTTCCGCAGGGGATGTGGCCCAGAGAGCCGGAAGCTCCAGAACGAGGTCTGCGCCGGAGAGGAGCGCAATGCGCGTGCGGACGTGTTTGCCGGCAATGGCGGGCGCGCCCCGCTGGACAAAATCACCGCTCATAACGGCGAGAATATAATCTGCGCCGGTTTTTCTGCGGATTTCCGCGATCTGAAAGGCGTGTCCGTTGTGAAAAGGGTTGTATTCTGCGATAATGCCGATAACTTTCATAAGATTCCTCCTGTGCTGGAAACAGTATACCATTATTTTTACCGGAAAGGAAATGCTATGTGGGAAACATTGTTGCAGGCAGATGGTCTGCTTCTGCTGTGGATTCAGGAGTATATCAGAAATGACGTGCTGGATCTGCCGGTAAAACTGCTCACGCATCTGGGCGACCGCGGGCTGATCTGGCTGGCAGCGGCAGTTTTGTTTCTGCTGATCCCCGGAGTCAGGAAAACAGGGTATCTGATGCTTGTTTCTCTGTCGGGCTCACTGCTGGTCAACAACCTGCTCCTGAAGAATCTGGTAGCGCGGGTCAGGCCGTATGAGGCCGTTGCGGGGCTGTACCGGATCATAGAGGAGCAGGCGGATTTTTCATTTCCGTCCGGCCACACGGGCAGCTCATTTGCGGCAGCCGTGATCATCTATCATACCTGTCCGCGCAGAGTCGGGATACCTGCCATGGTGCTGGCAGTTCTGATGGGGTTTACAAGACTGTATGCCGGAGTGCACTATCCGACGGACGTGCTGGCGGGGGCTGTGACGGGTACGGCCGTGGCGCTGGCAGTCTTAAAAATATATCCGCGGCTGCCGTACCGGTAGGCCGGCAGCCGGTAATACAGACAGGAAAGATTGTGGTTTGCGGGCGGACATGGTATAATAGGGCCGGAGAGTATCCGCGCGGCGGCACACAGGATTCCTGTGCGGCGCAATGCCGCGCGAAAAGAGCATTATCCGGCAGGTATGCGCGATCCGTATACCGCGGAGCTCATGTGCGGGAAGTGGGAATATACAGGCCCGGATGAGCATGGAGTGCCGGGACAGCCGGGTCATCTAAGGGAGTGCCCGCCGCGCAGGGCAGTCGCCGTGCGCGGGAGAAGCGCATGCGGTGGAGTATTACATAAGTCAGTACATAACAGACAGGGAGGTTTGAAGATATGAAAAAGATACTGGAACTGATTACGGAAGAGGTGACCAGGGCCTTTACGGCCTGCGGTTACGATGCGAAATACGCAAAAGCGACGCGCTCCAACCGTCCGGATCTCTGTGAATATCAGTGTAACGGAGCTATGGCGGCGGCGAAGGAATACCGGAAAGCGCCGTTTGTGATTGCGGAGGAGGTGGCCGCAAAGCTGGCCGGAAGTCCTGTGTTTTCAATGGCGGAGTCCGTAAAGCCCGGATTTCTGAATTTAAAAATAGATGAGGCCTGTCTGGCCGGATATCTGGCGGATATGCAGGCGGACGCGGGGCGCTATGGCTGTGAGAAAACGCACAATCCGCGCACAATTATGATTGATTATGGCGGAGCCAATGTCGCAAAGCCGCTTCATGTGGGTCATCTGCGCTCAGCGATTATCGGGGAGAGCGTCCGGCGGATCGGATGTTTTATGGGACACCGGATGATCGGCGATGTGCATCTGGGCGACTGGGGGCTGCAGATGGGGCTGATTATCACGGAGCTGAAATGCCGTGAGCCGGAGCTGGTTTATTTTGATGAGAATTATGAGGGTGAGTACCCTGAGGATGCGCCGTTTACAATATCCGCGCTCGAGGAGATTTATCCCACGGCGAGCAGAAAGTCGAAGGAGGATGAGGCGTACCGTGAGGCCGCGATGCAGGCGACTTTTGAGCTTCAGCAGGGGCGCAGGGGTTACCGCGCCCTGCTGGCGCATATTCTGGACGTCTCCGTGGCGGATCTGAAACGCAATTATGAGAATCTCAATGTCAGTTTTGATCTCTGGAAGGGTGAGTCCGACGCTCAGCCGTATATTCCGGCGATGGTACAGAAGATGAAGGATGACGGGTTCGCGTATCTGAGCGACGGAGCGCTTGTGGTGGATGTGAAGGAGGAGACCGACACGAAAGAGATACCGCCTTGTATGATTTTAAAGTCAGACGGGGCGTCTCTCTATAACACGACAGATCTGGCGACGATTGTCTGGCGCATGGAGGATTACCATCCGGATGAGATCATTTATGTGGTGGACAAGCGGCAGGAGCTGTATTTCACGCAGGTTTTCCGCTGCGCGCGGAAAACGGGTCTGGTGCCTGCGGAGACGGAGCTGAAATTCCTGGGGTTTGGTACGATGAACGGAAAAGACGGCAGACCGTTTAAGACACGCGAGGGCGGTGTGATGCGGCTGGAGCAGCTGGTATCACAGATCAACCGGGAAATGCACAAAAAGATCACGGAAAACCGGAAAATGAAGGAAAATCTGGATATCAGCGCAGAGGAGGCGCTGAAAACGGCGGAAATGGTGGCGCTTTCCGCGATCAAATATGGCGATCTGTCCAACCAGGCCGGGAAGGATTATATCTTTGATATCGACCGGTTTACTTCTTTTGAGGGGAATACGGGGCCCTATATCCTCTATACGATTGTGCGGATCCGGTCTATTCTGACAAAATATTACGCGCAGGCGGGGGAAGAGGGGCAGGCGGTGATTCAGGCAGCTCACTCCGCGAGCGAGAAGGATCTGATGATTCAGATCGCGGAATTTAACAGCGTGATGGAAACGGCGTTTGAGGAGACGGCGCCGCATAAAGTGTGTTCTTATATTTATGATCTGGCAAATGCGTTTAACAGTTTTTACCATGAGACAAAGATTCTCACGGAGGAAAATGAGGAGACGAGAAAATCCTATATCCGGCTGCTGGAGCTCTCGAAGGCCGTGCTGGAGGTATGTATTGACGTGCTGGGCTTTGCCGCGCCGGAGCGGATGTAAGGAAAATTGTATTTTGGATCCGATGGTCCGCCTTTCCCGATGGAGGTCTGCGATTACAGGAATATCCGGAAATGATATGAACAATACGCGGAAGGGAATGGGCGGAAGCCGGAGGAGGCGCGCATGCTGCTGCCGGATACGCCCGGGCCTTAAAGGTGTGCAGGGATTTGTAATGTGTGTAAATGAATGAAAGAGCAGTGCCGGGAGAGGGGGAGCGGATATGACAAAGCGGGCGGAAGCAATCGCATACTGTCTCACTCTGGAAAATGTATACGAGGATTATCCGTTTCACGATCCCAACTGGTGCGTGATCCGCCACAAAAAGAATAAAAAGATATTTGCCTTTATTTATGAGAAGGATGAGCATGTGTGGATCAATGTAAAGTGCGAGCCGGAGTGGAGGGATTTCTGGCGGAATGCGTTTGCGTCCGTGATTCCGGCTTATCATATGAATAAAAAATACTGGAATTCGATTATTCTCGACGGAACAGTGCCTCCGGGGGATATCCGGCGCATGATCGGGGAGAGTTATGACCTGACAAAAGCGTGAGGGCGGGTGGAGAGAAGATGAAAAAAAAGATTCTGGCTGGAATTGTGGTGGTTGTTGTTGCGGCAGTGGCGTTCCTGGTGTGGTACCGGTCGGGGATTGCGCTGCTGTGATTATAAAGCTGTCTGCAGGAAGCAGGGCGGGATAATGGCAGGACATAATTTAAAAGAAGAATCCTATAAAGATAAAATTCTGACCGAAGATGAGCTCTGGTCTGTTTTCTGTGCGATGTTTTCCAGCCGCGCCAGACATGACACGAGCTACAAGTTCGGTTTTTTTAAATCCATTCTGGATAGTCTCTATAATGTGGACGCCCGTCTGATGCTTACATTTGAGCAGCTGTTTGACAAATTTACAGAAATATACTGGAATCTGATTCTGAAATATCATTTAAAACAGAAAGCAGTCACGAAAAACGGAAAAGGTTCCGTGATTGAGCGGATTCTGTGGGAGGCAGTCGCGCGCGGTGAGATCGTTCCCGATATCAGCTTTGAGGCAGTTCCGGATGAAATGAAGCGGATTATCTGTGGAAAGGTCCGGATGAAATGTAAAGAAAATGTTGTGGGAGCCCTGTTCCGCGATTCCGGCGATCTGATGTATTCATTTTCCAAAAAAGCGGAGTATATACAGCTGAATCCTCAGATATACACGTTTATGACAAAGCATAAAAAGATCCTGGAAAAACTTAATTATTTCGAATGGGCAAAATATCTGGAAAAGGTCAATGAGGATAACTCCACAAAAAATCTGCTGAACCACCTGGATACGCTCACGCTGCGCAATGATCTTTCCATTTACCGGAGGATCCTGTTTGAGGAATTTGAGGAACATACCTGTTTTTATTGTGGAAGGGAATTGCAGCACGGCGAAGTACATGTGGATCATTTTATCCCATGGTCTTTTATAAAGGACGATAATCTCTGGAATCTTGTACTGTCCTGTCCGCAGTGTAATCTCAAAAAATCGGACCGGCTGACTTCGGATACTTATGTGGAGGCGCTGGTCACCCGCAACAGAAACATTGCCGAAAAACAGCCGGACAGAATGTCGCCTGATTACAGGGACGATAAACTCCGGATGGTCTATTACTGGGCAAAGTACAATGGCTACAATGAAATCTGGATACCGGGTAAGCGCGGATACACCATTGAGAAAATATAAGGAACACCGCGGCGGAAACTGGGCGGAAAGATGGCGGCTGAGGAGAGCTTCCCGCTGCAATGCGGCGGACAGAGCGCGGGGCTCTGCCCGGGCGTATCGCCGCAAGGTATGGTATCAGCGGGGAGCTGAGCTGTACGTCACGCACCCCGGGGGTGGATGCGGACGTTATTATGATGAAAACGGGGTTTTAAGGCGTCTGCTGGTTCAGGATGGATGAGATTTTTTCAATCATTTCATCCTCTTTGAGGCGGAATTTGATTTCCACGCGTCTGGAGGCCGCCATATCAATCTCCTGTGTTCCGGCCAGATAGACCGGCGCGCTGTAGGAGCGGCCGTTGACGGTCAGAAGCTTCTGAAGCTGTTCGATTTTATCGACGCTCAGCCCGTTTTCCGGGGCAAGGCAGAAGGACGCGACGGCGTTCGCGCGGTCTGCGGAGAGATCCATATTGCTGCGGTAGCTGCCGTCTGTGTCGGTGTGCCCCTCAATGATAATCTCGGCAATATACGGCTGGTAATCCGGCTGCAGCAGGACATCGAGATACATCGGAATAATTTCTTTTAAGGTATTGCGGCTGTCCTCTGTCAGCGTGGCGCTGTTGTAGCGGAAGAGCACGTCCGAGGAGAAGGTGATGGAGCCTGTCTGAGCGTCCACGGACATGCTGGAGTTGAGAAAACGCGTCTGCAGATCCCCGATGATATCAGTGCGGATGCCGACGATATCCTGCAGTTCGCTTTTGGTGGCGGCGAGCTCTGCCTTGGCGTCTGCGATCGCCTGGTTGGCGGCGGCGAGCTCATCCTGGGTGCTGGCCGCGTTTGCGTAGGCTTCCCTGAGTTCGGCGAGGGAGGCTTCAAGCTCCCGGTTGGAGGCTTCGATCTCTCTTTTTGAGACGGCAAGGTCCGCCCTTGCGTCGTCAAGCTCCTGTCTCGCCGCGTTGAGCTTGAGCTGGGTCTGCTCCAGGTCGGTGGTTTTCTGCCGGTAGATGGAAAGCGTGATGGCGATGATCAGAATAAAGATCAGCAGAAGTGCCGCCATCATGTCTGAAAAAGACTGCCAGTAGCCCGGCTCTTCAAACGTATTTTTTCTTCTTTGTCTAATCTTCATAGGAATTCCTCGTCTGTTCTAACGTATATAACTGGCTGCTGATCTCGCTGCTTAAGGCATCGCAGGTCGCCGTGAGCGTTTCCTGCTGGAGGTTCAGCTTTCTGGAAAATTCTTCCTGCTGTCCGCGGAGCTGTCCCAGTTCTGTCTGTATGGAGCGGATGGTATCCAGCAGCTCCTTTGAGGTGTCCGCCATGGCGCGGTAATCCTGCGCACACTGTGTCTGCGCCGCGCCCGCCTGCTTTAATGTGGTTCCAAGGCTTCCGAATTCTGTTCCCAGCGTCTGTGAGAGCTGCTGCATAAACTGGTTTATCATCCGTTCCATGCCCTCTGTCTGCTGTGCCGCGGCTCCTTTCTGCAGCTCAAGGATGGATTTTAAGGAAGAGGCCATCCCTGACTGGTAGACGAGCATGGCGCGGGTGCCTTCTTCCGTGCCGGCAGCGGGGGCGCTGCACTCCCTGCAGACAGTCAGAAAGCGTGAGAGGGCTTCATAGGCGGCTGAAAATACGGCCCGGTAGACGAAGTTGAATACCAGCGAGAAAAAGATACCGTACACGGATGTGTGGAACGCTACTTTCATGCCGTCAAGCAGCGGACCGACATTGTCCGAGATTGTGTAAATATCACTGCCGCTGAAGGAGCGCATTCCCATGGACAGACCAAGAAAAGTTCCAAGGATCCCCAGTCCGGTCAGCGTGCCGGAGATGGCGGAGTTAAAATGCATCAGACCGATGCGGTTTATCAGCTCGTCATTGAGGTATTCTTCCGGATCGCAGCTGCCCGAAAGACCTTTTTTTCCGGCTGCGGCCGCAGAACGTCTCTGAAAGCGGGCAAATGCCTCCCTGAGTGCGTCGCTCCGGAACAGGTCTTTTTGTTCCGCGGGAAGTGACGCGGCATTTTTATTTTTCCGGCGTTCCCGCTCCAGGGTGTCCGCCGCCGCTTCCAGCTCGTCCGCGCAGCGTGAGAGACGTCCGAAGCTGACGGTGGAGAGCGCGAACAGCACGGCGATGATCAGCAGAAAGCCGAGGTTGATCATCAGGTTGCTGCGTGAGGTGGGATTTCCGGTAAAGATGCCGTTGATGTACAGGATAAACAGGGTCATCAGCAGATAAAGTGGAAATAAGATGTAATAAAGTTTCTTTTTCATAGAGTCCTCCTTTGTATAATCGGCCGTTGCCAACAGCGGAATAGCTGCCGGAGCCTGCTATCCGCTGCTTAAACACTTTAGCACAGGAGAGCGGGCGGCTCAATATGGCAGTGACAAATTTAATCAAAAATTAGGAATTTACGGTTGGTTACAAAAAGCAGACATTTCATTACAGAAAATGAAGATTCTGAATATTTCTGCCGATATAAGAAGCAGGATGGAAAAAGAAGCAGAATAAGAGAGCCAGGGATGGCGTCAGGTTTCAGGAAGAGCAGATTGCGGGGAAACCGGCGCCATTTTGTATGGAAATATTTTCCGTCGGAGTATCTCTGTGCCCATGCAGTCTGTGATGTTTCCATGCCTGATTAAATGGCACTCTGTGTGCCGGGGAGGAAAAATGAGTGTTGCAGGTGGCAGTGTGCGCCGGGGAGGCGGCTTTGCGGGAGCAGCTGAAAGGGCTTATCCTGCGGACGCAGGAGTGCGGGGTCCGTGTAGCTGCGGATATGCGCGGGCTGCTTTCCGGCGGGGAACAATTCGATATCCTGTTTCTGGAGATCGAGGAGGGAATGAGAGATCAGATCGGCATCGCGGCGGAAATCCGGCAGGACATGGACACACTGGTGATTTTTATCAGCAGCGGGCAGGACTATGTTTTTGACGCGTTCAATGTTCAGGCATTTCATTATCTGCTAAAGCCTGTTGACGAGGAGCGTTTTGCCGACGTTCTGTGCCGGGCAGTGCATGAAAAAATGACGCGGAAAGAAAAGGAGCCTCTGCTCATCCGGGCGAAGGGCAGTTTTTACCGGGTGGAAAAGAAGAACATCTTTTATGTGGAAAATGTGGCGCGGAAAGTGGTGCTGCACATGAAGGGCGGCGAGCTTGCGTATTATGCGCGGATGAAAGAGGTGGAGGAGGAGCTGGGAAGCTGCTTTTTCCGCTGTCACAGAGGGTATCTGGTGAATCTGGGCGCCGTCAGAAGCTATGGCATGGGGAGTATTCTTTTAAAAAACGGAGAGACGATCCTGATGGCAAAACAAAAGTACAGTGAGTTTGCGGCGGCATATGCCGGATTTCTTCACGCTGATTACCGGCATACAGGCAGTCATTATGCTGAAAATCAGCACGACGGTTTTCAGCGTGAACAAATATTGGAAAGCGGGGAATGGGTATGAGAATTGGAAACAGGACATCCATGAGAATCACAAATGCAAGGCTGACACGGGAGGCAAAGACGCGCGCCTGGTCCGGAGGCGCGAAAAAGTCGTTATCGGTGCGCGGGACGGGAACCGGGAGTAATCCGTCGATTCTGGAAGTGCTGCGGGGGATGAATAAAAACAGTGAGGTATCCACCGGACAGTCGCTGCTTATAAATCAGCAGAAAAGCATTTCCTATGATACGATGAAGGTGGCGGCGGACCGGGTCAGCGGGCATATGGACCGGTTTCTGGCCACAGGGGAGGATTCTCTTTTCGGCAAGGCGGACAGTGAGGAGGCAAAGGACGCCGCGGTGAAGGAGATTAACGCGTTTGTGGCAAATTATAATATGATGGTGGGAAAACTGACTAAGTCGGGCAATTCTGTGGAAAAAGCCTATGCGAACAAACTTCGTTCCTGTTTTGGCGGAAAAACGGCGGCGTTAAAGGCGGCCGGCATTACGGTCGGGATTGACGGCACGCTCTCGGTGGACCAGAAGAAGTTAGAGCAGGCAGAGTTTTCCGATCTCAAAGCGATCTTTGGCAGTGAGGGAGGCGTTGCGGATAAACTCAGGGAGCAGGCAAAGGTGGTGCACGGGTATGCGGGAAAGCAGCTGGAAGCACTAAAAAAGGAAAGCAGCCTGATCAGTTCCAATTACAGCCGCTATGGAACCACGTCGGATATTTTTTCGGATTATCTGAATCGCTACAATGCAAAAGGGTAGAAAATTATGGAACAAAAGCACCTTCGGGAGGTGACGGGGATTCCCTCCCGGAAAAGGGATTTCCGGGAGCAGAAACGGTACCGGAAACTCCTGTGGGGCATGTTGTTTCTGGAGCTTCTGCTCCGGAAAATACAGGAAAAGACGCTGCCGGAAGCGGGCGGAGAGCAAAAGGATGAGACTGCGGGAGAGCGGGTGGTTCGCTGGCCTGTCGACTGGGAGGGCCGGGATTCCCTGGAAGTGACGATCGAGAGCTGCATCCGCATCGCTTTTTCCGAATCGTATGATCTGATCTCAGGAGATGTGCGGCGGGCCGGGTGGTGCTCGTCCGCCAGCCTGTTAAAAGAGGCATCCGGGGTAATGGCAGATTTTTACGCGGGAAGACTCGACGAGGAGATGACGGGTCATATGTCCCGCGCATACTGCACCTATTATATAGAAGGAAAAGCGGAGGGGAAGATCGCCGGACTGGCCGGCGAACCGCAGACTGAGGAGGAATTGCGCCGGAAAGAGCTGATGGAAGTACTGCTGGAGGTATATGAATATTTTTCACGGGCAAACGTAAGAAGTGCGGTTAGATCGGAAGAGCACACGTCTGAACTCCAGTCACATGGCATGATCT
>CAMSQM010000066.1 GCA_947062675.1 uncultured Roseburia sp.
CACAAGGTACCACACTCTTTCCCTACACGACGCTCTTCCGATCTAAAAAGCGCATGTATTTGACCGCTTCTACCGCATGGAATCCTCCCACACGGACAAACGCCATTCCGGGCTGGGGCTGTGTATCGCAAAAGAACTCGCCGCCGCCCATCACGGAAGCCTCCGGGTGGAGGATGCGCCTGAGGGCGGGGCGGCATTTATTCTCTCTCTGCCGCCTGCCTGATAAACCAGTCCTCCGTACCATGGTCCGTTCCGCCGCGTGGAAACCTCTCCCGGATGCAGCGCACCAGCGCTGCGTCGTGGCTGACCATAAGAAGACCAATCTGCCGGCTCTTCAGCTCCTCCAGCAGAAAATTCCAGATCTGACTCTGTGTGACCATATCCAGCATTGCCGTGATCTCATCCGCGATCAGAAAACGCGTCCCCTCGCCGAGCGCCCGCGCAATCCCGAAGCGGGCGATTTCCCCGCCGGAGAGCTCCTGCGGATACCGGTCGCACCAGTCGGCCTCAATCCCCAGACCTTTAATAATTCTCTCCTCAATCCGGTTTCCCTCCCGCAGGACCTTTCCCATCTTAAGACGCGGATTGACTGCCAGCTCCGGATGCTGCCATATCATCTGCACTGGGCAGTATCCCCTCTCCGGCAGCGGACTTTTGTCCAGAAGCACTTTTCCGCGGGAAGGCCTGCGGTATCCGGCCAGAATCTGGCAGAAAGTCGTTTTTCCGGTTCCGCTCGGCGCCATAACCGTCACGCACTCCGTATTTTCCATCGAAAAGCTGACATCAGATAAAACCTCTGTCCGGCTCCCGGGATAACTATATGCAACATGCTCCGCGCTTAGCGTCATTTTCTCCTCCTCACATCCCATCCGCTTCCCCGTTCTTCTCTTCCCACTCACATCCCATCCGCTTCCCCGTTCTTCTCTTCCCACTCACATCCCATCCGGCTTCCGGCGCTTCTCTTCCTCCCCACATCCCATCCGCTTCCCCGTTCTTCTCTTCCCACTCACATCCCATCCGGCTCCCCGCGCTTCTCTTCCTCCCCCGGACAGACGCAGCGCACCCGGCCTCCGCGGACAGACCGCACCGGAATCTCCCCGGCACAGGCCGGGCTTTTGTCCGGACAGCGGGGCCCGAACGGGCAGCCTTCCGGCAGATCCTTCACATACGGCTGGCTGCCTGAGACCACTGCAAAGCCGTGCTCCGGCATCGCGCGCCAGAGGGCCCTGGTATAGGGGTGCCGCAGCAGGTTTTCCCTGTCAAAATCAGATGCAGCGGCCTCCTCCAGCGTCGTGCCGGCGTAAAATACGGCAATCCGGTCCGCCACGCCCAGCGCGGCCCGCAGGTCATGCGTGATCAGAAGCACACCGTTTCCCTGATCTGCATAATTCCGGAAATCCGCAAGCACCTGCCCGGCCAGCGACTCCTCCATCCCCGGCGTCGGCTCATCCGCGACAATCAGCTTCGGATGACTCATCAGGGCGGTCAGCAGCAGCACCCTTCTGGCCATACCGCCGGAAAGTTCAAACGGATACTTTTTCTCCACATTCCGCGGCAGGCCATACTGCCTCATCAGGTTTCGCATTTCTCCGACACAGGCGTCATCCTTCCTGCCATTTGTAATCTGCCGGCCGGTTTTCATCAGCGGGTTCAGCGCGCCGGTCCCCTGCGGTATCAGGGCAATCTCCCTTCCCCGCAGCTCCCTGATCCGTTCGCGCCTCATCTCTTCCCCCAGGTAATATATGTTTCCTCCCACCTTTGCATTTGCCGGAAGCAGATCGAAAATGGCATGCGCCAGAAGGCTTTTGCCGGAACCACTGCTCCCGACAACTGCCACAATCTCCCCCGCATGCACACTGACGTTCAGATCTGAGATAACCGGTAGATTCACCCTGCGGGGCGAATGCGGATCATACTGTTCAAACGTCACCGACAGCCCGCTTATTTCAATTATTTTCTGCTTTTCTTTCATTTCACCAAATGCACCTCCGACGGATTTACTGCCGCGCGGAGCGCATTTCCCATACGCTCAAAGAACACGACCGTCAGCATCAGGGCAAGCCCCGGAAAGAGTGCCAGCCACCATTTCCCCGTGCTAAGGTAAGCCATGCTCTCCGAGAGAATGATCCCGATCGCCGGTTCGTCCGGGGGCAGCCCGAATCCCAGAAATGTGATTCCGGCCTCATGCAGAACCGCATGGGGAAACTGCAGAGTCAGCCCCACAAGAAGCTGCGGCAGAAGATGAGGCAGAAAATGCGTCCTGGCAATATACCAGCGGCTCTTCCCGAGCTTTCGGGCTATGCCGGCCCAGAGCGACTCCGTCTGCTGCAGAATCTCCGCCCGAAGCAGACGGCAGAGTCCTGGCCAGTGTGTCAGCGCCACTCCCGCCGCCACCCCCGCAAACCCTTTTCCCATCGCGCAGGATATCAGCACCAGCAGAATCATGTGCGGCACCCCCATCATCAGATCGGTCAGCCAGGTCACCGCCGCATCCGCCGCCTTTCCCAGAGACGACAGAAACGCCAGAAAAAGAGCGATACCGGCGCTGACTGCGGAGGAAAGCAGCCCGAGCAGGATGCTGTAAGAGAGTCCCGCCAGTGTTCTGGCAAGCATATCCCGCCCCATGCGGTCCGTCCCAAACAGATGGCCGGCACAGGGCGGCAGATTTTTCCGCACAAAATCCGTCTCCATCGCGCTCTCCCTCAGAAGCATCCCCGCCACTACCACAGCCGCAAACAGCAGAACAGCCGGCACAGGAAATACGGTACGTTTCCGCTGATCTCCCGGATCATCCGCAAACACAGCTCTGCCATACTTTCTTTTCCGGTCAGCCATGACTCCTCCCCCTTCTTATCTGCGGGTCCGCAATTCCATACAAAAGATCCGCGATAAGATTTCCCGTAAAAACCAGCAGCGCACTAAATACCGTGATCGCGAGCAGCAACGATACATCGCTGCCCAGTCCGGCGTCAACCGCCGCCTGTCCCAGCCCCGGATACGAAAACACCTGTTCCACGAGTACGGACCCGCCGAATATCCTGCTGACTGATGAAAACTGCAGCGTGATGGCCGGAAGCAGAATATTGCGAAGCGCGTGGCGCCTCACGATTCTGCTCCCGCGCTCCCCTCTGGCCCTCGCAAACAGCACATAGTCGCTTTCCATAATATCCAGCATTTTCTGTCTCGTGTGAAGCGTGATATCCGCCGTTTTTGTCAGACTAAGAGTCAGTGCCGGAAGAATCAGATGCGCGATCCGGTCGGCGATCCCCACCTCGCTGTGGCTGACGCCGATGGGAATATTCATCCCGAACGGAAGCCAGCGAAGCCACACGGAAAACACCATGATCAGAAGCAGGGCAAGCCAGAACGAGGGCGTCGCGGCGAGCAGCAGGGCGCCTCCCCTGATCACTTTATCCGGCCGCCTGTCGCGAAAGCAGCCGGCCACCGCCCCGAGTATAAATCCCAGAATCCCCGAACAGACCCATGCCGTTCCCATGAGCGCAAGCGAATTACCGGCTTTTTCAGATATCACCTCCGCCACCGGACGATTGTACTTTTGCGACATCCCCATATCTCCCCGCACAAAATCTGCAGCCCAGTTCAGATACCTCTCTGCCGCCGGCAGCTCCTTCCCCCAGTAGGAATCCATCTGCGCCCTTTTCTCCGGAGACATCCGCAGGTAGGCCGTCGTCCCCGTATTTGCCCGCACAGGGTCGATCGGCGAGAGCGATACCAGCGCAAAAGCCAGAATACTGACGCCTGCCAGAAGCACCGCCGCCTTTAACATTTTTTTCAGCAAAAACCGGATCACATTTGCCGCTTCCTCCGCCATCCTGCCCTCCTATCGCATCACAGTCACGTCACGGTTCCGTCACCGGCCTGACCGCGCTGCCGGATTATCCTTATCTGCATCACATTTTAGTTCCAGCTCCACTCATCCACATTGCTGGCAATGGCCCAGCCGTGCCCGTGCGGGTGCGGTTTCTGTTCCGCAACGGTAAGCCCGTCCCGCACAAAATAGAGATGATCGACATTGGCAAGCCACACCCACAAAGCCTCTGCGTCCGGGCCGGTATTCTCCTGTGCCTGCTGCCACAGCCTGTGCGCCTCATCCGTATCATTCTCCGCCAGCGCGGCATCGAGCAGCCTGTCCGTCTCCGGGTCGGAATACCCCGTAAAATTGCAGGATCCCCCGGTATAATAGAGCTGATAGTTCTCCACCGGCGAATTCGATCCCCAGCCCCAGATCACCGGATCCGAATACATTCTGGTGTAAAGCTCATCCCAGCCTCCAAGCCCCTCATAGAGGACATGCACCCCGATCTCCCTCATCTGACCGGCAAACTCCGCCGTCAGCGCCTGTCGCACGGAATCGGACGCCGAATAGTACACGGTAAATTCTGCTTTTCTGCCGTCCTTTTCCAAAATCCCGTCGCCGTCCCCGTCGCTCCAGCCCGCATCCCTCAGAATCTCCTCCGCCTTTTCCATATCGTGCCGGATCACCATCTTCTCACACGACCACGGCATCCCGTCCGACACGCTGTACGCGGCCTTCCCGTATCCGCCAAGCACGCCTGAGATCATTTTTTCGCGGTCCAGCGCATAATTCATCGCCTGACGGAGCGCCCGGTCACTTGTGACGTCATTTCCCGCCTCATAAACAGCCCCTCCGTCCTGCACCCGGCCGCCGGACGGATGCACCGGGAGGGAAATACCGCGTGAATCCACAGAGTCGCACGCCAGCAGATCATATCCCTCCACCGTTTCCTCACTGTAAACCGCAGACGTATAAGCGATATCCACCTGCCCCGCCTTCACCGCGGCCAGCGCCGCATCCTCCTCCATAAACAGCACGACCACTTTCTGTATCCCGGGCGCCTCCCCGTAATAATCCGGATTTGCCTCAAAAATCACCTGCTGCCCGCGGTCCCACTGCGTCATAATATACCTGCCGGAGCCGACCGGATTCTCCCCGTAAGACACCGCGTCATAACAGTGCCCCGGAACAATGCCGAACACCGCAAGCGTGTACAGAAACGCATTGTACGGTTTCTTCAGATGAAAAACAACGGTCGTCTCATCCACCGCCTCCACGCGCTCAATCATCCCCAGATCCGCCTCGGAATTCTCCGTCTCCATCGCTGTCTGAAATGTAAACTCCACGTCTTCCGCCGTCAGTGCCTCCCCGTCCGTGAACCTGACATCATCCCGGATGGTAAAAGTCCACGTCAGTCCATCCCCGCTGACGCTGTAATCCGTCGCGAGATCCTTCTCAAACTCCATATCCGCCGTTGTCCTGATCAGCGTGGACTGAATCAGCGGCTCGTGGCAGTGCTCCCCGCATCCCCAGCTGATGCATGGATTAAAACCGGCCGCCGGTTCCGAGGCCGTGTCCATCACGATAATCACCTGCGACGCTTTCCCGGACTGCTCTGTCGCGTTCTCCACAGATCCTGTTCTGCGCTCCGTATCGCTCCCTGCCGCCGTTTTGCAGCCTGCGAAAACACCCGCCGCTGTCACTGCCGCGCACAGCGCCGCGGACCACCTGCCCATTCTTTTCATACCGTTCCTCCCTGTCAGCCCGACTGCCGTTTTCACCGTCTTCCGGCCGGTTCAATGGAGAAAGGATAGCACGCGCCGGGCGGTGGCACAAGCCCCCGTGGGGGATAAAATATATGCAGCATAACGGTTTTTCAAACAATACTTTACAACCCGTAAGCCATATGTTATAGTAGGGCCAGCTGATCTGCCGCATATTCTCACCCATCCGAATGGGGGGATTTCATGTCACAGAAAAACAGATTCTTCATAACAGCAGCCACAATCATCAGCATCTTATCCACGCTGCTCATCTTCTGCCACGCAGCGCCGGTCCGTGCATCATCCGGCTACGGCTTCGTGGTACTCAGTCAGTATTCCGCAACCATGAAAACAGGAGACGAATTCTACCTGATCGCGCTTACCTCCACGGGGAAAAAGGCACGCTTTTCATCCAGCGATTCGTCGGTTGTTTCTGTAAACACCTACGGAAAAGTCACCGCAAAAAAAGCCGGAAAAGCAAAAATCATCGCAAAATCCACAAACGGCGAGGCCGAATGCCGGATTACCGTGGAAAAAACCACAATCCGGCTGAACAAAACCCGCCTGTCCCTGGAAAACGGGGAGACTTTCCAGCTGAAAGCCACCACGTCCACAGGTCATCCCGTCACCTTCCGGTCATCGAAAAAGAGCGTCGCCGTCGTCAGCGGGGACGGCCTGATCACTGCAAAAAAACCCGGAACAACGGACATCACCGTCACCGCCGACAAAACTTCCGTCACCTGCAGCGTCACGGTAAAACAGCCTTCCGTAAAGCTGAACCGGAAATCCGCCACACTATACCGGAGAGGAACAATAAAACTTTCGGTGCAGACCTCCTCCGGGAGCACACCTGTCTGGAAGACAGATAAAAAAAGTGTGGCCACCGTGGATAACAGGGGAACGGTCACCGCGGTAAAAAACGGGACCGCGATCATCACGGTTACCGTGGACGGCGTCAGCAGAACCTGTGAAATCACTGTAAAAAAGCCATCTATACATTTTGAATCTGAAACGGTCACTCTGGCGCCAGGGGCGCACTATCAGACAAAAGTTACCGTATCTTCCGGCAACACGCCGGTCTTTTCCTCTTCCAATTCCACGGTCGCTTCCGTGGACCCGGACGGAATCATCCACGCAAAAGAAAAAGGGCGGGCCTATATCTACGCGAAAGAAGACGGGACAAAAGAGCGGATAACCGTTTTCGTAAAATAATCAGCCAGAACTGACACACTATAATTCAGGGTGAGTATGCGGGCAGATCAGCAAAAAACATTTGATAATTACTCAGGGAAAATGTTACTATGAAAAGAACATCCATAAAACCGTTATCTCACAGGACAGATTCCGGAAAAACCGGAAAAAGGAGCAGCTTATGACAGGAACCTTATATCTGTGCGCCACGCCGATCGGCAACCTCGAAGATATCACCTATCGTGTCGTGCGCACTTTAAAAGAAGCAGATCTGATCGCCGCGGAAGATACCAGAAACTCCATCCGCCTCCTCAGCCACTTTGATATCCGGACGCCAATGACCAGCTACCACGAACACAATAAGATTGAAAAAGCCCGCTGGCTGACCGGCCGGCTGCGGGAAGGGCAGAATATTGCCCTGATCACAGACGCCGGTACGCCCGGAATTTCCGATCCCGGAGAAGAGCTGGTGCGTCTCTGTCATGAGGAGGGGATCCGGGTCACTTCCCTTCCCGGCCCGGCCGCCTGTATTACGGCGCTCACGATGTCGGGGCTTGCGACGAGACGATTTGCATTTGAGGCATTTCTTCCGCGCGATAAAAAAGAGCGCGCGGAAATTTTAAGCCAGCTGAAAGATGAGACCAGAACCATCGTTCTCTACGAGGCCCCTCACCGTCTTCTCAGAACCCTTCAGGAGCTGTACCAGACCCTTGGCAGCCGCAGACTTTCAGTCTGCCGCGAGCTCACCAAACGGCACGAGGAGGCGACATTAACGACAATAGAGGACTGTCTTAATTACTATAAAGACAATGATCCACGGGGTGAATATGTCCTGGTCATCGAAGGTAAGCCGTTTGCCGCGCTGAAACAGGAGGCTCAGGAGAGCTGGGCCCGCCTGTCAGTCGCAGAGCACCTTGAGCTTTATATCTCGCAGGGAACCGGGCGCAAAGAGGCCATGAAGCTGGTCGCAAAGGACAGGGGCGTCAGTAAGCGCGATGTTTATCAGGCACTGTTAGACACAATGCCCTAATCCTCTGCCACATAATATGCATCCAGATTTTTTTTCACGATATTAAACGGCGCCGGGCCAATCGCAAGAACCGCCCGGTGAAACGCCACGTCGCTGTAGCGGCCTGCGTATGTCTCCTTTGCATGCTCTTTCAGATCGAGAAATCCCAGATATCCGATATAATATTTCAGGTAGTGCGCAGGTTCCTCCACGATCAGCTCATAAACTTCCCGAAGTGTTTCCAGATCCGAAATGCCGAACTCCGTCCAGAATTCCGCCATCTCCTCAAATGTCCAGCCATCGTAATGGATCCCGAAATCCGTGGAAGCATACAGACTTAAAAGCGCGGACTGATTCAGCGCCAGAAGCTGCGCCACCGTTTCTTTCAGCCCCGCATACTGATAGGAAAGCATCTCGACATAGGTCGCCCAGCCCTCCACATAGCCCGGATAGTTTAAAATCGACCGCACCGGCGCAAGACCTGCCTCGTAGGACATCACCGTCTGGTAGAGATGCCCCGGAAAGCCCTCGTGAGCCAGCGTCGTAAAATAATGCATGGTTGTGGAATCTGTCGATGCATTGATAAAAATGGAATTATTTCCGTAATCATCGAGCGGCGCCGTGATGTAAAATGCCGGCGCCATATAGTCCTCCATACACTCGTCAATATAGCTGACCGTAAACTGTGTATCCGGCGCCTTCGGAAACTGTTTCAGCATCGCCTCCCGCAGAACATTTAAAGTGGCGGCCGGGTCTGTCTCTTCCAGCGCGACCAGGCTGCACTCATCCCAGATACCCGGGTCCTCCGCAATCAGCGCGGCGGCCGCATTTAAGTCCTTCTGCCTCTGTTCTTCCACCATTTTCTGTATCTGCGGAATATCCGCGGAATATCCCGTGTTATGATAGACCAGATACCCGTAATACTCTTTTCCATCCTCAAAATAGCAGAGCCCTTTATCATTCGTCCCTTTTCCAAGAAGCTCCTTTAAAGCCGCGGCAAGCTTCTCATAGGCCGGAAGAATCGTTTCCCGGACCAGCGTCTCATTGCGCAGACAAAAATCCTCCCGCTCCCCGTCGGTAAGCCCAGGCACCCGCTCCACCCTGTTCCGAAATGTTTCGATCAGGTAATGTGTATCCGGATCTGCCGTAAATGTCCCACACTGGGAAATAATACTGTTACATGCATAATCCGACATAAACAGCCCCGCGTCCGCCTTACGCCGCTCAAAATCAATAATCTGGGAAAAATAATCTCCGGTCAGGGCGATCAGCTCCAGATAATCCACGACATCCTCCCTGTCATAAAAGCGGTATTCCTCATACAGAACGGGAAGCTGCGCCTGTATTCCGGTCGATGGCCGCAGAACCTCATCGTAATAGGTCAGCTCCGCAGCCGACAATTCCGTTTTCAGGTAATCCTCCAGAATCTCTCTGGTCAGCTTCTGTTCATTTGTCAGACCTGCCTCCTCAAACCTGCTTAACGCAGAATATGTATTCTCGAGATTCGCATGAGACTCCATCACCGCCGCCTCGGACAGATCCCCCAGTGAAACCGGCGCGTCCGTGATCCCGAAACTTTCCGGCTCGGCAAGCGTAAAATGCAGGTTGATCGTATTGGACGATACCTCAGAGCAGAAGAGATTTTTTAAAAAAGTATCAAACTCCGCAGACGTCTCCGCTGCGGCGTCCGTTCCCGCCTCCGTGCCGCTCCCTTCGGAGTGCTCCACAGCGTCCGGCGTACCCGCTCTTCCGTTGCCGGAAGCGGGAGATGCGCAGCCCGCCAGAAGCAGCAGAATAGCCAGCAATGGGAACGCTCCCGCCAGGCCGGACAAATAAGTTCTTAAGCAATCCTTTTTTTGTCTCAGGGCTGACTGTTTTCCAAAATATGTTTTCAAAGCAGAAATACCTCGTTTCCTAAAAATAAAAGACTCCGGTGATGCCATTTTATTATAACGAATTATCACATCCTATGTAAACACAGTTACAATTATTCACAGGGATAACCGCTGTCCCCTCATTCCCCGGTCAATTCAGGCTTGAAGAAAACTCCGGTTAGAAGTATGATTAAGAAAGAATGTCTGCTGTGGACAATAAAAATAAAAACAAAAGAAATGAGGTACATCATGAAAAAATATCTGGCAGTCGCAGGTCTGATCACAGTGACCATCATCTGGGGCGGCGGTTTTGTCGCAAGCGATATGGCCCTGAAAAGTCTGCGGCCATTTCAGATTATGACAATCCGTTTTCTTCTGGCCACCGTCCTGATGGGCGGCATCAGTCTGCGGGAACTTAAAGGCATCACGCGGCAGGAAATTTTGTCCGGCATCCTGATGGGAGCGGCGCTGTTCACCGGTTTTGCTTTTCAGATCGTGGGTCTGCAGTACACCACCCCCTCAAAAAATGCGTTTCTCACCGCTTTAAATGTGGTGATGGTGCCATTTATCGCCTTCGTACTCCTGAAAAAAAGAATCGGAGCAAAAAGTATCCTGGGCGCCGTGATGGCGGTTACAGGAGTCGGCCTCCTGTCTCTTGAGGACAACCTGACCCTGGGTCCGGGGGACGCGCTCACACTCGTCTGCGCCGTCGGTTTCGCCTTTCAGATATTCCTGACCAGCGAATCCGTTAAAAAATGCCGCGCCGTGGTCCTCAATTTTATCCAGATGCTCACAGCCGTCGCGCTGTCCGTCGTCAGCCTGTTCCTGTTTCAGGAAACACATTTCGCTGTGACTGCACAGGGCTGGCTCAGCGTCCTCTACCTGGGTGTGGTCAGCACAACCATCTGCTATCTGCTCCAGACCGCCTGCCAGCAGTATGTCGATGAGACAAAAGCAGCTATTATCCTCTCCATGGAATCTGTATTTGGTACCTTTTTCTCCATCCTGATTCTTCATGAACAGGTGACGCCGCGCATGGCGGCGGGCTGTGTGATGATCCTGGCCGCGGTGATCGTATCAAACCTCGCCGACACACAGAATAGCGGCAACGCGGTCCCGACAGAAAAAAATCCCTGAAACAGGTACTTTTTATTGACATACCGACCAGAGGTATGTTATTGTGAATTCAGGTTCCCGGTATCTGAAGGAGGTACAGTGACAATGGCAAGAAATAAATATCCGGAGGAGACCGTTCAATTAATCCTGGATGTCGCCTTTCGCCTGTTTATGAAAAAAGGATATGAACACACCTCCGTGCAGGACATCATAGATCAGCTCGGCGGACTCAGCAAAGGTGCCATTTATCATCATTTTAAGTCCAAGGAAGATATTCTGGCCGCCGTTACCGACCAGATGACACGGGAATCCAACCAGATGCTCGCCGTCATCCGTGACCGTTCCGATTTAAACGGCAGGGAAAAGCTGAAAGCCATTTTCAGTGAATCCCTCAACCGTCCCGTGCAGAATGACCTGTTTACGGTCGCTCCGGATTTTCAGAATAATCCAAAGCTTCTGTTTTACTTTATGCAGGATACGGTAAAGAATGTCGCGCCAAATTATATCCTGCCCATCATCCGGCAGGGTATCTCGGACGGTTCCATCGAAACAGATTATCCGGAGCAGCTTGCGGAGCTGATAATCTTTGTGATAAATATCTGGATCAACCCTATGATCTCCGGCGGTTCCGCGGACGAATCCTATCGCAGATTTCAGGTATTCGGCCAGATGATGCGGGGGCTGGGCCTGGATATTGTGGACCGTGAAATGCTCGGGAGAGTGCGGGAGCTGGCGTCCATTTACCAGAAAAACAGGTGTCAGAAAAACAGGTGATATTCTGCCCTGCAAAACGGGCAGAATAATTTATCCCTGATACATACCAACGCGCGGTACTATAATTAATTGTCTGCGGCCGCACTGCCCCGCAGACTTTTCACAGCAGGCAGTGCAGAAATGAGGAAAAATGAAACAGAAACTATTTACAAAGGACTTTACACTGGTTGTCATCGGACAAATTATCTCACTGTTCGGCAATGCAACATTACGATTTGCACTGCCCCTTTATCTGCTGAATCTGACCGGCTCATCGGCACTTTATGGCACAGTTATCGCATGCGCCTTTATTCCGGCGATCCTCTTATCCCCTGTCGGCGGCATAATCGCAGACAGACTGAATAAGCGGAATATTATGGTGACGCTGGATTTCTTTACCGCCGCGGTGATTCTGATATTTTTTCTTCTCATGGATAAAGGAAACCTCACTGCGCTTCTGACCATTACGCTGATGCTTCTGTACGGCATTGCGGGCGCCTATCAGCCCTCCGTGCAGGCAGCCATTCCCTCCCTGGTAAATCAGGGACATTTTATGGCGGCAAACTCTATCATCAACACGATCAGCTCTTTTGCAGCTTTAACAGGTCCGGTACTCGGAGGCATTCTGTACAGTGCCTTCGGAATAACGCCTGTACTGTGGCTCTGCATCCTGTGCTTTGTCCTCTCGGCAGTCATGGAGCTGTTTATTCACATACCGTTTCAGAAGCAGGACCGGGACGGCAGTATTTTAAAAACAGTGCAGACTGATTTTGCCGAAAGTATCCGTTTTATCCGAAAAGATAAACCTGTGATCGGTAAAGCCCTTCTGGCCGCCTGTGGAATTAATCTGTTCCTGTCCTCAATGATTATTGTCGCAATGCCGTATCTGATCACAGAAGTGTTCGATTTAGGAGTTCAGGCCAACAGGCTCTATGGATTTGCGCAGGGCGCACTTGCCGCAGGAGGACTGACCGGCGGCATCTGCGCAGGCGTATACGCCCACAGATTGTCCATTCAGAAAGCCGGAAATCTGATTATCATCTCCGCACTGGCCGTATTCCCGATCAGCGCTGCGCTGCTCCTGTTTTCATCCGGGATGATAAACTACCTTGTGATAACCCTGTGCTGCTTTGCCATCATGGTGTTCTCGACGATTTTTACCGTACAGATGATGTCATTTATCCAGGCGGAAACCCCGCAGCATCTGGTAGGAAAGGTTATTTCCGTCATCCTCACCGTCGCCATGTGCGCACAGCCTCTGGGCAATGCACTCTACGGCGTCCTGTTTGAGCTCTGCCGCGGAGCGGAATATGCCGTTGTCCTGTTCTCAGGCATAGTATCACTCCTGATTGCGCTGCGCACCGTAAATATTTTCAAAAAATTCTAAATCTTCTTCCCTCA
>CAMSQM010000067.1 GCA_947062675.1 uncultured Roseburia sp.
ACTCCCCGAGTTGGGCTCGAACCAACAACCCCACGGTTAACAGCCGTGTGCTCTTCCAAGCGGGTGCTGGAGAAGACTTCATGGAAGCTGGGGAACATAATGGCCGGATCGCCCGCGGGAAGAGCGGGCCGCCGGCCGCTCTCATAGTCGGTGATGTCCGGAAGAGGAGCGCTCAGGCGGAAGAAGTCCAGCCGGTCCATGGACGTGCCGCCCCAGTGAAGATACCCTTCCACGTTGCCATAGAGAGCGGGGACCCATCTAGGCCGATCTGGCGGAGCCGCTCCTGATCCAGCATTCGGTTGCAGAAATTGCCGCTGGGCTCCTGACAAATATAAAAATGTTCCTGGTTATGTCCCCTTTATAAAGCGGGCTTTCGGAAGGGACCGGTTTTTACTGACTGTGCGGCTGGCCGCCAAATCTTCTCTGGCATTCCTGGATCAGAAGATACATGTTCGTTCCCGCCCGGATTTTGTCCCATATCTCGTCTTCATGTTCCGGCGGCACGAGAGATTTCACCTTTGCCCACACCATCTTATCGGAGAATCTTCTGTCATACCCGAACGGAACGACGTCCGCAGTCTGCATCAGCCAGACGCGGAACTTTTTCTCCAGATCCCTGATGCAGGCAGAGTATCCGGGATCGTCAATTGCGTTGTGCAGCTCATCGGGGTCGCGGATGAGATCGTAGAATTCGTCTTTTTCATTGACTCGCAGAACCAGTTTGTGGTGGTGCGTGCGGATCATAAAACCTTTTGCATGTGCATCGCTGTCTGTCTGGGCGAGGTGTCTCGGGTAGTACGGGCTGGAAGGATGAGTTCCGGACGGACCGTTCGCGTGAAATTCGTCACAGTGGATTTCGTCCGGATTCCGGCCGCCCTCGCAGGTCACGAATTCCCTGATTTCCAGCGTGCGGTCGGCCAGAAGCGCGTCCAGGCATTTTCCGTACTGCGTGTGGGACGGCTCCACGCCCGCCATCGCCATCGCGGTCGCGTAGAAGTCGACGAGTTCCACCAGACTGTCGCTGATTCCGGGATCCAGGGGAGAGTCCGCCGGAGGTTTTATGAGAAACGGTACATTTGTGAGACAGTCCTCAAAGGTATTCTGTGCCTTTTCAGCGATCCCGTAATCTCCGGTAAAATCTCCGTGATCCGAGAAAAAGAAAATGGCGGAGTTATCATATTCGCCGGCTTCCTTCAGGGCGTCGCACAGGCGCCGGAACTGATCGTCGATTTTTGCGGTCATTCCAAGGTAGGCGGCGCGAAGGTCTGTCCACTGCTCCTGTGTGTAGTCCTCCAGCTGCTGGTTTTTCCGGATGGCGTCTTCCATGTCCGCTTTACCGGAGCACATCCCGGCCTGGATCCGTTTTTTCAGTTTTGTCCGGTCTATCATGGAAAAATAGGGTTCCTCCGCCTGATAAGGCGGATGCGGATAACATAAGCCGAGGAAGAGGCAGAGCGGCTGATCCTTTGGCCTGTTCCGGATAGCGGCAATGGCTGCGTCCAGATCTTCGTCGTCACTGGTATAATTATGTCCCTGTTCGTCCGTGCCGGGCGCTCCGCCGTACATCGCGTGAAAATCCGGGCTTCCCGGCGCCGGCCCTCCGGCAAGCGGGCCTTTTGCTTTCGGGACGTTTCCGCCGTAAAAAATCTCGCTGGCGTGATACTCGAGAGCGCCTTCTTTCTGCGCTGCGATCAGATCATTTCTCGCGTTCATCCAGACATAATACCCATTGTTTTTCAGCTCGCTGAAAATTGTCTCCTCGCCCTCCCGCAGAAGATGAGCCATGGTTCTGTGGCCGTGTACATGCGGGTACAGACCGGTGGTAAAACTGCATCTGCTGGGCACGCAGACCGGGTTCTGACAGAATGCGTTCCGGAAAGAGACGGCATCTGTCCTGGCCATCTGATCCAGAAACGGTGTGTGCGCCGCCGGATTTCCGAGATGTCCCATGGAGTCGGCCCGCATCTCATCCGGGTTAAAAATAATAATATTCGGCCTCATGTGTTCCCCCTGTTCTGTTTAGATTCCTGTTTTTTCTGTTATAATTTATTATGCAGCAGGCCGTGGGGACGGGTCAATCTTTTTTTCGCCGGGAGGGTGAAACGTCTGGCCGGGAAGATACGGTTTATGCTATACTGGAAAAAAAGGACAACGGAGGTGAACTGTGGATCAGAAGGTATACGAATATGAATCACTGATTTATGCGGCGGAGAAAGCCGGCGGTGCGTATGTGATTTTCCCCTGGAATATCAGGGAGGAGTTCGGCAGGGGACGGGTGAAAGTGCATGCCACGTTTGACGGGGAGCCGTACGACGGCAGCATAGTGAATATGGGAGTCCGGAATGAGGACGGCAGCGTCTGCTATATAATCGGGATCCGCAAAGAGATTCGCGCAAAGATTGGAAAACAGCCCGGAGAGAGGGTGCTTGTGACGATCCGGGAAAGAGAGCCGGACTGACATGTGTGAAAAGAACCGGGAGTGATGTCTGTGCCCGCATGGGCAGTGCAGAAATGAGGGGAAACATGAACAGTGATAAAGTTTATCAGATGGATTTTGCGAAGGTCTATCAGCTTCTTGTGGATAAGGCGGTGAAAAAAGGGAGGACGAGGGAGGAAGTGGACGAAGTGACCTGCTGGCTGACCGGATACCGCGCGGAGGAGCTCGCGGAACTGTCGCGGGGGAAGGTCACTTATGGTGATTTTTTCCGGAATGCCCCGCAGCTGAATGAAAAAAGAGCCCTGATAAAAGGGGTGGTCTGCGGTGTGCGGGTGGAAGAGGTAAAAGAGCCGCTTATGCGGGAGATACGCTATCTGGACAAGCTTGTGGACGAGCTTGCAAAGGGGAAAGCGATGGAGAAAATTCTGCGGAAATAAAAGTCAGGACTGCGGAAAATATGCCGGAAATCTTCACGGGTTCTTAATAAATTCATAGCGATTCATTAAAAAGTCCTCCGGGCCTCTGTGATAAGGTGAATCTGTCACAGGGGCCCGGTTTTTGTTTTCTTCATAATATCTTCATGGAACCTTAATGCCCCGGGGAATTGAATGTTAAAAAATTATTCTGCACAATAGATGTCAGAGAAATACAGCGGAGGACCGGGATGCGAAGCCTGAATATCCGGGCGGCAGACCGCATGTCCGGGAATGCGGGAAAGGGAGAATACTATGAAAAAAATAGCGGTTTTGTTTGGAGGACATTCCAGTGAATATGAGGTATCGCTGCAGTCTGCATATGCGGTATTAAATGCATATGCAGTATTAAATGCATATGCGGTACTAAATGCAGATTCTGCATCTGTGATGCCGGATACAGAGGAAGGGCTGGATACAGAGGAAAGGCTGCAGGGGAGTCAGAAGGCAGGGCGCTGGGAGGCGGTGCCGGTCGGTATCAGCCGTGAGGGCGACTGGTATCTGTATGAGGGGGACCTAGGGAAGATACCGGAGGACAGCTGGCGGCAGGAGCCGGAGTGCCGTCCGCTCACGCTGTGTATGAACCGGAGTCAGCACGGATTTATCGTATGGCGGGACGGGAAGACGGAGCTGCTCCGGGTCGACGCGGCGTTTCCGGTACTGCACGGGAGGAACGGGGAGGACGGAACGGTTCAGGGGGCACTTGAGCTGGCGGGAATTCCCGTTATCGGCTGCGGGACGCTGGCGTCGGCCCTGTGTATGGACAAGGAGCTGGCGCACCGCGTTGCGGCAGGAGCCGGAGTGCGCGTCCCAGCATCCGTTGTTTTTTCGCGGGAGGAGTGCGCAGAGGGCGCCGCGGAGGCGGGGAAGCTGGGGTATCCGCTGTTTATCAAACCGCTGCGCGCAGGTTCCTCGCTTGGGATTACAAAAGTAACAGGGCCGGAAGCGCTTCCGGCGGCACTGGAATATGCGTTTGCGTACGACGGGCTGGTGGTGGCGGAGGAAATGATCCCGGGATTTGAAGTGGGCTGTGCCGTTCTGGAAGAGGAAGGGAAGCTGCTGACCGGTGAGGTGGATGAGATTGAGCTTTCGGAGGGTTTTTTTGACTTTGAGGAAAAATACAATCTGAAAACCTCACAGATTCATGTTCCGGCCCGGATTGACGCAGGGACAGCCGCGAAGATTAAGGATACGGCAAAACGGATTTTCAGGGCGCTGGCGCTCAGCGGCTTTGCACGGGTGGACATGTTTCTGACGCCGCAGGGGGAGATTTATTTTAACGAGGTGAACACAATCCCGGGATTTACGGAGCACAGCAGGTTTCCCGGAATGGCTGCCGCGGCGGGAACCGGTTTTGTGGAACTGATTGACAGGCTGACGAAAAACGGGCTGGCCTGATCTGTGCGGGCGGAGGAACAAATGAGAACAGAATTGCGAAAGGGCAGAACTGCGCTGCTGGATGAGTTCCGGCTTGTGGCGGCGTTTCTGGTGGTGGCGATCCACATCGGGCCGTTTTCCTGTTTCAGTGAAAAGCTGGATCTTTATGTGACATACGGAGCCGGGAGGCTTGGGGTGCCGTATTTTCTGATGCTGACCGGATATTTCGCGCTGACGGGGTACCGGGAGCCGGATTATTCTCAAAAGGTGTGGCGCATGGCCGGAAAACTGGCGCTTATTTATCTGGGAGCGACGATCTTATATCTTCCTTTGAGCTGGTATGCCGGAAATCTGCCACAGACTCCCGGGGAAGCTTTTAAATGGTTCTTTTTCGACGGCACGTTTTATCACCTCTGGTATCTGCCGGCCGCCATAGCCGGCAGCCTGCTCACCGCGTTTTTGCTGAGGAACCTGCCGTTCGCCGCGGCGGGTGTGGTCACTATGCTTTTGTATCTGGCGGGACTTCTGGGAGACAGCTGGTACGGGCTGGCAGAGCAGATACCGCCTCTTGAGGCATTTTACGGCGTGGTATTTCAGATCAGTTCCCACACCAGAAACGGTATTTTTCTGGCGCCGGTGTTTTTGTGGATGGGGGTGGCTCTGGCTGACGGGTGGGCAGCGGCAGCCGGAAAAAGGGGAACATATCTGGCTCTGTCCGCAGTTTCACTTGGCGCGATGCTGGCCGAGTGTGGAATTACGGACGCGATGGGCTGGCAGCGGCACAATAGTATGTATCTGTTTCTGGTTCCGGCGATGCTGTGCGGATTTTCCGTAATTGCGGATACCGGTGCAGGGGATTCCGGTGAGACTCCGCCCGGGAGGAAATCATTCCGGACAAAGATGGCGCTCCCCGGAGGCGCTTTTCTGCGGAAAACGGCGATGTGGATTTACCTGCTGCATCCGATGTGCATTGTGCTGGTCAGAGGAGCCGCCGGAATCCTGAAGATGAAAAAATTTATGGTGGAAAATACGATCTGCTTATATCTGGAAGTCAGTCTGGTGTCATTTGCAGCCGGATGCCTGTGCACATATGCCCAGGGGCTGATCCGGAGCCGGCAGTGGAAAGGAGAAAACAGGCATGTACAAAAAGGGGAGAGCCTGGATAGAGATTGATCTCGGAAAACTGGAAACGAATGTGGCGTTTTTCCGGCGTGTGCTGCCGGAGGGCTGCCGGATGATGCCGGCGGTAAAGGCGGACGCCTACGGACACGGCGCGCATCTGATCGCTGAAAAACTACAGAAACTGGGAATTTCTGACTTCTGTGTGGCCTCGGCCGGAGAGGGATGTCAGCTGCGCGAGGCCGGGATTCACGGGCAGATACTGGTGCTCGGTTATACGCATCCGCGGGATTTTGAGCTGCTGGAGACATATCATCTGACGCAGACAGTTGTCGACTCGGCTTATGCCGGGGAGCTGCAGGCCTCCGGAAGGCCGGTTTGTGTACATGCAGCCGTGGATACCGGAATGCACCGTCTCGGGATGGAGTGGGAGAGGGAAGGGGAGATTGTAAAGCTCTGGCGGCGTGGACTCCGTGTGACCGGAGTGTACTCTCATCTGTGCGTGGCGGACGGGAGAAGCGTGGAGGAAGAGCGCTTTACGGAGATGCAGATTGCGCGTTTTAAACAGATTACGGACAGACTGCGCGGGGCAGGTATACGGGAGTTTGCCGCGCATCTTCAGGGAAGTTACGGAATCCTGAACTATCCCGGATGCAGCTTCGACTGCGCGAGGCCGGGAATTGCGCTGTACGGGATTCTGAGCAGAAAAGCAGACCGGACGAGGATACCGGCGGGTGATCTTATGCCGGTTCTCTCCCTGAAAGCGAGAATCGGGTGCATACGCAGTGTCAGGGAGGGGGAAGGCGCCGGTTATGGTCTTGCTTTTGTGGCGAAACGGGATACAAGGCTTGCCGTGCTCTCAGCCGGATACGCGGACGGTATTCCGGGATGTCTGGCGGGGCGCGGTTATGTGCTGATCCGCGGCCGCCGGGCTCCGGTTGCCGGGCGCATCTGTATGGATCAGATGCTTGTGGATGTCACGGACATTCCGGAGGCGGAACCGGCGGGGGAGGCGGTCCTGATCGGGAGTTCCGGCGGAGAGCGCATAACGGTGGAACAGTATGCGGAATGGACGGGGACGATTGCGAATGAGATTGTGAGCAGGCTTGGGGACCGGCTGCCAAGGATTGCGGTATAAAAAACAGGGCGGAAAACTTTTCAAAGACTCTTCTGAAATAGTTTTTCCCGGCAAATCTTTTTTATGTTTTCCAACGCACATTTCAGGAATCCGGCGCTTCCGGCTTCTCTGATCACCACGACACCCGGAGGAGTGCTTTTTCCCTGCAGACGGATATCGCCGAATGAACGCAGCCTGCAGGTCTGGCAGTCTTTGCCGGCGTGCCAGAGATAGGTGATATGTCCGCCTCTCGGAACGGTCTGTTCCATCCGGTTGTATCCGACATTAATGCCGGACGAGGATACAGGGTCGTAGGAAAGGTATTCAGGGTTCAGGGAAACCCGCACAGGAGGCACGGAAAGGTTTTTCAGCGTGACTTCCAGCCACTCTCCGGGGCGGGCTTTAAGGATCAGCGGCTTCGGCTGGTAATCAGCGCGGCGGGCCCGGTCCGCCAGCTTTTCCGGCACGAAACAGATATCGCCCGTGCGGACAGGGGTGCTCCTGCAGACCGCGGCGATCCGGTATCTGCGGATGACGTCTTCTTTTTCCGGCGCAGGAAACGAGGGAAATGTCCGGCTCTCCGGGGGCTGCAGAGGGAGCAGACGCCTTCGAGGCCGGGCGTGAACCCGGATAATTCCCCAGAGTCCGTTCCAGGCGTCATCAGTGTTTCCAATATAATACAGATAATCGCCGGGAGCGGACAGTTTTGGGATGCGGACGGTCTCCAGACGGGCGGCTGCCGCAGGTGCGGATTCCTCCGTGAATCCGGCTTCCGGTACCGTTTCCTCCGCGCGCTCATCGGGGGGAAGGAGTATGGTTCCGGCATTCATGCCGATCAGCTGAAGAGGGTGTTCCATCATCCGGGTCAGATCCACGACGCGGATAACAATTTCTTCCCCGGGATAGGATTCCGGGATGGGAGTCGCCGGATCGTGATGTACCCTGGAGCTGAAAGCGTAGGCGGGGTCGCGGTGTTTATTCAGCCGTTCAGAGACAGGTTCCACGCGGTAACTGATGCCCTTGAGAAAAGACGGCCGGTATCCGGAAGCGCCTGCGTCATTTGAGGTGCCTGCGGGAAACAGGTGTACGAACAGTACTTCCTCGCGGAATGCGCTCCCGTCCGCGCGGCGGATAAGGGCGTGGGGCCCGTAGCGGAGTGAGTTTCCGGTGCGGATATGGTGGAAAGAGGAGGAAGTTTCCTCATAGAGCAGAATTCCGAATGCGCCGGGTCCGCCGTTTTCCGGCGGGCAGGTCCGGAAAATCAGTGCGCCCGGGCATGACCTTGCCGGAAACTGTGCGGTAAAGTTATCGCGCGGCTCCGGGGAGGTGTTTTCGTCCGGGCAGGGAAAGACGGGCGAGCCGTTTTCATCCGAAAAATAAACAGGCTCCGAAGCGGCACTGATGCGTATTCTGACACATTCCCCGGCATGCGCTCGCAAAACAGGCGGGTGGACGCGTATTCTGCCCGCTTCAGCCCGCCCAATCCAGGACTCCCTGCCGCCGTGGCGCGCGAATTCTTCATCCGGCACGAAAAAACTTCCGGACATGTGCCAGCCGCAGTAAGAGCAGGGAATATCTGCCCGTATCAGGGCGAGTGTGAAAATACGGGGATGTTCGGATGGTTTCATAAAAGGATCTCCTGCCAGACGGGGGGTTTTTATAGTATATGCAGAAAATACCCTGTTGTGACGGAAAGATGACCGGGCTTGACAGATGAAGGCGCACGCACCATAATAAGCCTTAAGCGTGATACCGGATTGCGGGAAAACAGGGAGGAACTGTGTATGGAGGAAACACGACTGCGGGATCTCGGGCAGCTTGTGGAGGCGGCGCGGGAAAAACTGCGCGCGGAGTTCTGCAGTGAGGATATCAGTCTGAGCGCAGGATTCCGGAAAGCATTTGCGGAGAGCATTGCCCAGGGGGGAAGTCAGGTGGAGTTCCGGCGGGCGACCGCCGTGATTACCACTTCGGCGGGGCAAAAAATTTATGCGCCGAATCAGTGGTTTGTGCTGGCGGCCTATGCGGTGGATCTGGTGAAGGAGATCATCCGCTACCGCGGTTATACGGAAAAAATACTGGAAGTTTCCGCGGCGCGTTTCAGGAAAGCGGACGGTACGGTGCCGGAAAAGAAGGAGATATACAGGAAGCTGAAAAATGATGCGGACGGAAGGGCGGGAGAGCTGTTTGCCGCGGCAGCGGCGGAGTATCTTGCGTCTGTGGGGCAGGATCCGTATACTGCTGACACAAATGTGCAGCTGCTCTGCAGATTTGTTTCGGATGACAAATGGTGGCTCGGCGGAAAAGGGATTGAGCGCACAAATGATTTTTATGTTTCGCCGGTACTTGGCGTCCTGAATCTGGTCAACGCCAGCCAGTCTTATGTGGCCACGGTGACGTGGCTGTATATCAGCGATGACAAACTGTACCGCGAGCTTCCGGGGATGACGGAAGGGAACGAGGCGGGGCGGGATGCGGATGGCGCCGCAGGGCGGCAGGATACAGCCCGGCATGACAGTGCGTTGCATGAGAAATATTATGAGGAACAGCCGGCTGCGGAAAAATTTATCTCTCCTGTTTACAGGACGGGACTGCAGGGGCCGGCTGCGGGAAAAAGATTTGAAAGAAACCGGATTGTGTTCGGAGCGCCGGGAACGGGCAAGAGCCACCGGCTGAAAGTGGACGCCGCGCGGCTGCTGGAGGGAACGAGGGGGACATTTGAGCGCGTGACATTTCATCCTGATTATACCTGTTCCCAGTTTGTGGGGGCATATAAGCCGGTGTCGGATGAGAGCGGTGAAATCCGCTATGAGTTTGTGCCGGGCCCCTTTATGCGCGTGTATGTGAGCGCTCTGCGAAGCGGAAAAAGCAAAGATCCGCAGCCGCATCTTCTTCTGATCGAAGAAATCAACCGGGCCAGGGTGGCGGCTGTATTTGGCGATGTATTTCAGCTTCTGGACCGCGATGCGGATGGTGTCAGCGAGTACGAAATCCAGGCCACGGAGGATATCCGCCGGTATCTGGCAGATGAGCTGGGCGGGAAACCGGACAATTACCGGAGCATCTGCCTGCCGGACAACCTGTTTCTGTGGGCGACCATGAACAGCGCCGATCAGGGAGTATTTCCGATGGATACGGCATTTAAGCGGAGATGGAACTTTGAATACCTTGGAATCAATGAAAATGATAGCGGAATCCGCTGTACCGTGACGCTCGGAACGGGGGAGGACGAGGTCTCCACGGACTGGAACTGCCTCCGGCGGGCGATCAATGAAAAGCTGGCGCGGGAATACAGGGTGAATGAGGATAAGCTGCTGGGGCCGTATTTTTTTGCGGGCAGGGTGATTGGGACATGCGGGGCAGACGGGGAGGCTGCGGACCCTGAGCTGTTTCTTATGGCGTTTAAGAGCAAAGTTATTATGTATCTGTACGAGGATGCCGCGAGGCAGCACAGGCAGAGGCTGTTTTCCGGCACCGGATGTGACAGCAGCAGATATTCGTCAGTCTGTGAGGCGTTCGACCGGATGGGGATGCGTATTTTCGGAGATGATTTTAAGGCGGAATATTATGACGCACAGAAAGGGCCGGGCAGTCTGTCATTATGAAGAAACTCATTTCATGTTCTGTCAGGGAGCAGATGCGGTATACGAAAGATGAACTGAAAAGCCGTCTCTCCTGCGAGGGGCCGGAGGCGGAGCGGCTGATCCGGAACCTGAAAGCGTACGGGGTGCTGAAAACCGTAAAAATCAGCAGGGAGCAGCGGGATCTGTCGGATCTGGCGGGAGAGGAGGATCTGACGAGGGCTGCGGGGGAGGACAGTTTTTATCTGTTTGCATGGGTCGGGGTGATTGTGGCCGCGGGCAGGGTCATCAGGGTCTGCCCGAAATACCTGCGGTCTGCGGCGGAGCCGCTTCAGCAGATGCGGCTGGTGATGAAGGTCCTAGAGCGTTATCAGCGGTCGGAGGAGCAGGTGGCGGAGCTCTGCCACGGGGACGGCGAAGCCCGCAGCTTTAACATTCTGGCGGTTATTCTTTTTCTGCTCCGCGATTATTATGAATACGGGCTGTACACCAGCCATGGGGAAGTCGTGGAGAGAAACGGAGAGGGAGAGATTCTCTGGGAGCGGACCATTGACCAGTGCCTTCCGCTGGTGCGCGGCGGCCGCCCGTACTATACGGAGCTGTATGCACGGCGCACAAAGGAAGATGACGCGGACTATTTCCGGCGGCTGCATGCGAGTGTTCTGACGGAGTGCTCGCGTCAGCTCAGGGAGTGCCGGCTGGAAGAACTCTTTGATCTGGTTCTGGTTGATTTCCCAGAGGAGGCGACGCAGGACTTCGGGGAGCGGGAATATGTTCTGGAGAGACTGCGGGCAGAGCTTGGCAGTCAGTTTTTTACCAGAAATCAGATATTGCTGAAAACACTGTATGCATATCTTGCGCAGGATGAAAAGCTGGGCAGCCCTGGGGAAGAGGGGCTGAGCCTGTACGGGACAAATGCATTTCACATGGTGTGGGAAAAAGCCTGCGCCGCCGTCTTCAGGAACAAACTGCGGGTTCCGCTGCGGGAGCTGGGGCTGTCGGTGCCGCTGGCGGAGGGATATGACGGCGCCGGAACCCTCGCGGAACTGATCGGCAGGCCGGTCTGGAAGACGCAGGGAGCGGTAAAGACCGCAGCGGATACGCTGACGCCTGACATCATTGCCGTCGGGCAGTCCGGCGGAGCGGACTATTTTATTATTCTGGATGCCAAGTACTATAATCTGCAGCTGGAACCGGACAGGGAGCTTCGCGGCATTCCGGGCGTCGCGGATGTCACAAAGCAGTACCTGTACGAGCTGGCGTTCAGGCCGTTTCTTAAGGCGCACCGGATATCCATGGTCCGGAACTGTTTCCTGCTGCCGGTGGAGAGTGTGCAGACAAAAAAGCGCGGCGTGGTCTGCATGGAGATGCTGCGAGGGCTGGGACTTGCCGATATCGGGGTGTACCTGCTGCCGGTGGAGGAGGTGTTCCGGCATTATCTGGCGGATACGCAGATGGAGGCGGCCGTATTTTTGCGCGAAGAAACCTGCTGATCCTCCCGCAGAGAAATACATTTGTTCCAGCTCCTGTCAAAGAAAAAACGATGTCCGGCTGCGGTCAGGGCATATCTGAGGATCTGAATTCCGTGCCTGTATTGCCGGTAAAATGATGTGAATAAACTCAGGAACGATATACTTTGAGAGCAAGGGAAAAGTATTATTGGTTATTTGAGTATTATTGATAAACATGAATTTGGAGGAGACTTCATGCACAGGTTTGATAATAGTTTCCGGAGTACATTAGATGCCTTAGTCGGCAAATCAGAAATCATCATAGACAGGCTAAAAGGAACTGCACATCCTAAATACCCTGATTTCATTTACAAAGTCAGTTATGGGTATTTGAAAGATACAGCCTCCATGGATGGCGCAGGGATAGATGTATGGGTCGGAACGAATGGGAAAAATATAGATGCGATTTGTGAGTGCATTCCAGGCAGGCAAAAATGAAAGACATTTTTACGGAACATTTCATTTGGTATGCCGGTGCTTCCTTTGCTTTTTTAAATCGCTCATATTTTGTATGGAATGGGGCGGGAAAGGAACGGATAGCATTTCTCTTTGAGGTGTTATGCAGTTAAACGGCGTTTTTTCTCACAAGCGGCAGGCTTTGAATACATATCTTGCTGACACTGGCAGGCACAGGAACGCTCCCACAGGCTCATAGAGGGCATGAAACAGACACAGGGAACAGAACCGTTAAAGGAAGAAAACGCCTTAGAATGGACAGGAGGAATGAATCATAAGGGCGTGTGCGGGAGAGATTGTAAACGAGAAATTATTTATGTGTAATAAATCAAAAGCAGCGGGGAGAAATCTTCGCTGCTTTTAAGATATGTCTGAGGTTAAAATTTTTGGTATAAAAAAGATAATTTTATGTATTGACTCTCTCGCAGCGTAACGGTTTAGGATAAAATTGGAAGGAGGAAATAATGAAAACAGTCAAAGACGTGTCAGAGATAAGCGGAGT
>CAMSQM010000068.1 GCA_947062675.1 uncultured Roseburia sp.
CCAGACACAACCGCTTGCACAAAAATAAGGGTATGTCAGATTGCTCTAACATACCCCTAAATCCTCAAAAATGTTGAATTTACGGCATTTCTGATTAACCGAAGTATCTCTTAAGCAGCCCCTCAAATGCTTTTCCGTGTCGAGCCTCGTCGCGTGCCATCTCATGAACGGTGTCATGGATTGCATCGAGATTTGCAGCTTTCGCGCGCTTTGCAAGGTCAAACTTGCCTGCGGTTGCGCCGTTCTCAGCGTCAACTCTCATCTCGAGATTCTTCTTTGTGCTGTCTGTCACAACTTCGCCGAGGAGCTCAGCGAATTTTGCAGCATGCTCTGCCTCTTCCCATGCAGCTTTCTCCCAGTATAAACCGATCTCCGGATAGCCCTCGCGGTGAGCAACACGTGCCATTGCAAGATACATTCCGACCTCAGTGCACTCGCCCTCGAAGTTCGCCCTTAAGTCTGCAAGGATGTCCTCGCTGACGCCCTGTGCGACACCCACAACGTGCTCTGCAGCCCAGGTCTTTTCACCTTCCTGTAATTTGAATTTTTCAGCCGGCGCCTTGCACTGCGGGCAGGATTCCGGTGCGCTGTCTCCCTCGTGAACATAACCACATACGGTACATACATACTTTGCCATAAGTCTGTCTCCTTTTAATCTGATTGAATTAATGTTTTAAATCAGTAACTGTTACTGATTTTATACGACACTGAAAGGTTTGTCAATAGGTTTTTTATTTTTTGTGCAGGAAGGGCATTTTCCGTAAAAATAGGTGAGATGTCCCTCAACCACGCCTTCAAAATTCTGACCCGCGAGGATATTAATGTGATCCAGCCCGCCGACACCAAGATCAAGTACACAGCCGCACCCGTTACAGATAAAATGGTAATGGGGGGAGGTATTGCCGTCAAAGCGGTCAGGACCGGCGCCCGTCGAGAGTTTGCGGATCTCGCCAAGCTCCGTGAGCAGCGTCAGATTCCGGTAAACCGTGCCGAGACTGATATTCGGAAATTCTTCGCGCAGATTCCGGTAAACCGTTTCGGCGGTCGGATGATCGTATCTTGCAGCGAGAAATTCGCGTATGGCCTCCCGCTGCCGGCTGTATTTGGGCATAATGTTTTCCTTTCATCTATATCAGGAACAGTTCCTGTTATTATCTTAGAGTACTTTTGCTTTTCTGTCAATTGGAAATATCCGGATTCCGGCCGGACCGGATTCATAAAAAACAGATTTCCGGAATATACATGGAGGGAGGAAAGAATGATACTGGAGCGCAGATGGCAGGGATGAAACGGTTTGTTACATATATATACTCCTATGAGGAACGGAAGAAAGGGAGCAATACTGGGTTTGCCAGAATTGAAATCAGGGGAGACGACTGCCGGGTAGAAATACACCTGCGGGGAATTTATACCGGGCAGAGTGTCTGTAAGGTCTGTCTGTTTCAGGTGGAGAACGGGGATATTGTCGGGTTCCCGATTGGCGAGATGCAGATTGCGAACGGGACGGGAGAGTTCGGGACAGTGATGAAGGCGGGACGGATTGCGGAGTCGCCGTCCGGTATTTTTCAGATGGAGGGGCTTGTCCTGATCAGCGGGGACGGGAGAATGTTTTTAAGCCGCTGGAAGGAGGGAGCTCCGATTGAAGTGTGTGCGGAACATTTCCGGGAATGGAAGCCGGAAGCGGAACGCGGAGGGCAGATGCAGGAAGCTGGTGCGGAAAAATCCCGGGAAGAATCCCTGCAGGAACCGTCACAGCCGTCTGACGGGCCGTTGTCCGCCGGGAGACCGCGGCAGACAGTACGGATGAAAAGAGGAGGAAATATCCGGTCTGGCGTGCAGTCTGCAGGCGGGGCGATGTCCGGGCAGGGGGAAAGACCCGGGAATGCAGGGACGCCGAAGGCAGGTTCCGCGTCAGGGATGCGTCCGCAGCAGAGCGGGAGGCAGGATGGCACGGGAAATACCCGGTCTGCAGACAGCGGAATATCAGGCGTCCAGCCGGGGAATATGAAAGAGGAGCGCGCAGAGCAGACAGACGGCACGGAAAGTCTGACACAGAGACAGACAAAGGAAATTGCGGGGAGAACACAGGGGGATATCGGAAGCGCTGTTCTGACAGAACCGTCAGTACGCCGTCCGTCTGGAAATGGTCTGAAAGGAATGCAGCCCGTGCGCGGGCGGTCAGGGAGTGCCGCACCGGGGGAGAATCCGAAAGGCGGGGCATCAGAGGGGGCACTTTCCGGGGAGAATCCGGCAGGACCTTCGCCTGGAAACACCGTGCCGGAAGAGAAGCCGGTGCGCCAGCCGGCAGACAGCACGGTATCAGGAGAGAAGCCCGTGCGCCGGCAGTCAGCGGTATCGGGAGAGAAGCCGGGGTGTCAGCAGCCGGATAAAGCTTCGCCGGAAGAGAAGCCGGTGCGCCGGATGTCAGATGGCGCTGCGCCCGGAGAACATCAGGAGAGTCAGCCGGCCGGAGGGGCCCTGTGCGGGGCGCAGCCCTCAGCGTCGTCTGTGGAATGTGAACAGACGGTATCACAGTCCGGGACGGCGCGGGAAGAGGAAATACTATCAGCAATTGAGGGACGGCATCCTGTGCCGGAAACAGTGACGGCGACGGAGATCCCGATGAGGAACGTATTTCCGGCCTGCGACTGGCCGCAGGTCTGGGAGCGGCTTGTGAAGGAACATCCGGTATTTGCACCGTTTGAGGACAGGGAAGCCGTGTGCGTTCAGATTGAACTAAAGGATTTGCGGGAACTGCCGAAACGGTACTGGTATCTTGGAAATAACAGCTTTCTGCTGCACGGCTTTTTCAATTACCGTTATCTGGTGGTCGGCAGGACGTCGGAACAGCGGTGGTTTCTCGGGGTTCCGGGCATATATCAGCGCCAGGAGCGCGTGATGGCGGCGATTTTTGGTTTTCCGGAATTTCTTCCGGCAGCCGTGCAGGGAGGCCGTCCGGGACAGCCGCATTTACGGGAAGGAGGAAAAGAGGTGGGAGATGATCCGGTAAATCAGTTCGGATGCTGGTACCGTTTCATAGAGGAATAGCAGGAAAAAGTTTCCTCGGGGAGGATGGATGGGCAGATCAGCGCAAAGCGCAGGTGGTCCGTCCATTTTCCCTGTATCTGGATGGAAGCGTACTCGGTGCCCTCCTGCATAAAATCCAGCGACTGCAGCAGACGGACGGAAGGGAGGTTGTCTGGGACAACCCTGGCAAAAACGCGGTGAAGACGAAGCTCAAAAAATGCGATGCGGATGGTCTCGGCCAGAGCCTCTTTTGCAAATCCCTGACGGTGCCATGCGGAGTCGAATTTATAGCCCAGCTCACAGCAGGAATGGGCTGTCCGGCTGATATCGTGCATGCATACCGTGCCGATGATTGTGTACGGGGCCTCCCTCCGGAATACATAAAAGCGCACGCTGGAGAGCTTCAGGGCGAGGTCGTATTCACATTTCAGGAGCGCTTTCTGGTAGGTAAGGGTATAAAAATTCGCCGGCCTTGCCGGTTCGTAGCGCTCGAAGAGTTCCTGGTTGCGTATCTGAAATTCCAGCACTTCCCGCAGCGCGCGGGGAGTCAGAATTCTTAAAATCAGACGGTCTGTTATATATTCCGTTTTCATGGTAAATGCTCCTGCGTATGAAAAATACTTTCTTTTTTTCTGAAATCCGTTAAAATGAAAAATCATGATTCTATAGTATAATATTTTGGGGAAACTGTCCATGACGCAGGAAGAAAAATATATGAAAGAAGCGATCCGGCAGGCAAAAAAGGCATATGCGCTGATGGAGGTTCCGATTGGCTGTGTGATCGTGCAGGATGATAAAATAATCGCGAGAGGTTATAACCGCCGGAATACAGAGGGAAATACCCTGGCCCACGCGGAACTTTCCGCCATAAAGAAAGCCAGCAGAAAGACGGGCGACTGGCGGCTTGAGGACTGCGTCCTGTATGTGACGCTGGAACCGTGTCAGATGTGTGCCGGGGCAATTGTCCAGAGCCGGATGAAAAAGGTTGTGATCGGAAGCATGAATCCGAAAGCCGGGTGCGCGGGCTCGGTTCTGAATCTGCTGCAGATGGCGGAATTTAACCATCAGGTGGAGATAGAAAAGGGAGTTCTTCAGGAAGAGTGCTCCGCAATGCTTTCCGGTTTTTTCCGGGAGCTGCGGGGGAAAAAGCGGCAGAAAGCTTGACAAAACATCTGTTTACAGGTTATACTTACCCCACGGGCAGCCGGGGTGTCAGCGGTACCCTGTACCAGCAATCCGCTACAGCTGGGGTGATGCCAATCTGAGGGTTTCATGCTGTGGAGCAGCCCTCCATAAGTGGTGTAGACGTCTGGGTCTTACGCAACAGGAATCTGTGAACCGGGTCAGGTCAGGAATGGAGCAGCCCTAAGCAGAACCTTCTGTGTGCCGTGAGGGTGCCTGGGCCGAGCTAACTGTGGAGGTAACGTCTGGGGTGTGGATTCGAGGTGCGGCGCCCGGATTTTGTTACTGTGCGATTCTGAAAAACAGTGTTGGGGGATACTGGATCAGACGGAGAGGGGCGATAAAATGTGGGACAGACTGCGTAAAATGCTCTATGAGGCCAGCGAGGTTATGGAGCTGTTCATGGCGGGAGCGGTGGTTTTCGGTCTGCTGATAGCGGCGGCCGCGCTCGGACCTGCGCTGTCGGAGTACTGGCAGCACCGGATGGAGGCGGGTGCGTTTCTGGAGTATCTGGACGCTGTGTTCAATGTGGTGATCGGAATTGAGTTTATCAAGATGCTCTGTAAGCCGAGTTCGGCAAATATTATCGAGGTGCTGATCTTCCTGATCGCGCGTCATATGATCGTCACGGCCACGACGCCGCTTGAGGATCTGCTATCCGTGGTGAGTATCGGCATTCTCTTTTATTTCCGGCGCTTTATGCCGGCCACAAAGCACGACGGAGGCCAGCAGGTGCCAAGCCTGTTTAAGGCAATTAAGCCGGGCGGAAGTGAAACGAACGGACAGGAGACAGATCCTGCGGCGAAGGATGAAAAAGAGGAATGGGGCGAGCCGTATGGCGGCAGATAGGCCGAAAGGATTCATAAACGGGATACCGGATGCAGATTGCACCGGTATCCCGTTTTCGGTTTTCCGGGAGCGGGCGGGGGTTCTGGTGGATAAGAGTGAAATACGGGAAGTAATAAAGGGCATGTGCCGGACGGCATATGCCCTTTTTAACGGCATATGCCCTTTTTAACGGCATATGCCTTTTTAATTGTTCACAAAAACAGCATTTTGCGCGCAGAATCGTCCCGCTTTTGCCGGTTCCTGTCATAAAATGTTGAATTTCTGTATTTAATGTGCTAAATTAATCTTTACAGGAATTTCCAGAAATTGGAAAAAATTCGGAGTGCAGGTGATCTGATATGATACGGGAATACACAACAGAGAACGTCTACGAGGCACTGCAGGAGCGTCTGAAACTGATTTTTGAGGAGTTTGATCATATTTATATTTCCTTTTCAGGGGGGAAAGACAGCGGTCTTTTGCTGAATCAGGTGCTTGATTTCCGGAACCGGTGTTTTCCCGGCCGGAAAATCGGCGTGTTTCACCAGGACTTTGAGGCGCAGTATACCGTGACATCGGAATATGTTGAGAGGACATTTGAGCGGATTAAGGATCAGGTGGAGCCGTACTGGGTCTGTCTGCCGATGGCAACGCGCACGGCGCTCAGCAGCTATGAAATGTACTGGTATCCCTGGGATGACAGGAAGAAGGAGGCGTGGGTGCGCAGCATGCCGGAGTATGATTATGTCATCAATCTGGAGAATAACCCCATCACGACCTATCGCTACCGGATGCATCAGGAGGACCTGGCCAAACAGTTCGGGCGCTGGTACCGGCTCTCTCATGGGGGCGGAAAGACGGTCTGTCTGCTGGGCATGCGCGCTGCGGAATCCCTGCAGCGCTACAGCGGGTTTGTGAACAAGAAGTACGGTTACAAGGAGGAGTGCTGGATCAGCAGACAGTTCAAGGATGTGTGGTGTGCGTCTCCGCTGTACGACTGGACTTCTACAGATGTCTGGCATGCAAATTATCTGTTTGACTATGATTACAACCACTTATATGATCTCTACTACAAGGCAGGTCTGAAGATTTCCCAGATGCGTGTCGCCTCTCCGTTCAATGATTATTCCAAAGATTCCCTCAATCTGTACCGCGTAATTGACCCTGAAATCTGGGTGAAGCTTGTGGGAAGGGTGCAGGGGGCGAATTTTGCAAGTATATACGGCAGGACCAGGGCAATGGGGTACCGGAGTGTGACGCTGCCGGAGGGGCATACCTGGAAATCCTACACCATGTTTCTTCTGGATACGCTGCCGGTGAGGCTGCGCAACAACTACGCGCGGAAATTCAACACATCGATTGAGTTCTGGCATAAAACAGGGGGCGGGCTGGATGAGGAAACCATTCAGGAGCTGGAAGAGCACGGGTACCAGATTATGCGCAATGGTGTTTCCAACTATACGCTGAATAAGAAATCGCGGATTATTTTTCTGGGAAATATTCCGGATGACACGGACGATATCAGATCCACAAAAGATATTCCGAGCTGGAAGCGGATGTGTTACTGCATTTTGAAAAATGATCATATCTGCCGCTTTATGGGATTCGGGCTGAGCAGACAGCAGCAGAAGCGTATTGATGTGATCCGGCAGAAATACAAGAGCGTGGAGGAGATGGATTATGGAGTATAACAGCCCCGTTTACAATGTTTTTGCTGTTCCGGTAGAAAAGATAAAGCCGAACAGCTACAATCCCAATACCGTGGCCCCGCCGGAGATGAAGCTGCTCTATGAAAGTATCAGACAGGATGGATATACGATGCCGGTCGTCTGTTATTATGATAAGGAGTCGGATACCTACGTGATCGTTGACGGATTTCACCGTTACCGGGTGATGATGGAGCATAAGGATATCTATGAGCGGGAAAAGGGGATGCTTCCGGTCTCCATAATCGACAAACCTCTCGATCAGAGGATGGCGAGTACCATCCGCCATAACCGGGCGCGCGGAAGCCATGACGTGGATCTGATGAGCAATATCGTGAAGGAACTGCATGAACTGGGGCGTTCGGATGCGTGGATTTCGCGGCACCTGGGGATGGAGCGGGATGAGATTCTGCGTCTGAAGCAGATTACCGGGCTGGCGGCTTTGTTTAAGGATGTAAAGTTCGGGAAGGCGTGGAAGCCGGTGGACGAGGGAAAGGAATATTTTTAAAAAACAGGAAATCATGGAAGGCAGTATATGCGGCACGGGACGATTCAGGGTCCCGTGCCGCTTTTTCGTGGAATTCAGGTCCCGGGGTTGACAGTGAAATATCTATGTGATATCATTTTAATATCAAAAAGAGAGGTGATAGTGTAATGAAAGACTGGGACTGGAACGACGGGCAGGATGTGGTGCTCGCGGTAAAACATCTGACGAAAACGTACGGCGGGGCGAAGACGGCTGTGGATGACCTGTCGCTTACGGTACATGCCGGGGATATATACGGGTTTATCGGGCACAACGGCGCGGGGAAGACGACCACGATCAAATGCATTGTGGGGATTCACGACGCCGACAGGGGGACAATAGAGGTGGCGGGAAAGGATGTGAGGAGAGATCCGCTGGCCTGCAAACGGGCGATGGCTTATATCCCGGATAATCCGGAGATCTACGAATATCTCACAGGGATCCAGTATCTGAATTTTATCGCCGATGTTTATCAGGTATCCGGAAAGGAGCGGGAAGCGCGCATCCGGAAGGAGACAGAGGATTTCGGGATTTATCCGGCGCTCGGAGATCTGATTTCTACTTACTCGCATGGAATGAAGCAGAAGCTTGTGGTAACGGGGGCGCTGATTCACAGACCGCGGCTTCTGGTGCTCGACGAGCCGTTTGTGGGCCTTGACCCGGAAGCTTCCCTGATTCTCAGGGAGAAGATGCACGCGCTCTGCGCTGAGGGAAGTGCCATTTTCTTTTCCACGCATGTGCTGGAGGTGGCCGAAAAACTCTGCAGCCGGATTGCGGTTATTTCCGGGGGAAAACTGGTGACGGAGGGAAGCACGGAAGAACTGACCAGGGACAAATCGCTGGAGGATGTGTTTATGGAGGTGATCGGTCATGTTAAGGCAGATTAGACTGCTGACGGGAGTATCGCTGCGCGGCATGTTCGGGCTGAATGAATTCCGGTACACAAAGGATCGCAGGAAAAAAGTCCGGTACTGCCTGTTCGGGGTTCTCTGTGTGTTTGTGATCCTGATGCTGGCGGCCTATGCCGGAGGGGTCAGCTACGGGCTTATTCTTTTAAAACTGGGATATTATGTGCCGGCTGTGATGGCCGTGTGTGGATCGCTGGTTATTTTTTTCTTTACCATGATGAAGGCAGGTCCGATACTCTTTGACCTGAAGGCATATGAAAAACAGGCTGCGCTGCCGGTTACGCCGCGCGCCATCATTGCCAGCAGGTTTCTGTCCATGTATGTGACCAATCTGCTTTTCGGAATCCTGCTGATGGTGCCCGGGTTGGCGGTGTACGCGGTAATGGAAAAGCCGGGCTTTCTGTTCTGGCTGTACGCGTCGGCCGGGATCCTGTTTCTGCCGCTTCTGCCGCTGACGGCAGCTTCCGTGGCGGGTGCGCTTATTTCCGGGATCAGCAGCCGCTGGCGGCAGAAAAATCTGGCCGGAATCCTGCTCACCATGCTTTTTGTCTGTGTGATTCTGGCGGGAAGCTTCGGATTGTCCGGTGTCGACGAGCGTCAGATGGAGGAAATGCTGCTTGACGCAGCGCCCCTGCTCGCAGGGCAGATCGGCAGTTTTTATCCGCCTGCGCTCTGGCTGTCGGAGGCCGTGGCCGGGGGGAAGGGGGCGTATCTTCTGCTGTTTCTGGCGGTGTCTCTGGGGTGCTTTCTTGTTTTTCTGGGAGTGCTGGGGCGTGTCTACGGAAAAATCTGCAGTCTGCTCGCCGCGCACGAGGCGTCGGGGGATTACAGGATGACGGGTCTGCGCACCAGATCCGTTCAGGGAAGCATGGTGGAACGGGAACTGCGGCGCTATTTTTCCTCGACGGTATATGTGACGAACACACTGGTCGGGGCGGTGATGATGGTGCTTTTTTCGGCGGGGGTTCTGATCGCCGGAAAAGAGATGGTGGATCAGATCATTCACATTCCCGGGCTCGCGGAGCGGGCGCTTCCCGTTCTGATCGGGATGATGCCCGCCATGATGCCGATGACCTCCTGTTCGATCTCTATGGAGGGAAAACAGTGGTGGATTCTTCAGACAATGCCGGTTACTGAAAAGGAGATTGTGCGCGGCAAGGTTCTGGCAAATATTCTGGTGCTGATCCCGTTTTATCTGGTGTCGGAGATTCTGATACTGATTGCGCTTGCGCCGGATATTCCGGGAGCGCTGGCCCTGATCGTTGTCCCGGCAGTATACATTGTTTTCAGCGCCCGTCTCGGGGTGGCCGTCAATCAGCGTTTTCCGGTATTTGAATGGGATAATGAGGCCAGGGTTGTCAAACAGAGCGCATCGACGAGTGTTTCGCTGCTGCTGGGGCTGGTGACGGGTGTGATTCCGTTCGCTTTTCTGGTCCTGCAGCCTGATATTCCTGCCTGGGGGATATATGGCGTGTTTACGGGTGTCCTCATCCTTCTTACCGCAGTGATGGAATTCAGATGAAACTCCTCATTCAGTGACAAACATACGGGAAGAGTGGTCATGACGAGGTATCCGCAGGCTGGGAAAGGGGAAGTAATAATCTTATCAGATCACAGAAAGTGAGAGGATAAGAAGATGACGGAATATGGATTTGACACTGCGGAGGGGAGGCTGTATACGGTCGGGGAACAGGAACCGCAGAACGTGGAGCCGGAATATTCAGAGATGCCGCGGGATGGCGTGCCGGAACATTTCTGCCGGATTCTGCTGATGACCCTGGCCGGATTCAAGGAGCTTCAGGGAGACTATCCACACAAACGCAACCTGTACCGCGGTATGTGCCCAGTTCAGTACTGCAGACTTGAAATGTTCAGCGGGTGCATTCAGGGAACCATGAAGGTTCCTGCTTCCGGCAGAGGGGAGCTTCATTTTCACACGTTTGGGTTTTATTTCCGTGAAAACACACTGCTGCTGATCGAGGACGGTACGCTGGCAAAGACGCTGCTGGGTAAGATCGGGAGAAACGTATATGGGAAAACAACTCCGGGACAGTTTCTGCTGCTTCTGTTTGAGGCGCTTATAGAGGATGACGTCATCGGTCTCCAGCAGCAGGAAGAGCGCCTCTCCGCTATTGAGGAGGGTCTGTTAAAAAAGATACCGGATAACTTTTATGAAACAGTTATCCGCTGCCGGAAGCAGCTGGCCGCAAACCATGCCTATTACGGGCAGCTCGTCAATATCGGGGATCAGATGCAGGGGGACTTTCTGCAGAAGCTCACACAGGAGGAGCGCATGGCGTGGCAGTTATTTTCGAACAGGGCGGAGCGCCTCCACAGCCATGTCGGACTGCTGCAGGAGTATCTGGTTCAGATCAGGGAGCTTTACCAGTCTCTGATTGATGTGCAGCAGAATAAGGTTATGAGTATCCTGACCGTTGTGACGACAATTTTTCTGCCGCTGACGCTGATTGCGGGCTGGTACGGCATGAATTTTCCCGGGATGCCGGAATTTGCGTGGCAGTACGGGTATCCGGCGGTGATCGGGGTGAGCGTGGGGATTACGGTAGTTGAGATACTATTTTTCAGGAGAAAGAAAATGATATAATGGTAAACCGCTCTGGATGAGACGGCTGCCGGACGGAGCTGATTGATCAGAAACCTGTTGACACACAGGGATTCGTGTACTATAATAGCTAGGTCTGTGATAGTAAACTGATGCCGCTCCAAAGCCCCGGAGCTGCATTCTGCTATAAACAATACGGCACGTACATTGCGGTGTGTCCGGACATTCACACTGCCAGCGTGTGGAATAACAATTTTCAGGAGGAAAAGCAATGAAAACTTTTATGGCTAGTCCGGCGACCATTGACAGAAAATGGTACGTTGTTGACGCAAATGGCATGACATTAGGACGTCTGGCATCAGAAATTGCCAGCATACTGAGAGGAAAGAACAAGCCGACGTTTACACCGCATATGGACACAGGCGATTATGTGATTGTTGTCAATGCTGAGAAGGTGAAGGTGACAGGCCGGAAACTGGATCAGAAAATCTACTACCATCATTCCGGCTATGTAGGCGGACTGAAAGAGACCACATTAAAAGAGATGCTGGCAAAACATCCGGAGAGAGTCGTTGAGCACGCGGTAAAAGGGATGCTTCCGAAAGGGCCTCTGGGAAGGGACATGTACAGAAAGCTGTTTGTGTACGTAGGACCGGAGCATAAGCACGCAGCTCAGAAACCGGAAGTTTTAACATTTTAGTGAGGAGGTAAAAGACATTGGCTAACGCAAAATATTACGGAACCGGAAGAAGAAAATCGTCGGTTGCCAGAGTATACCTGGTACCCGGAACAGGAAAAGTTACGATCAATAAAAGAGATATGGACGAATATTTCGGACTTGAGACGCTTAAGGTGATCGTGCGCCAGCCGCTGGTTACAACAGAAACCGCGGACAAATTTGATGTGCGCGTAAATGTATGCGGCGGCGGTTACACCGGACAGGCGGGCGCAATCCGCCATGGTATCGCCCGTGCGCTTCTGACGGTTGACGCAGACTATAGACCAGCTTTAAAGTCGGCAGGCTTCCTGACAAGGGATCCGCGTATGAAAGAGCGTAAGAAGTACGGCCTCAAGGCGGCTCGTCGCGCTCCGCAGTTCAGCAAGCGATAATTACAGGAAGAATAAGAGATTATGTAAAACCCTTGAAAGTCCAGTATTTTCAAGGGTTTTCTTTAATCTAAAGTTTTCTGAAATTGTGGTAAAAAGTGCTGAATTTTGAAGTGTAGCACACACATAGCACACAGGTAGCACACAAACGAGAGCATAAAAACCTTGTGTCTTGCGTAAGACTTTTGTATAATGCGGTTATCAGAAAAAAGGCGGTGTTTTCATGGATAGAACAGCGTATAAGAACCAGCATATCAAAGAGCATTACGACAGAATAAACTTTGTTATTCCCAAAGGCGAAA
>CAMSQM010000069.1 GCA_947062675.1 uncultured Roseburia sp.
TATTTTTCATAATTTCAATCCACGCCCCCCACGCGGGGAGCGACCCTTCCGGCAGGGTCTATATATTCACGTCAATTTTATTTCAATCCACGCCCCCCACGCGGGGAGCGACCACAACCACCAGCGGCTTCCGGGCGGCTGTCCGGATTTCAATCCACGCCCCCCACGCGGGGAGCGACAGCAAAATTAACTATATTTATTCGTTTTGGTGCGTTTTTGTTAGACAATATTACCAGTTAATAATACCGTCTGCCCGGTCTGCAGATAAATTTATTATGTTTCAGTACTTTTTAATGGTGCGAACCTCTCTGGGATTTTGTGTCAGCTTCGTGGTCGCACCCGTTCAGATCATTAGAGTGCCTTCAGCGTCATATGATGTTTTGCTGCCGAAGTGCTCTGTTTTTGTCTGATAATTATTTCCAAGGTAGTAAAATCGCAGACTGTCTTCATTTGGGTTAATTAATGAGACAAGGCGGTCTTTTAAGAGCAAAAGTTGTGAAGCATCCAGAATGCACTCGAATACAGAGTTCTGGACGCGCTGTCCGTAATTTACGCATTCTTTTGCGACCTTGCGGAGGCGGCTTTTTCCCGCCGCATTCTGAGTAGAAACATCATATGTAATCAATACGAGCATACAGACACCTACTTCCACAGGAATGGAGGATATTCTTCCAGATCGCCACGGATTGTGCGGGCAAGGAGAAGTGCCTGCACATGTGGAACAAGTCCCCATTCCATTTTTTCTTTTAAATAGGGATGTGTTATAATTTCTTTTTTATGGTTCTGCCATGCAGTCAGAAATATTTTTCTGCCGTCACTGTTCAGCAGCACTGCGCCGTCTTTCTGCTTTTCAAAGTGGGAGGCCTGAAGCATTTTTCTGTTTATCAGTGTTATAATAAATCTGTCAGCCAGAACGGGTCTTAATTCTTCCATCAGATCCAGTGCGAGGGAAGTCCGTCCGGGCCTGTCTCCATGCATAAATCCTGCGTATGGATCAAGGCCCGTGCCGGAAAGAGCGTTGGCACAGTCGCCTGCAAGTATTGTGTATGCAAAGGATAGTACTGCATTCAGGTTATCGAGCGGTGGCCGGCGGGTTCTGGTGGTGAATACAAAGTCTTCTTTCTGATTCAGAATCATATCGTTTAATACAGAAAAGTACTGTTCGGCGGCTTTCCCTTCCAGACCGCGGAGCTCATTCAGCCCAGGGGCGGAGTCAGCTTTCGGAAGCGTATCACGAAGGGTGTCCGAGATCTGTTTTAGCTTTCCGGCATCCACGCGGCAGGAATGATCACGCAGTGTGCGCTCTATACTCCATCTGCTGTTAAAGATTTTTCCGGTGATCATATTTCTTGCGTATACAATACGCCTGGTTTCATCATCGGATATCCTGTACTGTTCTTTGCGGAGCAGTATATTTCCGTATTCTTTTCCGACTGCTCTGGCTAAAAACCTGCCTCCGGGGGAGAAAAAGCACATTCCGGTTCTGCGTTCCGCACAGGCGCCCATGAGAGCAGGGCTTGCTCCTTTGTAGGTAAAGCATATGATGTTCTCCAGCGTGTGCAGTGGAAAGCGCCCAAGTGTTTTTCCTCCATCCTGGATCACAATATTTTCGCCGTCAAGCGTCAGATAACAGCTTTCGGTCATAACATACAGAGTGTTCAGCAGTTTTCGCATGTCGGAGCTCCTGTATAGCTGGTGAGAGATGTTTTATGGATCAGCTGCGTTCAGGGATTGTTCGATATAGTCCCTGACATTCATTTTCTTTTGAAGCTCCGGAAGACAGAGATTTTCCAGGGAGCATGATTTACACCGTCCGGAGGGCTTTACCCTGGGTGTGTAGCCGCGCTGAAAGAAGGCATGCATTTCCGCGCAGGCTTTTTTTGTTTCGTCCCGCAGGCTCACGGAAAGTTCCACATGGCTTCTCCGCCTGTTTTCGCCGTAATACAGAAATCCGTCCGGGATACTGGTCTGGAACATTTCTTCCAGACAGATTGCCTGCGCACAGAGCTGTAGTTCGTCGGCATGGTTTTCCCCTGGCTTTCCGTGTTTATATTCGACGGGAACCGGATGCCATTTCCCCTCATATTTTGCCAGATGGATTCCCTGGCAGGACTGGTGGAACTCAACAACATCGCACTGTCCGCTCAGACCCAGTTCCCGTGAGGCAATGCGCAGCCCTCTGACAATCAGCAGATTTCCTCTTTTTTCAAAAGAACCTTCATCATGTGCTTTTTTATGCATCAGTTCACCGGCTGTGGTTCTGTAATTTTCGGCCCACTGCTGTTCAATGTGTATGATAGCCCATTGCCTTCTGCAGAAAGCGAAGTGCTGAATGCCGGAAAGCATCAGGTAGTCCTCCTCAGGATACATGGCTAGATACCTTCCAGTTCTTCCAGCGCCAGGTCAGGCAGTGAGGAAACGGTTATTTCGTAGTCCTCAAAGTCTTTTGGATCATCTGTTCTGGCTGTGATGCTGACAAGCCTGTGCACTTTGGCGGATGAATACTGACCTGCGGGGCAGTTATGTTTCCACCAGAAGACTCTGCATACTTCCATGCTTCCGTCCGGACGCGCGGATGAACTGTCATTTACGAACAGTGTCCGCAGGGCTTCTTTGATTTTTTCAGCGTCTTCGTCGCTGAAGCCGGTCTTTTCGGCGAGCTGGTGGTTGATGCTGCCCCTGATGACATATAGTGCGGAACATACTTTGTGTTTCATTCCCATTGTGTCTGAGGATTTTCTGCCTTTCGCAGGTTCGCTGTTGACACTTTTCGTGATCTGCATGCTGTCGATGGAGACCGGAAGCACGCTGAACGCGGAATGGACGGAGACAGGGCCCCTGACGCCGACGGATACGCTGTCATCTTTGAAGGCGAATACCTGTCCGAAGCTGCGCACGTCAATCCAGGTTTCGCAGGCTGCTTTTGCATAGGCGTCCCGGTCTTTTGCTTTTAGTGCGCTCTGCATGGCATTGTTGTTTTTTGCGCGTTCTGACAGGCTTTTGTATCCGTCAGTCGCGCGCTCGTCGCTCTGCACGAAAATAGTTTCGCCCATATCCTGGAGGCGGTTTCTGATTTTGCGCTTGATGCACACATCGGAGATTTCCCCGTATCCGTCATAGGTCTCACGCGGCCTGTTCCCGTTGAGTGGATCTCCGTTGGGGTTGGCGTTTTTTACCATTACGAGAACTTCAAAATCAATTTTGTCTGTAAATGTGCCCATAATTTATTTCTCCTTCACTGTTCTTTTTTCTGAAATGCTTTTTTCATGTATTCCATCTGCTGGTAATATCCGGGCAGATATAGTTCGGACAGTGCGGTGTTGTCAAAATTGTTTCCGAGACGCACCATGATTTCTTCTGTCCAGTTTTCGAATTTTTTCAGCTCATAATCGCGCAGTTTCCTTTCGTAAGAGATCAGGTTCTGATGGATGGTTTTCGCCGTTTTCGCCGGTCTGCTGCTGAAGGCGTTCCAGTAACGCTTTGCATTTGTGGTGCGCTTTTCTTTTATTTTTCCATTTTCATCGGTTTCATACATGGCCCGCTGTTCCATGTAGTCATAGACAGCCAGAAGCCTGCCGAACAGGACATCCCGATTGTCTGTCTGGTCATTCAGGAATTGCTCCATTGTATTGTTTTCCCCCTTTTCATAATTGAATCGCAACATTGCGCATGTAACACAGAGCACATCATTGTACCATACAAATTCGCTCATTGTCTGCGGCATGGAAGCGCGCTGTGCTGCCGCCCGGATGATATCGCCCGGGATCAGTGCCCCTTTTCCGGTGATGCAGGGTAGAAGCCGCTTTATGGTTGACCGGATCAGCCTGCTGTCCGCATCCAGCCATTCAGAGCGCTGGGTTCCGTATGCGGCCAGGGCCATATCCCTGGGTGCCGGGGCACACTCGAGAGTCCGCCATTTTCTGTTTTCCGCTGAGGATCCTGTTTTGATGGTGCGGCGCCAGCGGCAGTGCTGCTGCCAGTATAAAATGGCGTCAATATACTGCTTTGCGCCCATTTCGTCATAGTATACGACAGAGAGACGGCCGGTGGTCGCTGCATCCAGTGCAATGACGGCGACTCTGTCGTCTGTACTGACTCTGCCGGCATATCCGCGGACTGCGCGCTGAAACTGGTCTGCGATATATTTGCCGGTGTCATGGTTGTCCGCGCGGGCGTCAGTGATATCAGGCCAGTCAGAGTCGAAATCAAAATCAAAGTCGTCAATATCCGCGTAGGCATTGATGGAATCTTTTGTGAAATCGGGAAGCGGCATGTTCCGGTTCACCATCCAGCAGACGATGGCGGAACCGTCGCGCGTGTAACCCTGCTTCCGGAGCAGCCATCTGAGCGCGTTGTGAGCCTTCTGAGTGGTATCATATCCGACGGAAACGGCCTGTTCCTTTGTGGTGAAACGTCCGCGGTAAGTAAACCCGGTTTCATCATTTCCGGAAATCAGTTTTGCCTTGTCGGCGCTGTTGCGGATCCGTGAAGGATGTTTTTCAGAGCAGGTTACTGTATTTCCGGTTGCATAGCACAAATTTTTATCACCGCATTTATGCTGATCGTATAAAATATATTTTTTCCGGAGCTCCTGATTTTTCCATACTTCCTGCGGGTGGCCGGCTCCGCGGACGATAAACCGCACATTTGCACCCGTCTGGCCGAGTCCCTGTATTTTTATATGATCAGTAAGCCTGCCGTCGTCGTCTGTCTGCAGAATGTGACTGGCGGTCAGATCATGAATCAGGGAATTTCTGCCGAGGTACGCGTATACAGCCTGCACCATGGGGTGCGTGTGACAGGACTGCGCCCAGTCACGGAGCTGTTCCATATATGCATCGTGGTACGGCTCTTTCTGCTCGCCGGTGTATGTGGAATAGTCTCCTGCGAGATAACAGAGCTTATCGCACAGGGGATGCGGTGCGATGCCGCTGCTTCTGGAAGCGGAAGCTTCCGTGACCGGGATCATCGTGACGGCATCGCTGCCTTTTTCAAGCTTTTCTGCGCGGAGAAAACAGCCGTCCCTGTCAATTGTCACCTCGATCTGCGCATTCAGTTCTGAGTGGGAAACCGGAAGTAATACCGGCTGCCCGTTTTTTTCAATGCCGGCGAGGCCGGAACAGACATCATATGTTTCCGCCAGGGTTTTCAGCCATGCCAAACAGATCACCTCCCCCGTATTCTGTGAAGTCTTGAAAGTTTTTGCCGGGAATAAATTGCTTTTGCGCGGCGTCCCGGAGAATGCGCCGGATTTCGCAGGCGCCGGGGCGTGGAAAGCGGATGACACCGTCCGTCATCTGCGCGCTCCACAGGCGAACGGTCATTTTTCCTTTTTCCTCAGCACGCACAGCTTCGTCGGGGTAGGTGATGCCGTGAACCATGATGCCGAAAGACAGGCTGGTATTATCATATGCGCTTTCGCCTTCCCCGAAGGTACAGGGTTCCACGTATCCCTGACATTCCCTGGTCCCAAGGAATATATCTCTTCTTCCGCCTCTCTCTACCATCCTTTTTGCGATGCTGTAATGTTTGTTTTCATTGCGGTCCTGTGCCAGATCATCCCGGTTTTCGTTCCACTCAAAATGTGCTTTTACCTGATAGCAGACATTTGCCAGATACGTGTAATAGGAAAGATCATTTCCGCCGCTGTATTTTACCGGCCGGATTCCCTTGGATTCCGTCTGTATCAGATTCATAATACGGCATTCGTCGATGATCCAGATGATGGAAGGCTTCCAGTATATAGATTCCGTGATGCCCTTGAGCGCCTGGTAGGTTGGAATCTGATAGCTGCATTTTTCTCCGCCGGTCTTTGAGAGCGGATCTGTAAACAGGGCGTATCTTCCGGATACGCAGTATTCAATGATGTTGGGCTTGTCCATGTCTCATCCGTCCTTTCTCTTTACTGTTTGTCATTAAAAAATAAGGGGTTCCCATTCCGGAGAGATGCCATAGTCACTGCTGTAAGTGCCGGGGGATACTGCCATACAGAGCCCCGGTATTTTATCGCTGACCGGCTGCAGCAGTCCGTCAAACTCTTTCCGCCGGCTTTCCCGTACATTTACGGTATACCGCTGTGCCTGACGGATACAGTCGCGGATAGTCGCGTCGTCGTGTGCATCCTGAATAGACGCTATGAGCTCCGCGCCTTTTTTATATGGAACTATGACGCCAAAGGAACAGTCGTCGATCAACCTGTACTGGCAGCCTGCCGTTTTGTACGCCTGATTCATATGATTCTTTTTTTCTTCCGGCCCAAAGCCCTCTGACAGGAGCTGCATAATACTTGTATCATGTTTTTCAACCGGAAAATTCATTTTATCGGAGGCGCTCTCGTATGTGAGTCTGTAATATTCGTCCATCCAGCGGGGAGCCAGAAGGCTCCCGGGATTTTCGCTGCGGCTGTAGTCATCCAGAATGTCCCGTGTGGTTCTCATGTTCTGCCGCAATTCCTCCATATTGCCAGTGCCTTCATCTTCCAGAGAAATCAGATGCAGAATGCCGTATTCCATTTCCCCGTTCCGGTTACAACGCCCCGCAGTCTGTGACAGACTGTCAAGTCCGGCCATGGAACGGTATACACATTCAAAGGAAATATCCACGCCGGCTTCGATCAGGTTCGTGCTGACCACAACCACAGACTCCTGTTTTTCTGCAAGAATTTTTTTGATGGATGCAATCTTATCGCTTCTGTGCGCGGCGCATAAATTGGTTGTGAGATATTCGGAGCGGATTCCCTTTTTCTTTAAAAGATCGTATAAATTCCGCACTGCCTGCTTTGTGTTGAGCACAATCAGGATGGAGCGGTACCGGTTCGTCCCGGCGGCGATTTCTTCCCCAAGACTTTCTAAAGTATAGGTCTGATCCGGGACACTGATTTTAACCCGCTCAAAAATTTCAAACCATCTGGCGGCGTCTGCAATCATATATTTTGGTGTGCTGTAGCAGACAGGACAGACTGTCGCGGCAAGCGCAGGCTGCGTCGCCGTGCATAAAATGATATTTGTATTGCAAACTACATTCAGAAAGTTTATCATATAATTAAAGGTATGAACACATTTCAACGGCATTGACTGCACTTCGTCGATAATCACAACGGAATTGACGAGCCGGTGCATCCGCCGAACCGCTTCACTCCTGTCGGAAAAAAGGGTATTCATAAACTGCACGAAGGTGGTGCAGATGAAGGGTTCTTCCCAGTTGATGTCATATTTGAAAAAATGGTTCTGGCGGTAGTCTTCGGTTTCAGCGTCTTCATTCCGGAGTACAGACGAGTGGTGTTCCAGGAGCCAGCTGTCATTGCCGATCGCGTCCCGGAATACAGCGGCGTTCTGCTCTGTGATACTGATGTAGGGCGAAACGTAGATGATCCGCTCTGTTTCCGGGTGCAGCCTGCAGTATTCCAGGGCGTAGGCGAGACTGCCCAGCGTCTTGCCGCCGCCGGTCGGGATGGGCAGACAGTAGATGCCGGCCGGATGCCGGGCGAATTGTCTGCATTCTTCATGGAGAGCGTCTCTTGCATCGGAAATGATCTTTTCCCTGCCGGAGGACTGCGCAGAGGGCTGCCGCTTTTGGCGCATATAGGTCCTGAAGTGTTCTCCTGCTTTTTCAAATATTTTCCCGGTCTGAAAGGCGGGCGGCTTTGTCATCGGATCGGCGTCTGCCATAAAATCGGAAGTTGCCTCCCAGTCCGCGTCAATCAGTATGGAAAGGATCAGACGCTGCAGGCAGGAAAGCAGAAAAAGGCGGCATCCGGACAGGAGTTTTCGCGGGTCCTGGCCGCACTGGGACAGCAGATGAGGCTTTATTTTGCAATACAGCGAGTCCAGTCTGTTATATACTTCGCCGAATTCCGCAGATGCGTCTGCAAATAATTTGTCCGGCTCGTATGCCGGCAGATAATCTCTTTCGGCGTTCGCACAGGCTTCCTCATAATCGGTGGGATGGTGCAGCTTTGCGGAAAAAAGGTCAGTGCACGAGTCATCGACACAGTCAAATATTCCGTGGTGAGATGCGATTGCGTAGGAAATCATTTCTACCATATATGCCGTGCTGCCGGAACAGTCGTGATACCTGTCGAACAGGTATTTTGCGCCGGTTGACGCGTGGGCAACCGTACCGCGGAGCTTATGCCTGGTGGCTGCGTCTGCATGGAGGTAGTCATCAAATGCCTTTTTGTTCTTACCCATGTCGTGTAGTGCGCCGCAGAGCGACATAAGGCGAGCAAGACCGCACCGTCTGCCTTTTTCATGGCACAGATATACTGTCTTCTCTGTGTGTTCGGCGACGGTCTCCTCGCGCAGCAGACCATCGTCAGAGATATGACCGGTCATAAAAGCCTCCTTTCAGGAAAACAGAAATACACTTCATTAATAATGTTGTTGAAATAAGAATATCCTGACTTCTTATATTTGTCAAGTAAAACCTGAAAATATGCTTGATTATTTTTTTTCAATCGCATACACTGTCTGTGTCACTTATAAAAGTGTGGATTGAAATATTAAGAATGTTGTTGAGGTTCGCAGACGGGAGCTGTTGTATGAGGAAATTTGTGCACGGCTCCTTTTCTGTACAAAAAACATTCATTCATTTTGGAGGCTATAATAAAAGGTCTTCTATGATTTTTATATCATAGAAGACCTCCGGAAAACTATTTCCAGGAAAAACTTCACATGTGCGCAGAATCGGAAAAACCGGAGCGGCTCCGAAATTTCCCTGAGTATTATAATCAATAACCAGAATCAGCATTTCCGCTTTCCATCCATTATCTTACAAAATACCACCGCCACAGCTGTGCTCACAAACGTCGCCGCGATCGCCGGCGCAATTATCCCTGCAGGGTTTACGCTGCCGTACTGCTGTCTGTAAGCTATAATATTGACGGGTATCAGCTGTAACGAAGAAATATTCAATATCAGAAACGTACACATCTCATTGCTGGCAATCCGTTCCCCTGCCTTTTCGTTAGCGGCTGGCTGCAGAATACCTTCTGATTTTCCGGTTCCTTTATCACGCATTCTCTTTTTCCCGGCATTTGTCTGTACATATCCGGGCGTCCCCCGCCCCTCCTCCAGCTTTGCGAGTTCCTCCATGGCCTTAAGCCCGGCCGGCGTGGCTGCCCAGCCGAGGCCGAACACATTAGCGATAATATTTGTGGCGATGTACTGGTAAGCAGGATGGCCATTTGGAATCCGCGGGAATAAAAAGCGCAGAACGGGCTCCAGCCTTCGCGAGAGTCCGGCGATGATTCCCGATTTTTCCGCGATCCGCATCAGTCCGACCCAGAAGGACATTACCCCGGCCATGGTGATGCAGAGTGTCACAGCCTCCTTGGCGGAGCCAAGCGCCGCGTTTGTCACATCCGGAAGTGTTCCATTGAAGGCGGCGTAGATGATGCCGGCCAGAATCATAAATGCCCAGAGATAATTCATGGCAGTCTCCGTTTCTTCACGGTTCTTTTTATCATTTTTATGCCGGAGAGTGTTTCAGGATACCTTTTTTCACGCATATCAGGCAGCCGGTATCCTTTGCCTTTTTGTTATCTGTGCCCAGGGCTGCCCGCCTGATTCCCGTTTTTGTTTTCCGGGTGCCGCATTGTGCATTTCCGCAATAATCATTGAAAAAATATATTGACATTTATCTATGTTCTGGTAGTATAATACATAGACAATTATCTATGTGAGGTGAATTTATGAAATGGATGAAAAGAAAACAGCGTTAATTTTCAAGGCTTTCTGCGATGAAAACCGCATTCGGATTATAAAGCTGTTGCGTTCGGGTGAAAAATGTGCCTGCAGGCTGCTGGAAGAAATCAATGTAACACAGCCTACGCTTTCACATCATATGAAAATACTTTGCGACGCTGAAATTGTTGCCGGCCGCAAGGAGGGAAAATGGACGCACTATTCCATTTCTGAAAAAGGCGTTGAACAGGCAAAGGAATGTTTACAGTTACTGACGGCACCTGATACTGATTGTGAAGATAAGTCGTGCTGTGAAAAGTGAGGAAGTCAATGCTTTTCCGCACGGCTTACATCAAAGCAGATACATAGATAAATTTCAATCTGTCTATGTGAAAGGAGTACGCTATGGAAGCATTAAAGACTGCCTGGGACTTTTTTCAAAATGAAGTTCTGGGTATGAGCTGGCTTTACCGGCTCGTAGAAAGAATATTAAACGCCTGCGGTTTAGATACCACAGGCAGAATTGGCGGAAGCATCCGGTTTTTCATTTATGATACCATAAAAATTATGGTTCTGCTTGGTGTATTGATTCTGATTATCTCGTATATACAAAGTTATTTTCCGCCCGAAAGGACAAAAAAGATACTTGGAAGATTTCACGGGATATGGGCGAATATCATTGCCGCGCTGCTTGGAACGGTAACGCCGTTCTGCTCCTGTTCCTCCATTCCGCTTTTTATTGGATTTACAAGCGCCGGATTGCCGCTGGGCGTTACATTCTCCTTTTTAATTTCTTCGCCCATGGCTGACCTCGGAAGCCTTGTTTTACTGATGAGCATTTTCGGCTGGAAAGTTGCTGCTTTGTATGTTGCTCTTGGCCTGGTGATTGCGGTTGCGGGCGGCACCCTGATTGAGAAACTGCACCTTGAAAATCAGGTGGAAGAATATATCCGAAACGGACATGCGATTGATGTTCCACAGGAAGAACTACAGTTCGGGGACCGTATGAAATATGCGTGGGAACAGGTTGTTTCGACAGCAAAAAAGGTTGCGCCCTATGTGTTAATCGGGGTTGGTATCGGCGCGGTTATCCATAACTGGATACCGGAAGATTTTATTGTGAAAGTGTTGGGCGATAACAATCCTTTCGGCGTTGTACTTGCCACGATTGCAGGTGTACCGATGTATGCGGATATTTTCGGTACAATTCCAATCGCCGAAGCGCTGCTTGCAAAAGGCGCTTTACCGGGTGTTGTTCTTTCTTTTATGATGGGGGTTACCACTCTTTCCCTTCCGTCGATGATTATGCTTCGCAAGGCGGTGAAACCCGGGCTGCTTGGCATTTTCATTGCAATCTGTACAGTTGGTATTATTGTTGTGGGCTATTTTTTCAACGCAATACAATATTTTATCGTTTAATTTCAGGAGGTTTTCATTATGGCATTGTCTGGTATAGGCAGGAAAAGAGAAGAAGAAAAGAAAGCGTCTGCATGCGCCTGCAGTTGCGGTGGTTCTGCAAATGAGGCAGACAACACTGGGTCTGGGCGCTGCCCTGATTTGAAAGAGGGCGGAATCTGCTGTATTAAAGTGCCTGGAGCAGGCTGTAAATCCTGCCACAGGCAGTATGAGTACGCAAAGCAGGCAGTAAAAGATATGGGGCTTTCCATAGAAGTTGAATATATCACAGATATGCAGAAAGTAATGGAGTACGGCGTTATGAGTATGCCCGCCCTTGTTTTCAATGAAAAGGTCGTATCCATGGGCAGGGTGTTAAAAGCATCTGACATTGCCGCATTGCTGCGCAGGCAGGGAGTCTGACGATGATTAAAAAGAAAATAGCTTTTATATGCGTACACAATTCCTGCCGTAGTCAGATCGCGGAAGCGCTCGGCAGGCATCTGGCGGGAGATAAATATGATTTCTATTCTGCGGGAACGGAAACAAAACCACAAATCAATCAGGACGCTGTGCGGCTTATGAAAGAAATCCACGGGATAGATATGGAACAAAGTCAATACAGCAAAACGATTGACAAAATCCCGACACCCGATATGGCTATTTCAATGGGGTGCGATGTGGAATGTCCTTTTGCCGGCAGAGCCTTTGATGATGACTGGGAGCTTGCTGACCCGACGGGAAAGAGCGATAAATGCTTTGTGCAGGTTATGGAAGAAATTGCCCGAAAAATTAAGGAATTGCAATAACCCGGCATGCCTGACTGTACGGCGGTCCGTTACAAATTCACAGGGGAACCAAAACCCCCGGATCTGTAACGGATCACTTTCCGTCTGCCGGTTGCGGGCGTCCGGCAGCTGGGTGAGGGAAGAAGATTTAGAATTTTTTGAAAATATTTACGGTGCGCAGCGCAATCA
>CAMSQM010000070.1 GCA_947062675.1 uncultured Roseburia sp.
AAGCGGTTAAGACGCCGCCCTCTCACGGCGGAAACAGGGGTTCGATTCCCCTAGGAACTGTTTATTCTTAATTGAATAGCTCAGCCCGAAAATTACCGGAAGTACAGCTTCCGGTAATTTTTTTGTTTTCTGACAGCGAAGAGTCGCCAGAAAACCCTGTGAAAATATAGGAAAATACTCCCAGTTCCCGCATCGCTGCTTGACTCCCCTTCTTTCCGCCATTATAATAACAGTATGGAATACAGGGGGAGCAGAATGGAAGACAGAAGAAGAGATTTCAGATATCCGGTAAGTATTCAGTTAAATATTTCAGATCTTTTCACCGGGGAGAGCGACGGTATACACGGTCTCGCTTCACCGGTTGAGGTTGCAGATATCTCCCGCGGGGGACTCTGCTTTATCAGTGAGTGTATTCTGCCCGTCGGCTATTATCTCAATGCCAGTATCCGGCTATGCCCCGGCAGCACGCCTCCGGCATTTTCCGGCATCCGGATCCTTCGCGCTGAAGTCATCGACCGGACACACTACCGTTACGGCTGCCAGTTCACCACGATTCTGGAAGATCCGGGAGAGATCATAACATCCTGTTCTCTCTCCGAAAATGTGTTAAGCGATTATTTTCCGCCGTCCGGTGATGTGTGGAGCTGATACAAAAGATTTCTTTTACAGAAAACGGTACATCCTCCTGAGGGGCTGTACCGTTTTTTGTCAGTTTTATTTCCGGATCAGAAGAGATTTTCCGGTCATCTCCTCCGGCTGCTCCATTCCCATCAGCTCAATCAGCGTCGGAATAATATCAGCAAGACATCCGTTTTCCCGCAGCGTACAGGATTCATCCGCATTGATCAGGATAAACGGCACCGGATTGATCGTATGTGCCGTAAACGGCGCTCCCGTGCCGTAATCAATCAACTGCTCAGCGTTTCCGTGATCTGCACACAGGAACATCTGCCCGCCTGCCTCTTTCACTGCCTCAACCGCTCTTCCGACGCAGGCGTCCACGGTCTCCACCGCCTTAACCGCCGCCTCCAGGATTCCGGTATGCCCTACCATGTCTGAGTTTGCAAAATTGATAATAATCACGTCATATTTTCCGGAACCGATCGCTTCACACAGCCTGTCGCAGACCTCCGGTGCGCTCATCTCCGGCTGCAGGTCATATGTCGCCACCTTGGGAGATTTTACAAGAATCCTCTCTTCTCCCTCGTTCGGCTTCTCTACTCCGCCGTTAAAGAAAAATGTGACATGCGCGTATTTTTCGGTCTCTGCAATTCTCGCCTGTGTCTTTCCATGTGCCGCCAGAAACTCACCAAAAGTATTCTTCAGCTCAACTTTATGGAAAGCAATTTCCTTATTCGGAATTGTGACGTCATATTCCGTAAAGCAGATATAAGTCACATTTTTGCGCGGGCCTCTGTCAAAACCGTCAAATTCGTCCATACAGAAGGTTCTTGTGATCTCCCGTGCGCGATCCGGACGGAAGTTAAAAAAGATAATCGTATCCTGATCCTTAATCGTCGCGCGCGGCTTTCCGTTTTCCAGAATCACGGTCGGCACAAAAAATTCGTCCGTCACATCTTTTGCGTAGGAAGCCTCCATCGCGCCGACAGCGCTCTCAGCCGTCTCCCCTTTTCCTTCCGTCAGCGCAGCATAGGCTTTCTCGACACGATCCCAGCGGTTATCGCGGTCCATCGCGTAGTAGCGGCCGGAAATGGATGCAATTTTTCCCACACCGATTTCAGCCATTTTCTCCTCGAGCTCCCCGATAAAGCCCTTTCCGGATGTCGGCGCGGTATCACGTCCGTCTAAAAAGCAGTGCACGTACACATTTTCTATTCCTTCCCGCTTTGCGAGCTCCAGCAGACCGTACAGATGCGTGTTATGGCTGTGCACTCCGCCGTCCGAGAGAAGGCCATACAGATGCAGACTGGAATTGTGTTCCCTGACATTTGCGATCCCTTTCAGCAGAGCCTCATTTTTAAAGAAATCCCCGTCCTCTATCTCCTTAGTGATCCTCGTAAGCTCCTGGTATACGATTCTGCCCGCACCCATGTTAAGATGCCCCACCTCGGAATTGCCCATCTGCCCGTCCGGAAGTCCCACAGCGAGTCCGCTCGCATTTCCTTTTACAAACGGATAGTCGCGCATCAGTCCGTCGATAACCGGTGTTGCAGCCAGAGCCACAGCATTTCCTTCTGTCTTTTCATTCAGTCCGAATCCGTCTAAAATCATAAGTACGGTTGGTTTTCTGTTCATTCTGTTATCCTCTCTTTTCTTTCCTTCAGATTGCCTGCGGCGTCAATGGGCTCTCCGTACCGGTCCCCCGCGCCGCGAAGTTCCGTGACACTGGCGTCCGGATCATGGACGATCTGTTCCGCCGGATAATCCGCCGCCGCTTTCTCATAAATATTTCCCCAGGCGTCAATCCCGATATCACCGGAAATCGCAGCCAGGTAACGAAAATATGATTCCTTTTCGGTCTCATCCGTAATCAGATCCGTCACAAATCCCGTCTGGATACACGGAAGATAGTTCACCTGCAGCCCGCTCTCCTTCGATATGACAACTCTGGCAAGCGCTGTGTAGAGTGTGCTGTCAGAAAACCAGAAGTTGCCCAGACTGTAGAGAACCGGCACCCCGTCGGTATACCCGACGCCCTGCAGACGGTGCGGGTGCCCTCCGATAATCACATCCGCCCCGGCCGCAGCCATCGCTTCCGGCAGACTCCTCTGGGTTTCATCCGGATACATCGCGCCGTCCATTCCCCATTGTGCCGTCGCAATCACATAGTCGCTGACCGCGGCTGCAGACGCAATCAGCTGACAGAAACGCCCGGCATCTGCCAGTTTGTATACACCGCAGGGTGACTGGGCGCGATCTCCGGCAGCGGGCGGATGTTCCCCGCCGGATACTTCCTCCTGAACATCTGCCGCAGTTCTGCCCAGAGACTCAGCCGCCGTCACATAAGCGATCTTTCTCCCGTTGATCACAAAGTACACGGTTTCCACCGCTTCCCCCTGTCCGTCGGGCATCCCTGTATACGGGATACCGGCTTCCCTGCACACCTGTACGAGCTCTGGCGCGTCCGTTCGGTCCTCTCTGTTATCCGCAAGCACTGCGACATCCGCGCCCATCACCTGGAGAAGCTCCACCGCTTTTGCGCGGGCGACCTGCCTCTCCTCCTCAGAAGTATTTTGGGAAGGACGCTCTCCCGCAGCCGTTTCCCCAGCCGCAGCCAGCTCCCCCGGCTCACTGCTGATCTGCAGGATATCCGCGGCCTGCAGCTCCCCTGTCAGCGCTCCGGAAAAGCAGTCATAAACACCGCCCTGGCGTGTCCGCAGATATTCCATTGTGCGGCTCCCTGCCCCGACGTTAACCGCTCCGGCAAACCCCAGGACAATGCGGTCCGGATCACCGGCCTCTTTCCAGAAAACATGTTCCAGACGGTAATCCTGAAAACCGGTATCCTGGCAGAAACGCAGCCACAGGACATGCAGGGAATTCCCCGTCAGCTCATACCACGCTTCCGGATCCTGTGCTTTTGCCCCCACGCAGTCTGCAAGCATCCGGATCACATGTTCCCCGTACTGCGCGGCAAGCCACATCAGAAATGTTTTATCTATGGTGTATCCGGCGGTAAATTCTCTCGCGGCGCTTCCCAGAATCATGTCAAATTCCGCTGTCAGATCCGGAATTGCCGCCTTCTGTTCATCTGCCTCCGGCGCGGTCTCTCCGGCTTTCTGACCGCCCGGTTCCTCCGCACCTCCATCCCCGGAAGCATCCGGCTTTTCTCTGGCTGCTTCCGTGTCAGACATATGCTCATTCCCGGACGCCCCTGACTGCTGCCCCGGTGCCGCATCCGCAGACAGAACCGGTTTTTGTGCCTCTGCTTCCTGCGCAGGTTCTTCCGTCCCGGCCCGGCCGGCAGCAGACGGTTCTTTTTGTCTTTCCGGCTGTCCCCTGACACCCGCGTACAGGCAGAATACAAATGCCAGTGCGATCAAAGCCTGATAAATACACCTTTTTTTCATAAATTTCCCTGTTTCATCCATCCTGCGAAAAAGGTGTCCCGCACTCCTGTGTATCTGTCTGACGGGACACCTTTCTTTTATTTATAATTTACAATTTTTCCGAAGTCTGCTTTCAGGGACGCACCTCCCACCAGACCACCGTCAATATCCGGCTGTGCGAACAATTCCGCCGCATTTCCTGCATTGACGGAGCCGCCGTACTGGATGCGCACTTTTTCCGCGGTATCAGTATCGTAAATCTCTGCGATACACGCCCGGATCGCCCTGCATACTTCCTGTGCCTGATCTGTCGTTGCAGTCCTGCCGGTACCGATCGCCCAGATCGGCTCGTATGCGATCACGATCGAAGCCGCCTGCTCCGCGGTAACGCCCTGCAGATCCGATTTGATCTGCAGGCGGATCCAGTCGAGCGTCACGCCCATCTCCCGCTGCTCCAGACTCTCTCCACAGCAGAGAATCGGGGTCAGACCATGCTCCAGGGCTTTTTTCACCTTTTTGTTCAGCATGCAGTCATCTTCCCTGAAATAGTCGCGGCGCTCCGAATGTCCGATAATGACATACTTTACGCCCGCGTCCACAAGCATTTCCGGAGAGATCTCGCCTGTGTATGCGCCCTTTTCCTCGTAATACATATTTTCAGCGCCAACTGTGACATTCGTTCCCTTTACCGCTTCCACAACCGGAATTATGTCGATTGCAGGCACACAGTAGACGACTTCCACCTCATCGTTCGCCACAAGCGGCTTTAATTCCTCCGCCAGGGCGACTGCCTGGGCCGGAGTCATATTCATCTTCCAGTTGCCGGCTATAATCTTTTTCCTCGCCATAAAATGACCCATCCTTCCCTCTGAACTTTATTTATCTTCACTTCTTCACTGCCTGCCGCGACTCACGGCGTCGCTCATTCCACGACCCTCTCTTATTTATCGTTGGCTGCCGCGACTCACGGCGTCGCTCATTCCACGATTCTCTCTTATTTATCGTTGGCTGCCGCGACTCCGGGGAGTTCTTTTCCTTCAAGGAATTCGAGGGACGCTCCGCCGCCGGTGGAGATGTGGCTCATTTTATCTCCGAATCCGAGCTGGTTGACTGCCGCAGCGGAATCGCCGCCGCCGATGATCGTCGTCGCATCGGTCTCTGCAAGCGCTTTTGCGACTGCAATCGTTCCTGCTGCGAGGGTGGGATTCTCAAAGACGCCCATCGGCCCGTTCCAGACAACGGTCTTCGCTGATTTTACCGCATCCGCGTACAGCTCCGCGGTCTTAGGCCCGATATCGCAGCCCTCACGGTCTGACGGCATATCCGCCACATCGCAGTTTACCACCTCCACCGGAGCGTCGATCGGGCTGGGGAATGCGGCTACTGTCACGGAGTCGACCGGAAGAAGAAGCTTTTTGCCAAGCTTTTCCGCTTTCGCAATCATTTCCTTACAGTAATCAAGCTTGCTGTCATCCACAAGGGAGTTGCCGATCTCATACCCCTGTGCCTTTAAAAAGGTGTAAGCCATACCGCCGCCGATGATTAAGGTGTCGCATTTTTCCAGCAGGTTCGAGATAACATTCAGCTTGTCTGCCACCTTCGCGCCGCCAAGGATTGCGACAAACGGTCTCACCGGATTCTCAACCGCGTTGCCGAGGAAATCAATCTCTTTCTGCATTAAGTATCCGACCACTGCGGTATCCACCAGCTGTGCAACGCCCACGTTGGAGCAGTGCGCCCTGTGCGCTGTTCCGAATGCGTCATTAACGAACACATCGCAGAGTGAAGCGAGATCTTTGGAAAATGCTTCTCCGTTTTTCGTCTCCTCCGCCCTGTAGCGCGTATTCTCCAGTAAAATTACATCGCCGTCCTTCATCGCCTCAACTGCAGCTCTTGCATTCGGTCCCACAACTTCGGGATCTGCCGCGAATTTAACCTCCTGTCCGAGCAGCTCTGTCATCCTCACTGCAACCGGCGCCAGCGATAACTCCGGCTTCGGCTCTCCCTTCGGCTTGCCCAGATGAGAACAGAGAATTACCCTGCCTCCGTCCGCAATCAGCTTTCTGATGGTCGGAAGCGCTGCGACCAGACGGTTCTCGTCTGTGATCTTTCCCTCTTTTAACGGCACGTTAAAATCACACCTGCAAAGAACACGGAGTCCCTTAACACTGATATCATCTACTGACTTTTTATTTAATGACATTATAATACCCTCCTTAAAATCTGTATACCTGAAAATTCCGGTAAATTCCGGCCTGCGGCCTCCCGCTATCCTGAAAACAGGTCCGGCCCAATAGGACCGGACCTGTAAAAGTCACATCTGCGCCTCTCTGCGTCCGAAGAACTTATGCCAGCTCAGAGAAGTATTTGATGGTGCGCACCATCTGGGAAGTATAGCTGTTCTCATTGTCATACCATGAAACAACCTGTACCTCATACTGGTCGTCCGAAATCTTGTTGACCATGGTCTGTGTCGCATCGAATAAAGAACCGTATGACATTCCGATCACGTCGCTGGAAACGATCTCGTCCTCGTTGTATCCGAAGGACTCGTTGGCAGCAGCTTTCATTGCAGCATTGATTCCTTCCTTCGTCACATCCGCTTTGTTCACAACCGCTGTTAAGATTGTGGTGGAACCGGTCGGGGTCGGAACACGCTGTGCAGAACCGATTAATTTGCCGTTTAATTCCGGAATAACCAGGCCGATTGCCTTTGCTGCGCCTGTGCTGTTCGGAACGATATTCACGGCAGCCGCGCGTGATCTTCTCAGATCGCCTTTTCTCTGCGGTCCGTCAAGAGTCATCTGATCACCGGTGTATGCGTGGATTGTCACCATAATACCGGACTGAATCGGTGCATATTTGTTCAGTGCGTCTGCCATGGGTGCAAGGCAGTTGGTGGTGCAGGAAGCTGCGGAGATAATGGTATCATCAGCCTTTAAGGTCTCATGATTGGTGTTGTATACGACAGTCGGAAGGTCATTTCCTGCCGGAGCGGAGATAACAACCTTTCTTGCACCTGCGTCAATATGTGCCTGTGCTTTTGCCTTGCTTGTGTAGAATCCGGAGCACTCTAACACAACGTCAACCTTTAACTCTCCCCACGGGCAGTTCTTCGCATCCGGGAAAGCGTAGATCCTGATCTCTTTTCCATCAACCGTGATGGATTCCTCACCAGCCGTCACTTTGTCACACAGCTCATATTTCCCCTGTGATGAGTCATATTTTAATAAGTGTGCCAGCATCTTCGGGCTTGTCAGGTCATTGATTGCCACAACTTCATACCCTTCTGCTCCAAACATCTGTCTGAACGCAAGACGGCCGATACGGCCGAAACCATTGATTGCTACTCTTACTGCCATTTTTAATTCCTCCTAGAATTTGTAAATGTGATACTGCCTTGCGGGATCTGTTCCCCGGAACCTTCAATTTGTCAATCACCAGTTCCAAGCTTTCTATATTTTACCTAATTTCCCCTTGGAATTCAAGCCTTTTTGGCCACTTTATTCTACTTTGTTAAACTTTTCACTATACTGCATTTTTCCAGCCCGTTTTCTGGAATTTTGTACAAACCCCTGGCAATTTGCCAGAATCCCGGCGGCCCCGGCTCTTTACTGTCCGTATAATTTGTGCATCTTTTCTTTTCCTGCAATTTAAGTTATACTGCAGATAGGATATTTTCAGAAAAGAAGGGAGTTACACTATGCTCTGGGATACACATATGCACAGTTTTTTTTCCGGCGACAGTCAGGCGCCCATGGAGGATATGATCCGCGCAGCCATCGCAAAAAAGCTCCGGGGAATCTGTTTTACCGATCATCTCGACCTTGATTATCCGCTGCCGGACGGCGAAGATACCAATCCGTTTCTTTTAAACCTCCCGGAATATGCCGCACAGATCGCGGAACTGCGCGGGCGCACGCCGGGACACTTTCCGGTCCTTTTCGGCCTGGAGCTCGGCCTGCAGCCGCACCTTGCCGCGCAGCATGCGCAGATTTCGTCCCGGTATCCGTTCGATTTCATCATCGGCTCCTCCCATGTGGTGCACGGCTACGACCCGTATTACCCCGCCTTTTACGAGGATCGCACGGAAACGGAATGTTATCTGGAATATTTTGAGTCCATTCTGGAAAATATTGCCGCGTTTGACGGTTTTGACGTTTACGGTCACATCGACTATGTCGTGCGATATGGCCCGAACCGCAACGCGGATTATTCCTACCGGAAATACTCTGAGGTGATCGATGAGATTTTAAAACTTCTGATCCGGAAAGGAAAAGGAATTGAGATCAATACAGGAGGATTTAAATACGGCCTCGGCCACCCGAATCCCACAGAAGAAGTAATCGCGCGCTACCGTGAACTGGGCGGGGAAATCATCACAATCGGAGCGGACGCGCACAGGCCGGAGCATGTGGCATATGACTTTGGGAAAGTACCGCAGATCCTGCGCGCAGCAGGCTTTTCCTATTACACGGTCTTTCGTGAAAGAAAGCCGGAGTTTCTAAAATTGTAGGTTCCATGCGCACACCACTTTCAGGGATATCCGTCTCCCGGGACCGGATGTCCCCGGAATGCACGTCTGCAGCGCCCGATCCCCCGCTTCCGGGCAATCTTTTTGTGCGCCGCGCGCGTCTTCTGCCCTCTGGCCTGCACGCACCGCACCGTCCGGATATCCCGGTCCGCCTGCACACAGCGCTTTCTGTAATTGCGATTCCCTGTCTGTCCGGAATTCTAAATTCCGATCTGTGTGAGCACCGCCCAGATGTAGGGCGCACCGTACAGTTTAAGAGCTTTGGGTCCCCGGATGTCTCCGGGTGTTTCAAGAATCCGCATAATCGCCTTCTCAAACGTCTGGCGATTGATGGAACGCTCTCTCCGGTCTGCAAACAACTCTTTTCCGATCACCTGGTAAGTGAAGGGAAGACCCGTTTTGGTGTAAAAAGTCTCCCCCTGATGCGCCGTGATCAGTTCCCAGTAATTTTCCAGCGTGATCTGTTCCTTCTCTATCTCTCCGGCCATGCCTTTTCTCCTCTGCCGTCCCGGCACAAACGTCCGGCTGTATAAATTGTAAAATCCTTTATTTGAATTTATGTCTGCATTCTTTCTCCTCAATCTTTACCAGAACGATATCAGGTCCTATTTTAATTATTTTATCCCATGGAATAAAAATCTCAAATTCCCGGGCCATACAGCCAAGCCATTTTCCGGGCCCGGGTACTATCAGGGTTCTGATTCTCCCGTCGCACTCGTCAAACTCCAGATCCCTGACATTCCCAAGGCATTTGCAGTCTGTGACGTTGATGACTTCCTTCCTTGCCAGATCGCTAAAACGCATATATTTTTCCCATCCGTTTCCTTGAAAAAATATATGCGCCCGGTCTGCCCTGCATGCATGTCACACATTAAAACGGAATAAAATCACATCCCCGTCCTGCACGACATATTCTTTTCCTTCCAGTCCCACGATCCCTTTTTCCCTCGCCGCCGCGAGGCTCTTACAGTCCAGAAGATCCTGATACCTGACGACCTCGGCCCGGATAAATCCGCGCTCAAAATCGGAGTGAATCTTTCCGGCAGCCTGCGGCGCCTTCGTCCCCTTCCGGATCGTCCAGGCCCGCGTCTCATCCTCGCCGGCAGTCAGATAACTGATCAGCCCCAGCAGGCTGTAGCTGGCGGCGATCAGCTTCTCAAGGCCCGACTCCGTGAGTCCCAGATCCTCCAGAAACAGGATCTTCTCCTCGTCGTCAAGCTCGGCGATCTCCTGCTCGATCTGCGCACAGATCACAAATACCTCGCTCTGCTCCCCGGCGGCCAGCTCCCGGACTGCCGACACATGGGGATTCCCCTCTCCGTCCCCGGCCAGATCATCTTCCGCCACGTTGGCGGCGTAAATCACCGGCTTTGCCGTAAGAAGGTTGTATCCGCCAAACCAGGCCTGCATGTCCTCATCTTCCGGGATCTCATACGTCTTCGCCGGCTTTTCAGCCTCCAGATGCGCCTTCACCCCGTTTAACAGCTCCAGCTCCTTTGCGAGCGTCTTATCCATCCGCGCCTGCTTCGCCACCTTCGCGATCCTGCGCTCCAGAACCTCCAGATCGGAAAAAATCAGCTCCAGCTGAATCGTCTCAATATCCCGCACCGGATCCACGCTGCCGTCCACATGCACGACATTGGCATCCTCAAAGCAGCGCACAACATGCACAATGGCATCCACCTCGCGGATATTTGCGAGAAACTGATTGCCAAGGCCCTCCCCTTTGCTCGCCCCTCTGACCAGCCCCGCGATGTCGACAAATTCCACAACCGCCGGGGTGACTTTCTTTGAATGATACATTTCGCCGAGTTTTTTTATGCGCTCATCCGGCACCGCAACAATACCCACGTTGGGGTCAATCGTACAAAACGGGTAATTCGCCGATTCGGCGCCCGCTTTCGTCAGGGAGTTGAACAGCGTACTTTTTCCCACATTGGGAAGTCCTACGATTCCTAGTTTCATATCCTGTGATACCTGCCCAAAAATCCTTTATCTTTAAGGGTTTCTGCCTTTCTCTATATTTTTTTCACACAATCCACTGCAAAATTATCAGGGCACTTCTGATTCTCCAGGCCTCTCTGACCTTCGCATACCGGCCACATGAATGTATTCATCGCAATACCTGCACCGGCAGGTTCTTATTATAACATATCACCCGGAAATATGGAATAATCAAATTGAATCTTCCGGCTGAGGAACTTTTCTGTTCCATATTCACTCATCGGAATCGCAGTGCTCCCTCTGATTGCGCCTTTTCTCTTTTGCTGTCCTGTCAGATTCCGCACGTTCATATTATTTATGTGACACGCCGCTTACATGTTTATGCTTTCTCCTCAATTCCTTTTGTGATACAATACTTATGTAGAACAACATATGTGCTGCAATTTAAAACATTCGAAAGAGGTTGTGTATGGAAAAAAAATATCAGGTATTTATCAGTTCTACTTACGAAGACTTAAAAGAGGAGCGCAAAGAAATAACACAGGCTTTACTGGAAATGAATTGCATTCCAACCGGAATGGAAATGTTTCAGGCTTCTGATGATACCCAGTGGGAACTGATTAAAAAGGTAATTGCATCCTGCGATTATTACATAGTCGTTGTTGCCGGCAGATATGGAAGCATCCATCCAGCCACGCAGAAAAGCTATACCCAGATGGAATACGAATATGCCCTGGAAATTCAGATTCCCATTATCGGTTTCCTATATAAAAATCCTGATGAACTTCCTGCGTACAGGCTGGAAAAAAGCAAAAAGAATCAGAAAAAACTGGAACAGTTCAAACAGCTCGTCAGGCAGAAAATGGTCAGATTCTGGTCGGATAAATCTGAGTTAGCCGCAGTCGTCACAAAATCAATGTATAATATTATCAGGACACATCCGCGAAAAGGCTGGAGCAGAAATATTGAGACTGCCGCGGCAGACAATACTGTAAACCCGGACCTGGATTACGGAACTGTGACCAGCTTATTAATTATGAATCTAAAAGAACTGAATGAAAAAAACAAAGAATTAGATGAAAAAAACAAAGAATTAGATGAGAAAAACAAACTGATTGAATCAATCAGATCCTGTGCCGACTACAGAAAATACGTGCCGGAATATACCACCGGAAATATGTACGAAATCTCAGTATCTTTGATTTTAAATAACTTTCACGTTGATACCTTACAGGAAATCGCCAGCATAGTTTTGTCTGCCGGCATTTCATCCATGGCGTATATTCTCAACCGCATCATTCCGGCTCAGCCTGTCCGCCTGGAATTATGCCAGAATATAACAGAAGTCCGGAATGTCATGGAACACGATTCATCCT
>CAMSQM010000071.1 GCA_947062675.1 uncultured Roseburia sp.
AGATCATGCCATGTGACTGGAGTTCAGACGTGTGCTCTTCCGATCTGCTGGCAAACGGGGATACCGGTGATGGGAGAATGCCGGATGAGGAGCTTCTGACGGAATATGTGCTGCGTGAACTTGCATTTCCCAAAGATATGAAAGGGCTTAAGGTACTTGTGACCGCGGGGCCGACACAGGAGGCGGTCGATCCGGTCCGTTTTCTGACGAATCACTCTACGGGAAAAATGGGGTATGCTGTGGCGAAAATGGCGATGTACCGCGGAGCTTTTGTGACGCTGGTCAGCGGCCCGGTTGCGCTCGCGCCGCCGCTGTCTGTAGAGTTTGTACCGGTTATCTCTGCAAGGGAGATGTATGAAGCGGTTCTTGACAGAGCGAAAGATCAGGATGTGATTATAAAGGCTGCTGCAGTGGCTGATTACAGGCCGGCGAATGTGGCAGCGGAAAAGATAAAAAAATCAGACGGCAATGCAGAACTTAAGCTGGAGCGGACAGATGATATCCTGGCAGAGCTTGGAAAAAAGAAAGGGAAAGCTATTCTGTGCGGATTTTCGATGGAGACAGAGAATATGCTTGCCTGCGCGCGGGAAAAACTGGTCAGGAAGAATCTGGATCTGATTGCGGCCAATAATCTGAAGCAGGAAGGCGCCGGTTTTGGCACGGACACGAACGTGCTCACCCTGATTTCGGAGGAGGGAGAGAAACAGCTTGCGCGCATGAGCAAAGAGGAGGCTGCCTGCTGCCTGCTGGATGAGCTGATGAGGCTCAGAAATAAAATGCAGCGATAACAGGACGTCCGGGAAAGAAGGGTAAGAGAGGAATGAAGTATGAATAATATGACAACCGTGAAGGTGCAGAAAAATCAGATCATTGCAAAGCAGAAGGATAAAGTCAGAAAGTGGTTTATCATCCTCGAAGGAGCTGTTGTGCAGCGCAATTCTTATGCGAGGATTGTGCTTGGGAAGGATGCGGTCATCGGAATTTCAGAGGGGGACTGGTATCTCTGTGATTATATTGCGGGAAAAGATTCGGTGCTTGCTGTTTTTCCATACCGGTCTGCGGAGGATCTGAAGAATGCCATTCAGGGGCAGGCGAGTATGCGCGGGGTGCTGCTGCGGGCAGCTTTAAATCAGCGCCAGCTCCTCCTGAAAACCTATGCAGGATATTACAATCTGGCACGCCAGTTTCACTCTTTTGTGGAGAACCAGTACAATGAATATACAAATCTTTCAGGAAAATACCGCCTGGAAGGACAGAGTTTTCCACGTATTGACAGCTTTAAGCCGCTGGAAATGGTACACCGGGCGGAAAAATGGGAAGTCAATAACAGTGCCAGCCTGATGCAGGGATACCTGGAGGAGTATCTTCAGCTGATGCAGAAGGATGACAGTCTCTGTATCGGCGCTATTATGGAGACATCTTTTCAGACGAGGAGAGTAACACAGGGGATTATCGAAATGGTGGAGTATCTCCGCTATAATCAGGATATCCTGCTGGCAGAGTCCGGTGAGGATCTGTTTCATCTGTATTTTGATCTTCTGCTTGCAGCCGAGCAGAAAAACTATGACCCGAAGCCGGTGAGGGACGGCCTGGATAAAATGGTGGACGTCATCCGGAAACTAAATATTTACGGTGAAAAGCTGGTGAGTGAACGTGTTCTCGAGTATCAGAATCATGAGTACACGCCGTCGCCGAATGGGTATGTCACGCCGGAAGAGGTGGACATCTGGAATGAAGAGGCGGCGAACAAGACCATAAAGAATAGTCTGGAGCAGATTCTGGCTTTTGCGGGTCTGAAAGAAAAAGAGGCCGCGGAGGTTGGCGGGCTGCTTGAAAATTACCGCAATCTGCCCGATTTTCTCTCAACAGACGGGGAGGCGCATCAGCTTCGCAGGAAGCTGACGCAGATTTTTTACGAGCTGTATCAGAAGATATTTATGCGCGTAATGAAAGAGGGAAAAGAGCCGGAGCTGGTGGTGCAGATGTTTCTGAACTTCGGGTATCTGGATCCACAGCTCGCAGGGGAGGAGAACGCCAGCGCACTTTACGAGCTGACATCACATCTGGATGTATGCAGTACTGACCGTGTGTATACCATTTTCGGATGGCTAAAGAGTATATACGAGGGCAGAAACGAGCCTTCCAGAAATGAGTTTGACCTGGATTATCCGGGGTATCTGGCGGAGATGAAAAAGAACGGGGATCTGACGGCCGATCAGGTGAAAGCGTATATGGACAGCCGTGAGATGAAGGCAAAATTTGAGATGCAGAATATGTTTATGTCGGGAAACCGTGCAACTTACGGGAAGTTTTCCACATTCTGTCCGATTCTGTGCGAATATGACCTGATCAACTCGATTGACAAGATGCTTGTGACTGCGCAGCGGCTGGACGCAGCGCTGGACGGCATCCGTCAGATTGATTATTCCGTATTTTACCGGGAGACAATGTTTTCGGATCCGGATAAGGGGATTAACCGCGAGATGCTGATGAACGAGGTGCTGCCGGATATTATTCTTATGCCGAATGCAGGCACGCGGGCCATGATGTGGCAGGAGACGGCAGGGATCAGGAGAGATACCTCCGCAAGGTTTATGTTTCCGATTTTTACGGCGGTCGATATTGACGATATGATGGTGGAGACAGTCGGAAGGTTCCGCTGGGAGATCTGCCGGAAGATTCAGGGGGTTCACTGGAATGATATCCGGGATAAGTCCCTGACTTCAGAATATTGCGATTATATCCAGTTTTACAAGAAAAACAGTGAACTTTCCCCGGATGCAAAGGATAAGGTCAAGACGGCGCTGCAGAGGGGAAGAAATAATTACCGCGAAGTGTTTGTAAAGGATTATGAGGGCTGGATTAAGTTTGAGTCAAAGGGGAGCTTCCGCCTGAACAAAGTTGCCCGCCAGATTCTGGTCACATATTGTCCGTTTACGAAGCCCATCCGCGAGGAGCTCAAGGCGAACCCGATGTACCAGAATGCGATTCAGCGCTATGAGCTGCAGAATGCGAAAAAAGCGCAGAGGATAGCGGGAGTTTATGATAAATATCAGAAGGCAGGCGGAAAAATTACAAAAGAGCTTCAGGATAATCTGGATTTTTACGATATGTAAATTTTCACAATTAAATTCGCAAACAGGAGTGGAGAGTATAAAATAATTAGTGAACAATGGGTGCGCACGAAACGTGTGGTGTATCTGCAGGGAAAATGCAATTAGAAATACAGAAAGAAATAATTGCAGATATTTTCCCGGTCAGCCTGTATATTTTTCTCCGGAATGTCAGATAATAAGCTTGCATTAGCAAATAAGTATTTTTCGGCGCCTGCACGGCGTCAGAATGGAGGAAAAAATGGCGAAGAACGCAGATGCACAGAACAACGGCTCTAACTGCAGAAACAGCTATGAGAACAGCACAGGGACGAACAGCAACGGCCAGAACAGCACAGGAATGAACAGCAACGGCCAGAACAGCACAGGGACGAACAGCAACGGTCAGAACAGCTCTAAGAATAAGTCTTCCAATAAGACTTCCAGCAAGGCTTCCAATGCGTCCGGTCAGAACTATTCCGGTTCCAACAGCTACGGCCAGTAAAACCTGCACCCGCGCGGGGCAGACCGCATAAGATGTAAAAAGATAAAAAAAACAGATTACAAAGGGGTCCTTTGTAATCTGTTTTTTAATTATAGAAGGGGTCAGGAAAGAGAAGATGGCTTTTTATACGATTCATCCCAGGGAAATAGAGGCTGTGATCAGAGACACGCACGCGATAGTGATTGATGTCCGGGAACCCGACGAATACAGGGAATATCATTACCGGAACGCGGTCAGCTGCCCGTATGAGGAAATGGATTGCTGGATGCACCGGCTTCCGCGCAACAGAGCGCTGATTCTGTACTGTGATTATGGCAGCACGAGCCTGCTGGCGGCAAGGAGCCTTGGAAGAGAAGGTATGACTGTGTACACGGTGATTGGCGGAATTCACGCCATGAGGGAGTATCTGCGCAATAAGAGTTGACAGAAAAAAATAGAACGGATAATATAATATTCGGGAACGATACAGGAAACAAAGGAGAGCAGATGAAAAGATTAGAGCTGGTGTCTCCCTGCCATTTTGGCACGGAGGCAGTTTTGAAAAAAGAGATTTACGATCTTGGATATGAGATTACACAGGTAGAGGATGGAAGGGTATCCTTTGCCGGAGATGCGGAGGCAGTCTGCCGTGCAAATATTTTTCTGCGCACGGCGGAGCGTGTTCTGATTCAGGTGGGCAGATTCCGGGCAGTGACATTTGAGGAGCTGTTTGACGGGATAAAGAGTCTTCCCTGGGAGGAATACATACCGGAGAACGGAAAGTTCTGGGTAAAAAAAGCTTCCACAGTCAAAAGCAGGCTTTTCAGCCCGTCAGATATCCAGTCAGTTGCGAAGAAGGCGATGGTGGAGCGGCTGAAAAAGCATTATGGACGGGAATGGTTTGCGGAGGACGGTGCGCCGTATCCGGTCCGCATTTTTCTGATGAAGGATGAGGTGATGGTCACGCTCGATACGTCCGGGGATTCTCTCCACAAGCGCGGATACCGCACGCTGACGGGCAGGGCGCCGCTGACGGAGACGCTGGCGGCGGCACTGCTGCTTCTGACGCCTTGGCGGCCGGATCGGATTCTGGTGGATCCGATGTGTGGCAGCGGGACATTTCCAATTGAGGCGGCGATGATCGCCGCAGGAATTGCTCCGGGGATGAAGCGGGAGTTTACGGCGCAGAAGTGGACAAACTTTATAGACGGAGAGCTCTGGGAGGAATGTGTCGCAGAGGCACAGGAGCAGATGAATCCGGATGTGAAGGTGGACATTCAGGGATATGATATGGATGCTGAGGCAGTCCGTGCTGCGAGGGAGAATGCACGCCGTGCGGGAGTGGAGCACCTGATTCATTTTCAGCAGCGCCCGCTCGCGGAGCTTTCACATCCAAAGAAATACGGGTTTCTGATTCTGAACCCGCCTTACGGGGAGAGACTTTCGGATCAGAAGGACCTTCCGGAGCTTTATGGGCAGATCGGCGAGGTATACCGGCGGCTCGACTCGTGGTCGATGTTTGTGATCACAGCTCTTAAGGATGCAGAGCGATATATCGGCAGGAAGGCGGACAGGAACCGCAAGATATATAACGGGATGATACAGACGTACTTTTATCAGTTCATGGGGCCGAAACCTCCGCGCAGGGAAAAGGAGAGAGGTCCGGCGCGGATGGAGGCCTGAATGAGGGATTCAAAGAGATATATTGTGATTCTTCTTGTGCTGGGCGCGGCGCTGTTCCTGAAATTCGGCGTGTCTGCAAAACGGTTTGAGGAAATAGCAGTATTCCGGGGAGCACAGCTTGCGGAGGAGCTCTGGAATCCGCTGATTGCGGCAAGTGTGAATGAGAGACCGCTGTCAGTGGTCATCGACAACCGGGAGTATACGAGCGGGGACTATCCGTTTTATATGGACGAGAAGCTGAGTATCATGGTGCCGGTCGGGATTCTGAGGGATGCGCTGAACTGCAGCGCACATGTATACGGCGGAGAGCAGCTTCTGGTGGAAAAACATTCGGGCCGCGTCGAATTTATGCTGAATGAGGAGACGGCGGAGGTTGACGGTGAGAGAAAGTCGATCGTTTCACCGTTTACACAGAAAGACGAAGTATATTATGTGAGTCTTAAGGATCTGTCTGATTATCTGGACTATTCGTACTCCTGGAATATGGAAGAGAATCAGGCCAGTGCCTCGGATACCTCGGGAAAGGCGACAATAGTTCCGGCAAAATATGATCTGCGGGAAAAGGGCCGGGCGGCCGCGGTGCGCAATCAGGGGATTTTTGGAACCTGCTGGGCCTTTGCGGCGCTTGGCGCCCTGGAGTCGTCCCTTCTGCCGGAGGAGAGGGTGCTCTATTCTCCGGATCACATGACGCTGGCAAACGGGTTTCAGCTGACCCAGTACGACGGCGGGGAATATACCATGGGTATGGCATATCTGGCAGCCTGGAAGGGACCGGTATATGAGGCGGACGACCCGTACGGGGATAACCGGACGGATGAGTCTCTCACTGCGGTAAAACATGTGCAGGAAATGCAGGTGATCGACGGCAAGGATTATGAGAAAATCCGGGAGGCTGTGTTTAAGTACGGTGGCGTACAGACATCCATCTACAATGCGCTGCGAAGTTCGGTCTCAGAATCGCCGTATTACAATAGTAATACAAACGCGTACTGCTATATCGGCACGGAGAAACCGAATCATGATGTGGTGATTATCGGATGGGATGATAACTATCCGAAAGAGAATTTTTCCGTGGATCTGGAGGGAGACGGGGCGTTTGTCTGCCAGAACAGCTGGGGAGACGGTTTCGGGGATAACGGTGTATTTTATATTTCTTATTATGACACCAATATCGGAACACACAATATCGTGTACACCAGGGTTGAAGCGACGGACAATTACGACAATATTTATCAGAGCGATCTGTGTGGCTGGGTCGGGCAGATCGGGTACAATAAGGACAGCATCTACGGCGCAAATGTTTATACGGCGGCAGGAGACGAGGAACTGGTGGCTGCGGGGTTTTATGCGACCGGCAAGGATTCACAGTTTGAGCTCTATGTTGTGCGGAATTTTGAGGATGAGACATCTCTGGAACGGCGGATTCCGGTGGCGTCCGGCAAACTGAATCATGCTGGTTATTACACGGTGGATTTTGACCGCGCAATTGCGCTGGAGCCGGGAGAACGCTACGCGGTGGTGCTTCACATGATTACGCCCGGATCGGTGCATCCGATGGCCATTGAATATGTGGCGGATGAGATGACGGCGGGGGTGATACTGGATGACGGCGAGAGCTATATCAGTTCCAGCGGTTACAGCTGGGAAAATGTGGAAAACGTGGAAAAGTGTAATCTGTGCATTAAGGCGTTCAGCAGGAACCAGTAAAAGAGGATGGCAGGGATGATACAGGAATTGTACATGGAAGAAAGAGCATTGAAAGCAGCTGCGGTTTTTCTGATGGCGCTTATGTGTATTGTCTGCGTGTCAGTTCCGCTTTTTCCGAGACTCAGGACCTGGGCGGAGGAAGCCAGGGAGGCCAGGCTTGCGGAGGCGGAATTCGCGGCTGGTCAGATGGAGATGGAAGATCTGGAAATGCGGGAGGAAGAGAGCGCCGGGAATAATGGCGTAACCTGGCAGCTGAATCTGCGCCTGCCTGAGGGAACAGACGGAAGTATGGTTTCAATCCACAACGATTATGTGACCCAGACGATCCGGATCGGAATACCGGGGACGGATCCGGCGTATTTTGACAGTTACCCGATCTCCGGGAGCAGCAATCATATCGATACGCTTTCTTATAACAGAGAGGGGGAGGACGGTGTGATTGAAATTGTGACGGACCGCGTGTATGAGCTTGACACGGAGTACGATTCCGACTATTATTATTTCAACTTTCTGTCACCGCAGGAGATTTATGACAAAGTGGTTGTGATTGATGCGGGGCACGGGGGGCGTGCGGCCGGAGCCACCAAGAAAGGAATCCGTGAAAAAGATATCAATCTCGCCATTGTGCTCAGACTCCGGGAGATTTTTGAGGAGAGAGGCGGAAATACGGGCGTATATTTTACGCGCACGGATGACAGCAATCCGACCTTTGACCAGCGGGTGCAGCTTGCCAACCGTTCGGGCGCAAATCTTTTCATCAGTGTACACAATAATTCGCTCGGAAACGGGAGGATGTCTGCGACCAGCGGAACGCAGGTGATGTACAGTGTGCCGTCGGACAGGAGTCAGCGCCTTGCGGAAATCTGTCTGGAAGAAGTGACGGAAAAGACAGGGAGCAGGGACAGAGGACTGGTGGAGGGCGACAGTATTTTTATCATACGCAGCAGCGAGGTGCCTGTGGCGCTGATAGAGGTTGGATTTATGACAAACCGGGAGGAGCTTGCGCTGCTTGCAACGGAAGATTATCAGAGACAGGCGGCGGAGGGGATCTACAGTGCCATTCAGAGAGCGTTTGCGGAAGGGTACTGATCGCGTTCTGCGCGCAGACTGAAAGGAAGGAAAGTTGTGGTAAAGATTATTTTTGCGACCGGAAATTCCGGGAAAATGAGGGAGATCCGGGAAATCCTGGCGGACACAGGGGCGGAGATTGAGTCCATGCGGGAGGCAGGGATTGCGGCGGAAGCCGAAGAGAATGGGACGACGTTTGAAGAAAATGCGCTGATTAAAGCGAAAAGTGCTGCCGTGTCCGCGAAGGGAGCGGTGGTGATGGCGGATGATTCGGGCCTGGAGATTGATTATCTGGGCGGGGAGCCGGGGATTTATTCTGCCCGCTATCTGGGTGAAGATACATCCTATGAGATCAAAAATCAGGTGATTTTAGACCGGCTTGCAGGGATACCGAAGGAACAGCGCAGCGCGCGTTTTGTCTGTGCAATCGCCGCAGTGCTGCCGGACGGGCAGACGCTTGTGACGCGCGGGACAATCGAGGGGTATATCGGGGAGAAGCCTGCCGGAAAAAACGGGTTTGGATACGATCCGATTTTTTATGTGGAGGAATACGGGTGTTCTACTGCGGAGCTTGATGCGGAGCAGAAAAATGCAGTCAGCCATCGCGGAAAAGCACTGCGGGCCATGAGAGAAAAGCTGGCTGGCTTCTTACAGAATTCAAAGGACAGGTCATGAAAGTACTTGTGGTAAGTGATACGCACAGAAAACATGAAAATCTCATAAAAGTGTTAAAACGTGTGGAGCCGGTGGATCTGATGATACATCTGGGCGACGCGGAGGGCGGGGAGGATGTGATCGCCGGGATGGCAGACTGCCCTGTCGAGATTGTAGCGGGAAATAATGACTTTTTTTCCGCGCTGCCCAGGGAGAAAGAACTACAGATTGGCAGATACCGCGTTCTGATCACACATGGTCATTATTATTATGTGAATGTGGGCATTGAGGATATCAAAACGGAGGCGGAGGCCAGGAGGTATGATATAGTGATGTTCGGACATACGCACCGTCCGCTGATAGACCGTGGGGATAACATCACAGCCGTAAATCCGGGAAGCATTTCATATCCAAGGCAGGACGGCAAAAGGCCGTCCTACATCGTGATGGAAACGGATGGAAGCGGGGAGGCGCATTTTGAGATCCGCTATCTGTAATGTCCGAAAAAATATTTGACTTTCCGTGCCGGGTACTGTATAATGATTCCCATATTGCGGGGTGTGGCTCAGTTTGGTCAGAGCGCCTGGTTTGGGACCAGGAAGTCGCAGGTTCGAATCCTGTCACCCCGATTTTTTATGGGCAGGGGCCCGGCGGATGGAGGCGACGCTGTGATGCTGGGAGTTTTTAGAGGAATGATGCCTGGCATAATTCAGGCCTGGGCAATGAAACGCCCTGAGGGTACATGAGAGAGTGTCCGGATGGCTGCTGTGCGGATAAGCGGCGCGGGGAACTGAATTCATGCCCCGCCGGAACACACGGGAAAACGGGAGGGGTGCCGGAATGATCAGAATGATCTATACCGTAAAGATAGAACAGACGTATCATAATCCGAACCGGATGAAATATATTGCGCAGACTGATTCCTTTGTGGAAGAGAATGTGAGAAGCCTTGCTTACGAGAGGAATGTCCGCCAGCCGTATGGCTGGATAAAGGAATCCGGAACACCTCCCTGCAGGCATCTGGATGTCTATGTCATGACTGATAAAGAGTACCGGCCCGGCGATGAGGAGCGCATAAAAATCATCGGGGTTTTTCGGCGCAATGACGGCGACAATAAGCTGGTGGGAGTGCCGGAGGACAGGGAGACAGAGGATTTTTCCGAACTGACGGAAGAGGAAAAGGGAGACATGCACCGCCTTTATCCAATGGAAGCTCCGGGTGAAGGATGGTTTGGGCGCGAGTGCGCAGAGGAGATTATCAGAGAATTTTTCCAAAGAAAAAGTGAAGAATCACCTCTGCGGAACCGTGACTGAAGGTGTCCGGATCCTGTCGCGCTCCGGTTACGGAGTGTTATAAATGTGCTGAGCGGGCCGGAGAGGCCTGCTCGTTTTTTTATAGTTTTTACTGACAGCAGAAATGAGAGAATAGAATCTGTGCCATCCGGTGCGATGCCGCTGAGGTGACACAGATGCTGCCTGCGCAGAGGGAAGGCGGGCAGTATGAAAATGGGGGATATTTATGATCAGGAAGGGATGGATGGCGTTTTCCATAGTGTTGCTGTTTCTGACCGGATTTTCCGCGGGATGCGGACAGGAACCGGACCGGCAGGGCGTTGACCGGTCAGACACAAAACCGGCTGTTCCCGGGACGGATGCGTCTGAGGGAGATGGTCATATGCAGGAAGCGCCGGGGAGGGAGAGCAGCGTGGATGGAACGGCAGAGGCGGAGCCTGCGGGAGTGCCCGCGGAAGAGTCCGGTGCGCTGCAGCGGGATAAAGAAGATGAGTACAGGATGCGTTTTGGGGAGAATTGTATTGCGGACCAGACTTTCGAGGTGGAGATGAGCGAATTCAGCGGAAAAGTCTGGTTCGTGCCCTGTGCGCCCTCCGCGGACGGACAGGAGTTCCGGATGCAGATTATCCGGGACCGGAATGTGCTGAATGAGATCCCTGCGTATGTTCCGGAGGAGCTTGGCGGGAAGAAATTTGCCAGCCTGGATGCAGTGTCGTTTTTCGATGTCAATTATGATGGCAGTACGGATATTGTGCTGATTGAAACGTATGAAAATACTACATTTGCAGCAGTGTATTTCGGCTATCGGGAGGAGGAGGGGGCAGAAGCTTATTTTCTGCCTCAGGATATGCTGTCGGCGAATATTACTGCGCAGGCAGAGTCGCTGACAGTGCCGGGAATACGTGAATTTCTGAGGGGCGGTTACAGAGGCGGAGATTTTTCCGGTTATCAGGAGGCATGGCGTTCAGTGAGCAGATTATACCAGCTGGGGCATACGGGCGCGACGTATGATCTGACGGATATTGACGGGGATGATGTGCCGGAACTGGTGGCAGGGGTGAACGGTTACCGGGTCAGTCTTTATGCTTACAGGGACGGAAAAGTCTGTGTGCTGATGGACGACGCGGCATATGGCGCCATGGGGAATGCGGGGTACGAATACGCTCCTGGAAAGAACAGTATCCGCAATTATAATTCGGATTTTGCCGGAGCAGTCCTTTATACAACTTATATGGCAGTCGGCGGCGATAACCGGCTGGGGACTGTCGCACAGATTGTCACATACAATTTTGATGATGTGAACGGGAACGGGGTTCCGGATGAAGAGGAGCAGGAGTCTCTTGGGAGGTACAGTGTCAGCTATATGGACGGCAGGGTGATCACGGACGAGGAGGCGGCAGCCTGCGAACAGGGAGAGTATCTGTGGATTCAGGGAAGACTGGGGTATGAAGAACTGCTGGCTGAGCTGGATGGAATGTAAAAATATCTTAAAAAGAGAAGGAAAAATAAAGAAAAACAAGGCATAATTCACAAAAAAGCGCATATGATAATTTTTATGTTGCAAAATCACCGGAATGGTGCTATTATCAAATAGCTGACCGAGTGAATCATTCAGTAGAATGGCAGGTCACACGCGGGTGTAGTTCAATGGTAGAACACCAGCCTTCCAAGCTGGATACGTGGGTTCGATTCCCATCACCCGCTTTCTGAGTGATATGTGTTCGTAGCTCAGCTGGATAGAGCAACGGCCTTCTAAGCCGTGGGTCGGGG
>CAMSQM010000072.1 GCA_947062675.1 uncultured Roseburia sp.
TCAATCTTTATAGCTTCACGCAGGTATTTCTCCGCTTCCTCTTCACGGCCTTTCTGCCTTGAGAGCAGACGGCCTAATTCTGTGCGGGCCGGAAGCTGCTTGGGGTTATATTCTATCACTGCAAGAAATTTTTCTTCTGCGGCAGAATTGTTTATCCCTCCGGCCAGCCATATTCCCCATTCTGTATAAAGTTTTATTATTAATAATTCGTTTTCTATTTCAGGTGCAAGGTGGTCTAAAACAGTTTTGATCGCAAATCTGCTTTCAGAGAGGTTCTTCTGGTGCCCTGCCCACAAAAAGCCCAGACACAAATATGTTTTTCCGTCGTGTGAAAGATTTAGTCTCCCTTTTTGTATCCGGGAATAGATACGCTCCATATACCCCCGGTAATCGATCCCGCCGATTGGAGGCTTGCGGCCCTTTCGCATTTCTTTTTTATTTACAATATTTGTTAAAAACATTTCAATTTCATCTTCATCCATAACATCCAGCAAATCAAACATTACGGAATTAATGGTGACTTTGGTTTTATTAAACAGGAAAAACAGCTCCGCAATGACATCATGTTTGGGCTGCAATGTTTCGGTTCTCTCCTGGTAAACTATCGGTTCCACATGCCGCGGTACAAACCGCTCACACAGACGCGTTCTCAATTTGCGCGCATTTAATTCATCAAAGCGCTTACAGAACAGCGAAAGTGTCAACGGCGTATGGAAAATTTTCATAGCCGCGATTACGCCATATAGCTGGATGTCAGAATCCACTCCACCAAACTCCCTCTCAATCAGGCTGCCCCATTCTTCCCAATCCAGTTTGATGCTTTCCGGTTTAGACGAAATTTTTTTCAGCTCGAACAAAGTGCGGTAGATCAATTCCACCAGGCTGACATACGGCTTCCCATGACGGCCTAATATTTTATTTATCACAGATAATTGATCCGCCTCGCTTATTGCCCCTTCTTTTACCAGATAGGAAGTGCTTTTTTTCAGTATGGATTTTCTTCTTTCCGGGCTTTCTGAAAAATAGTGGGACGTATAATCTTTCAGGTGGTATTCCCTGGTCTGGCTGATTCCCTGCAGGATGACAAGTTCAGCATGGTCAAACCAGCGCAGCAGCAAATCCTGATCCGGATCGGCAAGTAGTGTAAGCCTGTTTTCGCGCTCTGCCATAAGCAGATGGATTTTGGAATTATAAGGCCATCTGGCCTGTAAGCTCGAAAAAGATTTTCTCCCTTCAAAAGGATTGTCAATGCATAACAAAACACTCTGCCCGTCAGGCGTAAGTTTAATCAGGCAGTCAAAAAATTGTTCTGCCATTCGCTCCGTTATCGTTTCTTTATTTGACAGCGGCAGCCAGAACGTCAGGCGTCCCAGAGAAGCATTCTGCACCGCTATTCGCATCATCAGGCTGGTTTTTCCCTGACCTCCGTTTCCTGCAATTATAACAGGGGCGCTGCTTTGAACGAGCTCCTCTACTGCCTGTACGGCTTTTTTGTGCGGGACGTCTGCATCTGCACTGATAACCCCAAGCATGGTAGCAAAACTATTGTCAACGATAAAATAATTTTTAATAATCACATCATTACAGGAAATCCTCGCATTTGTGACACAGCTGTGGGTAATCAATGTCGCAATATGATTGATTCCCTGTCTGTCCAGTTGTGTTTTTATCCGGGAAGCCGCTTCCAGTATCTGTGGCAAACCGGACAACTCTTTGGAAACTGTTTCCAGTTGAGTCCGGATCAAAATATCATGAATCCATGCCGAAAAATCCGGAATGGTCATCCACTGCTCCATCAGGCAGGAAATGATAATTTCAGCCTCTTGTGTACTTGCAATTTGGGAAGTAACCATATCGTCTGCACTCGGCAGCACATTGCGCTGCAAACACGTTTCCCAATATCCCAGAATATCTTCTTTAAGTGGAATTCCCAAATCCTCCTCCCGGCCTTTTCTGTGTTCACAATATCGTGCATACGCCACATCCGATTTTTCCCGAATGGCATCCAGCGTTTCTTTAATATGATTGCTGTTTTTATTTTTAAAGTGGTCGAAAATTGTTACCACCGATCCACCAAATCCTATAAATGTATTAAAAGCAGGAAACCCCTCAATAATTTTATCCAGAAAGTTCAGCATCTGATCACTCCCAATCTCTATATCCCGAATTTCAGGTACAATTGCCATTAAAAAGTTGATCTTATTTACAGACGCAGCTTTAATTCCTGTTATGCAGAATATTTTGAAGCATACTAAAGTAAGCTGCCGCCTATACCACATTCTACCATAACATTTCCACAATTGTCTACTACAACTCTACTACAACCTTATCAATACAGTACCTCTGCTCCCGCTCTGTAAGCGCCCGCCGGTAAATATTCTCCCCTTCACCTTCCGCATTTTTTTAATATTATAATTGTTATTTTCAATCATATGCTTTATATTTATATTGGAAGTGATTTAATGACAATTGAGTAAAAATTAAGTATGGCATTATCATACAGGGTCATTAGTCAGTCAGAACCTGCACGCAGAATCGGCACTACACCACAAAACCTTAATCAAAAAGTAAAGCGCAGCACTGGTTTGTTATTCCTGATGGAACCAGAATATAAGACAGGAGATATCTGTGGACATACCTGCAGTAAATATTTTAATGAAGATGGTACATTAAAAGCTGACTAACCGGGAAAGGAAGTGTATATTATGCCACCAGCATTAGAACCACAACCGAAAATAATCACTCTGGAACAGTATGAAGCTCTTCCGGATGAAAAAAGGGCAGAAGTCTTTGACGGCGTTGTTTATGATATGGCCAGCCCTTCACAGATCCATCAGAGAATGCTCTTAAAGCTGTCTGCAATCCTTGATTCTTATATTGAACGCAAAAAAGGCAGCTGCATTGTAATCCCGTCCCCCTTTGATGTAATACTTTCAGAAAAACCGCTTACCATTGTCCAGCCTGACATTATGATCATCTGTGACAAAGACAGGCTGGACGGAAACCGCTGTAACGGCGCCCCGGATTTCATCATTGAGATTGTTTCCCCGGGGAATCCGTCAGATGATTATATCCGGAAAGCATATTATTACAAAAATTACGGTGTCCGGGAATACTGGATTGTGGATCCGAAGCGCCGGATAGTAACCGTTAACTATTTTGAGGGAGACCTTATCAATGTGGCATACAGCTTTGACGCCACTGTCAGGGTTAATATCTGTGATGATTTATACATCAGCTTCCCGGAGATTGCCGAAATACTGAATATCTGACCATAAACAAAAAGGCATGTGCATCTGCTGCACATGCCTTTTGCGCCGCCTGAGAAATTATCTTCCCACTGCCAGCCTGAATTTTTCCAGACTTCCTCTTTGGGCAATCCCCCCTCACCTCTCAAATTCCTTCCTGTGCCTCTCGAAAAATTCATAAAAATACCGCACATTTCCAAGCTCCGTCCACACCGTCTCCTCCAGCTCCCCTGAATCAAGATTATAAATCTTTGCGTTCAGCGTCCCAAGCATAAACGGCGAATGGGTAGCTATAATAAACTGGCAGCCGAGAAACCTCGCCATTTTATTGATTTTCTCCGCCAGAAGCGTCTGATTCTCCGGTGACAGGGAGACCTCAGGCTCATCGAGCAGGTAAAGGGCGTCCGGCTCCATATAGTCATCCAGCATCTGAAGTGTCGTCTCGCCGTTGGAATATTTTTCCTGCGCAAATTTTATGTACTCCATCTGCTGTCTGAATTCCCACGAATCCCGCAGCTGTTCCCGCTGCTCTTTCGGCATCCCGCGCCTGATATGTTCATATATGTAGCCGTCGGCGAGCACCTGTTCCTGCTGTATTTTCTTGATCTCGTAGAGAATGTCCTCACTTTTGATATATCTGCTGCCCCGGGGGAGCGCCTCATATGTCCTGCCGTCCTCATCGTCCCCGAATCCGCAGCTGCATTCCCTGACAAACTGTGCAAAATACGGTGTGATCCCGTACTGGTTATTCGTGGCGTACTCGAAGCCCTTCATCTCAAATTTATTCGCCATAATGTTCAGCATGGTGGATTTACCGGAAGCGTTATTACCGTACAGAACCGTGATCGTGGAAAAAACAAGAAGCCGCTCTCTCTTTTTCCGGAATACATTGTACGGGTAAATATGAGGGGCATTCACCTTCTTATCCGAAAACAGAAAACTGCTTAAATATACCATGGCCCGCACCTTCTTTCCTGTGGTATACACACAGGATACCATCCCTCTTCCCCGGGCGCAACAGGCAAAAATTCCGCCAGCCCGCGACCGCCGTTCCGGGTCCGCCGCCCGGCTTAATCCCCGGCGAAGTGCAGGAATACATGCTCCTTTCCTGGTATTGCGCCGTTCTCACGGCGGATTGTCATGCTCTCAGGCATCCTTATCCGGATTTTTGCATGCTCAGATGCCCGCAGACATGTTAATTACAGCTTACGAAACGGGATCAGTGTTATTTCAAATGTAAATGTCTCTTCACAAAACCGGTATTTCTCCAGAAGCTCCGGCCCGCAGCTGTTCGAGCCGATGCCGTTTATCCTGTAATCCAGGCACAGGACGGTGCTGCCCGAGGGTTCCAGCTCATAATGATGCTTCTTTTCCCCGAGCTCCTCCTGCGTATATACGGACGCGTTAAACGAAAATGTCTTTTCCGCCGCGACCGCCAGTCCATACTCCCCGTCTTTCACCGCAACATAATCGCAGTCCGTGTGACTTCCGTTTTCCTGCGGGCGGATATAATCCTCGTGCATCTCCGCCGCTTTCGCCTGATAGAGCCCATGGCTGGAAGCCCTGCGTTTATCCTCATAACTCTCGGCGGGCCCCATGCCGTAATAAGTCACTTCATCCAGCGCCTGCTTTAAGAACAGGCGGAACCCGAACCGCGGCAGCACGGGAAATTCCATGTCACGCCGAACCGACAGGCGGACGGCGATCTTTCCATCTTCATCTATGTTCCAGACCGCGCCGATCTGCAGAATGCGCTGTACCGTGTCCGCCACAACAGCCATGCCGGCGTGAATTTCCACCGACGTCCCGCTCCGGCGGACGGCGGAATCATAAGCCCTCGCACGGGCACGGTCATAATGCGCCCGCTTCCACGCATTTTTCACATACATATCGTTGTCTGTCGGGGCGCGCCAGATATTCAGCTCCATCGGGCCATCCAGAAATGCCAGTCCCGCGTACTCAAGCTGCGAAAACAGCCCGGTGCGCCTGTCGTAGGTGTAAGTGAAATTCTTCCCCCGGAGGAGGATCGCATCCTCCGTCTCCTGCACGCAGACGGACGGCTCGGGAGCTTTCCCTTCGCCGCAGGCTGTGGAACCCTCCCCGGGCATATTTTCCCCGGATGCCTTCCCTTCGCTGCCGGCCGCTCCGCAGGCCGGAAAACCCTCTCCAGGCCCCAGCAGCTTTACCGCGGTCTGGTTTCTGTCATCCGCCGTGTGCAGCGCAATCTCCTCAAAGCCAAGTTCATACCCCCGCGGAATCAGCGCGCTCTCCTCCCGCAGGCAGTAATGCAGCTTCAGGTAAGAGCGCCCGCATTCCGGAACGGCTATCTTAAGATATGTCTCCCCCGTCTGCTGAGGCTTCACGGAAAACGGTGCGAGAATCCCTGTCTCCTTGCAGGCCCCGTCGCAGCTCACCTCGTACCGGATTTCCACATAATCCGCAAGATCCGTAAATTCCAGATAATTTCTCAGGCAGAGTCTGTGTGTATTCTGGTCAAAGGAAACCACTCTGGCGGGACGGTATACGTTTTTATATTCCAGAAGCCCCGTGTGCGGCCTGCGGTCCGGATACACCAGCCCGTCCACGCAGAAATTCCCATCGTGAATCTCCTCCCCGTGATCCCCGCCGTAAAAGTATCTTATCCTGCCGTCCGGCGTCTTCCCGTGAGCTACCGCGTGGTCGCACCACTCCCACACAAAGCCTCCGCACATCCGCTCATCCCCGTCAATCAGCTCAAAATAATCCTCCAGATCGCCCGGACCGTTTCCCATCGAGTGGGCATATTCGCAGAGAATAAACGGTTTTGCCGGAGCGTTTTCGAGATATTCGCGGATCTCCGCTACAGAGGGGTACATCCTGCTGTACAGATCCAGATTCCCGAAATCATACTGTTTTCCGGGATTCCGGTATCTGGCGCTCTCATAGTGCGTCAGTCTGGTATCGTCCGTTCTCTTCACCCAGGCGAGCGCTTTTTCAAAGTTGCAGCCGTAGGCGCTCTCATTTCCCATCGACCAGATCACGACGCAGGGACGGTTTTTATCGCGCTCCACGCAGAGTCTGATCCGGTCCGCAATCGCCTCCTCCCAGACAGGATTGTCGGCAATCGGCTCACTCCAGCGGTCTGACCTGTTCTCACCGCTGTCCTCCCGGTAAACAAACTCCATCGGCCCGTGGCTCTCAATATCGGCCTCGTCGATTACCAGAAAACCATACCTGTCGCAGAGATGGCAGAACACCGGCGCGTTGGGATAATGACTGGTGCGGATCGCATTAAAATTGTGCCGCTTCATCAGCATCAGATCCTTTTTCATCTGTTCCACGCTGACCGCGCTGCCCGTGACCGGATCCGAATCATGGCGGTTGACTCCGTGAAATTTTATTTTCTTACCGTTTAAGTACACCACCTGATCCCTGATACAAATCTCGCGCAGACCCACATAATCCGTGATCGTCTCCGCCTCCGTCTCCATGACAAGCGTATAAAGATACGGCGCCTCCGTGTTCCACGGCACAGGTTCAGGCACTTCAAGCGTTACCTCCGCCACCCCGCCCGGTTCCCCGGATTCCGGCGCCCCATTTCTCTCCGGCGTGGCTCCCCGCACTTCAGCGGCCGCCACGGTCTTTCCCTCCCTGTCGCAGAGCGTCACCAGAGTCCGCACCGTTTCCGCGGAATACCAGAGCCGGACCCGCACCGCCGCGCGGTCTTCACAAAGCTCTGTCCTCACAAAGTAATCCCGCACCACCTTCGCGGGACGCTTCAGCAGATAAACGTCGCGGAAAATACCGCTCATGCGGAATTTATCCTGATCTTCCAGATAGCTGCCGTCGCACCATTTCAGGACGAGAACCGCCAGCCGGTTTTTCCCCTCCGCAATCGCGCCGCTCACATGAAATTCGCTCGTCGCGTGCGATACCTGGCTGTACCCGATGTAGATCCCGTTGAGCCACACATAAAAGCAGGAATCCACCCCCTCGAAGTTCAGCCACACTTCCGGCGCTTTCTCATCGGCGGAATAGTCAAATTCATACACATACGCGCCGCACGGATTGTCCTGCGGGACATACGGCGGATCAAACGGAAACGGATAGCGGACATTCGTATACTGATGTCTGTCATATCCGGCCATCTGCCAGACCCCCGGAACATCCACCTGCGCGTACGCCGAGATATCATATCCGGGCTCATAGAACGCGTCCTTCCACGCGTGAATGCTGCCGCAGTAGCGGAAGCGCCATTTCCCGCACAGCATCTGCACACGGTCCGATTCCTCTCTGCACATAACCGGATCCTCCATGCGCCCGGACGCCGGAATGTAGTACGCCCTGGGCGGCATAGTGTTTTCGTGAAGCACCTGCAGATCTTCAAAATACCCTGGTATTATCATGTGATCCTCCCTGTTCTCTTTTCTTGATTCTCTGTATGTACATTATAACGGAAAGCCCCTCCCACCGTCCATAAATAATATTAGACAGAACCTGCACAAAATGATACAATGATTGTGTAAAGTGCACATAAAACATCAGCGGGAGGACCGGATATGTACATGAATTCTGCCTATCTGAACAATTCACTGATTGATTTCAGGGACAAAAGCAGGCCCCTGATCGTCGGAAGCTGCGGAACCTATCATCTGTTCACCCGGCCGGAGCTTCCCACCCACCGCCCGGGAGGGCGGCTGGATTTTCAGATTCTGTACGTCGCATCGGGTCAGACCCATTTTTACCTCGAAAGTCCTGAAAAAGATACCATTGTAACCGCAGGTCACATGGTCGTCTACCGCCCGAAGGAGCCGCAAAAATATGTCTACTATGGCGACGAACAGGCAGAAGTATACTGGGTTCATTTCACTGGAAATAATGTCAGAAACATACTGCGGCGCTATGGGATCATGGACAATATGCGCGTTATCGACACTGGAACCTCCATGGAATATACCAGGATTTTTAAACAGATGATACAGGAGCTCCAGCGCCGTCAGGCCGACTACGAGGAGCTTTTAACCTTCCTGCTGCATCAGCTTCTGATCCTGATACACCGCCGTCTTTCCCACGCGCACAGGGTAAAAAACGACTATTTAAACCGCGAGATGGAGACCGCAATCCAGTATTTCAATGACAATTATAACACAGAACTGTGCGTGGAACATTATGCCACCTCCAGAGGCATGAGCGTCAGCTGGTTTATCCGCAGCTTCAGACAGTACACCGGCTCCACGCCCATGCAGTATATCGTATCGCTGCGCGTTACAAACGCGCAGATGCTGCTGGAAAACACTGACTATAATGTTTCGGAAATCGGACGAATTGTCGGATATGATAATCCGCTGTATTTCAGCAGAATATTTAAAAAACAAAAGGGCGTCTCCCCGTCGGGATACCGCAGACAGGGAGGATACGGAAACGCAGACTAACGCTTCATCCCACGCAGCACCTGCTTGCGCTCCGGGGTGATTCTGAAGGACTCCAGCATTTTCTGAATGGCTTTATTGTACGTCGCATCGTCAAGCCGGCAATCCAGCAGAAACGCGTGGGTTTTCTCCGGAAACTTCGCATACGCGGTCGCCACCCCCCAGGCCACGCCCATCATGCGGTAATATCCCCCGTGCCTTAACTCCTCCCACACGGAAAATACCCTGTCAGTATACTCTTCCACGAGAAAATGATCCATCAGCATCACAGCGACAACGCGCTGCTCAAATTCCTGCGGGGAATCCCTGTACTGCATCAGAAACTCCCAGACACGCTCGCGGTGTTTCGCCGCGGTCTTAAACGTGGAACAGAAGCTGTCGCAGACGGACCAGTCATGTATTTTCGGGATAAATACGGCTGCATACTCCAGCAGTTCCTCAATGCCGGCCTTCGCATATCCGATGCAGAGTCCCTGAAGCATAATCTCCTCATAACTGTCATCCGCCGCCCCCGCAAGCCAGGAACGCCAGTCCTCTTTCGCGAGCTGCTTCGCAAGCCCCCGCAGCGCCGGAATCCTTACGCCCAGAATCGGATCGCTCCCCGGAATCAGACCGGAAGTAAATTTCTGAAATCCGCCCTCCGCGTGCGCCGCGAGCCATTCGCATATCTCCTCATTCGTCATATTTCTCCCCCCTCTTTCCGCCGGCGGTTACCGCTCCGGCGCGCCGGCCCTGTTCTCTCCCAGACTGTCCGGGATACCATAATGCATTCAATCGATTTCAGTATATACAAATCCCATGAGGAACGCAACCGGTCTTTCCATCCCCGCTCTCCGGAATCCTCCTGCAATTTTCCCCGCCACCCCGCATATACTTTCAGTGACAGGAATAATCAGAAAACAGGATGGGAAAATGCTGCTGATTCGTGTTCGAAATAAAAAGAGAAGAAGTGCGCACAGAGATATCGCCGTACTGGTCAGTCTGATGCTCTGCATCGCCTTCGGACGATATGTGAAAAGCGCCGGCCTCACAGGAACGGATGGCGTCATGGATGTTATGAGTGAAAGCGCTTCAAAATCAGAATCTGCCATGGCGGACGAAAACGCCATGGCCAAAAAGATTGCGATCACCTTTGACGACGGCCCGAACGCGGATTATACGGAAACCCTTCTCGCCGGATTGAAAGAACGCGGCGTGAAAGCCACCTTTTTTTTACTCGGAAAAGAGATTGTTAAGTACCCGGAAATTGTAAAAAACATTCACGACGACGGCCATCTGATCGGCACGCATTCCTACGATCACGTAAACCTTAACAATCTGAGCGACAAAGCCGCGGTGGAACAGGTGGATATGACCAACGCGGCCATCCATGAAATTACAGGGGAATATCCTGAATATATCCGCCCGCCGTTCGGCTGCTGGAAATGTAATCTGGACTATGAGACAAAGATGATTGAAGTGCTGTGGGACGTTGACCCGCTTGACTGGAAGACGAGCAATTCCGATGTGATCGCAAAGCGGGTCACATCCAGCGTGGAAGAAAACAGTATTATACTGCTGCACGACGCCTCGGAGTCATCGGTCAACGCAGCGTTTAAAATCATTGACGAGCTGACGGAAGAAGGATACGTGTTTGTGACGGTGGATGAGATATTGTTTGACTGAAGTGATTGAATTTACTGGAAAGATTGAGTATACTTTTTATAGATAGAATATTTGATATTATAAAAAGAAAGGTGGGCTAAGATGAACAAGGTATATGCAATGAATGAAATAAGCAGCATCGTTGCTCCCATTTTAGAGGCTTTTGGTGTAGAGCGCGCATGGGTATTTGGCTCTTATGCCCGTGGAGATGCAACCGAAAATAGTGATATAGATTTGAGGATTGAGGGCGGTCGGATTCGAGGAATGTTTGGTCTTGGTCGATTATATGATGAATTGACACAAGCGTTGAGTAAATCTGTCGATTTAGTTACAACAGAAGGGCTGGATCATAAGGCGAACAGAGAGCGGACAAAAGAATTTCGTGAGAATATATCGGAGGATGAAAAGCTGATTTATGAGAACAAAAAATGTTGATATTGTAAGGCATATCCGGAATTATTGTCTGGATATAGAGAAGGCCTTAAAGCGATTTGGCAAGGATAAGGAGGCTTTTGAGAATGATACGGATTATCGGAATTCTGTTTGTATGAGTCTCTTGCAGATTGGCGAACTGACAGGACATTTATCTGAGGACTATAGAGAAACTACAAAAGAGTTAGTATATTGGCCGGCAATAAAAGGAATGAGGAATGTGTTTGCACATGATTACGGTGCCATAGATTATGACAGAGTTTGGGATACGGTAATAGAGGATGTACTTGTTGCCTCAGTTCCTTTTTCTGCTGTTCCCTGTCCGCTGACAGTTGGAGATTAAGACGCTCCGCAATCTCCGTTACCATTGCTTTCCTGTCCGCCAGTGCCTGTCCTGCGTGTTTCTGAATGTCCGCAAGCACAACTTCGTGAACCGTCCTCGCCTCAATGGTGTGTGATGAACAACCCT
>CAMSQM010000073.1 GCA_947062675.1 uncultured Roseburia sp.
CTTCCGGGAGGCTCATATAGTCAATGCCGAATACCCGGCAGATAGTAAACGCCCGTTGCCCTTCTCTCTTTCCGGGGGAAGGGTTTTCTTTTGGCCTGCACAGGAAAAAGAATCCGGGTTCCTGAAATCAAAAAGAATTTGTATCAGGCACATAATTAAATATGGAATTTTCCAACATTTCATTACTAATACATAAAATTCCACTTCCCATACACATATTCCAAACACTATGAATCCTTCTCACGTTCCCTGTCCAGCAGGAAATATTTATAATCATATCTTTCGCTATGTACATGCCTTTTCCGGCATTCCTGAAAATGCAGATATTGCGGTGCTTCAGGCAGAACCTCATACGCGATCCGTTCTTTCTCCAATTCATTTATTGCCAGCAATGTATCCTGTAAATATGCCTTAACATACACATCTTTTCCCAACATGAGCCGCTGCCGCATCTCCATTGCCCCCATACGCATATGTTTGCCTGCAACTACTATTTGTCCGGGTGTCAGTTTCTGTGTTTTTATCACTATCTGATATTGTTTCCCTCCCTCACAATTACAGGGAATAACAGGATATACAATACCGCTGTCCGCAAAGCATTTCTCACACGATACCGGCGCAGGACTCCGATGAGCAGATAGTGCATAAGGATGTCTTTGCAGGAAATTGTAAAGTACTTCGGAAGAGTCCTCTGGATTTTCCACATCTGGCAGAATGATTCTTTGTCCAAGCTCCTTTGCAAGCCTCCGTGCAGGTTCATACTGATCAGACAAAATCGGCAGAAGCGTATAGGAGTCACTGCACATATCAAGCTGCGCAAAATACACCCCAGCCGACTGCCATTTTGTATTCAGGACTGTGCACCATTCTTCTATAGACTCTTCCTCATCAAACCATGCTGTGCGAAATGTAAGCTTATATTTGCGCTTTCCTGCCAGACCTTTTACAAAATACGCAAAATCCTCCAGTTCACACTTCCAGTCCAGCCTGGCTGCAATATTGTACCTGACCAGACACTCTGCCAAAATGAGCCATTGTATACATCCATAATCCTCCTCAGCGATCACTCCGCCAGGACAGACCAGTGTTTCATATTCCTGTTGATGCTCTTTACAGTACTTTTCCGTGTCCGCGACACAGGTTTCCAATTCTTTCCTTACGGTGGGATGCCCCATTGACAACAACTCCGCAAGCTGCAAAATATAATTATTCATTCTATCACCCTTAAAAAGTATAATATATGAAATATTCCATATTCCGATCTTGTTCTTATAAGCCATTCCTGCTCCTTAGTACCTCATTGGTGAAATCTGTTGTCAGCCGCAAAACCGACACCGTCATGCATGTTTTGCAGCTTTACACAATACCGCACTAAAGTAACTCTGACTCATAAGCAGCAAAGGTACGATCATCAGACAGTACCCAGTATACGACATCAATCCTGCCGGAGTTATCGGAAAGGAACCTCCTGACTGTATGAACAGCAACCTTTGCCGCCTTATCCACAGGATAGCCGTACGCGCCTGTCGAAATGGAAGGAAACGCTATGGTACGGATTCCATTCCCGACCGCCACTGTCAGCGACTTATAATAGCAGGATGCCAAAAGATCTGCCTCCCTTCCTTCTCCACCACGCCATACCGGTCCTACCGTGTGAATAACATAGCCGGCGGGAAGATTATATCCTTTCGTCAGCTTTGCCTCACCTGTCGGGCATCCGCGCAGTGTCCGGCACTCCTCCAGGAGCTGCGGACCGGCCGCCCTGTGAATTGCCCCGTCTACGCCGCCGCCCCCCAGAAGTGATTCATTGGCCGCATTGACAATCGCCTGAACATCGATTTTTGTAATATCGCCTTTTATCGCTTTCATCATTATCTCATCCCTCATACTTTCTGACTACCCCGCGCAGCCTCACAGCTTTCTCACAATACCACTTCCACAATTACCCGTTTGTTAAAGTCTCTGGCTTCCTCATACGCTGCATGACCAGGACCATTATAAATATACAACCCGGTGCCGCAGTATCTGCATGCCCGCTCCTTTTGAATCTTCCACCCCGATATCCGCACCGCACTGTGTACATTTTGCCGCTGCCATTCCCATAACACCTGTCCTCCGTAAGATCAGGATCTCTCATTATTATAACCCGCAGATGCATCTCATTTCAACACATTTCCACACAGGCTGCAGTGAAACGGTCTGCCACCCGTGCACATCTGGTGTTTCGCCGCCGGTTAATTTACCTGCTGTGGAACACCTTCCGGATTCCACGGAATAATCAGCAGCACATGGAGGCGAAATACGTTCCCCTGCGTCTCTGTAAGCATGGCTCCGCCATATTACCCGGCAACTGTTTTTATATCTGACAGGCCTGTCCCATGCTTTTTGCAATCCCCGGTTTGTTCCCCGGCAGGATATCCACTACCGGATTATTGGTACTGCAGGGAACCCTCCATAAGAACCGGGATTCTACTTTTCATTGTCCATCCACAGGCATATAAATATCAAGATATTCCAATACTTTCCACATATATTCTGCATACATTTTACTGTCATTCTGCAAACCATGCCCCGAATGTTTCATTTCAAAATACTGATAATCTATACCGTTATTTTCGAGTGCCTGCCTTAATTTAAGAGAAGCTCCGAACGCCTGCAGCTTATCCCAGGAGCCATATGCCACAACAGCAGGGACAGAATATTCATTTATCCACATTTCAGCAGAAATATTTTTCATCAGCTCTTTATATTCACCTGTCCTGAACATGTCATTTGTGATCTTATTTCCGGACATTGCCGTAAATATATCTGCAATGCCCTGATAATCTTTATCAGGGTCGAATGCAACAGGTTTATCAGGATTCCCTCCTATGTTAATCCAGTCTTCCACATAAAAACAGGAAGGTCCGACTGCTCCAAATGTCATTCTGACGGGTACCGGAGATTTATCTGCATCACGATATGCATAGATCATTGCCAGAGCATGACCGGCAGAACCTCCTCCGATTGCCATTTTGTCAATATGATAGCCGAGTTTCTCAGCTTCTGCAACCACATGTGACATACTTTCTTTTATTTCCACTGACTGCGTGTACACGTTTGCATCAGGATTCCTGTCTTCGCTAAACAGGGTGTAATTGATGCCCGCGGTCACATAGCCCTTCGAACAGAGCCATCTGAGTATCCTGGTATCGTCTGATTTATCCCCTGCCGTAAAACCGCCGGCATGGAGATAGACAATCAGACCATAGCTGTCTGCAGGAATGCCGGCAGGTACATAAAGGTCAAATTTATCTGCCTCGCCGTCGCCATAAGAAATATCAGTATATTCTTTGCCAACTGAATCATTCCAGTCAGTCGAAAACCCGCCGGCATAAGGATTACAGGTCATCTTAAGTACCGCAGAACCTGCAAAAGTAACAATAAATGCAAAAACATAAATAAATCCCCACATGACTCTGCCTTTCTTTTCTGCGCTTTTTTCTTTGCTCATAAGAAATTACCTCCGGACATGGTGCCGCCGAGCATGAAGTTCATAACTGCCCTCACGGCAAGGCGCCCCAAAACCGCTGCAATGATAATGATGATAAATAAAATAATGATACGTTTTCTGGTAAGTGTCATTTTCTCTTTCCTTTCTTCGCACTTGATTTCCGGAATAATATGTGCTACTATTTTTATGAAACATTTGTATCGCCGATATAATCGTATCATCGATTTCTGAAATGTCAATAGAAGGAGATAAAATGAGACAAAAGAAGCAAACTGTATCACCAATGAGCAATAAGGGAAGAAATATTTATGTGACAGAACATATTACGGAATCTCTGCTGGCATTACTGGAAGATAAAGCGATTGAGGATATTTCCATCAGTGAATTATGTGACAATGCAGGCATAGGACGGGCTTCTTTTTATCGCAATTATGATAGTAAGGAAGATATTCTGAGGGCATATATCAGCCGGTTATCTGACGGATGGAAAAACGATTGGAAGAAAAACAGCAGCAACTCCCTCAGTTCGGCTATCGGCATGGTATTCGGACATTTTGAACAGCACAGAGCCTTTTACCATCTTCTGAATGAACGTCATCTTGTTTATCTGCTTAAAGATCTTATTCTGGACGCCATGGAATTGAAACCGGATCTGCCGAAAGCCGAAGCGTATGCGAAAGCATTTGCCGCATACAGCTTCTATGGCTGGATAGAGATATGGTTTCAGAGGGGAATGCAGGAGTCCGCAGAAGAAATGAAACAGCTGTTCCAGAATCAGGGGCTGTAATCGGCAGACAGGATCTTTTCAGACTTTATCTGCCATATTCCGCTTTTAAAGGAGCAATGACCTCCGGATTCTGTTTAACCCAGGCCATGGCGCAGCTGCATAGAACGGATGTCAGACGGTCATCTATAAAGCCTTTGTCCCCGTTCTCCTTTAAAAGTGTTACCAGAACATCCGCCGTTTTCAAATCCTCTTCGTTAAATCCATTGCCCAATCGAAGGTATTTCATAAAGGCGTCCAGCATTTTGTGAAAATCCCCGTCCCAGTTTATACAGCCGTTGTCCAAAAACTCATGCTGTACTCTGCCGGCAATCCTGATCACCTCTCCCTGTGCCGTCTGCGCTTTACCGTGTGGCGGGACAAGGTAATCCCAGAGCATGCAAAACGCCTTATCCTCATCCTTCTCATCCGGGGCAATGATGGGTGAAACACCGTCATGAACAGATTTTTCTGTGTATTTAATATCCTTTTGGGCCATTCCTGTTTCCTCCAGCTTCTGATTTACTGTGTAACCTGTTTTCAGGACATTATAACCCTTTCGCGGAATCATATCAATAGTGTACTTTTTCAAAGCCGTATGAACACTGCAACCGGATTACCAGTTTTCGATTCTCCCGCAGGCCTGGTATATATTTTTTGAAACCTGTTTTGCCATCAGCACTTCTATCCAGACACCCAGGTAATCATAATCCACAACCAGGATAAGCTGTATCATATGTCTGATTTCCGTCAGCTGCACGCGGCTTTTAAAACACGACATATTCGAGAGCATTATCCGGCTGGACTATGTTACGTATAAAGAAAAACAGCAGGGTGAGTATGTGGCGAAATACACCAGCGAAGCCGATCTGATAAAGTCCCGCTATTTTCAGATGCTGCCCCTGTTCTGGGAAATCCTGCTGAAAATTATTTTTGTGAGCCTTGCCTTATTCATTCCGGACTGGCGGATCGCACTGATTACAATTTTACTTCTGACAACGCCGCTCTATGTCCCCCGGCTCATTGAGAAACGTCTGCAGAAAGCGCAGGCGGATTATCTGAAAGCAGTTGAGGAAAATCTGGCAAAGGTAAACGACTGGCTCAGCGGTTTTGAAATTATCCGGAATTTTTCGATCGGGCGGCAGATTCTTATGAGATTTGACGAGTCCAATACCCTGTCCATGGATAAGCTTCTCCGCGATACGGTTCTGGGAGCAACGGCGCAGCTTATTACAACGCTGATCTCTTACCTGTCGTATTTTATCGTACTTGTCTGCTCAGCAGGGATTGTGTTATCCGGAAAGTTTTCAGCCGGCAGCTTTTTCGTTGCAATCGGGATGATCGACCAGCTTTCCTGGCCACTCATCTCTCTGGCCGGGATCATCCGTGAGCTGATTGCCATCAGACCGTCCTGTGCCGCCATGGAAGAGTTTGTTTCGCAAAGCAGTGAAAGTACGGACAGGAAACCTCTGATCCGTGTTGAAAAAGAAATCTGCTATGACAATGTTTCTTTCGGCTATACAGGTGACCGCCCGCTTCTGCAGAATTTCAGCTTCACGGCGGAAATGGGCGGGAAATACCTGATCAGGGGAGCCAGCGGCTGCGGAAAGACAACCGCCGTCAATCTGCTTCTGCGCTATTATGATGTGACGGGCGGAAGGATTACGATAGACGGCGTACCCGTCTCAGAATATGATACAACTTATGCGGCGATGACTGTGGTCAGACAGGAGGCGGTTCTGTTCCATGATACGCTGAGAAACAACCTGACGATGTACGGCGATGTGGAAGATGTCAGACTCATTGAATTGCTGAAACATCCCGGCCTCGACCGGTTTGCAGATCTGCCGTCACCTGACACAATCATCACAGAAAATGGAGCGAACCTCTCCGGCGGCGAAAAGAAGCGGATCTGTCTGGCAGGAGCGCTGCTTCGTGATACCAGTGTTTTAATCCTTGACGAACCCCTTGCGAATCTGGATGAAAGGGTCATTGTCCTGGAGCACGCAAAAAATATCTGATTGATGAATGTATAATCCCGCCTGCAATGCACATCCTGTATCACAGAAACGAGGTGTTTTGTATGAAAATCATGCTTGATCATCTGCTGGACAGCAGGGGAATATCGCAGAACCAGCTCGCAAAAGATACAGGGATTTCCGTTTCAACGCTCAGAAATCTAAATCATAACCGGACTTCGCGGATCAGTTTTGATGTCCTGGAAAAGCTCTGTATTTTTCTGGACTGTGGTGTGGAGGATGTGCTTCTGGTGGAAAGGGAATCATAGCAGTTTTTTAGTTCAAAAAGAAGGCACAGCCGCGGACTACCGTATCCGCAGCTGTGCCTTTCTTATTTTCAGATTTTCACTATTTCAGATTCGGATTTTTTCTTCTTCCACAGCCAGAGCCACGCCTCGAAGAGAATGATTCCCATAAGACTGAGAATACCGTCCGGATTATTTACTATTTTACGAGCGCCACTGTCTCGCGCGCGATAGCCAGCTCCTCATTCGTCGGTATGACACATACCTTTACCTTCGAATCCGGTGTGGATATCACTTTTTCCTCACCGCGCACCTTATTCGCCTCCGCGTCCACAGTGATGCCCAGATATCCGAGATATGCGAGAATTTTTCCCCTGACAAGCTCCGTATTTTCACCGATCCCGGCAGTAAATGCGATCGCGTCCACGCCGTTCATTGCCGCCGCATACGAACCGATATATTTCGCGACGCGGTAAGAAAACACCTCGATCGCGCTGATCGCAAGCTCATTCCCCTCATTATAGCCTGCCTCGAGGTCACGGAAATCACTGGAAAGCCGCGACAATCCCTGTACGCCGGACTTTTTGTTCAGAACGTCCATAATTCCCTCGATATCAAGATGCTCTTTCTTTGCGATAAACTCCATGATTGCCGGATCAATATCGCCGGAGCGCGTGCCCATCACAAGGCCCTCAAGCGGAGTGAGGCCCATCGACGTATCCACACACTTTCCATTCTCCACCGCGCTGATCGAAGCGCCGTTCCCCAGGTGCGCGACGATAATTTTTGAATGGCCCGGATCCATCTGCAGATACTCCGCGGTGCGCTTCGACACAAAGCTGTGACTTGTCCCGTGAAATCCGTATCTTCTCACCTTATACTTCTCGTAATACTCGTACGGAAGGCCGTAGAGGTATGCCTTTTTCGGCATTGTCTGATGGAACGCGGTGTCAAATACCCCCACCATCGGCACATCGGGCATCAGCTCTCTGCAGGCATTGATTCCGATCAGATTCGCCGGATTGTGAAGAGGTGCCAGATCATTGCACTCTTCCACTGCCGCCAGAACTTCCGGCGTTAAAAGGGTGGAAGACGCAAACTTCTCTCCGCCGTGCACCACGCGGTGTCCGACTGCGTCGATCTCGGAAAGACTTCCGATGGCGCCTGTTTTATCATTGACCAGGGCTTCGAGTACCATCTGGATTGCCTGCTTATGAGTGGGCATATCCGCCTCTGTGATCTCCTTGTCCAGCCCGCTCTTCTGGTATACAAGTCTCCCGTCAATCCCGATGCGCTCGCACAACCCCTTTGCGAGAACGCCCTCACTCTCCGAATCAATCAGCTGATACTTTAATGACGAACTCCCGCAGTTAATCACTAATACATTCATTTTATTTCCTCCATTCTCCTTATCTGACGGCATGTATCCACCGCATATAGAAATAGTATACTCCCAAAAATACCTGGATACAAGTGAATTTTCAGCCTGTCAGAATGATTCTTCCCGCTCCGCGATTCCTGCAGCCGGAATGGTCCGGTTCCGCCGGAATCCTTTTCAAATTTCCGGTTGCAATCCCTCACGGAATATGCTAGAATAAATACTGTTTCAGGCCGTTTGGAATACGGCAGAACCGCCGGTGTGTTGAAATTGGCAGACGAGGTGGACTCAAAATCCATTGCCAGCGATGGCGTGCGGGTTCAAGTCCCGCCACCGGCATCACGGACAGCCGCCGGACGCATTTTCAGGATGCGTCCGGCGGCTGTTTTTTTATTATTTTCCAGTGCGGCCCGGTCCACCTCTCAGAGACTCGTTCTCACCACCTTCGGCTGATATCCGTCCGCCTCCAGCGCCTTTATGATCTGCTTCTTATGCTCCGTCCCGAAACTTTCCATCGTAATCCGCAGCTCCACGGCCACATTCCGGTTGGTGCTGACAAACTGGTTGTGTTCCAGTTTGATCACATTTCCCTGTTCCCTGGCGATCGTCGTCGAAACCTTGGAGAGTTCTCCCGGCTTATCCGGCAGAAGAACGGAAACTGTAAAGATCCGGTCGCGGAAGATCAGGCCCTGCTGTACGACAGATGACATTGTAATAACATCCATATTGCCGCCGCTTAAGATCGCGACAACGCGCTTATCCGACACATCCAGATGCCTCAGCGCAGCCACGGTCAGAAGACCGGAATTTTCCACGACCATTTTGTGATTTTCCACCATATCGAGAAAAGCCACTACCAGCTCGTCGTCCGCAACCGTGACAATATCGTCAAGGTTCTTCTGAATGTACGGAAAGATCTTTGTACCGGGAGTTTTCACTGCAGTGCCGTCTGCAATTGTATTGACGCCGGGGAGCGTCACGACTTTTCCCGCGGCAAGCGATGCCTGCATACAGCTGGCTCCGGCAGGTTCCACGCCGATCACCCTGATTCTGGGGTTGAGCAGCTTTGCGAGCGTGGAGACTCCTGTCGCAAGACCTCCGCCGCCGATCGGCACGAGAATATACTCCACCAGGGGGAGCTCCTTAAAAATCTCCATGGCGATCGTCCCCTGTCCGGTGGCTACCACAGGATCGTCAAACGGATGAATAAACGTGTATCCTTTTTCGTCGGCGAGCTCAAAAGCTTTCTGACAGGCCTCGTCGTAGACATCCCCGAAAAGCACGACTTCGGCCCCATAGCTTTTGGTCCGGTTGACCTTGATCAGAGGCGTGGTCGTCGGCATCACAATGACGGCCTTTGCGCCGAAGCATTTTGCAGCGTAGGCCACGCCCTGGGCGTGGTTGCCGGCGGACGCCGTAATCAGTCCGCGCTCCCGCTCCTCGGGGCTTAACGTGCTTATTTTGTAGTAGGCTCCGCGCACCTTATAGGCGCCGGTAAACTGCATGTTTTCCGGCTTCAGATAGACTTTATTGCCTGTCTGGCGGCTTAAATAATCACTGTAGACCAGTTTTGTCTCCTGAGTGACTTCCCTGACTTTTACGCTCGCCTCCTCAAATTTGTCGAGTGTCAGCATGTTTCCGTTCTCCTTTCCCTATTTTTCAAACAAAGCATCCACAAACTGATCGGGATCAAATTTCTGCAGATCTTCGATCGCCTCCCCGACCCCGATGTATTTGACGGGAATACCGAGCTCTGAATGAATCGCCACGGCGATACCGCCCTTGGCCGTTCCGTCCATTTTCGTCAGAATAATGCCTGTGATCTCTGCAACGCTGGAAAATTCCCGCGCCTGATTCAGGGCATTCTGCCCTGTGGTCGCATCGAGAACCACTAATGTCTCGCGGTAAGCCTCCGGATATTCCTTTTCCAGAATCCGGTTGATCTTTCGAAGCTCCTCCATCAGGTTTTTCTTGTTGTGGAGCCGCCCTGCGGTATCGCAGAGCAGAACATCCGCGTTCCGGGCTTTCGCCGCCGCCACCGCGTCATAGACCACAGCTGCCGGATCCTGCCCCTCCTGCCCGCCGATCATATCCACGCCTGCGCGGTTCGCCCACTCCTTCAGCTGATTTCCGGCCGCTGCGCGGAAAGTGTCCGCCGCCGCCAGAACCACTTTTTTGCGCTGATCCCTGAGTTTTCCGGCAAGCTTTCCTACGGAAGTCGTCTTTCCGACGCCGTTGACGCCGATGACCAGCACCACGGAGCGCTCTTCCTCAAAACGGTAGGCCGTCTCCCCGACGTCCATCTGCTCCCGGATACTGTTAATCAGAAGCTGTCTGCACTCCGACGGATCTTTGATGCGCTCCTGCCGGACTTTCTGCTTCAGATTTTCAATAATGGATTCCGTCGCCGCCACGCCGATATCGCCCATGATCAGAATTTCTTCGATCTCCTCGTAAAATTCGTCGTCTATGCTCGAAAATCCGTTAAAAATAGAATCGATCCCCGAGACAATGTTATCCCTGGTCTTGCTGAGTCCTGAAACCAGGCGGCTCCAGAACCCCCTTTTTTCCTTTTCTTTTCCCTCACCCATATATCTTTCACCTCACTGTTAGATCGGAAGAGCACACGTCTGAACTCCAGTC
>CAMSQM010000074.1 GCA_947062675.1 uncultured Roseburia sp.
AGACCGTTTTCAGAAAGCGGGGTCTGGAGGGCGTGTCCTCCAGCTTGTCCCGCAGACGCTTGACGGTGACCGACAGGGCGTTCTCCTCCACGTACTCTGAGCCGCCCGGCCACACCCGCTCCAGCAGCGTCTCACGGGACAGAACACGACCCCGGTTTTCCACCAGTATCCGCAGCAGCCGCTGTTCAGTTTTGCTCAGTTCGATGAGCTGACCGTTTTTGCGGAACTCCATCCATTCAAAATCAAAGGAGAAACCGTCTGATTCCACTTTGGCCGTCTGCACTGGAAGATTGCGCCGCAGCTGGGCATTGACCCTGGCCCGCAGTACAGCCAGAGAAAAAGGTTTGGTGATATAGTCATCTGCTCCGGATTCAAGGCCCATGACGATGTCAGTTTCCAGATCGTTCGCCGTGAGCAGAATGACGGGGACACTGGAATGGCAGCGCCGCACATCCCGCAACAGATCAAGCCCGCTCCCGTCCGGCAGGCTGACATCCAGGATGAGTAGATCAAAGTCTTTGCCGGGCAGAATGCTTTGTGCCTGGGATAACGCAGTGCACAGTTCCACCTGAATGCCGTTATTTTCCAGGGCAAACCGGACGCCTTGTCCCAGGGTGGTGTCATCCTCCAGCAGCAAAATGTGCTTCATCATGGTCCTCCTATCAGGTGTTTGGTCTATCATACCCTCCTCCATACGCTTTTTCAAGAATTTCTTATGTTATGAAGCCGATCAGGGATTTGTTCCGGATGCTGTCGACAGAGTATGGCATGACATTCCTGATATCCGGCCATATTCTCTCAGAAATGGAACGCATTGCAGATACCATCGGTATTATCAGCCGTGGAAATCAGAGTCCTTTCATCATGCGTGTGGATACCAGGCACGTTTCTCCATTGGAAAAATAGATGATCCGGTTTTTGGAATCTATTTCATTTATGTTATTTTTGTTCACAAGAAATGACCGGTGACAGCGCACAAAGTCATCGCTTAATGCTCCTGTCAGTTCTTTCATGGTGCCGGAGAATTCAATCTGACGGTCTTTTGCATGGAGAATAAGTTTATGGATATTGCTGGAAGTCTCAAAAAAGAATATATCATCATAATCCACGCTGATTTTGCGTCCGCCGGTTTCAATCGAATAGGCTTTATGTGTCCTGCCGGTCGCAAGAGTGTAGCGCTCCAGTGCATTTAACAGACATTCCCTGATTTTCACTTTCATTTCAGCAGGGTTGTCTTTTAATACAAAGTCCATTGCCTCCACCCGGTACTGAAAAGTCATGAAGCTAAGCTCAGAATGAGCAGTTATGAATACGATGAAACCGCGGGGGTCGGACAGTCTGATTTGCTGTGCCAGTTTCAGTCCGTTCATGCTGGTGCCCAGGTCGATATCGAGGAAATAAATGCCCGTGTTGAGACAGGCCCTGACCTTATCCAGCAGCACGCAGGGGTCTCCTGCATCAAAAACGAGCTGCATGTCCAGTTCTTCCATCAGCACGGTGTTCTGAATAATCTGTACGATGTTTTGCCTCTGTGCGGTGTTATCTTCACACACAAAGATGCTCAGCATGGTATGTCACTCCTTTCCGGCAGTAAGTTCCATGTGCTGTATAAAACAGCCACATTTTATTGTTGTTTCCAGCAGCACATTGTCATAGGAACGGATAATTTTCTGAGCGTTGGAAAGCCCGATTCCCTGATGCCCGGTCTTTGTGCTGAAGCCTTTTTGCTTTAAGCTGTGCAGTTTGACGCCGTTATCCCGAAAGCGATTGCTTATGGTCACTGACACGCCGCCATTATTCCTGAGGATGTTTAAGCCTATCTGTGGCTGTTCAGTCTCCAGCGTGGCTTCAATCGCATTGTCGGAAAAGATTCCCAGTATTCTGGCAAGGTCTACGGTATCGATCGGAAAATCATCTACCCTGTCGGGAATATCAATTGTGACATCAATACCTGATTCATGGGCGTAAATCATTTTGGCGGAGAGCAGGCTTTTGATTTCCAGCACGCCGATGTTGCCAAGCTGACTGAGCCGGTAATCACCTTGGTCAATCAGATTCTTTGTCGGAAAGATTTTATTTTCAAAATATTTCTTTAATTCGTCCATATCGCAATTTTCTATATAGCCGGAGAGAGAGAGCAGGATGTTCACGTAATCATGCTTAAATGAGCGCAGACCGTTATACATAACTTCTAAATTGTGCGTGTAGTCCTGCAGATCCTCAAGGGCTTTTTTCTTTGCCTCAGTCTGTATCTGTTCCAGCCAGGAATGGCGCATGGCCAGAAACAGAAAAGTCATGACAAGCAGGTACCCTGAAATATGTAAGACGTTATTATATATCATTTTGCCCACAGAGCCGTTCTGCCCCGGAATGAGATCATCGAACAGATAGATGGTTATGAGGAGCAGTAAGGCGGCATCAATCAGATACCATGCCTGCTGAAGGCGTAACACACCTTTTTCTGACAATAATACCTTTCTGAGCAGCCTGCCACAGAAGAGCGTAATACAATAAAACAGCAGAATATGAATAAGTCTGACAGTAAAAGAAATGTACTGCTGGCTGATGAAAGACGGCGGAATCAGCATATGCAGAAGATTTGTCAGAAAATTATCTGTCACGATGGTAAGTAGACATCCGGTCATGCCCATAAAAATATTCCTGGCTGCGGTATCCCGGTAAACTGCCAGTCCGTAGATACAGACTGCCGCCAGGATACCGAACAGGCCGTAGGGAATACAGGACAGGAGCGTGACAGGCATTCCGGCAAGCAGCAGTAGCATATAAAGTGCAATAAACGCTTTTAAGCTCATACGTACGGGCCAGACATTGCGAATGCCCAGGGAAAGCTGAAAAAAAGACACCAGCATTTCGACAGATTCCTCCTTTCGGTGTAAGCCTTCCTGATTATACTGCATGTGACTGGCTGTATCAAGCGCGACCCTGCGAAAATGATGAATAAATGCGCGCTGTGCAGGGGAGAAAATGCGCTTACTCACGGAATAAAGCATTTTATGACAGTTTTGAGAGAACCGCTGTTTTTTCTGGTATGCTATTTTACGTTAAATACATAGTTGCACTGGAAGGAGACAGAAAGTTATGAAGCAATTTTTTAAGGGAGCCGCCATAACAGCAGTAATATTGATTGTTTTTATGGGAATCAATGTGATCTGTAATATAAATGGCATTAACCTGAATTTCGTATCGAATGGTGCGGTGACAGCGGTTTGTGCCGTATTGATTTATCGGGCATTAACCAGTAATGAAAAAAAGAAAGATGATTAATACTGTTCAGGTCAGCCGCTCTGTACCGTTGGGGAGAGATATCTTACCAGTGGTGCGGGGCGGCTTGTTTTTTATTTACAATCTGATATGATGAGACCAGGAGGAAGAAAGGAATGTACCTGGTCGGTCTGTACTGTGAAAACAGTGATCTTTTACATGAAATTAAAACTGTATTTAATATTGTCCGGTTAAAAGTTTCTGAAAACGGTACGCGTGCAGACTGTCAGCTGAAGAATCTGGCCTTTCTGACGGAGGACTGGACGCTGCTTTGGGAGAGGATGCCTTTTCTGATTCTTGCCTGCGGGACAGCGGACAGAACATTTGCGGCGGCGGAGACATTGTGGGAGAATAATCCGGGATTGTCAATTATCTGTGTGGTACAGAATCCGGAAGAGGTTTTTGCCGCGCTCCCGTACCCTTTTTTTCATGTGGTGCGGGAATTTTCCATGGAACAGGACCTTGGGGCGGTTCTCCGCAAAATTGAGCGGGCGGGCTCCCTGCTGCCCCGCTGGTGTACATTTCAGGGAAAAAGCGAACTGGTTCGTGTCAGGGTGAAGGAAATTCTGTATCTGGAGAGCGACCGGCACGAAATCAGGGTTTTTATGCAGAAAGATATGAAAGAAACCAGCTTTCTGACGGTTGAAATCCTGGCACAGTGCGAAGAGAAGCTGCGGGATTTTGGTTTTGCCAGAATTCATAAAAGTTATCTGGTAAACCTGTATCATGTGGCAAAGCTCGAAAAGGAGAGGCTGACGCTGGACTGTGGCAGACAGCTCTATATCAGCCGGCACCGCTACCCTGAGGTAAAGCTGCAGTTTGAAGGTTATATTCGTCATCTTGGTTTTTTATGAGGAGGGACCATGGCAGTCATAAACGTAGAACATTTAAAAAAAGAATTTTCATATTACCGGAAGGAGACGGGACTCTCCGGTTCCCTGCACAATCTGTTTCACCGGGAAATCCTCACAAAGGAGGCAGTGCGGGATATCACTTTTTCTGTGGAAAAGGGGGAAATCATCGCCCTTCTCGGACCGAACGGAGCAGGAAAAACGACCACACTGAAAATGCTTTCCGGGATTTTGTACCCCACATCCGGCAGGGCGCTGGTGGACGGATTCATTCCCTGGGAGCGCAGGAATGAATTTAAGCGGCGTTTTTCCATTGTCATGGGACAGAAAAACCAGTTGTGGTGGGATCTGCCCGCCAGTGACAGTTTTTACTTAAACAAATGTATATTTGAAATAGACGACCAGCAGTATATCCGGACCGTGGAGGAACTCTCAGAGCTGCTTGCGGTCAGAGAGCTGATGAGCGTACAGGTGCGCCGGCTTTCTCTCGGAGAGCGGATGAAAATGGAGATTCTGGCTGCGCTTATTCATCGCCCTGAAATTCTGTTTCTGGATGAGCCGACAATCGGACTGGACATTGTCTCGCAGCAGAAGATCAGGAGTTTTTTAAAGTATTATAATGAACAGGAAAAAACGACCATTATTCTCACAAGCCACTATATGCGCGATATTGAAGAGCTCTGTGAGAGGGGAGTGATTATCAGTCAGGGGCAGGTCGTGTATGACGGAATGCTCTCCGGCATCAATCATCTGATGGGTGATAAAAAGGTGATCACCCTGAAATTTTCGGAGGATATTTCACCAAAGCAGCTGGCGCCCTTTGGCAGGATACGTGAGTGCAGATGCCGGGAAGGGGTGCTGGAGCTTCCAAGGGAAGGTCTTCGGAAGACCATGGCGGATATTCTCTCAGGCCTTCCCGTCGAGGACTTTACCGTGACGGAAGTTCCGCTGGAGGAAAGTATCGCGCTGATTTTCAGAAAGGAGGCTGTGTCGTGAATCCATACCGCTGTATATTTCAGATGGGAATCGAGAAATCGCTGGAATATCGCGTCAATGTCCTGCTGACCATGGCTGGCAGCGTGTTTCCTGTCGTTCTCCAGACATTTATGTGGACCTATCTTTATGGACACGCGGACGCGGCGGCGTCCACAGGCTACAGCTACAGCCAGATTATGATCTATACATTACTGGCAACGCTGGTGTCCCAGCTGGTGAGCACAGGATTTGCGTGGCAGATTAATGACGACATCCGGCAGGGAGGGCTGAACAAATACCTGGTTCGTCCGGTACATTACGGGGGCTGTCAGTTCTGCTCCTTTCTGGGAGAAAAAATTCCCCAGTTTCTTCTTCTGCTTGTGGCGGCGGTTGCTGTGATTGTATTTTCCATGGCTGTCTTTGGACTCACACTGTCGGCAGCACGGGTTTTTTTGTTTGTGATCAGCCTTCTGTTCGCGCTTGCGCTGAATTTTTTCCTGTTTTACAGCATTGCGCTGATCAGTTTCTGGCTCACAGACGTTAACCAGTTTTTCGGGACCGTCGGCATCGTGCTGGTGGTTATCAGCGGCGGCATCCTTCCGCTTGATATCTTTGGGGAAAAGGCGGTCTTTCTGACAAGGCTCCTGCCCTTTGGTTACACAACCCAGTTTCCGGTCAACATTATCAATGGAAGATATAGCATGTGCATGGTGGGGACGGGGCTTCTCTGCCAGATCTTCTGGATCGTGAGTTTTGCATTTCTTGGGGAATTATTGTGGAAAAAAGGGCTCAGGCATTATATCGCCGTCGGCGGCTGATATCAATTCACCGCCGGGATTACTGCCGGAGCGTCAGGGATTCTTTTGGGTGCAGAGCTCCTTTGTGTTAGATGCTTCGGAGGATTATTCTGCCCGCGTTCTCAGCACAAATATCTTCGGAATGGAGGAAAAAATGAGAAAATATCTTCGTCTTACAGGCGTATTTATGAAATTATCCATCATGTCGCAGCTGGAATACCGCGTCAATTTTATTTCAGGGGTGGCGGTGGAGACGGGCTGGATGCTGGTAAAGCTTCTGTATGTGGCGGTGGTTTACCGCGTCGGCGTCAGCATCGGCACATTTACGCCCGACCATATTATGATATTTATTGGTATTTATGTGCTGATGACGGGATTTTACATGCTTTATTATCCTAATTTTACGGGAATGGGGAAGATGGTACAGTCGGGCGAACTTGATATGTATCTGGTAAAGCCTGTGTCGCTTCAGTTTATCGTAACCCTGCGCCAGTGGAGCTTCCCGATGTTTCTGACGAACATGACAGCCGGAACTATCTTAATCATAACAGGCTGGCACAGGGCGGGGCTTCCTGTGAGCTTTTTGCGGGTGGCTGGATTTCTATTTTTGCTGGTGTGTTCGAATCTGCTGACTTACAGCCTGTTTCTGATTCCCAATCTGCTGGCTTTCCGTACGGTGTCCGCCGCAGGGCTGGATAGCGCTACGGCGGCGCTGTGGGATTTTAACAATATGCCCTGTATGATTTATGGAAAGTGGATGCAGAGGATTGGCACTTATATTCTTCCGGTATTTGTCATCACCAACTTTCCGGGATTATTTCTTATGGGAGAACTGAGCCCCGTCATGTTTCTCTGGGCAGTGGTCTCGCCAGTACTGGCTTTTATCCTTGCGCGCGTACTGTGGAAAAAGGCTGTGAGAAGCTATAGCAGCGCCAGCTCATAAACAGGAATAATAGTATATAGTGATGTGGCTTATAATCCGATATTATAGATTATTACCAGGTTCAGATGGGACAGTCAGTCATTTCATAATGATACAGATGCAATATTCAGGACGAAAACGGTATAAAAGTAAGAAGGCGAGGGGCAGACAGGTATGAAAGAGATCATGAGCGGGAGTGGGAGTCATACAACAGTCCGCAGACGTGGATTTGTTCCGGAAGATCAGATACAGTTTACGGGAAAGCAGCTGGAAATTCTTAAGAAGGCTGCAGATGAGGTACAGTTTCTTCTCGACCGCGGATATGATACCAGATCAGCGACAACATTTACTGGCAATCATTATCTGTTTTCCGAACGCCAGCGCCTGGCTCTGGCGAGAGCTGTTTCACCGCAGGAGTGGATCAGAAAACGCGGCAGCAGTGAACTTCTGCGGAAAGAGAACAGGAATCTTCCGGAGACAGTGCATATTGACGGATTCAATACGATCATTACCCTGGAGGTAGCGCTGTCGGGTTCGCCGGTGCTTCTCTGCCGGGATGAGACAATCCGTGATCTGGCCGGGCTGCGTGGAACTTACCGGATAATTGAAGCGACGCCGGTGGCGGTAGGAATGCTTCTCCGGAAACTGGAAATGCTGAAAATAGCAAAAGCCTGCTTTTATCTGGATGCGCCTGTGTCCAATTCCGGCAGGCTTTCCGGATTGATCCGGCAGTGTGCACAAAAATACAACATTTTAGTAGATACCGAAATCATCCCTGATGTGGACAGAGTACTGGAAAAGCAGGAAGGAGTCATTACCGGAGATGCCATTATATTAAACAGATGTGTCAGCTGGCTGAATATTGTGCCGGAAATTGTGGGACAGCTGGATTGTGTCTGGAAGATCCGTCTGTGAACCTGTCCGTTCCGCATCCGCAACAAAAAACGCCGGATCCGGAATGGAGGGCAATTTAACGGTTTCGTCTGATTCTGATCAGGCGGAATACATCGCGGTAGAGAGAATCTTTTTCTTTAAGATCAATCATCAGCCATTTCTGCCCGTTTCCTTCGGCTGTCTGAGCATAAATCTTCTGCAGTTTTTCGCTGCATTCCGGGAGTATGGCCTCGGCAGCTTCTCTTTCCCTGTTTCCAATTACAACCATGACTGTAAAAAATGTTTTTGCGGGATAAATAGTGCACAGGGTTTTTCCGGCTTTCCGGAATTTCAGGTTCCATCCGGGCTGCAGGCTGCAGGAACTAAAGTCTGTTTTTTCTACAGGACGAAATTCTGATCTCAGATCGGAGCAGAATTGCCCGAAAACGGGATTTCCAATGTATAATTCTATTTCGTCAGAATCAGGACAGTGTGTGCGGTCCTGGATCAAAGTCATGAAGATACCTCCTCTCAATACAGAGAGTGTAACATACAGCATATCAGACATGCAAAGATTTTTTGAAAGTCTGCTGCAAAAGCGGATTGCACGGCTGGGTAAAACAGAATATAATCAGAAAAAACGAATGGAGGCAGGATATGCGCAAAATCCAGCAGACAAAAAAAGGAATTCTGACGGTGCTGGCGGGAACCGCTCTGCTTATCGCGGCAGTATGGTATGGAAACAACTGGTTTCACGGAAGGGCAGATGCACAAAGCGGCTACAGACAGATTACAGCGCAGGAAGCAAGGGAAATCATGGAGACGAAAACGGATGCAGTGATTCTGGATGTCCGCACGCAGGAAGAGTATGACGCCGGGCATATCAGCGGTGCAGTCTGCCTTCCCGTTGAAAGCATACAGGGAGAGCCGGAAATCCTGCGCGACAAAGAGCAGACAATTCTTGTATATTGCCGGAGCGGAAACAGGAGTAAGCAGGCAGCACAGAAACTGGCGGATATGGGATACACAGAGATACTGGAGTTTGGCGGGATCCTGAACTGGCCGTATCCGGAACTGACGGAATAATAAAGGATCCGGACAGATCGTGGCATAGTAATGTTATGCCCGTGTGATAGACTGGTAATATCCGGCAGGGGGAGGATTTATGAAACTGGATAGGATGATCGGGATATTGTCGATCCTGCTCCAGCAGGAAAAAGTGACAGCACCGTATCTGGCAGATAAATTTGAGGTATCCCGACGCACAATTCAGCGGGATATTGAGACGCTGTGTATGGCGGGGATTCCTGTGGTGACGGCACAGGGACATAATGGCGGTATTTCGATTATGGAAGATTACAAGATTGACCGCACTCTGCTCAGTACTTCGGATATGCAGGCCATTCTTGCGGGGCTGCGCAGTCTGGACAGTGTCAGCGGCACGAACCGGTATGCGCAGCTGATGGAAAAGCTGTCTGCGGGAGCGTCCGGCCTTCTGTCTGCGGATTCGCATATTCTGATAGACCTTTCTTCATGGTATAAGGTTTCCCTGGCGCCCAAAATAGAGCTGATTCATCAGGCGGTTCTCGCTGAAAAAACAGTTTCATTTTTTTATTATTCCCCGAGGGGGGAATCGAGACGGGAGCTGGAGCCATATCATCTGATATTTCAGTGGTCGGGCTGGTATGTGTGGGGAAGGTGTCTCTTGCGACAGGACTTTCGTCTTTTCAAGCTCAACCGTATGACGGATCTGCAGACCGGGGAGTCTTTTCAAAAACAGGCAGCACCCCTGCCGGATCTCTCAGCGGAAAAAGTCTTTCCGGTCCGCTATCAGGTAAAGGCCAGAATACATCCATCATATAAATGGCGGCTTGTGGAGGAGTATGGCCCGGACAGCTTTATCGTGGAAGAAGACGGCTCTCTGCTGTTTTCTTTTGGTTTCACCGACAAAACAGTGATTCTGGGCTGGATCTTATCATTTGGCGGCTGTGCTGAGCTCCTCGAACCGGCAGAACTGCGGCATGATGTCCTGGAATTTGCAGAAAAAATCTGTTCCAGATATCAGTATAATAAGGAAAGGGGAAAAAATAAGGCCGGTGTCTGACTGTACAATGATAAAAAAGAATGATGGCGTGAAGAATTTTTTTGCCGCGGAACAGGAATACAGAACGGATACAGGGGATATCCGTCGTCACCATGAGATATTCCCCGGGAATTTGTAATATTGTGAGCCTGCCCGGCAGAGAATAGTAATTTGCCATCCGGTGGTTTCCTCTGAATCAGCCGAAAACAGCCGGATAGAAATGCCGGAAGGAAAATAATAAAAAAATTGAAAAAAAGTGGTTGACAGGAGATGGTTTATCTGATATTATCAGTAATGCGTTACGGCGCAGGACAGTTTTAAAGTGTCAGCTGAACTTTGGAGAAGTACTCAAGAGGCCGAAGAGGTGCCCCTGCTAAGGGTATAGGTCGGGTAACCGGCGCGAGGGTTCAAATCCCTCCTTCTCCGTTTTCACTGAAAAGATTGTTCGAAAAAAATAAAAAAAGTTGTTGACAACAGCGAAAAGATATGATATTCTATCAGAGCTGCTGAACAACAAAGCAAAAGATACATATCAGAAACACGTTGCAATTAAAGCGAAAATACTGGTAAAGCAGATCAGAAAAAAGCTTTGTAAAGCAGGTGAGACAAAGATATGCAGACCGGTCAGAAGGCCGGAGGAACCTTGACAGCTGAACAGTGAACAGACCCTGAAAGATTCCAAAACGGGAAGCGCC
>CAMSQM010000075.1 GCA_947062675.1 uncultured Roseburia sp.
AACCCCTGTTTCCGCCGTGAGAGGGCGGCGTCTTAACCGCTTGACCAACGGACCAGAACAATATTTATTATATCACGGAAAAATAAAAATGCAAGCTTTTTTTGTAACTTTTTGAAAAAATATGAATTGCGTGTTCCGCGCCCTGCCGATCCGTAATTTTACGCATGCATCCGGACTGGATTCCCGCCTGTGATTCTTCCATGGCAGATGCCATTTTTACAGGTCCGGCCATACGGTATGCTCTTTTCATTTTCGATATTTCACGCAACAAATCAGTTGACGCATACACTGTTATCTCATATAATGAAACGGAATTGCCATGTTTTGGTTTTTGTGAGGATAAGAATGAAATGCACGATAGATGAAAAGCAGAGAACACGACGGATTATTACTGCCATCGGAATATCGATGGCAGTTGTCTGCATATCCCTGTACTGCGGTTCCGTGGTAAGCTACGCATATACAGAACAGGCGGCGACTGTAAATCAGGGCGCGCGGGTGCGCAAAGCTCCGGTGGACGGGGAGGTTGTATCCACACTGGGAGCGGGAGCCGCGGTGACAATTACCGATGAGACACAGGGTTCTGACGGCCATATCTGGTATCTGATCCGGTTTACCAGCGGGGGAGGCGAACAGTCGGGATATATCCGTTCCGATCTGGTTACGCCGGGGGGAGGCAGTTCTGCGGATCAGGAATATATTGCGGCATTAAAGGCGGCCGGTTTTCCCGACAGCTATTGTCCGAAGCTTCTTGCACTCCATCAGAAGTATCCGGACTGGCAGTTTGTGCCGGTGCTGACCGGGCTGGACTGGAGTACGTCGGTGGAAAAAGAGAGCGTGGCGGGCAGGAATCTCGTCCAGTCTTCAGTAAACGATGCCAGAAAAGCGACCGACAGTGCAGCTTACGACTGGGCGACAAACAAGTGGTATGGGTATGACGGTGCAGGCTGGGTGTGTGCCTCGCAGGCCTATATTGCATACTGTATGGATCCACGCAATTTTCTGGATGAGACATACATATTTCAGTTTGAAACGCTTGAGAGCGCTCCTTACCAGACCGTTCAGGGAGTATCCGGAATTCTGGCGGGTACGTTTATGGCGGGCAATTATACAGATACGGACGGGGCCGTAAAAAATTATGCACAGACATTTACGGAAGTTGCAGCCGGCCTTGCAGTCAGCCCTTATCACCTTGCGGCGCGCTGCAGACAGGAACAGGGAGCGAAAGGGACGAGTCCCCTGATTTCGGGAAAATACAAAGATTATGCCGGATATTACAATTTTTTTAATGTCAGGGCATTTACGACCGGAACGGCGTCCGCAGCGGTAAACGGGCTTGCCTATGCGAAAGAGCAGGGATGGAATTCCATTTATAAATCCATCGCGGGCGGTGCGAAAATCGTGGCGGACAGTTATGTAAAAAAAGGGCAGAATACGATTTATTTTGAAAAGTTCAATGTGGTATATGCCAAAAGTCTGTATTCGCATCAGTACATGACGAATGTTATGGCTGCAATCAGCGAGGGAAGCACTCTTGGAAAAGCGTACACGGACAAGAAACAGGCATTTCAGTTCCGGATTCCTGTATATGCGAACATGCCTGAGAGCGCAGTGGGATTTTCAGACAGTGGCAATCCGAATAACTGGCTTTCGTCTCTGACTGTGGAAGGCGCTGCGCTGACGCCCGGCTTTAGCGCGGCCACGACAGAATATTCCCTGATCGTGGGTGCGGATATTTCGTCCGTAAATGTGACGGCGTCGCCGGTGGCTTCCGTCGCCACGGTCTCGGGAACAGGGAATTATCCCCTCGGCTATGGTGATAATACGATTCAGGTAAACTGCGTTTCACAGAGCGGGGAGACGCGGACCTACACCATACATGTGGCGAGACAGCAGGGCGCTGACGGTGAGGCTCAGCCTCCGGAAAATCAGAATGAACCGGTTATTTATGGAGATATTAATGGGGACGGGAAAGTTTCCAATCTTGATCTGGTCCTGCTTCAGAAGCATATTCTCGGGATCAGCGTGCTTGAGGGCAGACAGGCAGAGGCAGCTGACACAAGCCGGGACGGCAGAATTTCCAATAAAGATATGGTGATTCTGCAGAAACAGATACTTGGAATCGCACCGGTCCAGTGACACGATGCGCATAGAATACCAAAAAGGAAGATAAAATTATGAGGAAAACATTATATGGAAAAAGCATGATCGTCGCGTTCGTCCTGGGAATCTGTCTTTCCTTTATCCGTCCGGACGTGACAGTGTGGGGTGCGGCGGGTAAGACTTCCCTGGCAGTGTCTGCCGGGAGTGTGAGTATCGGGGATACCGTGACGGTCACGGCGAAGGCCACAGGGCCGTCCGGAGAGCGTGCAGTGGCGACGATGACTGTATCTTATGACACGTCTGTCCTGAAATTTGTCAGCTGCTCGGCGACCTACGGGGGAGGCGGAAGCAGCGTCACGGCGACGGGTGACAGCTTTACCATAACGCTGAAGGCAGTTGCGGCGGGAGATTCCAGGGTTTCTCTCTCGGCATCGGATGGCGTTGTCTTTGACACAAATGAAGAGCTGGAGTCCATGGCGGGCAGCGGGACTACGGTAAAGGTGAAAAATGCAGCCGGCGCAGAAGCGGGAAATACGGGAAATAACAGCAGTGGCAATAACAGTGATGGCGGCGGTAACGCCGGCGGAAACAGCAGTAACAATAACGGCACAAATGCGGGCGGCAGTGGAAACAGCGGCAATAATAACAGCGCGAATGGTGAAGGTTCAGGGGCGGCTGGCAACGGGGCGCCTGCGGAGAACGGAGGCGAAAAGGCGCCGGATGCGAAGCTTTCGGCGGATAATTCCTTAAGTGTGCTTGCACTCTCCGCGGGAACGCTTTCCCCGGCGTTTACCGGCAGCACGGTTAAATATACGGCGACGGTCCCGAACAATGTCACGAGTCTTGCGGTCACGGCGACGCCGGTCAATGAAAAGGCAGTTGTGGAATCCGTGACAGGTAATAATAGTCTTTCCGTGGGAGAAAATACGATCAGTGTTGTGGTCCGTGCGGAGAACGGGGTGACGGCGACTTATACCATACGGGTGACCAGGCTGGCCGCGGAGGAACAGCCGGATGAAAACCAGATGCCGGATCCTGCCCCGGAGGAGCCGGTTGACCAGACGCCGGAAAATGAGCCCCCCGCGGAGAAGAGCGACGATGCGGTTATGGTAGACGGGGTGTCGTATCAGATTTCTGAGAATTTTACGGCGGAGGATATTCCCGCTGATTTTGAGGAGGCTGCGGTAGGTTATCACGGATCGGAGCACAAAGGCGTAAACTATAGCAGGGGAGCCGTTTCCATGCTTTATCTGAAACCGGAGGGCGATGAGAATGCGGCTGGAAAGTTTTATATCTATGATGAAGCGGGCGATGCATTTTATGCTTATGTAAAGTTTGGTGCAGGTGAGAAGTACGTTTTTGCGCTGCCGCTTGTGGCGAACGAGGAATTGCAGGCGGTCTGCGCGCAGAATCCGATTCAGATCGAAGGAGCGGGCAGTATCGCGGCATATCAGGAAAATGAGGAATTTTACATTTTTTACGCTATGAATCAGGACGGCTATGGCGGCTGGTACCGGTATGACTCTGTGGAGGGAACACACCAGCGTTTCACGGGACTCACAGGGGTGCAGGATGTGGAGGAGGAGGCAGCCGCAGAAGAAACGGTTGAGATGGAATACCTCCGGCAGGAGTACAGCGCGCTTTCCAGCCGCTACAGCGATGAGAAGAAGTCTGCGCGGAATCTGATTGCCATTCTGATTTTTGTGGCGGCGGTATTGCTGATTATTATTATCAATCTTCTGCTTCAGAGGAGAGGCGCCGGAGCGGAAAGTGTTCCGGAGGATGAAACAGACGGTGATGTATATCCGTCAGCGGCACATGGGCCGGAGGGATCCGGGCGGAAGTCTCCGGAGAAAACGGATATCAGTGCAAAAGGGCCTGAAAAGAAGAAAAAGACACGTAACCGGTTTTTCTCGGATGAACTTGACGATGATGAGGACAGTCTGCCGGAGGAGCCTGTGACAGAAGGCAGAGGGGAGCATGGAATCAGGCAGGCAGGTGCCGAAGCTCTGGGAGGAACGCGCAGAACTGCGGAGGGGAGCTCTGAGGGAGAACAGGAAGGCCTAAAGGATGGATGGAGTTCCGGCCGGCAGAGAGAATCCCGCCCGGAGGAACGTCAGACGGCGGAGAGGAATATTTCGCGCCCGGAGGAACGTCAGACGGCGGAGAGGGATATTTCGCGTCCGGAGGAACGTCAGACGGCGGAGAGGAATATTTCGCGTCCGGAGGATTGTTCTGCGGAAGAACGGGAAATGCGGGGACGCAGAGCTGTGCGCCCGGCAGAACAGGGGAGGGATTCCCGCCCGCAGGAGAGGAGCAGGACAGGCGAACGGACGGTTATGCAGCCACAGGCCGGTCGTGCGCCGGGAAGGATGGCTGCGCGCCCGCAGGAGAATCACATGTCGGGGAACGGAATGCCGCATTCCGCAGAGCGAACCGTGGCGGGTCAGGGAACTCTTCACACCTCGCCGGAGGGAAAACCTGTGCGGCAGAGTGATCCGCGTGTGAGGAGGAATGCTGCGCTGGGACAGTCCGTCTCCGGTACTGTGGAGCGTTATCCGGAAGGACCGCGGTCAGCCGGCAGGGCTGATGCCGGAACAGCACCGGAGAGACCGCGGTCAGCCGGCAGGGCTGATGCCGGAACAGCACCGGAGAGACCGCGGTCAGCCGGCAGGGCTGATGCCGGAACAACAGGGAGACAGGAGAGCCGCGGCGATCTGGAAATCATGGATCTGAATGATTTATAAACTGCCCGGCAGGAGGAAAAACAAACATGCAGACACCATATACGGCAAAGGCAAAAAGAGCCATTGAGATTGCGGGGAGAATGTCAGGATCCCTGCACCACAATTATATCGGAACAGAACACATACTGCTTGGCCTGCTTCGGGAAGAGACAGGGGTGGCGGCCCGCGTCCTCTCGGACAGCGGGGTGGCCTATGATAAAGTGCTGGAGCTGATCCAGGAGCTGATCGCGCCGTCGGAGCCGGTCGGGATTCTCGAGGGAGAGGGGTATTCCCCGCGGGCTGTACGCGTCCTCGAGGGAGCGGCAAAGGAGGCGGTTCGTTTCCGGTCTTCAAAAATCGGGACAGAGCACATTTTGCTGGCGATCATCAAAGAGACTGAATGTGTGGCGTCAAGGCTTCTAAACACGCTGTCTGTCAACATTCAGAAAATGTATGTGGACACCCTGATTGCGATGGGTGAAGATGCAAATTTATATAAGGAAGAGTTTCAGAACGGAAGACCGGGGCGGAGGAGGAGAAGCGACGGGACTCCGGTTCTGGATCAGTATTCGCGGGATCTGACACAGATGGCAAAAGAAGGCAGCCTTGACCCGGTTGTCGGAAGGGAACAGGAAATTCGTCGCGTTATTCAGATCTTAAGCCGCAGGAGCAAAAACAATCCCTGTCTGATCGGGGAGCCGGGTGTGGGAAAGACAGCAATTGCGGAGGGGATAGCGGAGCGCATCATATCCGGCATGGTCCCGGATACTGTGTCAGGAAAGCGCGTGGTATCCCTGGATCTGTCCGGGATTGTTGCCGGTTCCAAATATCGTGGGGAATTCGAGGAGCGCATCAAAAAAGTTATCTCCGAGGTGAAAAAGGCGGGAAATATTCTGCTGTTTGTGGATGAACTTCACACCATTATCGGCGCCGGCGGTGCCGAGGGGGCGATTGATGCTTCAAATATCTTAAAGCCTGCTCTTGCGAGGGGCGAAGTTCAGGTGATCGGAGCAACCACGGTGGAGGAATTCCGCAAGTATATTGAAAAAGACGCAGCACTTGAGCGGCGCTTTCAGCCGGTAGTGGTGGAGGAACCGACGGAAGAGGAAACAATCCGGATCCTTAAGGGGCTGCGGGGAAGGTATGAGAACCACCATAAAGTAAAGATTACAGATGAGGCGCTTCAGGCGGCAGTGCATCTGTCGGCGCGCTATATTAACGATCGTTTTCTGCCCGATAAAGCGATTGATCTGATGGATGAGGCTTCCGCGCGCGTGCGTCTGGGAGCAGGTACCCGTCCGGATGAGACGGCGGAGCTCAGGCAGCAGATTTTACAAAAAGAAGAGGAACTTGAGAAAGCGCTGATGGGAGCGGACCTCGGTGCGGCAAGGCAGGCGAGACTCGAAAAAGAAGAGCTCGACGAAGCGCTGCTGAAACTTAACGCGAAAACACACAGGGAGCTTCGCAGGAAGAATCTGACGGTCAGTGAGGATGATATCGCGGATGTGGTATCCGGCTGGACCAAAATTCCTGTCAGAAAACTGACAGAGGGTGAGTCTGCCCGTCTGCGCAGACTGGAGGCGACACTCCACAAACGTGTTGTCGGACAGGAGGACGCGGTTACGGCAGTTGCAAAAGCAGTCCGCAGGGGACGGGTCGGCCTGAAAGATCCGCGGCGCCCCATCGGCTCGTTTCTATTTCTGGGACCGACAGGCGTCGGAAAAACAGAGATCTCCAAGGCGCTTGCGGAGGCAGTGTTTGGAAATGAGCAGGCGATGATCCGCGTCGATATGTCCGAGTATATGGAGAAACACAGTGTATCGAGAATGATTGGTTCTCCGCCCGGCTATGTCGGACATGAGGAGGGCGGACAGCTTTCCGAAAAAGTACGCCGGAATCCGTATTCTGTTATTTTGTTCGATGAGATTGAGAAAGCCCATCCGGACGTGTTTAACATTCTCCTTCAGGTGCTGGACGATGGCCACATTACAGATTCCCAGGGGCGGAAGGTCGATTTTAAAAATACAATTATAATAATGACATCAAATGCCGGAGCTCAGGCCATCGTGGAGCCCAAAAGGCTTGGTTTTGCGTCCGGCAGCGATGAAAAACAGGATTATGAGCGCATGAAAACAAGTGTGATGGAGGAAGTGCGCCGCATTTTCAAACCGGAGTTTTTAAATCGCATTGACGAGACAATTGTATTCCGTTCCCTCAACAGGGCAGATATGAAGCAGATTGTGGGACTGATGATAAAAGAATTGTCCGGACGGTGTGAAAAACAGCTCGGACTTACCCTGACCGTGCGCGATAGTGTGAAATCCTATATTGTGGAACAGGCCTATGAGCCGAAATACGGTGCGAGACCTCTGCGCCGGAAGATTCAGAATGAGATAGAGGATAAACTGGCGGAGGCAATTTTAAACGGTGAAATCCCAAAAGGCGCGGTCGTGATTGTGACGATGAAAAAGAACGCGGTTGTCTTTGAGACAAAGGACCCCGAAAAAGAGAAAATCTGAAATAAAAAATCTGAAATGCAGAGGAAAGCACTGGAAATCAAAAAGCAATTATTATATAATGGGAATATCAGGATTTCATAGTACAGGAGGATAAGATGGCTGTAATTAGTGAATTAATACGTTCAGAGGAAGACGGAACAATCAGTTTTGGGGATTACACAAGGAGCGCCAAGGCAAAGCTGGATAACTATGAGCATCAGGGAGCGGTATATAAGGTAAAAACCTGCCGGGAGATCACAAAGCTCGAGCGCAACGGCATGTTTGTATATGAGTCGGTGCCGGGGACGTCAGTGACAGGGCTTCGTGCAACCGATGAGAGCGTCGCATTTCTGGTTGAAGGACCGGAAGACGCGCAGCTGACCGTGGGACTTGAGGACAACGCAGAGTATGAGATCCTGGTGCAGGGTGCGTCGGCCGGAAATATGAAGACCGGTCTGGGCGGAAAGCTTTCTATCAGCGTTGAGCTTGGAGAGAATCCGGTGGAAGTCAGAATTCAGAAGTGTTAGGCAGTCTGCATGATTCGCGGCCCTGTCCGGGGGCCGTCCGGTCATGCAGCTTTTTTATTTCAATCAGGAAAGACTTTGTTGCTGTGATGCACTAAATCATACGGCTTTCCCGTGAAATAAATAGTCCTCCGGGCAGAATCGAACTGCGTCGGAGCGGAAGTGCAGGCTGCGAATCCTGATTTGCAGGATTCTTTTTTATGCGCAGGCCCGTGCAGTGAAAGTCAGTCGCTAAAAAGGCACACGGGCCGCGCGGCGGGCAGGGATAAAGTCTCCCCTGCCCGATTTTAAGGAAAAGGACATTATGTGAAAGGATTATCGGTTGAGTCCGTTCCGTGTATTATCGTATGAGGTATGTGCAGCGGAGCACAGGAAAAGGAGGAGTACCGGATGGCAAAAGCAAAAATAACCGCTTTTTTCTGTCAGAACTGTGGACATGAATCATCAAAATGGATGGGACAGTGTCCGGGCTGTCGTGAGTGGAATACATTTGTGGAGGAACTGACGGATAAAAAAAGTGCAAAGCGGGCTTCAGACGTCCGGAATGGCGCGGTGGAGACGGTTCCGATCTCCGGCATTGAGATGACGCAGGAAAAGCGTATATCCACACAGATGAAGGAGCTGGACCGGGTGCTTGGGGGTGGGATTGTGAAAGGTTCCATGGTTCTGGTCGGAGGAGATCCGGGGATTGGGAAATCGACGCTTCTGCTTCAGGTCTGCCGTAAGCTTTCGGAACAGGAGATCCGCGTTCTCTATATTTCCGGGGAGGAGTCCCTGCAGCAGATCAGGCTGCGGGCTGAGCGCATCGGCAGTTTTAAGGATACCCTGAAACTGTTATGTGAGACAAATCTGGATACGGTCAGAAACGTGATAAAAAATGAGAAACCGGAAGTGGTTATCATCGACTCCGTTCAGACAATGTATAGCGAGGAGATTTCTTCTGCGCCGGGCAGTGTTTCCCAGGTGAGGGAATCGACGGGCGTCCTGATGCAGATTGCCAAGGGAATGGGGATATCTGTTTTTATCGTCGGTCATGTGACCAAAGAGGGGGTTGTGGCCGGTCCGAGAGTACTGGAGCATATGGTGGATACCGTGCTGTATTTTGAGGGGGACCGCCATGCGGCATACCGGATTCTGCGCGGCGTGAAAAATCGTTTTGGATCCACCAATGAGATCGGCGTTTTTGAGATGCGAAGGGAAGGACTGGCTGAGGTGGAAAATCCGTCCGAATATATGCTGAGTGGAAAACCGGAGGGCGCTTCAGGGTCTGTTGTGGCGTGTACCATGGAGGGAACCCGTCCGATTCTTCTGGAAGTCCAGGCGCTGGTCTGTCACAGTAATTTCGGAATGCCCAGGCGCACGGCGGCAGGGACGGATTTTAACAGAGTTAATCTGCTGATGGCAGTGCTGGAAAAGCGCCTCGGACTGCCGCTGGGAAGCTGTGACGCATATGTCAATATTGCCGGGGGAATCCGGATGAATGAGCCTGCGATTGATCTCGGGATCGTGCTGGCGATTATCTCGAGCTATAAAGACATTGCCATAGATGATAAGACGATCTGCTTCGGGGAAGTGGGGCTGAGCGGGGAGGTGAGGGCTGTAAGTATGGCGGAGCAGCGTGTGCTGGAAGCTGCAAAGCTGGGGTTTGAGACCTGTCTGCTGCCGCAGGTCTGCATATCAGCGGCGGAAAATACTTTCCGGAAGATAAAGGGAATCAGACTGACCGGGGTCAGAACGGTGGGGGATGCGATGAATTCCATTATAAATGTATAGACAACTGACAGAAATTATGACAAAAAACTTTCTTTTTCGAAATTGCGGAAAGTGGGTTGACACACTGGAAAATAGGTGATAGTATATGCAGGTCGGCTGCGGAAAACAGCCGCTGAATATCAGAAAAGTGTTGTGCGGACAGAAAAAAGTGTTGACAGCCGATGCTGAGTATGATATAGTACATAAGCTGATCTGCTTCGACAAAATCAGGCAGCAAAACAGCAAAAAGAAATTAAAAAAGTTGTTGACAAACAGAAGCAGCTGTGATAAAATAAACGAGCTGCTGAT
>CAMSQM010000076.1 GCA_947062675.1 uncultured Roseburia sp.
CAACACTTTTTTAGACAACTTTTTTAAGGTTGTTTTCCCTGTACTGTACCGGAGTCTGATATCCGGGAGAAGAATGTATTCTGTGATGATTGTACCAGTTCATATAATCCCATAACTTCAGTTTCAATTCCTTTAAATCTGTAAATGTTTCATTCCATATGAATTCTGTTTTTATGATTTTAAATGCTGCTTCCGCCAGTGCATTATCATAAGGGCATCCTTTATGGCTCAGGGAACGCTCTGTGTCAAATGTTTCCGGCAGTTCTTCAATTGTCTGGTTTCTGAATTCATTCACGCGGTCCGTATGGAACAGGCAAATATCCCGCAGGTTTCCTTCCACACTTTGGAATGCTTCTTTTACAGGTTCCGCCGTTTTATGTTCACCCGCACTATATCCTGTGATTTCCCAGTTACAGAGGCTGATAGGAATACATATGTAATTCCAATGCGTTTCTGCCTTTTCATACGTCAAACCGCTTATTACAGCATCCCTGTATCCCCGTCCGCCAGACTGCCGGTTCAGGATATTTTTTGTTTCTGATTCGTTACAGGTGTCTTTCCGTGGTTTAAACTGTGCGGTTGTGTAACTGGAAACCAGTCCTTCCTGCTTCATGATCCGGCCAGTTCGGATACCTGTTTCCCTGTTTTCATCAACTCCTGTTTTATTTTGCGCGTGCCGTAATTATTGCGGCTGACTTTGAAAATTTCGGCGGTTTCAGAGGAAAGCCCTTCCTCACCCGGCTCCGGCTTTTTCTCATGGTAATAAGTGCTCCGGTTTATCTGCAGGACGCGGCACACTGCTGATACAGAGTGTTTGTGACTGTCCGCTCTGATCACATTTACTTTCGTCCTAAGATCAGCGTCGCCTGTTTTAAAATATCATTCTCCATTTTAAGCTGCTGGTTTTCTTTACGAAGCCGGATCAGCTCTTCCTGTTCCAGTGTACGGTTATCCTTTTCATGGAACGATCCTGAATTTTCCGCCTGTTTTACCCATTTATCAAACAGTGAATGGGAGATACCGTATTCTCGGCTGATATCGCATCTTCTCCTGCCGGAACGATATAAGTCAGCTAATTGCGGCTTAAACTCATCCGTGTATTTGCGGGGGTTCCTTCGCTGTTTTGTCCCGGTCATACTGTCAGCTCCTTTGCTTATTGATTTTATACTATATGACCTTAAAAAACTGTCCGGTTTATTGTAGCCTATCCAAATAGAAAAATTTTTGGTAATATCTTAAGCGTACGAAAACTGTCCTGTTAAAGAAAATATAATGACAGATATATCGTAAAAGGGATTTCTTCAAATGATAATCTTATTTAAGAAACTTCTATCAGATTGTGACTGAAGATTGTGTAATAACTGGATGGCATTGTCTGTTGTGGAGTACCTGAAAATGTAGTATAATTGATACAGGAAAACATACTACAGGAGGAAGTTTCATATGCTGCAGGAACTCGGTGTGGCGGGAGCCGTGACATCCATGGTTGTAAATGATATTGCAGATTTTGTGAAAAAAGTGTACAAAGATTCGGATATACCGGATAAAGTGAAGCATAAGAATCGGCAGACAGCGGTTTACAGAGTTGTAGAAGACGCACTGAATGCGTTTACGAACGGGCGGCACAGGGACGGGGACGTCCTGCGTGATACCGCGGAGAACATGGTAAACGGGTTCATGGATGAAAGAATCAGTAATATGGAAATCGTAAGGCAGGCGCTTGGGATGTCTGGCCGGCGGGCTGCGGATGATGACTGTGATAAATTTGTGGGAATTCTGTATCATGAAATATGTAAACAGAGAAATGAGGATCTGTGGAAAGAGGAGTCCTTCCGCCTGCAGGTTTAGGGAGTGAAGAATGGGGAAAAGGTTCTGGGAGAGCTGGGTTCCATAAAAAATAGTGTGGACGATGTAAAGGAAGACGTCAGCTATATAAAGGAAGATATGGCTTCCATAATAGATACGCTCAACCGTAAAGAAGATGACACAGATGTGGAGAAGAGGAGGCTGTGTGTTAAAAACAGGGCAGAAAAGTATGCGGGAAAATGGAGTGAAAATGTATTTCTCAATAATTTTGCAGAGAGGGATGAAGGCGCGGGCGTCAATATAAAACTGAGAGAACTGTATCCGGATGAGCATATGCCCCATTATATCTGGAAATCGGGAAAGAAGCCGCGCACTGACTTAAAAGATCTGCTGAGGGAATATACGGCCTGCAATGATGCGAAGAGAATGCTCCTGATTCTGGGTCATGCGGGAATAGGAAAGAGTACACTGATTACATGGGTTACGGCTAATTTTAAAGAAAAGAAAGATGATTATCTGGTGTATCAGTTTGCAGCTGATTTAAACGGCGCTGACTGGAAGTGCGATCACATATTTGAGGGCATTCTTAAGAAACTGAATACCGGATATCAGGAATTGGAAAATAAGGTACTGTTTCTCGATGGATTTGATGAGATACAGGAGGACAGGGAGTTCATTCTGAATCAGATCTGTCAGGAAATAGATCAAATGGATTATCTGGGCAGGTTTTCTCTGATTATCACATGCAGGGAGAATTATGTACATGATTTAGAGAAACTGGAATGTGACTATATCACCCTGCAGGCATGGGATGCTGCACAGATAGAAAGCTTCTGTAATATTTACGGAATGATAAATAAGAGAAGTATACCAGAAAATCAGATCGGCATAATGACAGATGACAGGGAAATATTTGGAATACCTATTATTTTATATATGATTCTGGCGCTGGAAATTGATATAAGAGAAAAGGCTTCGACTGCGGAGGTATATGACCAGATTTTTTCGCTGGATAAAAACAGTTTATATGACAGGTGCATAAACAATGCAAGATACGACGCCACACATCCGATCAGTAAGGAAGAGATAAAGCTGCAGATACACCGGATTTCCCAGAGAACTGCCTTCTGGATGTTTGAAAATAATTCTGAAAAGATATATATTTCCAAAAAAGAATATGAAATTATCTGTGATAATGTGGCAGATGAAATAGCTGGCGGGAGTGAGGGTATAAAAAGAGATTTTCTGATAGGAAATTATTTTAAACTGACAAAGCATTGTGAAGGGATGGGAACAGAAGAACTGCAGTTTGTGCATCGCTCCATATATGAGTATTTTGTTGTGGTGCATTTTTACGAATCCATATGTAAATCGGCGTCCGGGGAAGAAGTTGCGGGAAAACTGGGGATATTGCTAAAGTGTGGCAGGCTCTCGGAACAGATTCTGGAGTTTATAAAATATAAATTCGATAAAATGGGCAGGCGCGATCTGCCTGATATTACACGAGAGGTATTTCAGATCATGCTGCGCGATGGCATGACTTTTCATACAGGGATCATATTTCGGAATGTTATTGAGCGGGAACAGAATATATTTGCCAATATGCTTGAAATTATGCATTTGTGGAATCCTGTACTGGGAAAGCTTCATGATAACATAATTACATATCTGAGATGTAATAATCGAATGAATCTGAAACTGAGCGGAATTTCGTTCAATGAGACGGATTTGTCAGGAGCAGGGCTGTCTGAACCGGACTTAAGAGGATTATATCTAAGAGGATCGGATTTAAGGGGATCAGATTTAAGAGGATCGGATTTAAGAGGATCAAATTTGAGGAGATCGAATTTGAGAGGAACAGATTTAAATGAATCAGATTTAAGCAGAACAGATTTAAGCGAATCAGATTTAAGCAGAACAGATTTAAGCGGATCAAATTTAAGCGGATCAAAATTAAGAGGAGCAGATTTGGATGATACAGTATTTGATGATGTTCAGGCTGGCATATTTGAAAAAATGCTGGATCTGAGCAACAGTCTGGTATATAGTTCTAAAGCAGAAAGAGTCATGAGTTATAAAGAATATTGTATATGGAAAGAGACGGAAAGGAAGTGATTTTCTGCCGGACTGTTTCTCCCGCTGGTGAGAGGAAGTGTTTTATGTGAGACAGAGAGGAAGATTTAACAGAATCGCTGGCAGTCAGTTTTCCGGAGGACACAGGATATGTCTAAGGTGATGAAATTCGCAGCTGTTTTCTGCCTGATGGCGATGTTTTTTTCGATTATATTGTACCGCAGTTCTGGTAAAGGGTTATATCTGACGCTGGCCGTTACGTTTGGCACAACGGTTTATCATCTGGGAATGAGGCTGCTTGTCGGGTTGCTTTATCGCGTCGGAATGGGGAACAGGGCGGATTATACTAAGAAATGGTATCAGATCCGTTCCTGGGAATGCGGACTGTACCGGTTTCTGCGGGTAAAAAAGTGGAAAGATAAGATGCCTTCCTATGATCCGGATTCTTTTTCAATCAAAAAACATACATGGGCTGAAATCGCACAGGCAATGTGCCAGTCTGAACTGGTGCATGAAACGATAATTGTACTTAGCTTTGTGCCTCTTATGGCTTCGGTGCGCTTTGGTTCATTTTTTGTGTTTCTGGCGACATCCGTGTGCAGTGCGGCGTTTGATCTGTTGTTTGTTATTATGCAGAGGTATAACAGGGCCCGTATAGTGAAAATGCTTCCGCGTCAAAGATAAATTGTGTGAAAGACGGAATCTGATATTAAGTGCGGAAGCAGACCGGCTTTTTATTCCGGAATGTTTCACGGGATTCTCAGGATGTGTTTCGTGGACTGGCGGCGCAGCCGGGAGCAGGGGGAGAAGAACCTGGGAAATCATAAAATTTTAGTTGACATACACAAAATGGATCGTTATACTACAATATATAGTGGTTTGTATCAGTTGGAGGTAGCATATGAAGTGTCCGTTTTGCAGCAGTGAGAATACCAGGGTGATAGACTCGAGACCGGCGGATGATAACTGTTCCATTCGCCGCCGCAGACTCTGTGACGACTGCGGGAAGCGGTTTACAACTTACGAGAAGGTGGAGACGATCCCGCTGATTGTGATCAAGAAGGACAACAGCAGGGAGTCGTATGACCGTTCCAAGATTGAGGCCGGTATTCTCCGCGCCTGTCATAAGCGTCCGGTGTCGGTGAATCAGATTAACGGGCTTCTGGACGAGGTGGAGACGGAAATTTTCAATCGCGAGGACAAGGAGATTCCGAGTTCCACGATCGGTGAGATTGTCATGGACAAGCTGCAGAATCTTGAGGCGGTCGCCTATGTGCGGTTTGCGTCTGTGTACCGCGAGTTCAAGGATGTGGACACGTTTATGGACGAGCTCAAGAAAATGCTGGATAAGTAAGGGTTTTCCGGGGAGCCGGTTTTCAGGCTGGCGGGGCTGCCGTGGCAGTTCTGTCCGCACCTGTTTTCTCTCTGTTATCTGTCTGTATCAGGTATCTGTTTCCTGAACTGTCTGTAATCTGTCTGTGCCAGGTAACTGCTGCCTGGGTGCTCTGTAATCTGTCTGCGTCAGGTATCTGTCACCTGAGCGCTCTGTTTTCTTTTCTGTTTTTTTGTCTGCGCCAGGTACTGCTGCCTGAGATCTCTGTTTTCCTTTCTGTTTTTTTCTGCACCGGACTTTTATTACATTCCGTGTCTGTCCGGAGTATTTTTTGTCAGAAGATGCGCACAAAAACCGGTTCTTCCGCGGTCGTTTTGACAAAATATCAGCGTGTATCGAATTATAATGATTCCCATGTCAGAACAAAATCGAGGTGAGGAAGGATATATGTATTTTACGCGGATGTTTTTCTGCTGCAGAATTTTCTGATGGATTTTGCGGCGGTAGCGGGAGTGAATTATTTCCTGAAACGGCGAAGACGTCACAGGCGCCTGCTCCTTGTGTCATTGTCTGCCTCCGTGGCGGGGCTCGTGCTTATCCTGACGGTGAAAAATTATCTGGTATACCGGCTGATTTCCCATTTTCTGCTGAACACGGGAATGATTTTCCTGTGCTTCGGGTGGCGCGGCAGAAGGCGGTTTCTGGAGGACTGGGCGGTATCTTATCTGCTGGTCGTCGTGATGGGGGGAATGCTTGAGTGGGTGCAGGAGAATGGTCTTCTGCCGCGAAGTTTTTTCCTGCGGTTTGCGGCGGTGTCTCTGACAGGATATGGGATACTGTTTTATCTTATGCAGAGAAAAGAGACCGGGAATCATATTTTTCCGGCTGTGCTCAAAAAGGATGCCCGCTGTCTCGCGGTGCAGGCGTACTGGGACAGCGGGAACCGGCTCCGGGATCCCTATACCGGGCGGGGGGTCAGTATTTTAAGCCGCGCAAAGGCGGAGACCTTTTTTGACCCGCAGAAGGATCTGGTGCGGTACGTGCCGTATCGCTCCCTGGGGGAGACAGACGGGCTGCTGCCGGTCACGGATGTGGATGTGCTGATTTTAACGGACGCAAAAGGAGAGTACAGGGTAGAAAAAATCGCGATCGGAATCGCAAATGAGGGACTTCTGGAAGATAAAGGGTATGATCTGATCCTGCACGCGTCCCTGCTGTAGCGGGAGGCATTCTGGAAACGGCGTCCCTGAAACCTGCAAAGGAAAAGGCAGGAGACCGGAAGTGGACCGGACTGCGGAAAAGAAGTGATGACGGAGGTTTTGTATGTACATAAAATTTGTGATTCCGGAATATCGTATACGGGGATTTCTGGCGGGGGTGGGCCGCATTTTTCTGCGGGAGCAGGATGAGGTGCACTATATCGGCGGCGCGGAGGTGCTGCCGCCGCCGCTTGAGGGGAAGGAGGAGGCATTCTGCATAGAGCGGCTTGTGAGCGACGCGCCGGAGGAGGCGCGCAGGAGGCTGATCGAGCACAATCTGCGCCTGGTGGTCTATATCGCGAAAAAATTTGACAATACCGGAGTGGGGGTGGAGGATCTGATCTCCATCGGAACCATCGGGCTGATCAAGGCCATTAATACATTTAATCCGGGAAAAAATATCAAGCTGGCGACCTACGCGTCCCGCTGTATTGAAAATGAAATACTGATGTATCTGCGCAGAAATAATAAGACAAAACTGGAGGTGTCCATCGACGAGCCGCTGAACGTGGACTGGGATGGAAACGAGCTTCTTCTGTCGGATATTCTCGGGACGGATGAGGATGTGATCTATCGCGATATTGAGACGGATGTGGAGAGAAAGCTTCTGAAACGGGCCATCGATAAGCTGTCCGGCCGCGAGCGCATGATTATCGAGCTCAGGTTCGGGCTGAATACGGCGGGCGGAGAGGAAAAGACACAGAAAGAGGTGGCCGACATGCTCGGGATTTCCCAGTCCTATATTTCCCGTCTGGAGAAAAAGATTATGGGGCGGCTGAAGAAAGAAATTGTCCGTTTTGAATGAGGGAAATGCTGGAAAATTTGTAAAACCGCGCAGATTTCAATTGTATCTGAGGAAAAATGATAGTATAATTCAACTATAGACAGAAATCTTTATACGCTGGTTTTCAGGGGAGCGGGGTCTGACACGGAAGAACGGGGGGACGCATATGATACTTGAATTTTTAGGGGCTGCACATGAGGTGACGGGGAGCTGTCATTATCTGGCATTTGGCGGACATCACATTCTGGTGGACTGCGGCATGGAACAGGGGCCGGATCTCTACGTCAATCAGGAGATACCGGTCAATGCCTCGGAGATTGACTATGTATTTATCACGCATGCGCATATTGACCATTCCGGTCTTCTGCCGCTTCTGTACAGGCACGGGTTTCGCGGACAGGTGTTTGCGACGACGGCGACGTGCCAGCTCTGTAACATTATGCTCAAAGACAGCGCGCATATTCAGATGTCCGAGGCGGAGTGGAAGAACCGCAAGGCAAAGAGGGCGGGAAAACCGGAGGTTGTGCCGATATATGATATGAATGACGCCATGGGGGTGCTGACGCATTTTGTGCCCTGCGAGTATCATCATATGGTGGATGTGTGCGAGGGACTTAAGGTGCGCTTTGTGGATGCGGGGCATCTGCTCGGCTCCGCGTCGATTGAGATGTGGGTGCAGGAGCAGGTGGAGGACGGCGTTGAAAAGCGAAAGATTGTTTTTTCCGGGGATATCGGGCCCGGGAACCGTCCACTGATCCGCGATCCGGAGTATATTGCGGAGGCGGACTATGTTGTGATGGAGTCCACTTACGGCGACCGCTCCCACACGGCGCCTCCCGATTTTGCCAGAGAGCTGGCGCGGGTGTTAAAGAGCACGATGCTGCGCGGCGGCAATCTGGTGATTCCGGCGTTTTCGGTCGGCCGCACACAGGAGATGCTTTTTTTCCTGCGGCGGATTAAGACGGAGCGCCTGCTGCCGGAGTTTCAGCATTTTGAGGTGTACGTGGACAGTCCGCTGGCGGTGGAGGCGACTTCCATATTCGGAAAGCATGTGCAGGACTGCTTTGCCGGCCAGGCGCTGGAGCTGGTGCGCCGCGGCGTCAATCCGATCGGTTTTCCGGGACTTCGGATGGCCATCACGAGCGACGAGTCGAAAATGATCAATTTTGATGAAACGCCCAAAGTGATTATCTCGGCTTCCGGTATGTGCGAGGCGGGGCGTATCCGCCATCATTTAAAGCACAATCTCTGGAGAAAGGATTCAACGATTCTCTTTGTGGGCTATCAGGTGCCGGGGACGCTGGGGCACGCCCTGTTAAACGGGGCGAAGGAAGTGCGCCTGTTTGGCGAGACGATTGATGTCTGCGCGCAGATCGAAAATCTGCCGGGTATCAGCGGACATGCGGACGAAGGACAGCTCACCTGCTGGGCTTCGGCTTTTTCAAAGGATACAAAGCGCATCTTTGTGGTGCACGGGGAAGATACGGTGACGGAGAAATTTGCCGCTCATATCAGGGAGACGCTCGGGATTGACGCGTATGCGCCTTACAGCGGGGATGCGTTCGATCTTGTCACGGGAGAGTGCATTCGGGAAGGCTCCAGACTGCAGGCGCAGAAGAAGGAAAAAGCAGGTCACGCTTCCAGCAATATTTTTGCAAAACTGCTGGCGGCGGGAGGCCGTCTGATGACGGTGATTCAGAAATGTGAGGGGAGACCGAACAAAGAACTCTCAAAATTTGCTGAACAGATTCATGCGCTCTGCAGCCGGTGGGAGCGGTAGATGTGCCGGTGAGGAGAAGGCGCCGGGACCGGGTGTCTGTGCCCGGCGCGTCTCTGCGGGGGAACGGAGAGTCAGGAGGAGAGATAGTGGCGGATCGACTTCAGGGCAGATTTTTCCAGGCGGCTTACCTGAGCCTGGGAGATGTGGATTTCCTCGGCGACCTCCATCTGCGTTTTACCCTCGAAAAACCGCAGCTTCAGAATATAGTTTTCACGCTCGTTCAGGTGGTCCATTGCATCGTTTAAAGAGAGCTCCTCGATCCAGTTTTCCTCCCTGTTTTTTTTGTCGCTGATCTGATCCATCACATAGAGGGTGTCGCCGCCGTCGGTGTAGACCGG
>CAMSQM010000077.1 GCA_947062675.1 uncultured Roseburia sp.
GAGATCATGCCATGTGACTGGAGTTCAGACGTGTGCTCTTCCGATCTATGGGTGGGGGATCAGACTTCCCGCGCAGTGCGCGTAAGCGGGATCTATGAGGTCTGTGAAAAACATCAGGTGCCTTTTGCGGACCTGCAGAAAGATACCTTTCAGACGCTGGACGCGGGGGGACTTGCGGTATCCGTCTGCGACGAGGCGCTGAAACTGGATTATCTGATCAACCTTCCGGTGTTAAAAGGACATTGTCAGACAACGATCACCTGTGCTTTAAAAAACTGCAAGGGGCTGATACCGAACGCAGAGAAGCGCAGGTTTCACACACTGGGGCTGCATGAGCCGATTGCCCGCTTAAATACCGTGATTCATCAGGATTTTATTCTGGTGGATAATATCTGCGGTGATCTGGATTTTGAGGAGGGCGGCAATCCGGTTGTGATGAACCGCGTGTTAGGGTTCCGGGATCCCGTGCTCTGTGACAGCTTTGCTGCGGAGTGCATGGGGTACCGTCCGCGGGATATAGAATATATCCGCCTGGCGGAAGAGCTCGGCGTGGGGAGCACGGACGTGGAGCATGCGCATATTGTGCGGCTCAATGAGGGCCTGGTGGAGACGGAATACCCGCATAAGGGACGGAGGGTGGACGGGCTGGCCGCGTATGCGGCGCCGCGGGATGCATGTTCCGCCTGTTACGGTTCCCTGATCTATGCGCTGGACCGTCTGAATGATGAAGGGATACTGCGGGGACGCCGGAAGGCGTCCATAGGCATCGGACAGGGATACCGCGGAGAGAGCGGAAAGCTCGGCATCGGGCAGTGCACGGCCTGTTTTGAGAGGACACTGGGAGGGTGTCCGCCGCGCGCCGTGGACATCGCGGCATTTCTGAGAAAAGAGTGGGCGGGAGAGTGAGCGTCAGGGCTCCCGGTTCAGCTGCATTTTCTTCTTTTCAGCCTCGTAGAAGTTCAGAAACTCCTCACGGTTTTTGTCAAAAAGGCTGTCCAGCTCATAGGACAGGGTAAAAGGGTCATAATTGCTGAATATATTCGGGATGTACTGATAAAGTTCGCAGGCAATGCTCTCAAAATACCCCGGATCGGTTCCTTCCATATAATAAGTCTGCTTTTCCGTGAAAAACATCAGACGGACGATAAAGGAAGAACGCCCTTTGCGGCCGGTCTGGGAGCAGATCCAGTAAATCTTATCGCGGGGAATTGCCGTGACCGCTCCCATATAATTGATGAGCAGCAGATAGGAGGGAAGCAGCACGAGCCGTTCCCCGTGCGGTTTTTTCCCCTCGGGAAAGTATTCCGCGTATCTCTCAGCCTGAATGTTTCCCGCTGCAGCCTCACGGTCGATGATTTCCGCCGCCGCTTCCTTTGTGGTATCTTTGAAAGGGAGGATGAGATTCTGCCCTTTTGCGGCGATCCGGAAAGAACGGTACAGGCCGTACACGATAGAGAGCAGCATCAGCACGCTCAGAATGGTGAGGCAGACGACAACTTTTATTGTCCTGTATTCGCTAAGATCAATGGAATCTTTTACGGCGAAGCCGGTCGCGGAGATCAGAATAAGGTATATGATCAGCAGTGTAATGAAAAGCTTCCGGTTTTTTCTGCCTGCCCGTAAGGCTTCCTGTTCTAAAAATCCATGTTTCATAATATTCGTTCTCCTGTCTGAAATGAATGTTCAGTCGCAGTCTGTCCAGAGAAGATATTTTCCGCAGTGCAGGCACTGGAACAGATAGCCCTGGAAACCGCCGCCGTTGACCATGGCTGCGAGCATCTCTTCCTTCCCGTCGCCCCAGTCGCCGGCGCACACGGGGTCGTCTAGTATTTCTTCCACAATTTCCATTTGTTTCAGTTCCCGGTATCCCACATAGCCGGCGAAAGCGCAGTAATCCCCACAGTGCACACGCCAGTATTCCTGCTGCCAGCCCTGGTATCCCGGAGTGCGAAACAGCAGCTCCTCTTTTTTCTCAGGGTCGGTTACGCCGTCTTCCAGGCAGTATTCATCCTGAAACGCGCCGTCAAATTTCCTGGCAGCCAGCCCGCTGGAGATGCATTCCGGACAGAGCGTATCAATGTTTGCGACTGTGTAAAAGGGGCCCTTATAGTAAATCTGCGTGGGGCTTTTGCAGCATTCGCAGGTGACGGGGGAAGAGGATATCAGAAAAGCCGCCGTCGCAAGAGGGTCGGGATGATATCTGAAATGGGGCAGGGCAGCCTGCAGTTTTTGCATTTTACTGCTCCTGGCCGTGCCGTGCGGGCGGCGCAGGGCGTACCGGTCACCTGTTCCCTGAAAGCTGGCAAGCTTCGCCAGTCGCCGCAGGGCCTTTTTGTCTGTGCGCGTGACCAGGGGGCGCAGCGCTTCGAAGGCACTCCCGTACAGCTCCAGCGTCTCGCAGACGTCGGCCAGTACCCAGGCGGCCTCCGGAGTGTTCTGTTCTTCCAGAAAATCCCTGTACTCATAGAGAGCCTGTACACTGTCCGCGCTCTGGCCGGTCTGTTCGAATTCTTTTTTCAGCGCGATATACTTCTGCCGGTATTCATTCATGGATGATTTGTTCCTTTCCGCCGCCGTGGGTCCGGTGCTTTTTTGTATTATAATACATTTAACCGGCGAAAGGAAGAGGATATGTGAGTCGGCATTGACATTCTGCGCCGGAGGTATTACTATATTGGTTAGTCACTAATAACTGCAAGAATGGAGAACAGAAGATATGACACTGGATGAACTGGAGATTGGAAAAACTGCCGTCATAACGGATGTCGGCGGGGAGGGGGCGTTAAGGTGCAGGCTCCTTGACATGGGACTGATTCCGGGGACTGCGGTCAGCGTCCGCAAGATTGCGCCTCTCGGAGATCCGATGGAGATCCGGCTTCGGGGTTATGAGCTGACGCTCCGCAGGGAAGATGCAAAAAAGATAGGCGTGAAGGCGGAGGGAGAGACATGATACTGGCACTGGCTGGAAATCAGAACTGCGGGAAAACGACATTATTTAACCAGCTGACGGGCGCAAATCAGCATGTGGGAAATTTTCCGGGCGTCACAGTGGATCAGAAAATGGGGGAGGTGCGGTCGGTAAAGAATTGTTCCGTCGTGGATCTTCCGGGTATTTATTCGATCCGTCCCTATACCAGCGAGGAGATTGTCACGCGGGATTTTATCCTGAACGGGAAGCCGGACGGCATTATCAACATTGTCGACGCGACCAATATAGAGCGCAATCTTTACCTGACCCTGCAGCTGCTGGAGATGCATATTCCCATGGTGCTTGCCCTCAATATGATGGACGAGGTGCGGGGGAACGGCGGTTCCATCGATTACCGGGAAATGCAAAAGGAGCTGGGCATTCCGGTTGTGCCGGTCAGTGCGGCGAAAGACGAGGGGATCGAGGATCTGATCGCGGCCGCCGTTGACGTGTCTCAAAAGAAAATCTGTCCGAAAGTGATGGATTTCTGCGAACAGGGGCCTGTGCACCGCTGCATTCACGCGGTATCGCACCAGGTGGAAGACCATGCGGTGCGCATCGGGATGTCGCCGCGTTTTGCCGCGACGAAAATCGTGGAACATGACGAGAGTATTATCGCGAGGCTGGAGCTTTCCGCCAATGAGTATGAGATGATGGAGCACAGTATCGGGGAAATGGAAAAAGACTGCGGTCTGGACGCCAACGCGGCGCTGGCGGATATGCGCTATCGCTTTATCGAAAAAGTCTGCGCAAAGACGGTAAAAAAATGCCAGGAGAGCCGGGAACACATCCGCAGTGTTAAGATTGACAGCGTACTGACAGACCGGTACCTGGCGATCCCGATGTTTCTGGCAATTATGATCACAATTTTCTGGCTGACATTTTCCGTGATCGGAGCGGCGTTAAGCGATCTGCTGGCGCGGGGAATCGATGCGTTTACCGGTCTCTGCGACGCGGCGCTTACGGCATACGGGATCAATCCGGTGGTACATAGTCTGCTGATTGACGGGGTTTTTGCAGGGGTGGGCAGCGTCTTAAGCTTTCTTCCGGTCATTGTTGTGCTGTTTTTTTTCCTCTCGATTCTGGAAGACTCCGGATATATGGCGCGCGTGGCGTTTGTGATGGATAAACCGCTGCGGAAAATCGGGCTGTCGGGGCGCAGTTTTGTCCCGATGCTGATCGGATTCGGGTGCACGGTTCCGGCCGTCATGGCCACGAGGACGCTCTCATCGGAGAGGGACCGGAAAATGACGATCATGCTGACACCGTACATGAGCTGTTCGGCGAAGATCCCCATCTATTCGGTGTTTGCCGCGGCATTTTTCCCGGGGAGGGAGGCCCTTGTCATGATTCTGCTCTACGGAACCGGGCTTTTCGCCGGTATTGTCACGGCGGCTGTGCTCCGCCGGACTGCTTTTAAGGGCAATCCGATCCCGTTTGTGATGGAGCTGCCCAACTACCGTTTTCCCTCCGCCAAAAGTGTGGGCAGACTGATGTGGGATAAGGCGAAGGACTTTATCCAGCGTGCGTTTACCGTGATTTTTGTCGCGACCATAATCATCTGGTTTTTGCAGACGTTTGATCTGCGCTTTAATGTGGTGGAGGAGAGCAGGGAGAGTCTGCTGGCGCTGATCGGCCGGTGGATTGCCCCAGCCTTTGCCCCGCTCGGCTTTTCTGACTGGCGCGTGTCCACGGCGCTGATCACGGGATTTACCGCAAAGGAGGCGGTCGTGAGCACGCTGAGCGTGCTGACGGGGACGGCTATGGCGAGTCTGGGCAGTGTGCTCGGAGGGATGTTTTCGTGCCGCTCCGCGGTCAGTTTTCTGGTGTTCACGCTGCTTTATACGCCGTGTGTGGCCGCGGTGGCCGCGGTGAGGCGGGAGATGGGCAGCGCTGTGAAAGCGGCCATGATTGTGGTGCTCCAGTGCGCGGTGGCCTGGATTGCGGCGTTTTTGATTTATCAGGCGGGAGGGGTGTTTATGCGATGATGGGACTGGCGGATTTACTGATTCTGGGAGGGATTGCCGTGTGGCTGGTGTTTGTGCTGCGCTCTGCCGCGGTGAGGAAAAAGAACGGCGGATGTGCCGGGTGCGGAGGGTGCGGCGCGGGCTGCTGCGGCTGCAGGCGGAATGACACGGAAAAAAACGATTGACTATAAATGGGATCTGTATCATAATAGAATTTCTTAAGAACCGGAATAGCTGATCCGGCGCTGTTCACGGCAGCCGGACAGCCGGAGGAGTCCGGACATAGCAGCGTGCCCGGATGAAAAGGGAGAAAAGGAAAGAAAAACAAGGAGATATCACATGGACAGAGTCAGAACGAGATACGCGCCGAGCCCGACCGGAAGAATGCATGTCGGGAATCTGCGCTCTGCGCTATATGAATTTTTGATCGCAAAGCATGCGGGGGGCGATTTTATGCTCCGCATCGAGGATACGGATCAGGAGCGCTTCGTCGAGGGGGCGGTTGACATAATTTACCGCACTATGCACGCGGCGGGGCTTATCCATGACGAGGGACCTGATAAGGACGGGGGCGTGGGCCCCTATGTGCAGAGCGAGCGCATGAAGACCGGGATTTATATGAAGTATGCGAAGGAGCTTGTCGAAAAGGGGGAGGCCTATTACTGTTTCTGTGACAGGGAGCGGCTGGAGAGTCTGAGGACGGAGGTGGTCGAGGGCAAGGAGATCATGCTCTACGACAAGCACTGCCTTCATCTGAGCGAAGAAGAAATCAGGGAGAACCTCGCTGCGGGAATGCCGTTCGTCATCCGTCAGAATATCCCGAATGAGGGGACCACGACGTTTCACGATGAGCTTTACGGCGATATCACGGTGGAAAATGCAGAGCTGGACGACATGATTCTGATCAAATCCGACGGCTATCCGACGTATAATTTTGCCAATGTGGTGGACGACCATACAATGAAGATCACACATGTGGTGCGCGGAAATGAATATCTCTCCTCCGCGCCGAAATACCAGCGCCTATATGATGCGTTCGGCTGGGAATCCCCGTGTTATATTCACCTTCCGCTGATTACGGATGAAAACCACAAAAAGCTTTCCAAGCGCAGCGGTCATTCTTCCTTTGAAGATCTGATGGAACAGGGATTTCTGGCGGAGGCGGTCGTCAACTATATTGCGCTGCTGGGGTGGAGTCCGGAGGATAACCGGGAGATTTTTACGCTGGAGGAGCTGATAAAGGAATTTGACTATCACAGAATCAGCAGATCTCCCGCCGTGTTTGATTATACCAAGCTTAAATGGATGAACGGGGAGTACTGCAAAGCGATGGATCCTCAGAGATTCTACTCGCTGGCAGAGCCGTATATCCGCGCTGTCGTCACAAAAAAGCTGGATTTAAAAAAGATTGCGGCGATGATACAGACAAGAATCGAGGTGTTTCCCGATATTGCCGGACACATCGGTTTTTTTGAGTCGCTGCCGGAATATGATCCGTCCATGTACAGGCACAAAAAGATGAAGACCACGGAGGAGACATCGCTCGCCGTGCTCACGGAGGTACTGCCGCTGCTCGAGGCGCAGGAGGATTTCGGGAACGATGCCCTGTATGAGCTGCTGCTCGGCTATGTGAAAGAAAAAGGCGTGAAAAACGGTTATGTGATGTGGCCGCTGCGCACCGCCGTATCCGGAAAGCAGATGACTCCCGGAGGGGCGACAGAGCTGATGGAGGTTCTCGGGAAGGAAGAGTCCCTGAGCAGAATCAGGCGGGGAATCGCACTGCTTGAGGAGCATGCGGGGTCACAGTGAGGGATAAAATATGAAGTATAACAGTTCCCAGGAAGAGGCCATCCGGCATAAGGATGGCCCCATGCTGGTTCTGGCAGGTCCGGGTTCCGGGAAGACGCTTGTGATCACGGAGCGCACCAGGATGCTGATAGAGGAGTACGGCGTCCGGCCGGCAGAGATCCTCGTCATTACATTTACAAAAGCCGCGGCGTCGGAGATGAAGGAGCGGTTTCTTCGCCGGATGGGGAGTCAGGCGTCATATCCCGTCACATTCGGCACATTTCACGCCGTCTTTTTTACCATTCTCAGGCACGCCTATCACTATCGCACGGAAAATATTATCAGCGAGGAACAGCGGTTCGGGTGCGTGCGGTCACTTCTCGCAAAACATCGCCTCGAGTATGAGGATGAGACAGAATTTGTCAGCGCGCTGCTTGGCGAGATCAGTCTGATTAAAAATTCGGGTATCGCGATCGGAAATTATTATTCACAGAACTGTTCGAAGGAAGTTTTTTTCAGAATTTACACGGATTATCATGAATATCTGTATGAGAACCGGCTGATAGATTTCGAGGATATGCTGATTTATACATATGAGCTCCTTTCGGAGCGGAAAGATATTCTGAGGGCCTGGCAGAAGAAGTTTTCCTATATTCTGATCGACGAGTTTCAGGATATTAACCGGATGCAGTATGATGTGATAAAACTTCTCGCGGGAGATCGGAAAAATCTTTTCGTGGTCGGGGACGATGATCAGTCCATCTACCGGTTCCGCGGGGCCAGGCCGGAGATTATGCTGCATTTTCCAAAGGATTATCCGGAGGCGAAGTCCGTGCTTCTGGATATGAATTACCGCTCGGACGCGGAGATTGTAAAGCATGCCCTCCGTCTGATCGCGCACAACAGGGCACGGTTTGACAAGAAAATCAGGGCGGAGAAACCCGCTGTGGCGCAGGTGGAGTATGCTCTTTTTAAAGATCAGAAGGAGGAGAACCTGAAGATTATCCGCGACCTGCAGGATGCGCTCGAGCGCGGCGGGAAGCTTACGGACTTTGCCATTCTTTTCCGGACAAACACCCAGCCGGGGCTTCTGATGGAGCAGCTTCTGGCGCACAATATTCCTTTTACGACGCGGGATAAGATTCCGAATCTCTACGAGCACTGGATTGCACAGGATATTTTTACTTACATAAGGATTGCGCAGGGCAGCAGGGCGAGATCTGATTTTCTGCGCATTATGAACCGTCCGAAACGGTATCTCTCCAGGGACTCACTGGATGAGGAAACCGTGGCGTTCGATGTGTGGGAGTGGTATTATGAGGAGCAGCCGTGGATTGCGAAGCGTATCGGCCAGCTGGCGCAGGATATAAAGATGCTCCGGAAGCTGAACCCGTATGCGGCGGTAAATTACATCCGCAAGGGGATCGGGTATGACGAATTCTGTAAAGAATATGCGGATTACCGTCGCATACGGGAAGAGGACCTCTTCGATACCCTGGAGGAACTGCAGGCGGGGGCGAAGGGATATCCGACGTATGAGGCATGGTTTGATCATATTGAGGAATATACGAGAGAGCTGAAAGAGCTGCACCGGAAAAAAGAGCAGCAGGCGGAGGGAGTGGCGCTGGCGACGCTCCACAGCGCAAAAGGACTGGAATATGAGAATGTGTATCTGATTGATGTCAACGAGGGAGTGATGCCCTATAAGAAGGCAGTGCTGGAACCGGATATCGAGGAGGAGCGCAGGATGTTCTATGTGGGGATGACGCGCGCGAAACGGAAGCTGCACCTGTACGCCGTAAAACAGCTGAACAACAGGGAGGCAGAGGTTTCGCGCTTTATCACAGAGGCGGGCAGCGCGCCGGCTACTCCCCGGAATCGTCGCTGAACGCTTCTTCATCGAGCAGTTCGTCGAAACGGTCGGCCACTGCCTCGTATTCCGCGTCGTTCTCAATGTTGTCGAGCGAAGGGTTGCCCTGTGTGTCTTCATGGTAGCGGTAAATATAGACCTCGCAGTCCTCGTTTACCTCGCCGCGCTCATCGAGCGGAAGAAGGGCGATATAATCGCGGTCTTCCACTGTGAAAATGGTGAGAATCTCGCACTCTGCCTGCGTTCCGTCGTCGAGATCCAGTGTCACCATAATGTCTGAATCGTCACCGTCAGCGGCGCCGTGTTTTGGGTTGTTCTGGGTATAGTTGTTTTTTTTCATGGGTTTACCTCTCTTTTTTCGTTAATATTATATCACAGCCTGGACATACAGGTCCAGACGTTCTTCCAGATTTACAAATTCCTGCGGTCCGGTCTGAATCAGAGGTCTTGTCAGCCGCCGGTTGATCAGAACGATCTCCCCGGTCTGGCCGTTATTTAAAAGGACGTTGTTGTGGACATAGGAATTTGCGATGCGCTCCAGAAACATCAGGATATATTTTGCGCGGTATTTCTGAAGTCCTTCCTGCTCAAACAGGGCGATGGCCTCAAACGGACAAAGCCCGGCGCGGTAACAGCGGTCGGCAGATCGGAAGAGCACACGTCTGAACTCCAGTCACATGGCATGATCTCG
>CAMSQM010000078.1 GCA_947062675.1 uncultured Roseburia sp.
AAACGGGGGGAAGGATTGCCTGTGAGACTGGATAAGTATCTGGCCGGACTCGGCGTCGGGACCAGAAGTGAGGTAAAAAAAATCATCCGTGCGGGTCGGGTCACGGTCAATGGCACTGCAGCCGTCACACCGGAGCAGAAGGTGGATGAGACGGCGGATGAAATCTGTGTGGGAGGCAGAATGCAAAGTTATGCGGCTTTTCACTATTATCTGTTTCACAAGCCGGCCGGCTGTGTGAGCGCCGTGCGGGATGAGACGCATCGGACTGTCATGGATTATCTCGCGGAAGCGGCCGGAAAAGATCTTTTTCCGGTCGGCAGACTCGATCTTGACACGGAAGGGCTGCTGCTGATCACTGACGACGGGGCGCTGGCACATGAGCTGCTGGCCCCCGCAAAACATGTGCCAAAGACGTATTATGTGCGCGTGGACGGACGCATCACACAGGAGGATATCCGGCTGTTTGAAGAAGGGGCAGATATCGGGGATGCGCGTCCGGCGCGTCCCGCTGTGCTTAAGATACTCGGCGGCGGAAGCCGGCAGGAGGCGCATCTCACGCTGACAGAGGGGCGGTTTCACCAGGTAAAGCGGATGTTTGCCGCGGTCGGGAAAGAAGTTCTGTATCTGAGACGGATCGCCATGGGGCCGCTGGTTCTGCCGGAGAGTCTGAAACCGGGGGAGTATCGTGCACTCACGGCGGAAGAGCTGGCCGCGCTGAAAAAACCCGCTTCGGGACGAAAGGAGGGAGACCTGTGAATAACGGATTTTTACCGGTAAACAGAGCGGATATGGAGGCAGCGGGAATTTCCCGGCTGGATTTTGTCTATATCTGCGGGGATGCCTATGTGGACCATCCCTCGTTCGGACATGCCATTATCTCCCGCGTCCTTGCGGCCCACGGGTTTACAGTCGGCATTCTTGCACAGCCCGACTGGCGGGATCCGGCCTCGATCGCGGCGCTGGGGGAACCGCGGCTTGCGTTTCTTGTCACGGCGGGAAATATGGACTCAATGGTTAATCACTATGCAGTCTCAAAAAAGCGGCGCGCGCGCGATGCCTACACGCCCGGAGGCGTGATGGGAAAACGGCCTGATTATGCCACGATTACCTATTGCAATCTGATCCGGCGGACGTTCCGGAACACGCCTGTGATTATCGGAGGTATTGAGGCGAGTCTGCGGCGCCTCGCCCACTATGATTACTGGTCGGACAGTCTGAAACGCTCGATACTGCTGGATTCGGGCGCGGATCTGATCTCCTACGGGATGGGGGAGCGCAGCATTGTTGAGATTGCGGAAGCGCTGGAGAGCGGTCTGGACGTCCGGGATATCACGTTTGTGAACGGAACCGTTTATAAAACGCGCAGGCGGGAGGATATTTACGACGCCGTGGAGCTGCCTCATTACGAGGCGCTGCTGGCAGATAAACGGGAGTATGCGAAAAGTTTTTACACCCAGTACTGCAGCACGGATCCGTTCACCGGAAAGCGTCTGTTTGAGACATACGGTGAAAAACTCTTTGTCGTGCAGAATCCGCCGTCGAAGCCGCTGACCAGACCGGAGATGGATCAGATCTACGCGCTGCCGTATCAGCGGACGTATCATCCCTCCTATGAGGCTTCAGGCGGTGTGCCAGCGATTGACGAGGTAAAGTTTTCCCTGATCAGCAGCCGGGGATGTTATGGCGGATGCAGCTTCTGTGCGCTGACGTTCCATCAGGGGCGCATCGTGCAGACGAGAAGTCACGAGTCGATTCTGACTGAGGCGGAAAAACTGGTCTGGGAGCCGGATTTTAAGGGTTACATTCATGATGTCGGCGGTCCGACTGCAAATTTCCGGGCGCCGGCCTGTCAGAAGCAGATGAAAACGGGCGCATGTCCGGACCGGCAGTGTCTCTTTCCAAAGCCCTGTAAGAATTTAAAGGCAGATCACAGCGATTACCTGGCTCTGCTCCGGAAGCTGCGGGCGATTCCCGGGGTGAAAAAAGTCTTTATCCGCTCCGGAATCCGGTTCGACTATCTGATGTACGATGAGGACCGCACTTTTCTGCGGGAACTGTGCGAACACCATGTCAGCGGCCAGCTGAAAGTGGCGCCCGAGCACATCTCCGATGCAGTGCTGGAAAAAATGGGAAAACCGGGCGTCAGGGTTTACCGCGCGTTTGCGCAGGCATATCAGGAGACGAACCTGGCGCTTGGCAGGAAACAATACCTTGTACCGTATCTGATGTCGTCTCATCCGGGCTCGACGCTGAAAGAGGCCGTGGAACTGGCGGAATTTCTGCGCGATCTCGGCTATATGCCGGAACAGGTACAGGATTTTTACCCGACCCCGTCCACGATTTCCACCTGCATGTATTACACCGGACTTGATCCGCGCACGATGCAGCCGGTATACACGGCGGTCAGTCCGCACGAAAAGGCGATGCAGCGCGCCCTCATACAGTATCGCAACCCGAAGAATTATGAGCTGGTGTGCGAGGCCCTGACGAAGGCGGGGCGGACAGATCTGATCGGGTATGATCAGAAATGTCTGGTCAGGCCGCGGAGAGGGGGAAACAGGTCCGGAGCGGATAAAACACTCAGGGCCGCAGGCCGCGGGAAGAGCAGCGGCCGTGGAGCGGGAAATTCCGGGGCCGTAAGCGGCCGTGGGACTGGAAAACGCGAAGGAAATTCTGCAAAAAAGAGCAGGAAGACCATCCGGAATATTCATAAAAAGAAAACATAAGGACAGGACAGAAAGGAGAAGACAGGATGAAAGCATACACAAAGATGAGCCGTGAGGAGCTTCTGACATTAAAAGCGGGACTGGAGGAAGAATTCCGGACACAGGAGGCGAAAGGAGTTTCCTTAAATATGGCGCGCGGAAAGCCGGGAGCTGCACAGCTGGCGCTGTCGATGCCGATGCTGGATGTGTTTAACAGTACATCCGATATGAACACTCTGCTGGGAAACGATACGAGAAATTACGGCGACTGGGACGGAATCGGAGAGTGCAGACGTCTGATGGCGAGTATGATGGAAGTGAAAAAAGACAACGTCGTCGTGTGCGGCAATTCCAGCCTGAATATTATGTATGACACAATTGTCCGCTCAATGGTGGTGGGCGTCAACGGTTCCACTCCCTGGTGCAGACTTGAGAAGGTAAAGTTTCTCTGTCCGGTACCGGGCTATGACAGGCATTTTAAGATCACGGAGCTGTTCGGCATTGAGATGATCAGTATCCCGATGGGGGAGAGCGGGCCGGACATGGATCTGGTCGAGCATTATGTGAATAACGACGAGGCCGTAAAAGGCATCTGGTGTGTGCCGAAATATTCCAACCCCACAGGGATCACCTACACGGACGAGGTGGTCAGACGTTTTGCGAATTTAAAGCCCAGGGCAAAGGACTTTAGGATATTCTGGGATAACGCATACTGTATCCACCACATCTATGATGAGATCCACGATACAATCCCGAATATTCTGGAGGAGTGCGAAAAGGCGGGAAATCCGGATATGGTCTATATTTTTGCGTCCACCTCAAAGATCAGCTTTCCGGGATCCGGGGTGTCGGCGATCGCGACTTCCCTGAAAAATATGGAATATCTGAAAAAATTTATGACGACCCAGATCATCGGGCATGACAAGATCAATCAGCTGCGCCATGTAAGGTTTTTCCACGATATCGACGGACTGAACGCGCATATGAAAAAGCACGCCGATATTCTCAGGCCGAAGTTTGAGGCTGTACTTAAGATTTTGGAGGAAGAGCTGACAGGACTGGATATCGGAAGCTGGATGAAACCGCGGGGCGGTTACTTTATCTCATTTGACGCGATGCCCGGGTGCGCGAAGGCGGTCGTGGCAAAGTGTGAGCAGCTGGGACTGGTTCTCACGGAGGCAGGCGCGACGTATCCGTACGGAAAGGATCCGCAGGATTCCAATATCCGGATTGCGCCGTCGTTCCCGACGCCGGAAGAGATGGCGGAGGCGACCAGGATGTTTGTTCTGTGCGTGAAGCTTGCGGCGGTGGAGAAGCTGCTGCAGTAGCAGTGATTTCCGTAAAAACGGGGAGCAGGGGGTTCTTTTGCGGCGGAGGCCTGCAGACTGAATGTGGTTTGCGGGCTTTCTGTTTACAGGGAATGTCAACCGGAAGCAATGCTTCTGACGGAGCGGGCCCGGACTAAAAAGGATAAAATCAGATGAACGATGTGCTGGATATTTTCGGAAAGGAGTCGGCGCGGTGGTTTGCGGAGACACTCGGCGCGCCGACTCCGGTACAGAAGGAGGCATGGCCTGCGATCGCGGAGGGCAGGCATGTCCTGGTGTCGGCGCCGACCGGCACCGGCAAAACGCTCTCCGCTTTTTTTGTATTTCTCGACCAGATGGCACGACTTGCCCACAGCGGCAGTCTGGCGCAGGAATTGCAGCTGATCTATGTCTCACCGCTGAAATCGCTTGCGGCGGACATCCGTGAAAATTTAAAGAGGCCGCTCGCGGGAATCGGGGCGGAAGGGAAGGTTCTGGCCGCAATCCGCACCGGCGACACACCGCAGAGCGAACGGCAGAAGATGATACGGAAGCCGCCGCACATTCTGATTATCACGCCGGAATCCCTCTACCTGATGCTCACCAGCAAAACGGGGCAGAATGTTCTCTCGACGGCCCGTGCGGTGATCGTCGATGAACTGCACGCGCTTATCGACACAAAGCGCGGCGCACACCTGATGCTGTCGCTGGCGCGTCTGGACGCCCTGTGCAAAAGACCGCTGCAGCGCATCGGTCTGTCGGCCACGATCGAGCCGCTTAAGGAGGCGGCGGAGTATCTGGCGCCGGAGGAGGTATATCTGGCGGCGCCTGTGATGAAAAAGCAGGTGCGCCTTGAGATTATCAGTCCCTATCCCGATGTGACGCGGGGACCGCGCAAAGATCCTCTCTGGGAGGAGCTTGGGGAGCTTGTCTACGGATACTGTCAGGGAAGCCGCAGTGTGATTGCATTTGTGGAGGGGAGGAGATACGCGGAAAAGCTGGCGTATTATGTAAATCTCCGCGGAGGGGAGGAGTTTGCGCGGGTTCATCACGGGAGCCTGTCGAAAGAGCAGCGGCTGGAGACGGAGCTCTCGCTGCGGGACGGAAAGCTTCGTCTTCTGTGCGCGACTTCCTCGATGGAGCTTGGGATTGACGTGGGAGAGATAGACCGGGTTTTACAGATCGGCTGTCCGCGCACGGTTTCAGGAACCATGCAGCGGCTGGGCCGCGCCGGGCACAATCCGGGACGTGTCAGCGTCATGTATCTGTTTCCGCGGACGGCGGCGGAGTGCGTTCTGTGCGGTATGACGGCGCAGCTTGCCAGGGAGGGCGGCGTGGAGCGGATCAATCCGCCGGAGCAGTGCCTGGATGTACTTGCCCAGCATCTGGTTTCGATGGCCGCGTTCCGCAGTTATGATCTTGACGAAGTGATGGAGATTCTGCCGCGCGCATGGCCATTCCGGAATATTACCAGGGAAGATGTCCGCGGGGTATTGCGGATGCTGGCGGGGGACTACGAGCACAGCCGCGACGTCCCGGCGCGTCCCAGAATTCTGTATGACAGAATCCATGAGCGCGTGGAGGGGGACGGCTACAGCAGAATGCTCGCGGTCTCCGCGGGCGGCACAATCCCTGATAAAGGACTTTACACCGTAAAAACGGAGGCAGGTGTAAAGCTCGGGGAAGTGGACGAGGAGTTCGTCTATGAGTCGCAGAAGGGGGACCGTTTTATCCTTGGCGCGTATGCGTGGAAAGTGGTGCAGATCAGCCGTGATACAGTGACGGTGAAGCAGGCTCCGGTGGAGGGGGCGAGACTTCCGTTCTGGAAAGGGGAGATCCGTGGGAGAGACAGGCGGACGGGGGAGGCCTTCGGGCGGATATTTCGTTCGCTGCAGGAAGCGTCTGAGGACGGGAGACTGCCGCAGGCGCTGGAGGCGCTCGGGCTTGACGAGGCTGCGGTAAAGCTGGCCTGCGGCTATCTCGAACGGCAGCTGAAGGCCACGGGGAGTCTGCCCGATCATAAGACGATCATAGCAGAGCATTTCAGGGATTCCTCCGGAAACAGTCAGCTGATGGTGCATTCTGTCTTCGGGAGACGCATCAACGCGCCGTTTTCACTTCTCGCCGCGCATGCCGCGCAGGAACAGTATCAGATGGAAGTCGGCCATGTGGACGAGGAGGAGGGCTTTCTTCTGTATTCCTACGGGGACCGCCCGCTGCCGGAGGGTATTCTGCAGCTGCCGGACCCGGATACCTGCCTGAAAACACTGCAGATTCTTCTGCCCGCCACACCGCTGTTCGGGATGGCGTTCCGCTACAACTGCGGCCGCGCGCTGATGACAGGCGTCCGGAAGAACGGGCGGCAGCCTCTCTGGATGCAGCGCTTAAGAAGTGCGGAAATGCTGAACCAGATTGTGCGGGAAACGGAACATCCGCTGCTGCGGGAGACAGGCAGGGAATGCCTCACAGAGCTCTGGGACGCGGAAGGTCTGAGGGACCTTCTGTGCGATATCCGCTCAGGCGCCGTGAAAGTGCGCGAAATTTATACGGAGATACCGTCTCCCATGTCGCTGCCGCTGCAGTGGAGTCAGGAGGCTGCGGTGATGTACGATTATTCGCCGACGCCTGGGAGTGTTCACGCGGCGGTGGAGGAAGCTCTTATGCGTGAGCGGGAACAGGGAGAGGAGCGGGAGATGCTTCATCCCGGCAGCCGTGAACTTTCAAAGGTGCAGGAGCGGGAAAAGCTGCCGCAGGATAAAAAACAGCTCCACGCGCTTCTGATGGCGGAGGGAGATCTCGCGGCCGGAGAGCTCGATATCCGGCCTGAATGGCTGGACGCACTGGCCGGGGAGGGCAGAGCCGTTTATCTGGAACAGGGGCTCTGGATTGCCGCGGAGCATCTGGAGGAATATACAGCGGCGCTTTCCGGGGAAGAAGGGGAGAAAAAGAGAGAGGGAGCAGGGAAGGAAGGGGATGACGTGCGGGAGGCACGCCTTCACATTATACGGAGGATGCTCCGCTACCGCGGGGCGGCGGACGTCATGGAAGCGGTGGAGCGCTACGGTCTGCCCGCCGCCATTGTGGAAGAGCTTTTTGAGGAGCTCTGCCACCGGAAGGACGCGGTCCGGCAGGATGGCAGGTATTATCACGCGGTGCTCTACCGCCGCGCCAGAATGTGGACCTTAAAAAACCGGCGCCGGGAAGTGCAGACATTTCCCGGGGCGGCTTTTGTGTCCCTTCTGCTCTCGCGCATGCGACCGTCCGGTCCGCCGGATGAATGTCTGAGCGAGGCCTTAAAGCGTTATGCAGGCACGGCGTTTCCGGCGGCACACTGGGAGGGGGTTCTGCTCCCTGCGCGGGTCGGAAATTACAGGGAGGCCATGCTGGATGCGTATCTCGCAGGGGGAGAGATGTTCTGGCGCATGGAGGAAAGCGGGCGGGTGTGCTTTGCATTTCAGGAGGATATCGACTGGGACGCGCCGCTTCCCAGGCCGGAAGGACTCACGGAAAAAGAAATACTCATCTATGAGGCGCTTTTAAAGAGAGGGGCCAGTTTTATGCAGTCGCTTGGCAGTCTGCTGCCCGGAGAGTCCCCGCATGAGGTGCTGCTTTCACTGCTCGAAAAAGGTCTGGTGTATGCCGACAGCTTTCTTCCGGTCCGCCAGTGGCTGCAGCGGGGGTCAGCTAGCCGCAGGACCGGAAAGGCGGCCGTAAAACAGCGCGTTTCCATGCGCGTGCGTGCGCTCGGCACAGGAAGATGGGATGTAGTGAGGCCGCTTAAGGCTCTTTCCGCGGAGGAGAAGCTGCGGCGCTGTGCCGGACAGTATGCGGTTTTGTGCCGTGAGACCGTGGCTGCCTGCGGATTTTCCTGGCAGGAGGCGCTGTCTGTTCTGCGCATTCAGGAATATACCGGTCAGGTCAGGCGGGGATATTTTATCGAGGGGCTCTCTGGTGCGCAGTTTCTAAGGGATGAGGATTTCCGGAGCGTGGTGCGGGAGCTTCGCGGCGCCGTGGAGGAGCCGGAAACAGGGCCCGTCTGGGTGAATGCAGCGGATCCGGCGCAGTGTCTTGGGAAGCTGCTGCCGCACAGAGAGGGGAGAAGCTTTCTGAATGTCCCGGGGACTGTGGCCGCCTGCTGCTCCGGGGTTCCTGTGGCTGTGATGGAACGCCAGGGGAAAGTACTGCGTCTGTACGAGGAGGGGCCGGCGGCAGAGTGCCTGAGGCTTTTTGTGGAAGAGTACAGGCGCGGGAAGATTTTTTCTGCGATGAAGCGGATCGTCGTAAAGGAATATCCGGCCGGCGCGGGAGAGCTGCTGGAGCGGGCGGGGTTTTTCCGTGAAATGCAGGATTATGTGCTGTACCGGTGAGCGGTGGATTCTTAGTTTCCATTCAGTTAATTCAGGCACAAAACAGTGCAGAAACGAGGGAAATATGCCAGAAAATGATATTTTTATTATACACGGGGAAGAATACAGCCGGATGGCTGTCCGGATTCTGCAGGCGGCAGATCTGGCCTCGGAGATCGGGGACCGCGGCAGAAGGATCGGGGTCAAGCCGAATATTCTTGCGGCGCAGAAGGCCTCCGCGGGAGCCGTGACTCATCCGGAACTGGTGGACGGCGTGCTGACGTATCTGAAAGAGGAAGGTTTTTATAATATCGTTGTCCTGGAGGGGGCATGGGTGGGGGATCAGACTTCCCGCGCAGTGCGCGTAAG
>CAMSQM010000079.1 GCA_947062675.1 uncultured Roseburia sp.
GAGCCTCCTGCGGCGCCGCCCTCCGCGCCGCCCGCTCCTTCCGGTTCACCTCCGGTTCCGGGCGGTTCTGCCCCTCCGGAGCCTCCTGCGGCGCCGCCCTCCGCGCCGCCCGCTCCTTCCGGTTCACCTCCGGCTCCGGGCGGTTCTTCCCCTCCGGAGCCTCCTGCGGCGCCATCCTCCGCGCCGCCCGCTCCTTCCGGCGCTGTCCCGCCCGGTTCACCGGACGGCACCCCCATCGTATTGGGGATGTCCGTAAGCCCGTCTTCCACCGGAAGCGATGGATTTTCCACTCCGTTGACGAGATCGGTTGTCGCCGGCTCCCCGGATTCCTGGCCTTTGATATCCCAGCCCTCATGCACGCCCGTCGTCTCCTCGTCGCGGTACACATTCAGATAAGGAAGGACTTCTTCCAGTATCTCCCGCACAATATCCTGCGCGTAAGTGCTGTGAAACTGTTCCATGACATTCGGCTCATCCACCACACAATAGATCACAAGCTGCGGATCCTCCACCGGCGCAAAACCGATGAAAGATACCAGATAGTTATTTTTATCGCGCTGTCCGTCCTCTCCGATCTTCTGCGCCGTGCCGGTCTTCCCGCCCATCGAGTAGCCGTCCACTTTCGCCGTGGAACCGGTTCCGCCCGTCACGGTGGCGTACATATACTGCTTTAACAGATCACTGGTCTCTTTGCACACTGTCTGCCGCAGCAGCGTCGGCGAAAATTCCTCAATCGTGTTGCCATTTTCATCGGTAATCTTCTTCACAATCCTGGGCTGATAAAAATAGCCGCCATTCACGAGAGAACAGTAAGCGCTCGCCAGCTGTATCATCGTCGTGTTAAAATTCTGCCCAAACGAGTTTGTGGCAAGATCTATCGGCGTCATATTCTCCCTCTGATAGATCAGGGACGCGGTGCGCGCCTCCCCGGGCAGATCAATATTCGTCCGCTGCCCGAATCCAAAGATCTGCTGATATCTCGTAAAAATATCAGCCCCGATGCGGTAGGACATCTGCATCAGCGCATCATTACAGGAATTCATAAGCACCTGTTCCATCGTCTGCCACCCGTGCCCGCTGGTATTGACACAATTGATGGGTCTTCCCCCGATCACCTCGTTTCCATCGCACTCAAATCCGTCCTCCGGCTTCAGCTTCCCCGATTCCAGCCCCGCCGCCACGGTAAAAGGCTTCGCAGTGGACCCCGGCTCATAGGTATAAGTCAGGCAGAAATTCTGCCAGAGCTTATTGAGAAGCTCCATCCGGATATCCTCATCCATGGCATCCATCTCTTCCTGCGTATAATATGCAGATAAATCTCTTGGATTGCTCAGATCATAATCAGGATAATTCGCCATGGCGAGCACATCCCCGTTATCCGGATTCATAATCAGCACACCGATATGTTTTGCCCCCGGATCCGCCTCCCGGTAATTGCCCTTATAGGCCTCGTTGAACGCGGTAATCTTATTCTGCACGACTTTCTGGATGTTGGCGTCCAGCGTGGACACGACATTGCAGCCGTTTAAGGCGGCCCGGATATTTTTTTCGAAATTATTGTCGGCGTTTAAATAACCGTACTGCCGGCCGTTGACGCCGTTTAGTATATCGTTATAGTAATTTTCAATGCCGTTGACGCCGACATTTCCCGCCGCGGTAAATCCGACAACCGAAGCTGCCAGCGAGCCATGCGGATACTCCCGCTGATATTCTTTTTCAAACCAGACGCCTTTAATACCGGGGTTGACCAGCTTTCCCTTCTCATCCTCCGCCTCCTGCATCTCAATGAAAGGTTTGATCTCCTCGTACGCCACCTTCTTTTTCAGGATAATGTATTTGCTGTCTGCCTGCTCCCTGGCATAGCCGTACAGTACGTCGGCTTCCAGATCCGGAAAACAGAGTGTCAGCGCCTGGATCGTCGGCGCAATATATTCCTCGCTGCCCGTCATCACCGAGCAGTCCAGAATCACATTGTACACTGCAATACTTGTGGCGAGCACGGTTCCCCGCGCGTCCAGAATATCCCCGCGCTGATACGGTATTGTCTTGCTGTCATACTGCTGCTGTGAGAGGACAATCTTCTCATACCGCTCTCCGTCATTATTCTCAATGTACATCAGCCTGATGACCAGCCCCGTCATCATCAGTGATACGATCCCGAACATCACCAGCAGTTTCTTCTGCATATGCCTTGAAAACTTAAACCGCCGCCGTTTTCTCCTTTTTCCTGCCATCCGCAGTTTCCCCTGTTTCTGTAATGATTCTCAACCGGATACTATTTTTCCGGAATCTCCCCGTACTGATTCATATAATCGTCATCTCCCACCGTGTAGTAGATAATCTGCGCCTCCTTTGCATAGAACATTCCCAGCTCCATGATCGCCTGCTTCTTGATGCTCTCGAGATCCAGCGATGTATTCAGCCGCTTGTACGCCTCGTCATTTTCCGCCTTCAGATCGGATATCTGACTTTCCAGTCCGGAAATTGCTTTCATACGCGCCGTCACATCTGACTGTACCCGGATATAGGTTCCCGCAAACACGCCGAACACCATAACCGCCACAGAAAGAAAAAAGACATAACTCCTGCTCATCCGGAGCTCCCGCTCCTGATTGCGCCTGGCTATCCGTCTTCTCCTTCGTTCCTCTGCTTCTTTTTCTCTCTGAATCCGTTCCTGCTGTACTCTTCGATAATCCGGTACGGCCTCTGATCTTCTGACCGTGTTGCCCTGTATGTAATACGCTCCTTCTCCGGGGTTCGTTCTGTCCGTGTTCTTCCTTCCCGTGCTGCTTCTCATGTCTGTCCACACCCTTCCCATAACCTCATCCTGTTATAACCCTCTTTCGAATACACGGAGCTTCGCGCTCCTGGAGCGGGAATTTTCCCGCAGCTCTTCCAGGGCCGGCAGAACCGGCCTGCGCGTAACCACCCTTCCCTTTGATACTTTCCCGCACACACACACGGGAAATTCATCCGGACAGGTACACGGCTTCTCGTTCCGTCTGAAATTTGTCTTTACGATTCTGTCTTCCAGGGAGTGAAAGGTAATGACACAGAGCCTTCCCTCCGGCCGGAGCAGATCGATCATCTCATCCAGACTATTCTCAAGCACCTCCAGTTCTCTGTTCAGTTCAATGCGGATCGCCTGAAATGTGCGCTTTGCCGGATGCCCTCCGCTCATCTGCACTTTCTTCGGAATTGCAGCCCTGATAACCGCCACAAGCTCCCCGGCTGTCAGAACGGGCTTTTTCTCCCGCTCCCGCACAATATGTTTTGCGATATTTTTCGCAAATTTATCCTCCCCGTAATCGCGGATAATACGGTACAGCTCCGCTTCGCTGTAGCCGTTGACAATATCCGCCGCGGTCATTGTCTCTCTGTCGTCCATGCGCATATCGAGCGGCGCGGACTCCTCCCGGTAAGTGAACCCCCTCTGCGGGTCATCCAGCTGATAGGAAGACACGCCCAGATCCAGAAGGATCCCGTCCACCTCTGTAATACCGATAGAGGAAAGTTCCTCCTTCATGGCGGCATAGTTGCTCCGGATGATCGTCACCCTGTCGGAAAATCCGGCCAGACGTTCACCCGCGGCTTTTATGGCATCCGCATCCTGATCCATGCCGATCAGCCTCCCTTTTTCCGAAAGGCGCTCCGCCACCCGGCACGCGTGTCCCCCGCCTCCGAGCGTCCCGTCCACATAGATTCCGTCCGGACGGATATTCAGGTACTCTGTCGTCTCCTGCAATAACACGGAATAATGTTTAAACTCCATACTGCTCATCTCCCATCTTCTCCGGATTGCAGGCGGTACAGCCTCTGTTAAATGCTGAACCCTAACTCTGCCATATGCTCTGCCACATCGTCCATCTCACCCTCGTCATAGGTATTCTCCAGCCATCTGTCTTTATCCCAGATTTCCACCCTGTTTAAGACACCGGCCAGGACAACATCTTTCTGTATATGCGCGTACTCGCGCAGAACCGGCGGCAGAAGCATCCTTCCCTGCTTGTCCAGCTCCACTGAGGCCGCACCGGCGAAGAAAAACCGTGAAAATTTTCGCGCATCCTTCGATGCGCCGGAGACACTGCGGAACTTCTCCTCGACATTGTGCCACTCTTCCATGGTATACACAAACAGACACCCGTCCAGTCCCTTTGTCACCACAAATTCATTTCCCAGCTGCTCCCTGAATTTGGATGGAACTATCAGCCTGCCCTTCGGGTCCACTGTGTGGTTGTATTCTCCCATGAACATAACACCGACACCTGCCTTTACGGTGGACTCACATTCCGCATCCTCCACTTATCCACAAAGTTATGAACTTATCCACCACTTTGTTTCACTCTCCACCACTTTCCTCCACTTTTAAGACCATATTACCCCACTTCACACCAAAAAGCAATAGAAAAAAAGTTACAGGAAATTTTCCGGAACCGTTAGAAGGGGCAGAATTCTGCCGGAATAAGGGCAGATACAGGAAAAAAACAGGCGAAAGTGGGGGCAGGTGGAGGCTCAGGGAGGAAAAAAGATTTTTTTTCCGGATACCGCGCGCCCGGAGACGAAGCCGGTGGAGAATCCGTGAAAAAGAATTCAAAATAAAAAACGACAGTCCGGCCCCCCGCCATTCTGTCGTTTTTAAAGTTCCGCTTTTACAGATCAATACAGCCTGCCGCTGTCACACAAAATTCTTCTCCTCCTCCTCGAGATATTCCTCGATGAGCTTATCGAGCCGGACACTTTTTTCATAAACACTCTCATAATCATCTTCTTCCAGTGCCGCTCTGTTCAGTTCAAGCCTGGCAATCTCAATTTTCTTCTGTATCTCGGTCATTTTCTCCATACGAGTCCCCCCTTAAGATTGACAAGATTCCTATACATCCCCCACTTTTTGTCAGCGTTACAGGAATAGTCCTCTTTTCTTCCGTCAAACTCTATAATACTCCTAAAATTTACAAAAATCAAACAGAACAGCACGTCACATCTTTCCATTTTTCGACATAGAAGAGAACTTTCTGTCAATACATCTGTTACGCACTGTGTTCCGCGCTCCTTCTGGCGAGCAGAGTGATCATCCCTGCAAGCGCCCTGCAGTTCACATCGATAATATGGCGGATATCGTCCTCCACATCATGCCGGTGCGGAATATATTCATCGTGTGCCTTCTGAATAAAGCTGCAGAGGGCCTCCGCGCTGTGAAAGTACTCGCTCTTCTGGAAATCCGGGGACGGATCACTTTTAATGTAACTTTTTAAATCATTTTTTAACTTTTTCTCATAAGAACAATGATCTGCAAGGCTGCCGGAATAACTGTGGTTGTGCGGAAACGTAAAATAATCCGCCAGATAATGGCTGACCTGTCCCAGATCCATATAATATTTGCGGCCCTTTTTTTCAATCGCTTTTGGTCCTTCCGAAAGCCTCTTGATATGTTTCTTCACGAGCGGAAACGTCCCCTCGATCTCATGCCGTTTGTAGACAAATGAAGGTTTGATGTCGGGAAGAATACTTCCCACATAAAAAGAGAGCTTGTGTCTGCGCAGACCCTCGTCATTGAGATTATCCACCATATACTTTGCCAGTGAAATATGCGACTTTTTTCTCATGCTTATCAACCTTTCTTTCCGCGACTCTTTTTCACACTTCCACTTTTTATTGTACGTCCGTCTCTCCCGGAATACAAGCAGAAATTTTCCCCGAACCAAAAATTCGGGAGAGCAAATCCATTTTCCGGAAAAAAAAGAGGCTGCCCGCAACCGGGCCGCCTCTTTTACTGTAACGTCTGTTATTCTTTACAGCGGAAACTCGCACATTCCGTCTCCCCGCAGGTACAGGCACTGCCTCCCGCGATTCCGATATGATCTGCACAGCATTTTTTATTCTCATTGAACATACAGTTGCAGGCTTCGCAGGAAACCTCAATCTCCTTTGAAATCCGCTTTGCCGTGTTCTGTGCGCTGTTTTCCCCGCGCTCCTTAAAACTTCCGCAGCAGGTCTCCTGCTCCCTGTGAGCTTCTTTTCCCTCCACGCAGATATCTCCCTTGCAACAGCATCTGTCCGCATTGTACGCACAGCCTGTCACGGAACAATCCAGAAATGTCATATTTCCCCACTCTCCTTTTCCTGTTTTTATAATATCCCACTGTAGTAAACGACAAATTGATTTATCGTTTACTATAGTATCTCTCCCGCCGGCATTTTTTATGCCCGGAAATACTTCCAGTGGTGGAAAGTGGAGGAAATTTTTTCTGCTACTGTTCCGGCTGCTCCTCACGGATCTCTTTTGTGCGGATTTCCCGGCAGATCTCATCAATAAACACGGAAAGCGGCTTTACGCCCTCGTCCCCCGCGAAACGGCTGCGGACAGACACCGTGCTGTCCGCCTCTTCCTGCTGTCCGACAACCAGCATATACGGCAGCCGGTCAAGTCTCGCCTCACGGATCTTAAAGCCGATCTTCTCGGAGCGATTATCCGCGGTCGCATCAATCCCGTTCGCCCGCAGTTCCCGCAGCACACGGTCTGCGTACGCCTCATATTTATCAGAAATCGGGAGCACACGCACCTGCTCCGGACACAGCCAGGTCGGAAACTTCCCGGCATATTTTTCGATCAGCCAGGCGAGCGTGCGCTCATAGCAGCCGAGCGATGTTCTGTGAATAATGTACGGACGGATCTTGTCCCCGTTCTGATCAATGTAGTACATGTCGAAGTTTTCGGCGATCGCGCAGTCCAGCTGAATCGTGATCATCGTATCCTCTTTGCCGTAGACATTTTTCGCCTGAATGTCAATTTTGGGCCCATAGAAAGCCGCTTCGCCGTCCGCCTCCACAAAAGGCACCTGCTTCTCCTGCAGCACACTGCGCAGCGCATCCTGGGTGGACTCCCAGTACGCATCGTCGCCCAGATATTTCTTCTTATTCGCCGGATCCCATTTGGAGAGCCGGAACGTGACGTCCCCCGCAAGGCCGAGCGTATCCAGAACATGATAGGCCAGATCCAGACAGCCCTTCAGCTCCTCCTCCGCCTGATCCGGGCGGATGACAAGGTGCCCCTCCGAGATTGTAAACTCGCGCACGCGCGTCAGCCCGTGCATCTCCCCGGAATCTTCAGCGCGAAACAGCGTGGAAGTCTCCCCCATGCGGTAGGGCAGATCCCTGTATGATTTCTGCGTATTCTTATATACATAATACTGGAACGGACAGGTCATCGGGCGCAGGGCAAAAACCTCCCGGTCTTTCTCCTCATCACCCAGCACAAACATGCCCTCTTTATAGTGATCCCAGTGCCCTGAAATCCTGTAGAGGTCACTTTTCGCCATAAACGGAGTCCTGGTGCGCACATATCCCCACTCGTTGTCCTCGAGATCCTCGATCCAGCGCTGAAGCTTCTGAATCATCTTCGTTCCCTTCGGCGTAAACAGCGGAAGCCCCTGTCCGATTACATCTACGGTTGTAAACAAATCCATCTCCCGCCCCAGCCGGTTGTGGTCGCGGCGTTTTGCATCTTCCATGCGCTCCAGATGCGCTGCAAGTTCTTCCTTCTTATTATAAGCAGTCCCATAGATTCTCTGCAGGCGGGCCTTTTCGGAGTCTCCTCTCCAGTAAGCCATCGACGAGGAGGTCAGTTTGAACGCCCTGATCCCCTTCGTGCTCATCAGATGAGGACCGGCACAGAGATCGACAAAGCCATCCTGGTCATAAAAAGAAATCTCCGCCTCTTCTGGCAGCTCTTCTATCAGTTCCACCTTATACGGCTCGCCGCGCTCCTGCATCAGCCTGACCGCCTCATCCCGCGGCAGCGTAAAACGCTTCAGCGCATGGCCCTCTTTTATGATTTTTTTCATCTCCGCTTCCAGCTTATCGAGATCCTCCCTCGAAAACGGCGCGGCATCAAAATCATAATAAAATCCTTCCTCAATCGCAGGCCCGATGGTAATCTTTGCCCCCGGATACAGGCGTTTTACCGCCTGCGCCAGCACATGGGAAGCCGTGTGACGGATAACTTTAAGCCCCTCCGGATCATTCACCGTGACAATATTCAGCGCACAGTCCGCGCCAAGCTCCGTGCGCAGATCAACAATCTCTCCGTCCACCTCACCGGCACATGCCACACGCGCAAGACCCTCACTGATATCTTTCGCGATATCGTAAACTGATCTCGCCCCGTCATACTCCTTCACAGAGCCATCCTTCAATGTGATCTTCATAGTTCAAACCTTCCTTCGCCAGCTTTAAAAGGAATCCTCCCCGTCGTCTTCATCCTCCCAGTCATCCTCATATCCGTTGTAAATAACGGAATTGCCATTGCTGCAGCCGTATCTCGCGTTCTTTCTCGGGGAGCAGAGCATACCTGCAATGATGCCCGCCAGAACCCCGACCGCCACAATCAGCACACCGTCCAGCTTTGTCACCGTGATTGTTTCCGACATATCCGCAAAAAAATCTCTCACTTTTTTCATATTTCCCTCATTTCCGCGCCATTATTCCCACGCCAGATCACAAAATCCTTCTGTGTCTTCTTTATCTGCCACAGCAGTATTTATATTTCTTTCCGCTCCCGCACGGACAGGGCTCATTGCGCCCCACTTTTCTGCCCACAACGACAGTTCCAGACTTTTTCTGCTCCAGATAAAGCTTTTTCTTTGTCTCTGCGTCAAATATCGCATCCCACTGCGGCAGCTCATAGAGCCAGTCCGCTTTCGCGT
>CAMSQM010000080.1 GCA_947062675.1 uncultured Roseburia sp.
CGAGGCTTGATTTGTCTAAGACCAGCTTAAATAGACAATCAATACGCTACTTTGCAAGTAATGTATGTGTTCCCACAAATACTCAAAACAGATCTCCAGTGTGGTCACCGGAAGTCTGTTTTTGAGCGTTTGTATATACAAACACCCTGCCTGCCCAATAGCAAAAGCCCGTACTGGCCGCCAACCCTCGACAAAATTTTTTCAAAAGCATTGACAGAAACATCTGTTTGCTCTGCCATAATGAGGAACTGAATACTGCATATATTTTTCACGCAGATACATAGACCGGGCCACAGCATTTTTGCCGGGGTCGGTCTTGTTGTATCTGCGATTTATCCTGGAATGGATTTTCATATTGATAGATAATAACCAGAACTTATCTATTGACAAATTTACCTGCGGACGCTTTTCTATCAGTTCATCCTTCCGCTTCAGCGCAGCCTCCATACTGCTGCAAAAACACCTCCATTTCAGCCTGTTTCCCGATTCATCAGGCAGATAAACATCCACAGATTCAGACAGGTCTCCGCCTCGGTCTGCGCAGAGCCAGCCCCAGGCGTTGTACGCCCCCTCGCTGCCCCATAAGCATGGCTGCTTTTTAAGTCAGATTCATAAGTTTCAACCTGAACCGGACGAAAAGCCCCCGGTCCATAATCCGGAATATCCGGCATTTTATCCTTTTCTCGCAGGATACCCTTAATCCTGTCAGACGGTTCTTCTGTTGTCATTGGTTTTTTCAGCATTGAAATTCTCCTTTCAGATGAAATTTTCCACTCAAAACAGGGAAGTATCTCCGTCTCTGCCGGAAATACTTCCCTGTACTTTAAATCTTTTATTGTTAAATCGCACCGGACTGGTCCTTAACGCTCCGGGACTGGCCAGCGCAGGATTCTCCCTGATCAGCTCATTCTGCCGGAATCTCAGATCTGCCTCTGCAATATCGGAATTATTGAAAACACTGGTTTTATTTATCGAGGGTCTTCATCGTCGGGAAGAGCAGCACATCCCTGATCGCCTGGGAATCCGTCATTATCATCACCATCCGGTCAATCCCGAATCCAATCCCTCCGGTTGGGGGCATCCCGATGCAAAGCGCATTCAGGAAATCTTCGTCCGTATGGTTTGCTTCCTCATCTCCCGCAGCCAGCAGAGCCTCCTGCGCCCTGAAGCGCTCGCGCTGGTCAACCGGATCGTTCAGCTCAGAATAAGCATTTGCCATTTCCCAGCCGTTGAGGAAGAATTCAAAACGCTCGACATAATCCGGATTGTCCGGCTTTTTCTTTGTAAGCGGAGAGATCTCGACAGGATGATCCATGACGAACGTCGGCTGTATCAGGTGCTTCTCGACATACTCCTCAAAAAACAGGCTCAGGATATCTCCCTTTTTATGGCGTTCCTCATATTCAATATGGTGCTCATCAGCGAGCTTTTTCGCTTCTTCGGTCGTGTGTATCTCATTGAAATCCACATTCGCATACTTCTTTACGGCGTCAACCATCGTAATTCTCTCGAAGGGCACAGACAGATCCATTGTGTGTTCCCCGTATGTGAGGATTTCGGATCCGGTCACCTGCTTCGCGACATAGCGGTACAGATTCTCTGTCAGATCCATCATGCCGTGATAATCGGTATAAGCCTGGTAAAGCTCCATAAGTGTAAACTCAGGATTATGCCTGGTATCAATTCCCTCATTGCGGAAAACACGCCCGATCTCATATACCCGTTCGAGCCCTCCGACGATCAGTCGCTTTAAGTAAAGCTCAATCGAGATTCTAAGCTTAAAGTCCTCGTCGAGCGCATTGAAGTGTGTCTCAAAAGGCCTGGCTGCAGCACCGCCCGCATTGCTGACAAGCATGGGGGTCTCTACTTCCATAAATCCCTGGGCGTCCAGATAACTGCGAATGGAGCTGATGACTCTGGATCGCTTTACAAAAGTTTCCTTTACGCCCTCATTCATAATCAGATCCACATAGCGCTGACGGTAGCGGGTGTCCGTGTCCGTAAGGCCGTGAAACTTCTCCGGAAGGATTTGCAGACTTTTGCACAGAAGCGTCACTTCCGCTGCGTGAATGGAAATCTCGCCGGTCTTCGTCTTAAAAACCGTTCCGCGGATACCAAGAATATCACCTACATCATATTTTTTGAACTCTTTGTAGGATTCCTCTCCGATATCATCCCGCGCGACATAGGACTGAATCCGTCCCTTCAGATCCTGGATGTTGCAGAAAGAAGCCTTTCCCATCACGCGCTTGAACATCATGCGCCCTGCGACGGCAACCTCTTTTCCCTCCATCTCCTCAAAATGATCCCTGATATCCGCAGTGTGATTTGTCACATCATATCTGGTAATCACAAAAGGATCTTTGCCATTTTCCTGCAGCTCACGAAGCTTGTCATAGCGGACTTTCAGCAGCTGACTGGTATCCTGCTGACCGCCATTCTTCTCCTGATTACGATTTTCTGCCATATTCATCCATCCTTTCAGCCCGCCCGCAACATTCCGTCACCGGCTCTTACTCTCTGGTAAAACCATCTTTACCTTCATGCCGAAGCGCTTTGCGCTGAAGACACAGGCAAAACTTCAGATTCTGCCCTGCGATCCCGGCTGAACCTGTTCAGTTTGTTGAACTAAATTACTCGTCTGGGAATTTATTCAACTTCCACCATTCCCCTGCATCAGCCCCGGACGCTGCCTTTCCGCTTCTGCAGGATCTCTTTCCGGCATTTCCTGCCAGTAATGGCGGACTAGTTTGATCTGTGAATCGACAGGACCCTGTATTCCAGCTCTCCTGCCTGTGTCTCAACTTTTACCAGATCACCGGCTTTTTTTCCGAGCAATGCCTTACCAACCGGAGACTCATTGGAAATCTTCCCTTTCAGGCTGTTTGCTTCCGTGGAACCGACAATCTTATATTCGAGCTCTTCCTCAAACTCGCAGTCGAGAATCCGCACACTGCAGCCGATACTGATTTTCTCCAGATCAACCTCTTCCTCGACCACCACTTCCGCATTCTTTAAAATTTTCTCAATATCCTCAATGCGGGTCTCTATATCTCTCTGCTCGTCCTTCGCCGCGTCATATTCCGCATTCTCGGAAAGATCACCCTGCTCCCTGGCTTCCTTGATCTTCGCGGCAACCTCTTTTCGTCTCACTACTTTTAAATTCTGTAATTCATCTTCCAGCTTTTTCAGACCTTCATAAGTCAGAATGTTTTTCTTTTCCATTGTGACGCTCCCCTTTTTATATCTTTCTTTTCTGATCGTTTCATGAATAAAAAGCCGCCTCAAATCTGTCCTTTTCCGGCCTTTTTCTCTTGTTCTGAACACTCTTGACAATCACAGTATTATACCCGATAGGTACTATGATGTCAAGATTTTCTGCGGTTTCCCAGGGCTTTTTGTGAATCGGAATATAGTACCTGCCGGGCCGCATCTGCTCGTCGTAACATCTCCCCTTCCACTCAAAATCCAGCACCAGTTCCGGTCCCGCCTTCGCCCTTGCACCCGCATTCCGGGCACCTCTGCGCCCTTTACCGTAAACTGCGTTTCCGCCACCTGCCGAAATAAAATCTTCCTTAGAGAGAACCATGACGATCAGCCCGTTCTCCTCATACATTGTCTCTGCAAATTCCTCAAAATATGCAGGCCGGTCTGTGTAAATGGTAAGAAAATTCAGGTCCGCCGAGAGCTGTTCCAGCACATCTTTTGTATCTGCCGGTTCGAAAATGCTGTAATCCTCCGGTTCCTCATCAAGAATTTCCAGTTCCACCCGCTCCGGTAAAATCTCTTTTTCCTTTAAAATAGCGAAAAATACCGGACGGAAATTGCGCAGATACTGATTAGAATACGACAATCCTTCCCTCCCCCGTCCACTCGGGAAAAATGATATTTCTTTCTTAATTATATGACTGTACTTCCTCAAATAATTCCTTAAGCTGCTCAAATGTCTCCACCTCGTTGATTCTTCCCCGAAGCTTTGAGGAGTTGCGGTAACCCGCGGTATACCACGCCGCGTGACGGCGGATCTCACGGATTCCGGTGTATTCGCCTTTCCACCTGATCTGCATTGCGGCATGGCGCAAAAGCGTCTCCGTGACCTCCGCAAAAGACGGCCTGGGCAATACCTCCCCCGTCCGGAAAAAATGGAGTATCTGCGCAAAAATCCATGGATTTCCCTCCGCCCCGCGGGCAATCATAAACCCGTCGCAACCGGTCTGCCGGTGCATGGCCGCGACGTCTTCCGCCGTGCGGATATCCCCGTTTCCGATGACAGGGATTGATACCGCTTCCTTTACCTGCCGGATAATGTCCCAGTCCGCCTTCCCGGTATAATACTGTTCTCTGGTCCGTCCGTGAACCGCAACCGCCGCCGCTCCGGATTCCTGCGCAATGTGCGCCAGCTCCGCCGCATTAACATGCGCATCGTCAAAACCCTTGCGCAGTTTTACCGTAACCGGCTTTCTGACCGCCCGCACGGTTTTCTCAATGATTTTACCCGCCAGCTCCGGCTGCTTCATCAGCGCGGAACCATCTCCGTTTTTTACGACCTTGGGTACCGGGCAGCCCATATTAATATCCAGAATATCAAACGGAAGTTCCTCAATCCGTTTCGCAGCCTCACTTATTATATCCGGATCAGAGCCGAACAGCTGCAGGGAAACCGGGTTTTCCTGCGGATCCGTCGTCAAAAGTGTCTTTGTATTCCGGTTATTGTACAGAATCGCCTTCGCGCTCACCATTTCCATGCACAAAAGCCCCGCACCCTGTTCCCTGCACAGCAAACGAAATGGCAGGTCCGTCACGCCTGCCATTGGTGCCAGTATCAGATTATTGTCAAGAGTTCTGTTTCCGATTACTAATTTTTTAATATGTTCCATAATCTCTACCGGAGTCTCCCGCTTTTTCGGTTCTGCTTTTTATATATCAGGTTCATCCCTTTCAATGTAAGATTGGGATCATAAATGTCAATCATCGTCGTTTCATTCGCGATGATTCTTCCGAGACCGCCCGTGGCCACCACCTTGATTTCACCCATATCCGCTTCCGCTATCATATGCCGGACAATGTATTCCGTCTGTCCGATCTGACCGTAGACCAGCCCGGCCTGCATCGAGGTGATCGTTTCTTTTGCCAGGATGCTTTCCGGCTTCGCGATCTCTATCTCCGGAAGCTTCGCCGCGTCTTCCCAGAGCGCCCTGGCTGATATCCTGATACCAGGCGCTGTGACGCCGGAGACAAACGAACCGTCCTTATCGACCAGATCATATGTCGTTGCGGTCCCGAAATCCAGTACCAGCACAGGTCCTCCATATAGTTCATAAGCAGCTGCCGCATCGACAATGCGGTCCGCTCCGATCTGGCGCGGATTTTCCGTAACCACGCGAATCCCCGTCCTGGTGCCGGGCTCTATGATAATCGGGCGGATCCCCAGATATTTGACCACAGCCCCCTCAAGCGAATGCATTACATTCGGCACCACCGATGCAATAATGGCATCCTCAATTTCCTCATGCCGGATATTATTCTGTTCCAGCAGTGTAATCAGAAGCATTCCGTATTCGTCCGACGTCCGCGGCATTTTTGTCGTAATTCGAAAACTCGCGGCAACCTCATCTCCACGGAAAACTCCCACTGTTATATTTGTGTTACCCACATCAATTGTAATCAGCATAATTTCCCTTCTTCTTAAGCTTCCCTCTTCATCCGGCATCGTCCCCCAGAGAGCCGTCCTCTCTCATCCGGCACTCTTTTCCGTCTCATCCGAAACGCTTCCTCTCTTCCAGAGAATTCTATAGTATAGTTCCAGTTCCTCAGGCTGTTCCTGCCCCCTCCGGTACCCTCTCTTTCTTCCAGGGAATTCTATAGTATAGTTCCAGTGTCTCAGGCTGTTCCTGCCCCCTCCGGTACGCTCTCTTTCTTCCACAGAATTCTATAGTACAATTCCAGTGCCT
>CAMSQM010000081.1 GCA_947062675.1 uncultured Roseburia sp.
TTCAGACGTGTGCTCTTCCGATCTCCATCGCATCGCGCCCGACAAAATTGATGAGATGGCGCTCCAGCTGCGCGGGGCAGCTGGAAGAAGTGCAGCGGATATCAGCCGTATCCTTTTCCCGCTCTGTCCGAGCCCCGCACACGGGACAGACGTCCGGTATCTCATAGCGCTGCCAGGACGCCGGGCGCTGCTCTCTTAAAACCTTCCTTACCTTCGGAATGATCTCGCCGGATTTGTATACCACTATGGTATCGCCGATTCCGATATCCAGCTCATTGATAAAATCCTGATTGTGAAGCGTCGCCCTGGACACCGACGTCCCGCACAGGCGCACGGGCTCAAAGACCGCGGTGGGCGTGATCCGGCCTGTGCGCCCGACAGAGAGCTCGATGTCCACAAGTCTGGTCTCCTTTTCTTCCGGCGGGTATTTGTAAGCGATCGCCCAGCGCGGGACTTTCGAGGTTGCTCCCAGAATCTCCCGGTCCGCCAGACGGTTGATTTTTACAACTGCCCCGTCAATATCATAGCCAAGACTTCCGCGGCTCTCCCCGATTGCCGTGATGGCTTCCCACACCTCGTCCGCCGTCCGGCAGACCCTGTAACCGTCTATAACGGCGACGCCCTGTTCTCTCAGGTATTCATATCCCTGCGTGTGGGTCTCAAATTCCATGCCGCGGACTGCCTGAATGTTAAAGATAAACATGGACAGGCCGCGCTCCTTTGTGACGGCGGTATCCAGCTGGCGCAGCGTTCCGGCCGCGCAGTTGCGCGGATTGGCAAACAGCCGCTTTCCCAGGAGCTCCTGTTTCTCATTGACCCTCTCAAATGCCGCGTTTTTCATATAAACTTCTCCGCGGATCTCCAGATATTCCGGCGCGCTTTTCAGCTTCTGCTTCACATCGCTTATCATCCGGGCATTTGCCGTCACATCCTCCCCGAAATTGACGCCGTCTCCCCGCGTCTCCGCGAGCACCAGCTCACCGTTTTCATAGCGGAGCGCCATGGAGAGCCCGTCAATCTTGTATTCCACGACAAATTCCGGTTCTGTAAACTGTTCCCGCATCTGCTCAACAAATTCACAGACCTCCTCCCTGGAAAAAACATCCTGAAGGCTCAGCATCGGTACATTGTGGCGCACCAGCACTCCGGCAGTCCGCTTCGCCGCTCCCCCTACTTTCTGCGTCGGAGAATCCTCCGTCACCAGATCCGGATGTTCCTTTTCGAGCTTTTTGAGCTCCCTCATCAGCAGATCAAACTCGTCGTCCGGAATCTGCGGACTGTCCTGGTTATAATATTTATCACTGTGGTATGCAATCTGTTCCCGCAACTGTAGTATTCGCTCTTCCGGTGTCATCTGCCGCCTCCATCCCGTTTCCGTTTACGCTCCTGCCGTGGTCTTTGAATAACCGGACCGTCCGAAGAGTCCCGGAGAAGCACAAGAAGACGCTCATACTCCTTCCCAGTCACCTCCCGGTATGTCCCCACGGCAAGGCTGCCCAACCCGATATTCATAATGCGGACGCGGACGAGATTCCGGACGCGGTATCCGAAATATTCGCACATCCTGCGGATCTGGCGGTTAAGCCCCTGTGTGAGCACAATGCGGAAGCTCCGCTTTCCTGTGCGTTCCACAAAGCACTTCCGCGTCATCACTCCGAGCTCCGCAAGCGGAACGCCGCCGGATAAACCGCGCAGAAAATAATCTGTTACCGGTTTATCCACCGTGACAATGTATTCTTTCTCATGCATATTTCCGGATCGCATCATTTTATTGACGATACTGCCGTTATTGGTCAGAAGCAGCAGTCCCTCCGAATCCTTGTCCAGCCGTCCGACCGGATAGATGCGCTTTGGATAGTGTATATAATCCACGACATTATCCTTCTCCCGCTTTTCCGTCGTGCAGACGATACCGGCAGGCTTGTAAAAAGCCAGAAGAATCATCTCATTCTCCTTTTTTACCGGTTTTCCACAGAAAATCACTTCCTGCGTCGGCAATACCCTTGCGCCTGTACCCGCCGTCTTTCCGTCGATCACGACATTCCCCGCCTCGATCTGCCGGTCCGCCTCCCTGCGCGAACAGACGCCCGCCTCACTCAGAAATTTGTTAATGCGTACTCCGTTTTCGTCCATATGCCACCTGCCTGTTCCGGTTTCCATTGCTGATACTCTGGTTTCTGTGCAAAAAACGGAGACTTCACTCCCGAAAAGTCTCCGTTTTATCTGTTTACTGCAAAAGAGATGTTTTAATGTATCCGATTGTGCCGTTCCAGTTCACCTTGGTCCAGCCCTCGGCATAGCTCATAACAACCGTCACTTTCTCACCGGAAAAAGCCGTCCCGACCTTTTCCGCCGTCTCGCTCATGGAAGCGCGCACATTGACAGAGTCCTTCAGCGTAATCACGGTTCCCTCCGACAGGGATCCACCCCCTCCGGACTCACTGCCGCCTCCCGCCGTCTGCGACCCCTCAGCGCCCAGATACTCACTCTTGACATATCCTTTGCCGCCATTGAAATCAATGATACTCCAGTCGCCCTCCGTGCCGGTGCGCGTCACCTTCTCACCCATCTCGATATTGCCGAGCTTCTCCGCGGACGTATCTGCGGAAGCGCGGACGTTGACCCGCTCCAGAGCCACCAACGTCTCACCCGTCGGAGCCTGCTCAGGCGGGGTCTGCGGCTGTTCCGTGTCCGCAGGCTGCGCCGGCGCCTCCGGCTGGCCTTCCTGTGCCGGCGCCTCTGTCCCAGCCGGCTCCTCCGACGGCGCTTCTGTTCCCGCCGGCTGTTCCGGCGGCGCCTCCGTTCCGGCTGGCGGATTCTGCGCGGCAACAGTCTCCAGCTCCTTAAGGGCATTCGGGATCGTCGCCGTAATCATGGTGGAAAGATTCGCATCCGCCGCCACTGCCGTATTATAGCGCTCCTGTACTTCCTTCTGGAGAGCAATCACATCCTGCTCATTTTCAAACTTCTGAATCAGACTCTGCACACTTGTGTCAAGCGCATTCTCCTGATTTTTCAGATTATACTGACTGTAAAGATTGTCAATATACAGACCGCCCTCCCCGTTTGTGCGGATATAGAAAAAATCCAGGCCCGGGGCTACCGTATCCACCCCTGCGAACTTGATCTCCAGGGCGACGGAAACCAGATAGGAATTGTCGTCAAGCCCCTTTTTGGTATAGCACTTAATATTCTGATACCCTTCCACATACTGTGAAAAAAGTGTGATATAGCTCTGCTCATTTTCCGACAGCGGCATCGCCAGACAGGACACCGCGCCGAGATCCCCCGTCGCGTAGGCATTGTAATACTGCGTCACCAGCGCGTTCACCGCCGGATATGCATCCACCTGATAGGGAACCTCCGTCTCCTGCTGCTGCGCATCCGCAGCCTCCGTCTGCTGATCATTTCCCACCGGGGTCCCTCTGCCCGGCCCTGCAAACTTTACAAGCACCAGAACCAGAATTATAAACAGTACACCTGCGGAAAAATACCGTACATTCTTCCGTATAAAGCCAAGTACTCCCTCAAAACCATCTTTGTTCGGTTCCTCATTCATCTTCCGGGATTCCATCTATCTGTCCACCGTACCTTTCTCATCTCACCGTCCGGACACCGGTCCGGAATCTGTCACTCTGCAGCCATATTCTCCTGAAATTCAGGTATAAAAAAACAGCCATACCTGCCATTAGCAGATACGCTATTCTGTCAGTCTTATGCCGCGCGGAGGCATAAATTCCGCGCGCCTTTCCAGTAAAATGCACCCGGCGGGAATCGAACCCGCATTGCCGGAGTCGGAGTCCGGTGTTCTATCCGTTAGACTACGGTTGCCTGTGCCGTTCCTCTGCTATCAGAAACAGCTTAATCATAATAACAGAAAAAGAAAAAAATTTCAAGTCATTCAGAAAAATTTAAGAAAAAAATTTGTGACAGGCCGGACGGCCCGGACGAATCTGCACAGGAAACATAAAACGCTGTTTCCGGAATACATATTTAAAGATACCAGAAAGGAGCCAGTTACAGTTATGGCAATCGGTTACCTGCTCATGGAAGCGCGGACCGCTCACGACGCGGTCCCGTTAAGCGGCATACAGATCCGGATTCTCAGCCTGTCCGGGAACACGGTCTACACGCTGACGACAGATGAAAACGGGGAGGCCGGACCCGTCCCTCTCGAGACACTTGACAAAAGCTTCTCACAGAACCCGTATTTTACCGGAACCCCGTATTACAGTTACAATGTACTCGCACAGGCGTCCGGATTCCACCCTCTCTACATCACGGATATTCCCATTTTTGAGGGAGAAACAGCGGTCCTGCCGCTCGCCCCCGTGCCTGCGGACGCGCTGGACCGCAATCCCCGCGCGACGGAAATTACCATCGGAAAACCGGCCGTCGCAATGCAGGAACCGCGGAATCAGGAAGGCGCCGCGCAGAGCACCTATGTGCTCCGCCAGGTCGCGATCCCGAATCCCATCACGGTACACCTCGGCACTCCCTCCCAGAATGCAGGGAACGTGCAGGTGTCTTTTCCCGATTATGTGAAAAACGTGGCCAGCAGCGAAATCTACCCCACCTGGCCCGATGCCGCTCTGAGGGCAAATATCTACGCGATCATCACATTTGCTCTCAACCGTGTCTACACCGAGTGGTACAGAAGCCGCGGCTACAGCTTCGACATCACAAACAGCACCGCCTATGACCAGTATTTCGTATACGGCCGCCCGGTCTATGATTCAGTCAGCCGGATAGTAAATGAAATTTTCAACGAATACGTGCGCAGGCAGGGGCAGAACGCGCCGTATTTTACCTCCTTCTGCAACGGAACCACCGCAACCTGTGAGGGCCTTTCCCAGTGGGGAACCGTCACGCTTGCCGAACAGGGACGCAGCCCTCTTCAGATTCTGCGCTCCTACTATCCGCGCGATATCGAGATCGTCAGCACGGACATCGTCACCGGCGTCCTGTCCTCCTATCCCGGAACCCCCTTAAAAACCGGCAGCTCGGGACTCGATGTGGAAACCCTCCAGACATGGCTGACAAGAATCCGGCGGAATTACCCGGCAATTCCCGCCATCACCGACGAAAAAGGTGTGTTCGGAAACAGTACAAAGGCGGCGGTGACAAAATTTCAGAATATTTTCAATCTCACGCCGGACGGCATCGCCGGCAGAGCCACCTGGTACAAAATGTCCAGCCTCTATACCGCGGTGACAAGGCTGGCAGAGCTGGACAGCGAAGGCACCACTTTAGGGATCGGAACCGTCCCGCCAGGCCAGGTACTGCGGCAGGGCTCAAAGGGGCAGGACGTCATCACACTCCAGTACCTCTTAAATGTGATGTCAGAATACTACCCCTCCATCCCGGCCCCGGCACAGGACGGCATTTTCGGCAGCGGAACCAGACAGGCGGTGATCGCATTCCAGCAGGCGGTCCAGCTGGAACCGGACGGCATGGTGGGCCCTCTCACCTGGAAGAAGCTATATGATATCTACCACGGAATCGGACAGATCGTTCCTTCTCCGGGAACTATTGAATACACCGTGCGTCCCGGAGACAGTCTCTGGCTGATCGCACAGCGCTACGGCACCACCGTCGATGATATCCGGCGGTTAAACGGCCTGACCAGCG
>CAMSQM010000082.1 GCA_947062675.1 uncultured Roseburia sp.
ATTCATCCTGTAATCTTATCTCTGAATTTCAGGGGATATTATCCGGAAAAATATATCTGCACTTTTATGAAAATTCAATCAGGGATTTTCTAAAGAGTCTGGGTAAGGATTCCCGGGAATTTGAAACCGCCGATGAAGACATGATTTTAAACTCACTGTTACAGGAACTGTGCAGCATCTTTACCGGCGCGGTTTTAACATACTTAACCCATTTATTTTTCAATTATCCATATCAGCTTACTATTACAGATATCGCATTAAATCCTGATATAAAAAACTATGATCTATTCAGAAAAAATCATTACATATTTGTTTTACATATGCAGAATCGCGACAGAAACAGTCATTCCTCCATAGTTGATCCGTATATTCTTTTTGACGAAATTTCAGCAGAAAGGATTCTCTGGTATTACAATTTAGTCTTAAATTAATCCATAAATTAAATATAATTCTCTGGCGGAATCGATTAAGCCCTGTACGCCGGGCCCTGAGAAAACGGGCCCGGATTTTTCTGCACCGGCTATTCTTTCTTTTCTGCAATACCTGCTTTACGGACAATTCACTTTCACAAATATCCGTTTAAATAAATTCAGTCAACCATCTCTCTGAGTCTTCCCGTTATCTCCGCCATATCAGAGGATGCCTCTCTGGTATTCCGGGAAATCTGCACATTTTTCTCCACCACGCTGGAAATTCTTGTAATCTGGTTTACTGCATCTGCAACGGTATTCACATTTTCCCTTACCTTATCCGCAATCTTCTCCACTCCGCGGTTTGCCTCCGCGATGTTGTCCGCAGTTGCACTGAATATCTCCGCCGTCTGATCCGTGATCAGTCTGCCGTTTTCCACTGCTCTTATGGAGTTCGTGATCAGTTCATTTGTCTCCTGCGCAGCCTGCGCACTTCTGGCCGCAAGCTCACCTACCTGCGTGGCCACCACGGCAAACCCCCTGCCCATTTCGCCTGCACGTGCCGCTTCAATGGATGCATTCAGGGAGAGCATGTTGGTCTGCTGCGCAATCGAATTGATTTCCCCGATAATTTTTTCGATTTCAACGGACATTTCGCTGATTTTCTGCATGGAATCTTTCAGCAGAAACATCTGTTTCTGTGTCTGTTCTATGCGTTCAGCCGTGTTTTCCGTGGATGCCGTCACACCGGCAGCGGCATCCATACTGTCACTAAGCTCTGCCGTCAGCCGGTCCATAATCTGCCGGAGATCCTCTACCGCCTGCGCCTGCTCACCGGTGCCGTTATATATTTCATCTGCGTTCTCCAGCGTCTCACCCGATACATTCCCCAGCTCCACACAGGCATTTTTTATATTCTGAATCACCGCGCGGCTGTTTTCCATATCGCCTTCCTGCTGTCTTAAAAGATGCTCATTTTCTTTCATGTTCCGGGAGATATTTTCCACCATTTTATTGATGCTCTCAGACAGCAGAACAAATTCCGGATTGCCCTCCTCCTGAATGGTTATCCCGAAATCGCCTCCGGCAATCGCCTGTGTGAAACGTGTAATCCTGTCAATTCCACTCACAATTTTCTGATCCACCATCCTGCTGATCATAATCAGCAGGATACCGAAAATCACCAGCATACTTAGGGAGACCACCATCGTCTGGCTCTGGCGGTTTGCATAATACTCTCCCGCCGGCAGAAATGTCCCGATAATCCGGCCTCCGTTCTCTTCTGCCAGGTAATAGCCCTTCACCCCGTTAACCTTCGCTTTTCCGCTTCCGGTAAAACCGGCTGAAAATCCCGCATCCACGGCAGCCGTTCCGGTCAGGGCAGCGTCCGGATGCGCCAGAAGATCCCCGCTGTCCGCATCAATCGCATAGATATACCCGCTGTCCCCGAATTCTATTTCCCGCAGAACCACATCGATGGCTGTATCAGAAAGCATGTCCTCCAGTACCTCAGGGCGTATCCCCGCCTGCACCAGCCCCGCCGCGTCCCTGCGCGCCACGCCGATATACTGCATCACAATACCTTCGGCCGCATTCATCTGCGGTTCCTGAACTATTTCAAGGGACGGATCGCGGACAATCTCCATAAATGCCAGGGACTGCTCCCCGCTTTTCATATCAAATCCGACATAGGCATCGATGGTACTGCTGGTAATAATTCCGTTCTCATCAATAATATGTAACTCATTCACCATTAGTCTGTCCCTGATTGCATTCAGCATCTCCTTACTCTCTGCAATCGAAGGATTTTCCGCGAGCAAATCCGCAAACGCCCTCGTTTTTACAAGGCTGGCCGCGCTTAAGTTTTCCGTCAGCCGTGTGATGTTTTCCTCGTTCCTCTCCAGCTTTTCCCTGACCTCCTCCAGTTTTTCCCTGCTGGCAGACACTTTAGCGCCGTGATTTACAACCGTCTCAAGCGAAAACACAGCCACGATTGTAAAAAGAAATGCTGCCAGCATATACACGCAGAGATATCTGGTGAAAATTTTTTTCATAAAACCCCCTTTATTCCCATTGCGCACTTCTCATAAGTGTCTCACAGGGCATCGCGCGACTCGATCACCAGGAGGATTCCACCCTTAAACGCGATACGCCCCTCCTCCTCTGCAATCTGATTACTGATTCCCAGCGAGGAAAAGCCTGTCAGGCAGTAATCTGTCAGCGGATATTTAAATCCCGTCAGCGTCAGGTGCTCCACCGCGCCGGCACAGGGGAGCAGTGAAACATAGGTACCGGCCTGTTCCTCCCTGCGTATGACAAGATCCTTGTCAGTCATGCGGATGCGGTTGCGCGCATCGCGGATATCCATCGGCACGCCCGCCTCAAGCCCGATGCCAAGCAGACCGATATTTCCGAGCGCATGATCCATGCGGCTGCCGGTCGCCCCGAGCAGTGTGATCTCCTCCGCCCCCATCGCCAGAGCCAGACGGACCGCAGCCTCTGTGTCAGTCTCATCCTTGACGGGTTCCAGCTCCTTCCAGCGGATATCCGGCTGCGATCTGAAATATGAGAACACTTCGGCTCCCACAGAGTCAAAATCCCCAACTATGACATCCGGCTTTATCCAGCTCCGGTAAAAGAACTCCATTCCCGAATCCACAGCTATGACAAATTTGTCAGTCTGCTCCCGCAGCGTCCGACAGACAAATACATCTTCAATCTTTCCCCCCGCTACCACAAAAAAATGTTTCATACGTTTCCCCCACACCGTTCCATCACGGATTCAGAACCGAAAGAAAGCGCTGCGTGTTTTCAATGATATCCCCGTGAAACACTGCGCTCCCTGCGACGATAATATTCGCTCCTGCGCCCAGCACTTCCTCCACATTATCAAAACTTACCCCGCCGTCCACCTCAATATCCGTTTTCAGACCTTTTGCGTCCACAATTTTTTTCAGTTCCCGGACTTTTTCCAGCGTATAGGGAATCAGCGGCTGCCCGCCAAACCCCGGATTGACCGTCATAATCAGCACCATATCCACTTTCGGCAGTATCCAGGTGAGAGCGGAAAGCGGCGTGGCCGGACTGAGCGCGACTCCTGCCAGAATTTTGTGCTTCCGTATGGACTCGATCGTCCAGTCGAGATGCCTGCAGCTCTCGGCATGCACGGTGATAATATCCGCACCTGCCTCCGCAAAATCCCCTATATAGCGCCCCGGCTCCTCAATCATAAGATGCACGTCAAAGATCCTGTCCGTGCAGTCCCTGATGCTCCTTATCACCGGAGCCCCGAAAGAGAGATTGGGTACAAACCTTCCGTCCATAACATCAATGTGTACATACTGTGCTCCCGCCTCGTCGAGCCCGCGTATCTGTTCCCCCAGCCTCGAAAAATCTGCCGATAAAATAGATGGCGATAAACAGTTCATCCCGTTCCTCCATACTTCTTCCCGTATTTTCTGCTGTTTTTTAATTCTTCATACAAAAGCATGTAATTCTCATAGCGCTCTCTTCCCACAACCCCCTGCTCGAGAGCTTCTTTCACACCGCATCCCGGCTCGCTGATATGGCTGCAGCCCGCAAAACGGCACTCCGGCTCATGCGCTTTAAACTCCGGATAATATGCTTCCAGCTCCTCTTTTTCAATATCGGGAAGCTCCAGTGTCTGAAAACCGGGCGTATCCATTATATAGGTATCCCGGCAGACAGGGATAATCTCCGAATGGCGGGTCGTGTGGCGCCCTCTCCTCGTTTTCCGGCTGATATCCCCCGTCTCCATCACAATCTCCGGCTGCAGGCAGTTGATCAGCGACGATTTGCCCACCCCCGACGGCCCTGCGACAGCCGCAGTCTTTCCCAGAAGCAGACTTCGCAGTTCCTCTATGCCCTCCGCGCGCCTGGCGCTGGCACAGATCACCGGATAGCCGGCGGCGCGGTAAATCTCTGCGAAAACATTCGGCTCCCCCTCTGCAAGCAGATCCGTCTTGTTAAAACAGATCGTCACCGGCACTTTCTGATATTTCATCAGAATTAAAAACCGGTCCAGCAGCCCCGGATTCGGCTGTGGATCCGCGATGGCAAAAATCGCAACCGCAAGATCAATGTTGGCGACCGCAGGGCGCACCAGCGTGCAGCGGCGCGGCAGAATCTCTTCCAGATTCCCCTTCTTTTCCCGCTCATCCAGCACCAGTATTCTGACATCATCTCCCACAAGAGGCCGGATTTTCTGATTGCGGAAGATGCCTTTCGCCCTGCACTCATATATTCCGGATTCAGCCGTGTGCACATAGTAAAACCCGGAAATTCCTTTTATAATCTTTCCCTCTGTCAGTCCGTCCATTAGGAATCTTTCCTGAATTCAATGGTATCTGTCTTTGTTCCGACTTCCTCTCCGTCCTCATCCAGCCAGGTGACCGTGACTTCTCCCCGTTCCACCAGAAGACCGGACTTTGTCAGCTTCAGACGTCCTTCCCTGTCAAAATCTCCCACCATCTGATTCAGCCACTGGTGAAGCACATTTCCCGACATATCATAGAGCACGACATCAGCGCCGGCAATGCCTTCCGTATTCCCCGGAAGCGCAATATAGAAACTGGCGGTGTAAGTGGCCGTCTGTACCACCTGGGACTGTGAAGGCGCAGGGCCCTTGCTGACCGTGATCGTGATGGCCGTTCCCTTTTCCACCCTGCTTCCCGCCGGAATGCTCTGATCTGTCACAATCCCCTCCGGGATTGTGTCGTGAAACGCACCGTTCACCGTCACGCTGAAATCTTTGAGGATCTCCCTTGCCTGTTCCTCGGATTTGTAAGTCGTCTTCACATCCGGTACTGTCACTGCCTCTCTCCCCTGGCTTATCTGGATTGTGATCAGATCACCTTTCTTTCCGGAAGTGCCGCCGGCGGGATCCTGCGCTATCACATATCCCTCTTCCACGGTCTCGCTGTAGGCGTAGGTCTTATTTTCTTTAAAATCTTTTTCCCGGAGCGCCGCGACAGCGTCCGCCTCTTTCTTTCCCTTCACATCCGGTACCTCAATGGATCCCTTTCCATTGCTCAGCACCACATCAATCACCGTATTCTCCGCAACGCTCTCGCCCGCCACCGGAT
>CAMSQM010000083.1 GCA_947062675.1 uncultured Roseburia sp.
GGAGAGCATATATCAGCGGAGGAATACAAAGGAAAAGCGGAGGAAAATATTTCCAGACTTTTTAAAGAAAAACAAATTGCCGGTTATAAGCCTGTAAAATACTTATTCTCCATATGTGCCAATGTCACTTTGTTTGTAGCAGCGACTGAATCAGCTATTGGTCTTGCAGGGAGTTTTTTTAATTCAACCATATTGATAGCCATGTTAATCAATGTTTGTGTATGGCTGATATTGTTTCTGGCTTCAATGGGCAAACTGGTATATGACAGGAAAAAGCTGAAAAACCTGAAGCATACAGGCGCCTGTATGGACTCCGAAATAGAGGACATGATTCCGGCCGTCTGGATCAGGGCAGGTAACTACACCAGCTGCCGGATTGTCTGCCGGTTTGTTTATGAGGGTAAGGAATACAAAGCAGTGAGTAACTATTATGTCCTGACACCATTTACGCGAAAAGAAGATTTATATGCGAAGGTTTATATCGACAAAGATAATCCTGCCAGATACAGTGTAGAGCTTTTTCAGACAGGCTGATAACCGGGGATTATCCCGGCAGGGCAGCCGCGGCCACAGCTGCTGTCTCTGGTTCCTGCCGGAATATCAGAAATCTGCCTGTCGGGAAGGTCTCCGCTGCCTAATAATTAATTCCGGTTATTGCCAGCACCCCGTCTGCAACGCCAAAGTTAATTCCTGCCGTTCCCCCGTCTGATATCACAAATCCCGCCATTGACGGCTGCAGATTATCTGTATCCGCCATCTCCACGGATTTTAGAAGTTCATCCGTAAACAGTGCGTCCGCGCCCAGCTTTAAAAAATCCTCTCTGGTCTCCGTCACGCCGGCGTCCGGCAGACCCACATACACCGGAAACGCAGTCAGCGCCGCAAGCGCCTCCGGGTCTTTTCCGGCGACCGCATCCTTCACTTTCCCGGCAAATTCTCTTACCGCCCGGCTGTCCACCGCAAAATTATCTTCATATTCCCCCGCCGTCTGTTCCGTTTTTGTCACTGCCTCCGTTTCCTCCGCCGCTGCGTCTGCTCCCGGGAGTGTTTCCTGCGGGGCACCTCCTTCTTCTCCCTCCTTCTTCACATGCTGCCGGGACTGCCCATCCACCTCAAACCGGATCTCTCCTGCCGAGCCGGGCGCAATCTCGTATTTTTCAAAGACAATGACCGCACGGTTGTTTCCATTGATATAAAATTTCGTATCTTCTGTAATTCCCGAAAATCCCCCCTCTTCTTCCGTAAAAAATGTTTCCCCCGCTTTTTGTCTCTCTTCTATCTGTTCCCTGATCGTCTCATTCACCAGTCTGGCATAATCGTCTCCCAGCATATCTTTTAATGTCACAATAATTCCGGTGTTTAAATCCAGATTGTAATACTTTGATTCATTATAAGCATTTGTCCAGTTTTCCGTCCCTCTTATGACAAAGGATATATAATCGCTGTTCTGCTGCTTTATCTCATAACTGACCGTAATCTTCAGATCGTGTTCCTCCCACTCTTCCGGTGTTCCTCCGGTCTCCAGAAAAGCGGTCCTGTATTCTTCCGCGCGCCGGAGAGCATCGTCCGCAAACTGATTGCACAGATCGAAAATCTCCTGGTTAATCCTGTCCACATTGATTCCGGTATCCTGCGCGATCATCTCAATCGTCGGAATCTCCACGGATACGGCGATATTATCTTTTTCTGTTTCATAGGAACGGAATGTCAGTACCCGGGCCAGACCTCCGATTACAGGAAGCTGCGCCGCCTCCTTTGCAAATACCGGACTCGCATTTAAGGCCGCCGTAAAGAGAATACCGGCAGAGGCGGCCGCGGCTGCAGCGCCCCGGAATACTTTTCTGAACCGGTACCGATGACCGGCCCTGTTTTTCCCCGCCTCAGATCTCCGCGACTTTTGTATCTCCTGCTGTATCCGGACATTCAGCTCCTCCGGAATGGGAATCTGATCATATCTTTCTTTCATTTCATCTAATCTGCCCATAAATCTTCCTCCTGAATATTTTCTTTTAACAGTTTTAACCCCCGGTAAAGTCTGGATTTCACCGTGTTCAGATTATAACCGGTAACGGCGGATATTTCTTTCAGCGACATTTCCTCAAAAAACCTGAGCTTTATAATTCCCGAAATATCCGGCCCCAGCCGGTCCAGCTCTCTTTCCATGTCATCTTCCTTTTCATATTCCGTCTCATAATACACCTCCTCCTGCTCCGGACAATCAGCGGTCAGAACAACCTTTTTCCTCTTTTTTAATATGGTCAGACACTCGTTGACCAGAATTCTGTAAAACCAGGTCCTGACTGCGTTTTCATCCTTCAGACTCCCGTGCGCTTCCAGTGCCCTGCAGACTGCGCTCTGGACCGCGTCAAGCGCGTCCTCCTGATGTCTGGTATAACTATAGGCAGTCCGGTAAAAACGATCCTGATTTTCAACGATATACTCAGTCAGTCTCTCATACAACAATTGCTTCATTACAGGCACGCACCTTTCATTTGTTCTTTTACTATATAGACTTTTCCGGTGTGCGAAAAGTTTCAGAAACCGGAAAAATGTTATGACACAGCTTCCGTGAGGAATTTTGCGCACAAAAAGAGCATCCGCCATTTCCGGCTGATGCTTCCCGTAAGCGTCCTTATTATCCTTTTCTGATTCTGAACCTGACCGGAGGCCGCTCTGTGTGACCACATCACAGACCTGCTGGCGAAAACCGGTTACACTGTCATCAGACAAACAGAGAAAGGAAGGTACAAAAAATGTCCGTACTTATTGTAAACAAAAACAACTTCGATACTGTAAAAAACAGCGAAAAACCCGTGCTTCTGGATTTCTATGCCGACTGGTGCGCTCCCTGTCGCATGATATCCCCGGTCGTGGAAGAGATCGCAGCGGAAAATCCCCAATACCTGATAGGCAAAATCAACGTGGATAAAGAACCGGAACTGGCACAGAAATTCAAAGTCTTAAGCATCCCCACGCTGGCTGTGATCAGAAACGGGAATGTTGCAAGCCAGTCGGCCGGCACAAAGCAGAAATCAGAAATTCTTGCCATGTTAGAGGGCTAACCTGCGAAGGCGCTTCTTATCAAGGATTGTGACGCCTCCCCTTGAGACCTCCACAATCCCTTCACTGGCAAAATATTTCAGCATCCTGGATACCACTTCACGGGCAGACCCCATATACCGGGCAATCTGCCCGTGTGTCAGTGCAATGGTATCCGAACCGGTTCTGGCCGATTCATCAGAAAGAAAAATCGCCAGCCGCTGATCCATACTCATAAACAAAATCTGCTGCATCACCCACATCACATCCGAGAAACGGCTGACCGCGGTTTCCAGCGCAAATATGCGGATATCGGGGTTGCGCTCCGAAACGGCCGCAAAGGCAGAGCCGCTGACCACGCAGCACCCGCTTTCCTCCTCTGCGTCCACGAACACATCAAAAGTGACGGCATCCAGCACACAGGACGCCGAAAGCATACACAGATCGCCTTTGTGCAGACGGTAAAGCGTGATGTCCTTTCCCTCATCTGACATCATATAAAGCCGCAGGCTTCCGGAACGCACAAGAATCACACCGGAACATTCGCTTCCGTCATGAATATTCTTTCCTTTCGGATAAGTAACCGCATATGAGTTCTGACAGATATATTCCCTGTCCGCGTCCCCGATCTTCTCCCAAAAGGGAAAGATTTCTCTGTAAACCGATTCAAAGTTCATCCCTGGCATTCTGCCTCCGCCGCTCCTTCCCACTATATGCCTCTATAAGCTCTCATGAATCATATCTTCCCACTATATGCCACTATATGCCTCTATAAGCTCTCATGAATCATATCCAGAATCTGCCCCAGACGATTCATTTCCAGCTGCCCCGGAGCGCTGGCTTTTTTGTGCACCCCGAACGTGATGCAGGAACCGAACGTCTCCCCGCTGAGCCTGCTGAAGCTCCCGAGTCTGCCCATGGACATCGTGACGATCGGCGTCCCCGGATTGTGTTCCTGAAAGTCTCCCGTCACCTCGAGCAGATTCAGGACATCCCTCCTCGTCTGCGGCATCACTGCAAGCTTTACAATATCCGCGCCGCCGGCGCACATTTTATCCAGAAGCATCCGCATCACTTCGATCGGCGGTGTCTCCTGAAAATCGTGGTGGGAGGCGATCACCCGCAGACCGGCCGATTTCAGCTCCCGGATCTTGCGCGCAGGCCGCTCCTCCTCAAAGTATTCCAGGTCCAGAAAATCCACGCAGCCCGACTCCGCCGCCAGATCATGCAGGTCGGCAAGCGTTTCGCCGTCCGCCTCCCCCGCGCCCCCCTGGCGCCTGGTGCGGAAAGTATACAAAAACAACTTATCCCCGATCACGGGAGCCACAGCCGCAAACACCTCGCGGACGGCATTATAATCCCTGTATTTTTCAAATGTGTCCACACGCCACTCAATCATATCCGCCCTGCTCTTCGTCAGATAGGTAATCTCCCTGATCACCGCATCGCTGCACGCCTCCATCACAGGAACGCAGATCAGGGGGCGCCCCTTCCCGATCGTCCGATTTTTCACCGTCATTTCGTTCATTTTTTCCCTCATTTCCGCATTACTTACCGCTATGACTCCGGTTTTTATGCCGCATACGCAGCTTTTACCTGCCACCAGTTTATCACAGCCCGCCGTGCAGATCAAATTTTTTCTGCTTCCTCCCGCACAGCTTCCTCCAGGTTGCCAAGCACTCTGTCCAGATATTCCAGAAACTGCCGCTCCTCTTCCTGTGAAAATCCTTTTTTTAACAGGGCCTCCATCTCCCGCACATCCTGTCTGGCCTGCGTCACCATCTTCCTGGCCCTGTCCGTCAGCGCAAGCCGTTTCAGGCGCGCGTCATGGCTGGCCGGAATGCGCAGAATCAGTTCCCTGCGCTCCATGACCTGAAGCATATTGGAGGCCGTCGCCCTCGACACCGAAAATTCCGCCTCGATTTCCCTCTGGTAAATCTCCTCATTCTCATGTTCCATCAGAAATCCCAGAATCCAGCGCTGCATTCCGGTGAGTTCATCCCCGTTTCTGCGCTTCCGCTCTTCTATTCTTTTCTGAATCTGATTGTGAATCAGCCTGATTTTGTAACCGACTGTCTCGTTTCGTCCCATAATTTCAAATCCTCATAAAAGTTTCGGTTGACATCTGAAAAACCTTATCGTATAACTATATTGTTAGCATACTAACAAATAAAAATCAAGACTCTGAACAAAAAAGGATGTGATGACATGTTAAAAACTCTTGGAGCTCAGGTGGGAGAATTCCGGAAAGACTCCCTGCTCACTCCCGTTTTCATGATTCTCGAGGTCCTCATGGAAAGATCGGAAGAGCACACGTCTGAACTCCAGTCACATGGCAT
>CAMSQM010000084.1 GCA_947062675.1 uncultured Roseburia sp.
CCCCCCGCCGGCACAGGCGCGGGATCCGGTGTTCCGGCCCCCGGCACGGACGGCCCCCCCGGCGGCACCGGTGCGGCAACCGGAGTTCCTGCCGGCGGCACGGATGGCTCGCCCGGCGGCACAGGCGCGGGATCCGGTGTTTCTTCCGGCGGCACGGGCGGCACAACCTCCGGTGCTCCGCCATCCGAAAAGACAACGCGATGCTCCGCTTTGACCGTATCCCTGATATCTTTTACATCCTGCACCGTATCCATTGGGTCCACGTAGTATTCGGAACTGAACAGAAAAGTGTATGCCCCCGCTTTTGCCCCTTCTTCCGCCTCCAGAAAATATTTTCCGGGATACTGATCCGAGGTCACCAGGGAAATGGGATTCCCCCAGTCTGTTTTCTGCTGAACTTCCGGCGCGTCGCTCTCCCAGTACTCCGACTTTATCACGAAAACATAATCCGCAGCATAAAGCATCTGCTCTTCGACGGTCTCACTACTCACCGGATTCCCTGCCGTGTCCGTCCATCTGATTTCAAAGTATGTATTTTCGTCCGGAACAGAAGCATCGGCTTTCCATTTGATTTTCTCCAGGGAAACGTCTGACGGGGCCCTGACAAGATCTATCCCTCCGATCTGTAATGTTTCGGGCGGGACAGCCCCGCTGGATACAGACCATGCGCCCAGACGGTAATCCAGCCGGTAACCGCTGTCAATGCTTCTCTGGGCCAGCACAAAATTACTGCCGGATACATTGCCATTTGCCGTGATATAGGGCCTTGTCATATTATATTTTCCGGGAAACAGACGGCTCTTTGTCTGAAACTGCGTGGTGCCAGTCACATTTCCATGAATTGTCAGCGTACCTTCTTCATGCAATACAAGATTTCCCCGCTCCTGCGCGCTGTCTGTTCCTGAAAAGTCTCCGGAAACAATTGCATTTCCCTCCCCTCTTATATCCAGACATCCTCCCCGGAGAAGAGTGACGTTGCCAAAGGCAGATGTCGTTGTCGTCAGACAGGCCTTATCCTTCAGCACAATGCTGCCGATCTTCTCCACTTCCGCACCATCCATGATGCTTCCGCTCAGCGTAAATGTTGTATTCGCATTTCCATAATATCTTTTAGTTTTGGGATACTCATTTTCTCCACCGGCGACAAGAATCTCCGCCAGACTGTTTTTGCTGACATCCACCCGCTCCCGGACTGAAACCTTCGTATCCAGACTGATCGCTGCCGGCCCGTGATAAGGAACATTCTGATCCGCCCCCGGATCGTGTCCCATATAGACAGCCTGAAACACGGTTTTATCAGAAACAGAATTCTGAACGGTCAGAGAAGCGTTTCCTCCGACTGCAGTGCCGGTATACCCCCCAGCGTAAACAGTCGGCAGCAATTCTGCCTCCGTACCACCCATACCACCGCTATCCGCCCCACCTTTCAGCCATGTACTGACACGATCAAACGTCAGACTGTGCCCTGCCAGAAAAATTTCCCTGTGAGGAACACTGCCCAGTGCATTGGATGAATTAAACACCAGCTCAATATTTTCAAAGCGAACATCGTCTCCCTCCAGCTGAATCGGACTACGGCAGCTGATACTTCCTGTCCCGTTTCCTGAAATCACCGTTCCAGCCGGAATCATCACCGGCCGCATGCGTCCGTCCGGGTCCGCTTCATCGCCAATACTGAACTGTCCTGCCACGGTAATCGGACTTTTATGCTGCTGTAACGCCGCCATAAACTGTTCGCGTGTACTGACCGTAGCGGCACTTCTCTCCACCGCCTTATAGGCCGCTGAGGACTGAATATCCTCCTGTCCCATAAACAGATCCACATTTTCCGCCCGGACCATTTCCTGCATTCCCCCGGATAACAGCGCTGCCGCTGAAAGAATGCAGATGCATTTTCTGATTTTTCTCTTCATCTTTCATCTCCCTGTCTTTTACTTCAGTAATATTCCCCCATTGTTTCTCATTCCATATTATTATAACATAAAAAGCGGATTGCAACCACAGAATAATCTGATTGCAACCCGGCAGACAGGCTGATTTTCGCAGATATTCTCCGGAAATCAGCCGCTTTCATTTCCTTTCCCCGGCTTTTTCATCGTCACCAGAAAAATCAGCGCAAGCAGCGCCACTGCAAACGTCATCCAGCCGGCAAGCACAGCCTTTCCCTTCTCCCTGAACATGTCATAATACCCTTTTAAGTAAACTACAACAATAATGCATGGAAGTACGTAAGTCATATAATACTGCAGCCACAACGATTTTGAAAGCTTTCCTCCCTCCCCCGCGTTGACCTCAGAGAGAAAAGCGGAAAATCCCCATCCATTCTTTTTCACGCAGAAGAGAACAAATACCATACTTCCAAGCGGAAGCAGATTGTACGACACCAGAAAATCCTCTGCATCCATAATCGTACTTCCCGCTCCCATCGGCTGTACGCCCGAGAGCAGGTTGAACCCCAGCACAGCCGGAAGAGACAACAGAATAATAAGTATCACGTTGACGCGCACTGCTTTCTTTCTCTCCCATCCTCCCATGTCCATAAAAAAAGACAGAATGTTTTCGAATACCGCGATAATCGTGGACAGCGCCGCAAACGACATAAACACAAAAAAGCAGGTCCCCCAGATTCTTCCGCCGCTCATATTATTGAAAACATTCGGCAGCGTAATAAAAAGCAGGGACGGCCCGGAATCCGGCTCCACACCGTAGGCAAAGCATGCCGGTATTATGATAAATCCCGCCATCAGGGCCACAAATGTATCCAGCACGACGATCCCTGCAGCCTCACCGGTAAGCCCGCGCTCCTTTTTCAGATAACTGCCAAAAATCTCCATCGCCCCGATCCCGACACTCAGCGTAAAAAATGCATGGGACATGGCCGCGTACACCACATTCCAGATACCGTACTGTTTCACCAGACCAAAGTCGGGAACCAGATAAAAGCGCACACCCTCCATGGCGCCCGGCAGAATCAGCGAATGCAGGGCCAGAATCACCATCAGGACAATCAGGATGCTCATCATCACTTTGGTCACTTTCTCAATGCCGCGCGTAAGCCCCATCCCGCAGACCGCAAATGCCAGCACGACCGCCACTATCATCCAGACTGTCATCCGCGGCGCACTCCCCAGCATATCGGAAAAAACTCCTGCCACTTCCTCCGCCTGCAGTCCCGACAGGCGTCCCGCCGCCATCTGATAAGCATAGTACAGCATCCATCCGCCCACCATCGTGTAAAACATCATCAGCAGATAGCTCCCGCAGATACTGATCCACTTCAGGTGATGCCAGCTGGTTCCTTTCTGCTCCAGCCGCTCAAACGCCGCCCCCATTCCGCATCCGCTGCCCCGTCCTGCCGCAAATTCACAGATCAGAATCGGCAGTCCCAGCAGGGCCAGAAACACCAGATAAATCAGAATAAACGCCGCCCCGCCATACTGCCCGCATATGTAAGGAAACTTCCATACATTTCCCAGCCCTACCGCACACCCCGCGGATACCAGAATAAAACCAAGCCTTGAACCAAATGTCTCCCTCTCTCTCATAACCTCTCCGTTTCTCCCGGGCATCTGCCCGTTTTTCTCTGAAATACGCATCCATCTTTAAATACATCACGCCGGCAAACGGAAAGAGAGAGCCATAACACCACTGTGCTATCACCCTCTCTTTGTGCTGATGCAGATGTATCCGGCCAGAATACCGGCTTTTCTGGAAAAGGATGCTTTCCGTCTGCGTATTATTATATGCAAATCCGGCGTTTCTGTCAATAGAGAGAAAACTCCCGTCGCCGTTTACCGCAGCATTTTTTCAATAAAGATCCCATACCCTTTCGATGCATCAGACACAAACACATGCGTCACGGCACCAATCATTTTCCCCTCCTGTATAATCGGGCTGCCGCTCATTCCCTGAACGATTCCCCCGGTCAGGGCAAGCAGTCTCCTGTCGGTCACCCGGAATAAAATCCCTTTATTTTCCTCATTTCCGCTGAAGTCCAGGCTCTCAATACTGATTTCATATAGTTCAGGCGCTCCTCCGATTGAAGATATAATATAGGCCGTCCCCATGCGTATATCCTGTTTATATGCAATCTCATAGCTGTCTGCCGCCATGGGAGAACCGGATTTTCCACTCAGAACGCCGCGGATTCCGAGCGGCGTATTCTCCGTTATGCTCCCGAGACAGCTCTCTTTGCTGTAATCAATGATACCGGAAAGCTCTCCGGGTGATCCTTTCTCCCCCTTGCGGATTCCGACAATGCTGGTCTGATAGATCCATCCCTCCGACATCTCCATCCTTGTTCCGGTATCCCCGTCGCTGACAGCATGTCCTAGCGCGCCGAACTGCCCGTCCTGCTTAAAATATGTCAGTGTTCCCACACCTGCCAGATCATCGCGAACCCAGATACCGAGCATATAGCTTCCCTGGGTGCTTTTTACCGGCGTGATTGATACCTCAATATACTCATTCTGGCGCCGGATCCCCAGAATTTCCCTGTCGCCGCCAAATGCATTGATTTTTTCAATCAGTTCGTCTTTTTCCGTGACCGTCTCACCGTTGACACTCACAATATAATCCCCACTCCTGACCAGATTTTCGGCCGGCCGGAGTTCCCTTCCGGAGGCGTCTGTCACGGCTCCTGCACCGATGACAAGCACGCCGTCCGTTTTCGCATAAATTCCGATCGGCATTCCGCTGGCATATACGGTATCCACATCGACAAGCATAACTTCCACGTCTTTGACCGGAAAAATGCCAAATAATCTGCACGTAACTGTATAACTTTCCTTTGCGCTCCGTGCGGATGTCCGTCCGGTTTCCGGAGCGTGGGAAAGATTTTCAAACACTTCGCTGGCGTCATTCTCCTTAAGTTCCACACTGACCGGAACACCAAATTCATACGAGACCGTCCGGCCTTTTGTCACGTAAATCTGACTGGGAATTGATTCGTCAAAAGAGCGGACAGCAAATACAGCCAGCAGGAAAAATCCGAGATATGTGATCTGTTGTACAATATGATAATATTTCTTCATGCATTTCTCCTTACACCCCGCCCGACGGGCATGACACGCACAGATTTCTTCCGGCTTTTTATCCCACATCCTTCACTGAGGTATCTGTTTCCCTGCCATGCACAGTGTCTGCAGGTTTTCATTCTGACGAAAACAGGCCGCTTCCCTTTCAGACAGCAAAAAAGGAAGATACCTGCAGTGCATCTTCCCTTATTATATGGATATTTTCTTTTTTCATCCGTGCTACGGATCATCCGTATTATTTTTATGGATTTTCCGTGCTCTTTTTGCGGAGATCGGAAGAGCGTCGTGTAGGGAAAGAGTGTGGTACCTTGTGT
>CAMSQM010000085.1 GCA_947062675.1 uncultured Roseburia sp.
ACACAAGGTACCACACTCTTTCCCTACACGACGCTCTTCCGATCTTGGGAGGATTCCATGCGGTAGAAGCGGTCAAATACATGCGCTTTTTCCGCGTCCGGAATGCCGGGACCATTGTCCGACACGGTGAAAAGGAGGCGGGAGCGGTTCCGGCTGATGGAAAGTGTCAGGGCGACGGCGCCTCCTTCCGGTGTGTAGGAGAATGCGTTGTCCAGCAAAATAGAAAAAATCTGTGCCACCCGTTCCGGGTCGGCATGGCAGGCGGGAAGCTGTTCCTCCGGGATGCGCACGGAGAGGGACAGCTTTTTGTGGTGTGCGGGAAGCTCATGCTTTTCATAGGCGTCCAGCAGCAGAAGCTCCGGCTGGCAGTCTCTGGCGCTGATGTGGAAGGTGCCGGAGTCGGAGCGCGATAGAAAGAGCATGTCTGTGATCAGATTCTGCATGCGGGCGCCCTCCTCTGCGATTATCTGAAAAAAATGGCGGCGCTGTGCCGGCTCCTCAGTTTTTTTCAAGGCCTCCACACCGGAGAGAATGACGGTGAGCGGGGCGCGCAGTTCATGGGAGGCCGCGGCGGTAAAGTAGATCTGTTTTCTCCGGTTCTCCTCGAGCGGCAGCAGCATACGTCCGGTAAATTTGCGCGCGAACAGGGTGAGCAGGAGAATGGCGGCCAGGTCAACGGCGGTAAACAGGAGCCGCTGACGCAGTATCTGCCGCTGCTGCACTTCCAGGGAGTAGAGAATGATAAAACCCAGTGTTCCCCTGTTTCTGGGAAGCGTTCCGGCGGACGCATAATACATGGTTCCGTGTGCGTCTGTAATAGAAAATTCCACATGTTCGGGAAGGATGGACGAGTTCGTGGAGGCGATATCCATTCCATGGCGGGACAATGCCTCCCTGCGCGCGAGGGCGGCAAGGGAATCCAGTTCGGGTGTGGAATAGTATTTTCTGGAGAAAAGGGGGGCGCCGTTATCATAGAAGCAGAGCCGGAAGGAATCCGTCTCCTGGACCTGCTTGATCCACTGCAGGGAAAGATTGCTCTGATTCTGCAGATGAGAGAGTATGGTTGCCAGCCCGCTGGAAAAGGAGGCGTCGGTGCCGGCTTTCAGGCTGCCCTCAGAGATAAAAAGGCAGACACAGGTCATGGCGATGAGAATCAGGCTGGTGATGGCTGCAGAAAAAGCGGTCATCTGGGAATGAAGTCTGTGAAACATGGGGATGCTCCTTTCTGGAGTGCCGGCTGACCGGGAATTACCGGGAAGACCGCAGAAAAACAGGTGAGGTCATGCAAAGGGGATCATTCGGGGCCGGGGCAGACGGCGCGGGGCCGGGGCAGTTTTGTGCAGGGTGAAGCGTCAGCCGTCAGATTCCCTGAGCCGGTAACCGACGCCGCGGATGGTCGTCAGGGAGAGTGTGCTGCCGACAAAGGAAAGCCGCTTGCGGAGAAAGTGCACATAAGTGTCAAGATTCCCCTCCTCTACTTCCGCGTCAGCGCCCCAGACCCGCGAGAGAATGACCATGCGCCGCAGCGTCGCACCGGCGTCGCGCAGAAACACCTCGAGCAGGCGTCCTTCCCTGCCGGAGAGCAGGATGGTACCTTCCGGCCCGTTTAACTGGCGGAGGGAAGTATCATATGCAATATCGCCGTAGCTTAAAATCTCATTTTCCATCCATTTTCCGGAGCGTCTCCCAAGGGAGCGGATGCGGGCCAGAAGCTCCTCGAATGCAAAGGGCTTTACAATGTAATCGTCTGCGCCGGTGTCCAGACCTTCAATCCGGTCATAAAGTTCTCCCAGTGCGGTCAGCAGGATGACCGGTGTGGAGACACCCTGTGCCCGCGCTTTTTTCAGGACGAGGAGACCGTTCATGGTTGGAAGCATGCGGTCAAGCAGAACCAGATCGTAGGCATCCTGTAAAAATAAATCAAGCCCGTCCCGTCCGTCGTGGCAGATATCCACCTCATGGGACTCCCGTTCCAGCTGAAACTGTAAGGTATCGCAGAGATTTTTATCGTCTTCAATCAGCAGAATTTTCATGGCTTCACATGCTCCCTTTGTTTTATTCGTATGTTATCTTATCACAATTTACTTAAAAAAATCTTTAAATCCAGAAAGAAATTTAAATATGTCCTTAAAGAAATTTTTAAGGAAAATCTGTTATGCTTTTACCTGTAGACAGGGAGCTTCGGCAGTACAAATATGGCAGGAGCGCCCGGGAAACAGCTGTACATGGAGGGAAGTATGAAGAAAATGAAGAGAGCTGGAAAAAAGAGAAAACTGCTGGGCGGTATTCTGGCGGCGCTGCTGTTTGCGGGTGCGCTGGCCGGCTGCGGCGGGGGAGACGGTGAGAGCGGGCCGGCCGGGGGCACAGAGAGTACCGGGGGCCCGGGGAGCGGAGACGCGCAGAGTGGCGCGGACGGGAATGCAAAAGGGCGCTTTCTGGAAAGTGAAGTGGCGCTGCCGGAAGAAGTGGAGAGTATATACTGTATGGGGAAGCTCTCCGACGGGAAAATTGAGGTGGTGGCGAAAGCGGACGGTGCGAAGTGCCTGGTATTTCTCTCCGGTGACGGCGGAGAGAGCTGGACAACGCAGGAAGCCGCAATCGGCGGTTCCTGGATCAGCGGCAGCGCAATTGCGCCGGACGGGACGGCGGTGCTTGCGGGAACATTTGAGGGTGAGGAAGAGTTCGGGGTGAAAAAGATTGCGCCGGACGGGAGCGTGACAGACTTTCCGGTGGCGCTGCCGGAGAGCGGCAAAGAGTATGGAAACGTGATCTTTTCGGTGCTGTTTGATGCGTCGGGAAGAATGCTGATTCAGGATATGACAGGAATGCAGGAAGTGAATATGGAGACCGGGGAATGTACGCCGATTGACCTGGGCGGAGAGACAGTCAGTTATTCCGCCGTTGCCGGGGAGAAGCTGATTGTGGCGACCGGAAGGGAATTTAAACTGTTTGACACGGCCACGAAAGAGGCGCTGCCGGATGACGCTGTGCTCGACGGTGTCACATCGGCGGACTCGTCAAAGGCTTCGGAGTCATCAGACACCTCTTACCCGATGGTATTTACTGCCGGTGGAGAGCCCGGGAGTATCATGTATGCGGATGACAGTGGGATTTATTTTCATGTGGATGGTGCGAGTGTCAATGAGCAGCTGGTCAACGGGGAACTGAATTCGCTCGGGGGAGGAAGCTGCGAGCTGAGGTCGATTGTGATGGTGGATGATGACAATATACTGGTTCAGACAATGAGTACGATGGACGGACACCGGATTTTGCGATACCGCTATGATGAGACGGCATCCGCGGTGCCTGACCAGGAGCTGACAGTTTACGCGCTGCACGATTCGACGCTGCTCCGCCAGGCGGTCGCGCTGTTTCAGAAGGAGAACAGCGGGGTATTTGTGAAGGTACAGATCGGGAGGAGCGGAGATGACGGGATTACGGCGGAGGACGCGGTGAAGACGCTGAATACGGAGATTATGGCCGGAAATGTGCCGGATGTTCTGGTTCTCGACGGTCTTCCGGTGGACAGTTATATTGAGAAAGGACTTCTGGCGGATATCAGCGGAGTTGTGGAAGAAATCGATTCGTCTGACGGGCTGTTTGCGAATATAAAAAACGCGTATGAACGGGACGGCGCATATTATTGCCTTCCGGCACGCTTTTATCCGGTGGTCATCTGCGGAGTGCAGGAAGCGCTGGAAGCGGGGACGTCCCTTGATACATTTGCGGATTATGTCGGGAGAGCAAAGGAGGAGAATCCGGACCAGAAAATAATACCGGAGATCTCGGCGCGCGGAATTCTGTGGACTCTTTTTAAGGCGGACAGTGCAAACTGGCTTAAGGAAGATCAGACAATGGATCAGGAGCGTCTCACAAACTGGCTTAAGGCCGCAAAAACAATGTATGATGCCACAGAGCATTCCGATCCCGCATTTGCTTATCAGTTTGACGATACCCTGTACGGGACGATAGGCGTGGGGGCCATGAGAGTCGGCGAAAAAGAGGCGGCTGCGGGCTGCGGAACACTGGTTTCCGCAGGTGGCCTGGCGGATATGCTTGCATTTCTGGATCCGGAGTCTGTGCAGTACGGATATTTCAACGGAAGAGACGGGAAGAGCTTTACGCCGCATCTTATGGTGGGAATCAGCAGTACCGGCAATGACCAGGAGACGGCCGGGGCATTTCTTAAGACGTTTCTTGGAAAAGAATGCGGCGGCGCGGATCAGGATGGGTTTCCGGTCAACCGGGCGGGATGGAAGAAAGTGGAAGAGGACGCGATAAAGAAATTTGGCACCGATGGTGGTATTGGGATATCAATAAGCGGTGACGGCGGGGGAAAGAGTTATCAGATGGATGATATCGATCAGGAGGTTATGGATGAGCTCACAGTGCTTCTGGAGAGTCTGACAATGCCGTCCATCACGGAGGCCTCGATCGAGGAGGCGGTTTTAACGCAGGGCGAATCTTATCTTAAGGGGACGCTTCCGCTGGAGGATGCAGTGTCCGCCATCTGCCAGAAAATGAACCTTTACTTTGCGGAATAAAACAACGTGGAAACAGATCCCGGGGCTGTGGTGACGGAAGGGGCAGAGGAGCAGAAAATGAAAAGGAGAGCGGGAAGGAAGAAAAAGAAGCGTTACGGGCGGAAGTGGCAGACGGCCGGGCTGTACTTTGTATTTCCGGGATTTGCGGGTGTGCTGGTATTTTATCTGATACCGTTTCTGGATGTTGTGAAGCGTTCATTTATGACGGCGCTGGGAAACCGGTTCTGCGGGCTGGCAAATTACCGGACGGTGTTTGCCAATACCGCATTCCGTCTGGCGGCGGGAAATACGATCCGCTTTCTGGCTGTCTGCATGCCCCTTCTGCTTTTTCTGTCGTTTGCAGCGGCGCTCGGCCTGAGGGAGGTATTTTCGCAGGATGGCGTGCGGTACGCCCTGTTTAAAAGCGCTTATCTTGTTCCGCTGTCGGTTCCGGCTGCGAGCGTGGTGCTTTTGTGGAGGCTGGTGTTTGACGGACACGGATTTTTAAACGGGGTGCTCACGGCCATGGGATATCCGGGAACGGACTGGATGAACACGGAGTCGGCTTAGATCG
>CAMSQM010000086.1 GCA_947062675.1 uncultured Roseburia sp.
GATACCCGCCCAAAATCCAGTATTTCTCAAATAATTAGAGCCATTTTAGAGCCAACAGGCATAAAGCAATCCCAGAAACGCCCATTTTATCAGCATTTCCGGGATTTTATCCGCTACTCGAACTCAATTGTCCCAGGTGGTTTACTCGTCAGATCATAAAACACCCGGTTTACCCCTCTCACCTCGTTTATAATCCTTCCCATCACCTTCTGCAGCACCTCAAACGGTACTTTTGCGCTCTCCGCTGTCATAAAGTCAACCGTGTTGACCGCCCGGAGTGCCACTGCATAGTCATATGTCCGCTCATCGCCCATCACTCCGACCGACCGCATATTCGTCAGCGCTGCAAAATACTGTCCGATCTCCCGATCCAGTCCGGCTCTCGCGATCTCTTCACGGTAGATCGCATCCGCGTCCTGCACTATCCGGACTTTCTCTGCGGTAACCTCGCCGATAATGCGAATGCCAAGGCCAGGTCCGGGGAATGGCTGACGGTAGACAAGCGTCTCGGGAATTCCAAGCTCCAGCCCTGCTTTTCTCACCTCATCTTTGAACAGACTGCGGAGCGGCTCGATAATTTCTTTAAAATCAACATAATCCGGAAGCCCTCCGACATTGTGATGGGATTTGATCACAACAGATTCTCCGCCAAGCCCGCTCTCAACCACATCCGGATATATCGTACCCTGCACCAGAAAATCAACCGCTCCGATTTTTTTTGCCTCTTCCTCAAAAACCCGGATAAACTCTTCGCCGATGATTTTCCGCTTCTGCTCAGGCTCGGTCACACCGGACAGCCTGTCGTAAAAGCGTTGCCGGGCATTGACCCGGATGAAATTCAGATCATAGGGGCCATCCGGACCGAAAACCGCTTCGACCTCATCTCCCTCGTTTTTGCGGAGCAGACCATGATCCACAAAAACGCAGGTCAGCTGGCCTCCCACCGCCTTTGCAAGCATAACCGCCGCCACGGACGAATCCACACCGCCGGAGAGAGCACACAGCACTCTGCCGTTTCCGACCTTCTCCCGGATCGCCCTGACGGAGTCTTCCACAAAAGAATCCATTCTCCAGGTTCCGGAACAGCCGCAGACCCCCCGCACAAAATTGTACAGCATCCTGGTGCCTTCCTGCGTGTGGAGCACTTCCGGGTGAAACTGAATCGCATAGAGCTTCTTCTCCGGATTCTCCGCAGCGGCAACCGGACAGTCCGCTGTGTGCGCTGTGATTGAAAAACCGGATGCCACCTGCGAAATATAATCAAAATGACTCATCCAGCAGATCGTCTCAGGCTGTACGTCCCGAAACAGTGGGGATGCGGTATCCACCATGACTTTTGTTTTGCCATATTCGCGCACAGAAGCTTTTTCAACCTTCCCGTCGAGCACATGCATCATTAGTTCCGCACCATAGCAGAGTCCAAGCACCGGGACTCCGAGTTCAAACAGCTCTGCCGGACATGACGGCGAGGACGGCTCATAGCAGCTGTTCGGACCTCCCGTAAGGATAATTCCCTTTGGATTCATCGCCCTGATCTGTCCGATGTCCGTCCTGTATGAGTAGATCTCGCAGTACACGTTACACTCCCTGACGCGCCGCGCTACCAGCTGATTGTACTGCCCGCCAAAATCAATTACAATTACTTTTTCTGTATCCATCTGCCCCTTCTCCTCCCCGACCGGAGACGGCTCTGCCCTCCGGTTGTCTCAAACAATGCCCTGCAGAATCCTGCACGGCACCGTTCCCAGGCGCCCGGAATTCCCCAGGCGGTCATGTGCTTTCATTATAAGGTACAAACCGGCTTTTTACAAGACGTTTTTCACCGCAGCGATACACGACCCAGCCGCCAGCTGTAACAGTATTTCCCCTTTGTCTCTTAGCTGTTTTCATTCGCCAGTTTCGGATCATCCGGCGCTCGGTTTTAGAACGGCACAGTCACAATACCGGCATAAAATCAGCCGGCTCTGCGCAGTGATCCGCAGAATAATCCGCAGAAAAAAGAAACGGCAAAGCCGAAGCCACGCCGTTTCCCGGAACCGATACTGTTCTATGAGTACCGCACAAAAGTACGGCAATTTTTCCTGTTATTATTTTCTGCAGTAATCCGCAGATACACTCTCCCTTATGCGACCTGGTTCTCCGCAATATAAACCGGGAACACATCGGTTCCTTTGATTTCCTTATACAATCTGATTCTCCGTAGCATAAGCCGGGAACGTATCGGTTCCTTTGATTTCCTTATACGATCTGATTCTTCGCGACATAAACCGGGAACGTATCGGTTCCTTTGATTTCCTTGCCGGAAGTAATCGTCACATTCTTATCCGTGATCATGTGCTCCAGGGAAGTATCTGCTTCCACCACCGTGTCCTGCATCAGAACACAGTTTCTGACTCTGGCTCCCTTTGCCACCTTTACGCCACGGAAGAGCACACTGTTTTCCACTTCACCCTCGATAACGCATCCGTCAGCCACCATAACATTCTTCACTCTGGCGCCCTCGATATATCTCGTCGGGTTGTCGTCACGAATCTTGGTGTAAATCGGGTTCGCGGCAAAAAGACCGTCCAGATTTGCGTCGTCGAGCATCTTCATATTCTCGTCGAAATAGGTCTTCATGCTGCTGATGTAAGCCACATAGCCGTCATATTTATAGGCACGCACATCAAGCTTATCCAGACGCGGCGCAATAATGTCACGCTCAAAATAGACATAACCGTGCGCATACGCATCGCTGATCTGCCCGATCAGAAGCTCTCTGTCCATGACATAAATATTCATGGAGAAATTCTGCACACCCGTCTCTTTGGAGTTGATGTGAAGCTCTTTCACATGGTCACCCTCGATATCCAGCGTATAATACAAATCACGATGGTCGATATTGGAAGAGATCAGGCCTGACGGAATCTCACGCTCCACATATGCGATCGTCACATCCGCTTTGCTCTCAGCATGTGCGTCGATCAGCGCTTTAAAATCAAAGTTGGCCGCGATGTTCGCCTCAGACATCACGACGTACCGTTCTTTCTGGTTGCGCAGGAATTCGAGAATACTCGCCAGCGCCTCCACACGCCCGTTATATACCTTAACCGTTTTCTCTGCAAACGGAGGAACAATATTCAGACCGCCGTTTTTGCGGGTCAGATCCCACTCGCGACCGGAACCAAGGTGATCCATCAGAGAGTGATAATTCTTGCGGACGATCAGGGAAACATTGTCAATCCCGCAGTTTACCATGCTGGATAAGATAAAATCTACCAGGCGATAACGGCTCGCAAACGGAATCGAAGCCATTGAGCGCTCACTCACCAGCTCCGGAACCAGCCCGTCATAGCTGTTTGGAAAAATGATGCCCAATGCATCTGCGTTGGAGTTTACCATACCTCTTCACCGTCCTTTACATTATTGTTGACCATCGCGTTTGGTCCGATTTTGGCGTTGTCGCCGATATGTACGCCGGAACCGACTGTAGCCACACCGTTCTCCGACTCTGTCGGCATCGCGCCGACGACCGCGTTCTGTCCGATCACCACGTTTTCGGCCACGATACAGTGCTTCACGACAGCGCCAGCCTTGATCACGGTGCCGCCCATTATCACAGCATCCTCAATTACAACGCCAGGCTCAACCTTCACGCCTGCAAACAGAATAGAGTGCTTCACATCCCCAGAAACACGGCATCCGTCCGTGATCATGGAATTCTCCACAACAGCCTCAGCGCCGATTCTGTGTCCGGTCATACCGCTGTTCCTGCTATAGATCTTCCATCCTTCCTCAAAGAGATTGATTCCGCTGTGCTCCGGATCGAGCACTTCCATATTTGCCTCCCACAGGGATGAAATCGTTCCGACATCTTTCCAGTAGCCGTCAAAACGGTACGCATACATATCGCGCGAATCGCGCAGAAGATTCGGAATAATATTATTACCAAAGTCATTCTCGGAATCCGGATCCGCCTCATCCTCGATTAAGTACTTCCTTAAGATATCCCAGTTGAAAATATAGATACCCATCGAGGCAAGATTGGACTTCGGCTCCTTCGGCTTCTCCTGGAACTCAGTAATCTTGTCGTTGTCATCCGTCACCATCAGACCAAAACGCGGAGCTTCCTCCCACGGTACCTCCATCACGGCGACGCTGAATTCCGCGCCTTTTTCTTTGTGGAAGCGGAGGAAATCGCTGTAATCCTGCTTGCAGATCTGATCGCCGGAAAGTATGATGACATACTTCGGATTGTAGCGCTCGATAAAGGAAATATTCTGGTAAATCGCATTTGCCGTGCCCTTATACCAGTCGGAGCCGCTTGCCTGCTGATATGGCGGCAGAACATGTACGCCCCCGTGAAGGCGGTCCAAATCCCACGGCTGTCCGTTTCCAATGTACTCATTGAGCACCAGCGGCTGATACTGTGTCAGAATACCTACTGTATCGATTCCCGAATTCACGCAGTTCGACAGCGGAAAATCAATGATACGATATTTGCCGCCGAAAGGAACTGCAGGTTTTGCCAGCTTCTGGGTCAGTGCGTATAAAC
>CAMSQM010000087.1 GCA_947062675.1 uncultured Roseburia sp.
ATATATCTGAATCTGAAGCGTTTTGACGTACCTGCGGAGTCCGGCGGGGTGAACCGGCTGGCACCGGTGCAGGACTGGGGTTCTTTTATTGTGGAACAGACGCAGGAGGGGCTGAAAAAATATGACCGCGGTGAGGCGGAGTTTGTACAGTTTCTGCCGGAGGCGCATCTTCTGCGCGCGGCTGCCGCGAAGGAGGAGAACAGTCCCGTCCGGCTTGGCTGCCAGGGCGTGTATCGTGAAAATACGTCTCCGAGCGGGAATTTTGGCGCTTTTACCACGAACAGACCGGCATCCGCGGCGAGGGCGCTCGGCTGTGAGGCGGTTCTGACCGGACACTGTGAGGAACGGAATGATTTAAAGGGGATTCTCGCCGAGGCCGGTGTCGCGGATACGGCTGCGGTGAACCGTATTCTGAACCGGGAGATAAAGTGCGCGCTTGCGGAAGGGCTTGATGTGGTCTACTGCATCGGGGAGACGGCGGAGGAGCAGCCGCAGTGGGAAGCGGTGCTGGGCGGGCAGCTTGACACTGGTCTCCTGGGAGTGGATAAGAGCCGCGTTGTGATCGCTTACGAGCCGGTGTGGAGTATCGGTCCGGGGAAAGTGCCCGCGGATTCTGAGTATATAGCGAAGATTGCGCGCTTTGTGAAGGAGCGGACAGGCGGGATGGACATTGTGTATGGCGGAGGCCTGAAGGCGGAGAATGCCGCGATGCTCGCGGCAATCCCGGAGATAGACGGAGGGCTGATCGCCCTGACCCGTTTTCAGGGGGAGATCGGTTTTTATCCGGAAGAGTATCTGGAGATCATCCGGCTGTACCTGGGCAGATAAGGGAGGAGAAGTTATGAGACTGGAATTTGAGTACGGACACGGGATGATGGGAGCAGATCTGCCGGAAACAACGGATATTTTTATTCCCGGGGAGACGGTCAGTGATCCGGAATGTCTGCCGCAGGACTGGGACAGTCTGTATGAGGCGACGCTGAAGAGTATCCGCAATCCCATCGGAATGCCGACGCTCACGGAGCTCGCAAAAGAGGGGGATCAGGTCGTGATTGTCATTCCGGATATCGTCAAGGGAGGCTGTCAGCCGACGTCGCACCGGAAAGTGGCGATCCGCGCCTGTCTGGATGAGCTTTACAGCGTGGGGGTAAAGCGCAGCGATATTCTTCTGCTGTTTTCAAACGGGCTCCACCCGCGGGCGACTGTAAAAGAGATGCGCATGATACTCGGGGATGCACTTTTTGAAGAGTTTTATCCGATCGGGCGCATCACAAGCCACGACAGCGAGGATTATGCACATCTTGAGGATCTCGGGTACACGGAAGCCGGGGATCATGTCATTATGAATAAATATGTGTATGATGCGGATGTTGCGATTCTGATCGGTCATACCCAGGGCAATCCTTACGGCGGGTATTCGGGAGGATATAAGCACTGTGCGACCGGTATTACCCACTGGAGAAGCATTGCGGCTCATCACGTGCCGGAAGTAATGCACCGGGATGATTTTGTGCCGGTTTCCACGAACAGTGTGATGCGGGAGAAGTTTGACCGGCAGGGCATGTTTATGGAAGAAAAGATGGGAAAGAAATTTTTCTGCTGTGATGCGGTGCTTGACACAAAGTCGCGGCAGATTGAGATTCATTCGGGATATGCGCTAAAGATGCAGCCGGTGAGCTGGAAGATGGCGGACAGGCGCACATACGTGCACTGGGCGGAGAAGAAGTACGATATCGTCGTTTTCGGGATGCCCACTAATTTTCACTACGGGGACGGGATGGGCACGAACCCTGTACAGATGATGCAGGCGCTATCCGCGCAGGTAATCCGCCACAAGAGAATCCTGAGTGATCACTGTGTATTTATAGTGCCGTCCATCTGTGACGGATGGTTCCACGAGGAGCGCTGGCCGTATCTGAGGGAGCTCTATGAAATGTTTCAGCATGACTCAATGAATATACTGCCGGATATGAATCGCTACGGAGAATATTTTGCCACAAAGGAAGAGTACATACGCAGATACCGTTTTGCGAATGCGTTTCACCCGTTCCATGGTTTTTCCATGATGAGCTGCGGGCATCTGGCGGAAGAGCACACGAGCGCCATCTACATTGTGGGAGCGCGGGAGCCCGGAATCGCCAGGGGAATGGGGCTTAAGACCAGAGCCACGGTTGAGGAGGCACTGGCGGATGCCATGAGAAAATACGTGGGACCTGATGCCAGTATCCTGGCGTTGCCGCAGACGTTTACGACCGCAGCCGTTCATCTGTGCATGAAGGATCCGGCGCAGAACAGCCATACGAGAGACGGATACGGGCATCCGTGCTGTGGCTGAAATGCGGGGAGGGTTTCCTGAATATGCAGGGTATGCGGAGATGGAAATTCCGGAGCACACACGCTGATGGTCCGGGACGGAAAAGAGATACGGGAAAGTGTGAGAGGGAAGTCCGGGAGTATGGAATCAGGCGCGGGTCAGGCGCGGAAACGGGGGTAATATGAGCGAGGATACGACGAAAAAGAAAAAAATAGCAATCAGCGATAAAATATGGAGATCGGAAGAGCGTCGTGTAGGGAAAGAGTGTGGTACCTTGTGTA